>JBGAGQ010000039.1:0-57768 GCA_044226625.1 Thermoanaerobaculia bacterium
GAGACGACGACCAGACGGCTCTGCATCTCCTCTCGCCAGACCAGGCAGTCGTAGAGCGACTTGCCCGCGGTGAGCAGCGGCGCGACGTCGATCACGTAAGGCGAGAGGTGGAATACGCAGAAGCGCTCGGAGACACCGAAATCGTGGAGCACCGCCGGGCGGTCGAGCGGGATGCGGCGACGGAGCGCCAGCTGCCCGTCTGGGGCGAAGCGGTAGAGGGTAACGCTCGGGTGCGCCCCGGCGAACGAGGCGCCGAAATGAATCAACTCACCGGTATGGGGATCGAGCTTCGGGTGCGCGGCGAGCGGCGAAAGCGGGTTGAGCCGGCCGCCGAACGTGTACTCGGCGCGGGTCTCGAGCGTGTCGGGATCGAGGTCGTAGGGAAGCCCTTGCTCTCCGCTCGCGATCAACCGCCCTTGCCAGGGAAAGACGCTGACGTTCGCGGGCGAGGCGAGCGCTACGCCGCGGATCAATCGATCGTTCGGGAATGCGGTGCCGAACGCGCGATAGAGCGCCCGCCCCTCCCCCTCCTCGTCCTGTCGCTTCGCGGTCGCCACGTAGCGCGCGGTGGCGCGAGGCGCCTCGTCTCCGCCGGCGAATCGGACCGCGATCACCCGTCCGTCTCCGTCGAGCCAATGCTGGTAGGCGACGCCTCCGCGGGCGAAGCTCGCCGGCCCGTTCGCGAGCCAGGTGCCGTGGAGATAGCCCGGCAGCTCGCCTTCGACGCCAAGGGGGGCGGCATGAAGCTCCCCCGGCGCGTGGGCGAACGCGCGCTCGATTCCCGGTGCGAAGGTCATCGCCCCATCTCTCTCAGGCGTCCGCCTCTCAGGCGACCGCGAGCTCCGGCGCGGCCGGCATCGGCTCCGACTTCATCTGGCGCTGATCGGGCGGCACCGGCGGACCGAGCGCGCGCCGGAGGCCCATCGGGCAGAAGCCCCAATCCATCTCGCCGGGGACGTCCTTCGTCTCCGCCCACACCCGCGCCAGCTCCTCCGGATCGAAGCGGAAGTCGTTCAGGTCCCAATGCTCGGCAAACGCCCGACTCTTGAGCACCTCCTCGGTGCCGAGCACCGTCGAGGCGACGTGAGCGATCGCGTGCCGCGCCTGCACCTCGAGCCGGGAGAGCGCGTAGTCGAGCCGGTCGCGCGCCTCTGCCGGGTGGAGGCCGATCAGGTAGAAGTAGTCCTGGGACTCCTTGAGCGGCCCGATCTCGGAGAACTCGAAGAATACCGGGGCGGAAGGCGGCGGAAGGTTCGCCGCGAACTTCCAGCGCTGGAAGTCGGCGAGGAACTTCTGGAGCGAGGCGTTCATCGGCCCGAGCTTCGAGAACCGGCGCATGAACATCGGCAAGAAGGTCAGGTTGGTGTACAGGTCGTTGATGAACGGGAAGACGTAGAAGAAGAAGTAGATCGCGAGCTCCCAGGAGTAACGGAGCGAGAACGCTTCCTGATCGCCGAGCGTGTTGTACGAGACCGCGAAGCTCGGCACGTACCCTTCATAGATCGCGCGCGCGAGCGTCTCGTAGAGGCGCGCCTTGGTGGTGAGCAGATCCTGGGTCGGCGTCTTCAGAATCGCGTCGGCGATCAGGGTGTTGTGGGTCGAGATCAGGTCGCCCCCCGGACTGTAGAGGGGATCCGAGAACCGCCCCGCCTCGCCCGCGAGCGCCCAGCGGTCGGGGGAGATCATCTGCTTGACGTCGAGCGAGAACGAAGTGAACCCCGAGTGGTCGAAATGCTTGCGATAGGGCAGATCGCGGGCGAACGCCGGGAACGTTCGGCAGACCCAGTCGATCAGTTTCTCCGCGGTGTTGACCTCCAGCCGGTCGACTTTTTCGACGTCGTAGACGAGGCCCAGGCTGGTCTTGCCATGGAGCGGGATGGTCCAGAACCAGTACCCGTCGCCGCAGAAGTGGTTGGTCGCGAGGAAGAACGGCATGTGGCCGGTCTTGCTCCGATCGGGGCGCTTGCGGATCTCGGGCGCGGAGAGGTCGGTGAGCTTCTCGGCGTCGAGCAGACCCTCGACCCAAACGAACGAGGTGCCATGGCGGATCGGGCTCTCGGTTCCGAGGCCGAGCTTCTTGGCGAGGAAACGCCAGCGGCCGGAGGCGTCGACCACCCATCGGGCGGTCCCGGAGACCGCCTCGCCTTGGGCGTCGACGAAACGGAACGCGTGGCGCCCGTCGACGTCTTCCGTCGCTTGGTTGAGATCGATCTCGAGCGACGAGATCGGCGCGGCGAAGGAGAAACGGGCGTCGGCGGAGCACGCCTCGAGCAGCCCTTCCTCGAAGACGTTGCGGTCGAGCTGGTAGGTCGCGATGTTCGAGATCTGCCGCAGATAAGACTGGCTGAACCCCTCGGCGCGATCCTCGAATCCCGGGGTCTTCCACCAGAAGCGCAGGTTGTACTTGAGGTAGTGCTTCCGTAGCAGATGCTCCTCCATCTCGAGCACCCGCGAGTAGTAATAGCCGCTCATCTGGACCGTCGCTTCCCCAACCTTCTGCTTCTTCGGCGGGATCTCGCGGCGATCGAGCAGGAGAACCGATTCGACCCCGCCGAGCAGGAGCTGACGGGCGAGCGAGAGGCCGGCGAGGCCGGCTCCTAGGATCAGGACGTCGCAGTCTTGGGTGCGTACCATGGTGTGGCGTCTCCTCGCAGTATTCCGGTTACGAGCTTCCTCGAAAACGTCATGCCTACCGACTTCCAATAGATCTCATGGCGCGGCCAGCGCCACGGCGATCGCCGTTCCTTCGGCCGCAAACGCGGTCGCGAGGCCGAGCGCGCCGGGTTCGATCTCGATCGTCCGGGCGGCGCTCGAAAGGTCGAGCCCCACGGTGTCGTCGACCGACTCGAGCCCGGCGATGCCGGGCAGGCGGCCATCGCCGAGCGTCGCGATCAGGCTTATGGCCTGGAACGGACCGGACGCGCCGAGCGCCTCTCCGGTCGTCGACTTGATTGCCGAGACGGGGACGGGACGCGAACCGGCCATTTCGAGACCGCACGCAATCCCGGACGCCTCGCGGCGATCGAGCTCGACCGCGCCGCTCGCGCCGGAGGCCACGCAGACGAGCCGCTCCGCGCCGCCTTCCGACAGCGCGGTCGCGATAGCGCGGGCGAGCGCATTCCCCCGATCCGTGGCCTCCGCTGTTCCCGGGCGGGCGGGAGAAAAGGCGGCGCCGCTCGAGACGACGCGGGCGAGCACCTTGGCCCCGCGCTCGGCCGCGATCTCGGCCGCTTCGAGCACGAGCACGCCCGCCCCTTCGGCGGGCGCGAAGCCGTCGTGCCGAGCGTCGAACGGGATCGGGCGTCCCGGGTCGCCGCAGAGCCTTCCCGCCCGCGAATAGCCGAGCGCCGACTCGAAGCAGAGCTCCTCCACCCCAGCGGCGAGGACGACGTCGGTCTGGCCGCTCCGGATCAGATCAGCCGCATAGGCGATCGCCTGGAGGCCCGAGGCCTCGCCGCCCGCGAGCGTCGAGTTCACCCCGGTGAGCTTGTGCCAGATCGCCGCCTGGCCCGCCGCCGCGTTGATCACGCTGTTGGCGAAGTCGAACGGCGAGACGTAGTTCGGGCCGAGCTTCAGGCCGCGGCGGTCGAACTCGCTGATCGTGTGCACGCTGCAATAGGTCGTACCGACGGCGAGCGAAAGCTCACGATCGCCGCGGCCCTCCTCGGTCCAACCGGAGTCCTCGAGCGCGCGCGAAACCGCGGAGATCAGCAGCCGCGACGTCCGGTCGAGCGGGCGCAAATTGCGGTCGCCCAGATAGAGCTCGGGCGAAAACGGGCGGATCTCGCCGCCGAATCGGGTCGACAGAACCGCCGGATCGAACAGCTCGATCGGTTTCAATGCGCTACGCCCCTCGAGCAGCGCCGCGACGAACGCCGCCGGATCGTCGCCTAGGGGCGAGATCACGCCGAGGCCGGTGACCACCACATCACGCGATGCCACGCGGCCTCCGGAAGAGTACCGACGCGTTGTTGCCGCCGAAGGCGTAGGCGTTGTTCATGGCGATCTCGACCGGCATCCGCCGCGCTTCGTTCGGCACGCAGTCGAGGTCGCACTCCGGGTCGGGCTCGCCGTAGTTCATCGTCGGCGGCACCCACCCCTCATGGATCGCCAGGGCACAGACGGCCGCCTCGATCGCCGAGGCCGCCCCCATCGTGTGGCCGATCATCGACTTGATGGAGCTCACCGGCACCCGCGTGGGACGACCGAAGACGCGGTGGACGGCGAGGGTTTCGAGCTTGTCGTTGGTCGGCGTGCCGGTGCCGTGGGCGCTCACGTAGGACACCTCGTCGGCGGCGATGCCGCTCGACCGGAGTGCGCGTTCCATGGCGCGCGCGGGGCCGACCCCTTCGGGATGCGCCGCGGTCATGTGGTGGGCGTCGCAGGAGAGGCCGTAACCGGCGACCTCGGCGTAGATCCGGGCCCCGCGCCGCACCGCGTCCTCGGTGCGTTCGAGCACCAGCACTCCCGCCCCCTCGCCGGGGATCATTCCCAGGCGCCCTTTGGCGAACGGCCGAACCACGTCCGGGGCGATCGCGCCCAGCTTGGCGAAGCCGGTGTAGGTGATGCGGGAAAACGAGTCCGCCCCGCCCGCTAGCATGCGGTCGGCGCGACCGGAGCGGAGCACGTCGAACGCATGGCCGATCGCGTAGTTGCCCGCGGCGCAGGCGGTCGGGAGCATCTGGTTAGGCCCCTGGAAGCCGAGCTCGGCGGCGACGTTGGCGGCGATCAGATGGCAGGGGTAGCGGCCGGCGAGCTCGCCGCCGAGCTCCGCCAGCCGGTCGGAGAGCAGGAGATCGGACAGGTGCTCGATCTCGAGCGGCTCGCCCGAGGTGGTGCCCATCGCGACGCCGAAGCGCTGCGCTTGATCCGGCGTGAGTCGATCCGCTTCGAGGTCCGCATCGGCGAGGGCGAGGCGGGCGGCGGCGATCGCGAGCTGCGACGCTCGCCCCACCGCATCGATCGGGGTCCGGCGCAGCCAGGCCGCGGGATCGAAATCGAGCACTTCCGCCCCGAGGTGGGCGTTATGACGGGAGGTGTCGAACGACGACACCGGGCTGAAGCCGGATCGCCCGGCCAAGAGGCCGGGCCAGACCGTCTCGTGCCCGAGGCCGATCGGGGTCACCATCCCCAACCCGGTCACAGCGATCGAGTTCATCACGAGAGCCTAGGGAGCTCCGTTCAGGCCGAAACCGGTGCGAGCTCGGCCAGGCGCGTTTCGACCAGGGAGACCATCTCCGGCAGCGTGCCGATCGACTTGTAACGGTCGTCGGGAAGGTTCAACTGGAAGGAGTAATCGACGTCGACGCCGATCTCGAGCAGCGACAGCGAATCCAGCGCCAGGTCGTCGCGCAGCGAATCCTCGTCGCCGATCTTCTCCCGCTTCAACCCGGCGACGTTGGCGATGATGTCCTTGATCTTTTCGCGGATTTCGTTTCGATCCATGGCCTACCTCCCGGTGTTGCCCGCCGCCCGGCGGATCTTGCTCGTCCTGCCGATCGATCCTAGGCGCCCGAAGCCCGAAAGTGAATCTTTCTCAGCGTCGGAAGGTCCTTTGAAATAAGGACTTGCGCGTCTATCGCCGACCGGATCGTCAGCTCGCCCAAGAGAGGCTCCGGAAGCGCCCGAAGCGTTACATCTCCCGTGTCCGGGAGGGCGAGAAGCGGGACCCGAGCCGCTCAGCGGCTCAGGGAAGGAATCCGGCGGAGGCCTCGGAAATGAAGCCGTCGCAGGCTCAGAGAAGGAGGATCAGGGCGACGCCGCCGGCCATCAGCAGGACCGCCAGCAGCTTTCTGGGTGTGAGCGGCTCGTGGAAGGCGAGGCGGCCGACGCCGAGCGCGAACAGGCTGCCGACCGTCCGCTTGAGCGTCTCGACGACGCTCACCCAGACCCATTGCAGAGCGGCGAGCTGCGCGCCGAGCGCCACGCCCGAAACGCCGAGCGCGGCGAGGAAGACGAGCGGCTTGCGCTTGACCTCGACCAGCCGATGCAGCTCTCTCCGCTGTGCGAGCAGCAGGAGCCCGCCGAGGGCGACGCCCGCGTTCATCACGAGAGCATGGAACGGCGGATGCGATCGGGTGACCGCAAGCTTGTCGAGCGGGATGGTGAGCGACCAGAAGAGCGCGGTGCCCGCCATCATCCGGAAGCTGCGGCGCGCGACGATCGCGCGCCAGCTCCACCCGCCCTCGCCGCTCGCGGTCTGCAGGACGAACGCCCCGCCGACCACGAGCGCGATGCCGCAGCCGTCGAGGAACGTCGGCCGCTCGCCGAGCAGGGGGATCGCGAGCAGGGCGGCGAACGCCGGGGTGAGCGAGAGGAGCGGCACGGCGACCGACAGCTCCCCCGTGCGCAACGCCTCCAGGTACATCAGGTTCGCCGCGACGTTGAGGGCGATCGAGGCGAGCGCCACCACCCAATAGCCGGGAGCGGCCGAGAAGCCCCCCTCGAGGGCCGCCCAGATCGCGAACGGCGGGATCGAGGCGAGACAGAGCAGGGCCATCAAGGGCAGCGGGCCGATCTCCCGCGCAAGCAGCTTGCGCAGCAGATCGAACCCCGCCCAGGAGACGGCGGAGAGCAGGACGAGGGCAAGCGGCCCGGCGGCGATCCCAGCGAACATGTCGGTAGAGCGGGGCGCGCCCCGAGGCGCGCGACTCTACCGCGGAAACGGCGCCACGCCGCGCGGCCGGCGACTCGGTCCTATCCCGGCTTTCGTGCCGTCACGGCGAAGAAGCGGTTCGGTTGGACCAGCCGTTCGGCGAGCTTGAGGCGCGCTTTTTCCGCCGCGTCGATCTCGGCCAGCTCGTGCAACCGGACCTCCTCGAACCCCGCCTGGGCGATCAGCTCCGGGAAACGGCGCCGGTTTCCGGGGGCGCGGAGCGGCAGGTGCTTTTCGAAGCTCCCGTCGTAGCCGCGGCGGAGCCGGCGCCGGGCCGCCCACGGGTTGCGCCGCGTGGCGAGCAGCAGGAGCAAGCTGCCCAGGAAGCGCTTCACGCGATAGGACGGCGGGTCGTCGAACCAGTCGCCGTCGACCACGACGAGCAGTCCACCCGGGGCGAGCACGCGATACCAATCGGCGAGCGCCTTGTCGGGCTCCGGCAAGGTCCACAAGACGTTGCGGTTGATCACCCGATCGTAGGCACCGTCCGGTTCGGGACACCCTTCGGCGTCCGCGACCTCGAACTTCGCCTTGAGCCCGCGCTCACCGGCGAGCTCGCGCGCCCGGTCGATCATGCCCGGCGACAGATCCAGCCCGCGAACGGAGTGGCCCAGCTCCGCGGCGAGCAGGGCGAGGAAGCCGGTCCCGGTCCCGACGTCGAGCACCCTCTGCGGCGCCGGCCCGAGCGCGCCCTCGAGGAAGGAGAGCCAGGCGCGGCGCTGGCGTTCGAGTGTGATGCCCTGGGCGCGCTCGAACCCGCGGCTTCGCTCGTCCCAGTAGCGGGCGAGCCTCGCCTTGAGGTCCGAGGTGTCGGGCCTAGCCGCGGGACCGGTCGATGCGGCCTGCTCCGCACTCACGCCGAAACCGCCCAGGCGCCGGCCTCGGTTTCTGCCTCCGTGAGCTCCGTGAGGGCCATCTCGCGATCGAGATAGGCCAGCAGCGGCTTGCGGTGGAGCGCCTCGTCGCGCCATTCGCCGAAAAGGTGCTCGAGCAGGTGGTGCTCGGAGATCTTCGTGCCGCCACGGTAGTGCCGGATCACCGGGTGGAGGAAGAAGCTCTCCTGCGCCCGGTCGGGATCGGGACGGCGCTCCACGCTGAAGGGGTCGCCGTCGGTCCTGCCGAACTCGAGCGTCACGACGAATTGACTGGAGGCGGCGAGAGAGCCCTCCCGCAGGTAGTCGACCGGCATCTCCTCGAGCAGTCGGATCGGTCCCTCCCCCTCCGGCAGCACGAAAATCTCGCCGAGGTAGCCGAACATCTGCCAGAGCGCGGAGGTCCGGTTGATCCGCGCGAGGATCGCCTCGGCCAACCCCTCCGGCGTGGGTTCGACCTCCGGTCCGGGCCACGCGGCGCCGTGGTAGCGCTCCTCAAGGATCCGATGGAGGGCACGGCAGTTGTAGCGGAACCCGTGGATGAAACCGGACGTGATCTTCTTGAAGTCGCGCATCTGCATCAGCGTGCCCGCGATGTAGAGGCCCGGCACGTTCGTCGACTCCCAAGCGCTGGTCTGGGCGGGGAATCGATCGGCGATCGCGAGCTCCGGCCGGCAAGATTCGTCGAAGATCGAGGCATCGAAGCGGAATCCGGTGCAGACGATCACCCGGTCGTAGAGGAGCGCCTCCTGCTCCTCGTGGGCATGGCTGTAGGTGACCTTGACCTCGAAGCGGCCGTCGTCGCGCCGGGAGATGCGATCGATGACGCAGTCGAGCACAGCGTTCTGCGACTTGAGCTGATAGGTGTCGAGCACGTTGTTGTTGACCGCCCGAAGATGCCCGACGTGATGGCTGCGCCACGCGAACTGCACCGGCCGGGGGCTCGCGATGTGGAGGATCGCCGCCCGCGAGACCAGGTGGTCCGCGGTCTCGAAACCGGAGTTTCCCTTGCCGATGATCAACACGCGCTGGTCGCGGAACTCGTCGCGGTCGACCGAGACGTCGACGTAGCTGTCGGCCAGCTCAATGCCCGGGATCTCGGGGACGAACGCCCGCGACACCCCGGTCGCGACGACCAACCGCTCCACCGAGTAGCGCTTCCCCCCCTCGACCTCGACCTCGAACCGGTCCGGCCGAGAAATCCTTCGTACGCGGGATCCGAAGCGGACGCGCAGAGCGAACTGGGCCGCGAACTCTTCGAGGTACCGCACCATGACGTCGGCGTGGGGGAAGAAGTCGAGGCTGTAGTTCTTGAACAGCATCTCGGGATCGTCGGAGAGCAGAGAGTTCCAATCGAAACGGAGATTGACTTCAGGATCGTCGCAGCCGGTGAACACCTTGTTGTTCGAGATCAGCTGCCGATGGCGCGGGAAGCGCCGGAAGAAGGCGCCGGCTCCCGAAGCCGCCTCGAGGATCAAATAGTCGCGCCCCGCGCGCTCGAGGAAATACCCCAACTGCAGCCCGGCGGGTCCGGCTCCGACGATCAACGTCTCTACCGTTTCGACTTCTGCTCTTTCGGTCATCGCAATTCTCCGAGAACCATCAGTTGGCAAGGGACAGCCGCTCCTCGCGAGCGAGGACTTCGAGATGGGAGGTGACCAACGAGCGGACCTCGGCTCCGCCGAGGCGCTGGCGGACCTGAGGTATTCCCATTAGTCGATCGACGAGGCCGCGCTGCCGCTTGTCGACGGCCAGGGCCTCGGCGTAAGGAACTTGGGTGAACGAGATCAACGAATAGAGCGAACGGTAACGTTCCGGATGTGCCTCTTCGAGCCAACGTTCGATCTCTTTGCGCAGCAGGAATTCGGTCGTTCCGAGCAGATCGCGAAGCTCGTGGAAATGCTCGAGCGCGAGCTCGGCGATCGCGTCCGCGTTGGGCTTCCTTCGCCGCTGGTATTCGGCGAACGCCCATCGCCAATCGCCCTTGGATTGAGCGACGCAATCCGCGAGCACGGAGCAGTCTTCGAAGCCGCAGTTCGCGCCTTGGCCGTAGGACGGCACGATCGCGTGGGCCGCGTCGCCGATCAGGGCCACCTTGTCCTCCCAGATCCAGGGCGCGCAGCGGACGGTCACCATCGTCGTCTCGCTGCGGAAGAAGAAGTCCTCGACCAGGGTGGGAAGCAGCGGCAGCGCGTCCGGGAACGAGCTCTCGAACAGCCGGATCACGGCCTCCGGGCTGTCGATCGACTCGAAGGAAACCTCCCCCTCGAACGGCATGTGGAGCGAGACGGTGAAGCTCCCGTCGCGATTGGGAAAGCCGATCAACATATAGCGTCCCCGTGGCCAGACGTGGATCGCGTTGCCGTCGATCCGCCAGGCTCCATCGGGCGCCGCGGGCAGCCGCAGCTCGCGATACCCCTGGTCGAGGAACTCCTGCCGGTAGTCGAAGCGGGGCACCATCTGCATCCGCAGGCGGACCATCGAGCGCGCGCCGTCGGCTCCGAGCAAGCGGTTTCCGATCCGCCGCACCACCTCGCCGTTGGCCCGCTCGAAAGTGGCGCCCGGAGCGTCGAGATCGACCTCGAGGCAGCGCTCTTCGAACCGCGCCTCGACCCGGCCGCGAGCGAGCACGTGGTCGATCAAAACGGCGTTCAGCTCGTTGCGGGACACCGACCAGATGGCGCTGCCGTGGTTGTCGTAGGGCTGACGGGTGGTACTGCCATCGATGCCGTGGACGATCCGTCCTCGGCACGGCACGGCGATCGCGCGCACTCGACCGGCCGCCCCGATCCGTTCGAGGGCGGCGAAGCCCCGGTCGCAGATGGTCAAATTGATCGAGCGCCCTCCCGCGGCGCGTGGGCTGCGTGGGTCGGGATGGCGGTCGCAAACCTCCACCTCGTGGCCGAGGTCCGCGAGGAACCCCGCCACCACGGACCCGACTAGGCCGGAACCAATGACCAGGACTTTGTCCAACGAGCTAGCCTCCTTTTCCTGACTGAGCGTTGCGGCGGAAATCCACGACGTCGAGCGGTCGGTCCGGCTGGCGGCTTCCCTCGGCGATCACCCGCGCGATCTCCCGGATGACGGCGTTGCCCTCGTCCGCGGTCAGCAGGTCGGGGCCGTAGCCAAGGTCCAGCCTGAGCCCACCGGGCGCATCGCGGGCGTAGAGCGTGAGGTCGAAATCGGTGCCGAGCTCGGTGGTCGCGAGCGGCAGGAAGGAGACGCCGGCCGAGGTCGTCGGCTCGGCGTGTCCCGCACCTCCGGAGGGAACGTTGAGCATCACCCGCACCCAGGGGGTGCGCCAGGGCTCCGCGGCCGGCTCGATCGCGCGGCCGAGCCGCTCGAATGGCACCTCGGCGTGCGCGAACGCCGCGAGCGCCGCGTCGCGGGCGCGGACCACCGCGGCGCGCAACGTCGTCCCCGGGTCGAGCGGAATGCGCAGGATGACCAGATTCAAGAACAGGCCGACCGTCTGCGCGAGCTCCGGCCGCGCGCGCGACGAGAACGGCGTCGCGATCGCCACCTCACCCGCACCCAGACCGCCCATGACCGCCCGCAGCGCGGCGAGCACGAGCTGGAACAGCGTGGCGCGCTCGCCCTGGACGAATGCGCGCGCCTCGACGCTGGTCATCGGTCCGAGCGTGAACGACGCGTTTCCCGCCGGCAGCCCCGCGCGCCGTGGCATGACGGTGCCGTCGAACGGGAGGCCCGCGAGCTCGCGCCGCCACCAGGAGATTTCGGACCCGTAGCCCTCCGGTCCGGACGCCTCGGCGCGCCCGTGCTCCCAGGCGGCGAAATCCGACATCTGGCGCGGCGGTGGCGCGAGACCCGGCGCCCGGCCCGACGCGAGGTCGCCGTAGAGCGCCGCGAGGTCGCGGGCACAGAGCGCGAGCGACCAGCCGTCGAGGCAGATGTGATGGGCTCCGAGCAGCAGCACGTGCTCGAAGCGCGAGCGGTGGACGAGCGCGGCGCGAGCGACCGGGCCCCGCTGGAGGTCGAACGGCGCGGCTCCGAAGGAGCGCGACACTCGGCCGCGGTCCTCGTCGAAGCGCGCGGCGGCAAGAGCCGAGAGATCCACGAGGGGCAGCGGGTCGGCGACCGGCTCGGGCTCGATCATGGCACTCGGTACGCCATCGACCGCGGGGAAGCAGGTCCGCAGCGCCTCGTGCCGCGCGATCAGTGCGCCGAAGGCGGCGGCCAGCGCCGCGGGGAGCAGAGGGCCGGAAAGCCCGAGCGAGTGCAGGACGTTGTAGGCGGGCCGATCCGGAAACTCGCGCGCGTGATGCCACAGGCGCTCCTGGGCGAACGAGGGACGGGGCGCTTCCGCCTCCGGCCGGCGAGGAACCGAGGCGAGCTTCTCCTCGTCAGGCCGACTGGAGGCGGCCTGGAGGCGCTTCGCGAGCAGCGCCCGCTGCGCGGGCGACAGGCGGTCGCGGCGGGAGGCAAGGTCCGAGGTCATGGCCGGAACGAATCGCTCTCCCGAAGATCGGCGCGCGCGATCATCACGTCGACGCCGAGCGTCCAGGCGGCGCCGCCCGGAGCGGTGAACGTGGCGAAATCCCCGAAGCCCGACGCGAGGAGCTCGCGCCCCCAGTCGGCCGCGGGAAGGAGCGGGTGGAGCGGCCGAAGCCCGGAGTCCTCGAAGCTGTCGAAGCCGGGCAGGAAGCCCATCGAGAAGTGGTACTTCCTCTGGAACCGCACCTCTTCGAGCAGGAGGAGGACGCCGCCCGGGGCGAGCAGTCGGCGCACCCGGCGCAGGGTGTCTTCGACCCGCCTCGTCGCGTGCAGCACGTGCGCCGCGATCAACCAGTCAAAGCCGCCGGGCGGGAAACCCTGCTCGTCCGGCTCGCGTTCCAGATCGAGCTCGCGCGAGGCGACGAAGCCGAACTCGGCGTATTTCCGCCGGCCGAGGTCGGTGAAGAACTTCGAGACGTCGGTGAACAGAAAGAGGCTCCGGTCCGCCGGCAAGAGCGGCAGCAGCGAGGAGGTCGTCCCGCCCGTCCCCGCGCCGACCTCGATCAGCCGGAGCCGGCGATCCTCCGGCAGCGCCGCCGCCTGCTCCGCGAGCACCGCGCTCGCGATGCCGTTGCAGTAGCGGAAGATCGGCAGCTCGCGATAGCTCGTCTCGACCGACTGCGAGGAGCCGCCCGGCAGGTAGAACTCGAGCGGATGGGTCCGCCCGTCGAGCACCTTGGCGAGGTTCTCGGCGTAATAGGTCCGGTGCTCGGGAGACAAGAGCGCGGCGGCCTCGGGGCCGGGGATCGGCGCGGGCGAGGCGAACCGTTCTCCCCTGCGCTCGAGGAGCCCCGCCTCCGCCAGGGTGTCGAGCCACCGGTTGAGCACCTTGCGGTGCTTGGGCAGCACCCCGTGGTCGCGGATCAGATCGTCGGCGGAATGCTCCTCCCCCGCGGCCTGGAACAGGCCGAGCCCCGCGAGGCCGCAGGCGACGATCGCCGCGGCCTGGGCGTCGAGCGACGCCTCGCGCGCGGCGTCCGCGACCAGGTCGGGCAGCTCGGCGAGCTCCGACGCGGCCCGCTCCCCCGCGGCGACCAGCCGCTGCCAGAGCTGGCCCGAGACGGGAGCGACGCCCGGGGAGCCGCCGAACAGGATGGGCCGCAGGTCGACGGCCTCCTCGGCTTCGACCGGCGGCGGCGGGGCGGGCACCGCCTCGGCCTCGACGGTGAGCCCGCGCAGGCGGCGCTCGAGCAGCGCGCGCTTCTCGGGCGACAGGCGCGAGCGACGCTCATCCAACCCCGCGCTCACAGCTGCTCCTCGACTTCCGCTTCCGACATCGCCTCGATCTCGGCGAGCAGCAGCTCTTCGACCGCCTCGGCCAGCTCGGCGACGTTCGGACGCTCGAAGAAGACGCGCACCGGCAGCTCGACCCCAACCGCCTTGCGGATGCGGAACACCGCGCGGATCGCCATCAGCGAGTCGCCTCCCAGGGCGAAGAAGTCGTCGTGGACGCCGAGCTTCTCGACCCCCAACGCCTCACCGCACAGGGTCGCGAGGGCGGCTTCCACCTCGGTCCGCGGCGCTTCGTAGGGGCGGGCCTCGCGCTCCGCCGCCGGCGCCGCGAGAGCGGGCAGCGCCTTGCGGTCGACCTTGCCGTTGCTCGATAGCGGGAACGCGCCGAGCACCGTGAAGGACGACGGCACCATGTACTCCGGCAACTCGGCGCGCAGGTGGGCGCGCAGCTCGATCGGATCGGGAGGCGGGCCGCCGGCCTGGGCGAGCACGTAGGCGGCGAGGCGTTTCTCGCCCGGCGCGTTGTCCTTGCCGGAGATCGCGATCACCGCCGCCTCGCGCACCGTGGGATGGCGCGCGAGCGCGGTCTCGATCTCCCCCAGCTCGACGCGGAAGCCGCGGATCTTCACCTGCAGGTCTTCGCGGCCGAGGAACTCGATCTCGCCGCTCGGAAGCCAGCGGCCGAGGTCGCCGGTACGGTAGAGGCGCTCGCCCGTCCGCGGATGGACGACGAAGCTCGCGGCGGTCTTGTCGGGATCGCGCCAGTAGCCGAGCGCGAGCCCGATGCCGCCGATCGCGAGCTGCCCCGGAACCCAGACCGGCCGCGGCCGGAACTCGTCATCGAAGACGTGGAACGTCTGGTTCGCCATCGCCCGGCCGTACGGGATGCTCCGCCATTCGGGATCGACCTCGCCGACGTCGTAGAAGATCGACCAGATCGAGGCTTCGGTGGCGCCGCCCATGCTGATCACGTGAAGCCCGCGACGCGGCGAGAGCTCCCGCGCGCGCTCGGGAAGCGACAGCGGAATCCAGTCGCCCGAGAGCATCGCGAGCCGCAACGAGGCGGGCAGCGAACGGTCTTCGTCCTCCAGCCGCTCGACCATCATCTCCAGAAGCGCGGGCACGGAGTTCCAGATCGTCACCCCGGTCTCGGCGACCCGCTCGGCCCAGTGCTCGGGATCGCGCGCCCGGTCGGCGGCCGGGAGGACGATCGCTCCCCCAGCGGCGAGCGTTGCGAAGACGTCCCAGACCGAAAGGTCGAACGAAAGGGCGGAGAGCGCGAGCACGCGGTCGGACGCTCCGATGCCGAAGCGGGCGTTGACGTCGAGCACCGTGTTGACCGCGCCGCGGTGGTCGATCATCACCCCCTTCGGCCGGCCGGTCGAACCCGAGGTGAAGATGACGTAGGCAAGATCCGTCGGAGTTTGAACCGGCGCCAGCGGCTCAACGGTGGCCTCCGCTCCCTCCTCGGCCTCGATCCGAATCACGGTCGGTCCAGCGTCCGGCCACTCCCCCGCCTCGTCGATCCGATCGGCGATCCAGGGCTGCGAGAGCGCGATCTCGACTTCGGCGTTCTCTAGCAGGTAGCGCCGGCGCTCAGCGGGTAGGTCGGGATCGATCGGCAGATAGGCGGCCCCCGACTCGTGGATCGCGAGCACCGCGACCACCTGCTCCCACCCCTTCTCCATGATCACGGCGATCAACCGGTTGGGGCGCGCCCCAAGCTCCCGAAGGCGCGCTCCGAGGGCGCGAGAACGTCGCCGAAGCTCGCCGTACGTGACCGTGCGCTCCGGGGCGAGGACCGCCGGGGCCTCGTCCGGCACCGCCGCCATGAGCCGATGGAGGAGCCCTTCTCCGATCTCGAAGCGGGCTTCGGTCGCGTTCGCGCGCGCTTGCATCTCGAGATGCATCTCCGGCGCGAGCACGAGCGACGGACCGGAGGCGAGCTCGGCGTCCCCGAGCGCGCGCGGAGAGCCCTCCTCGGCGCCCAAACGCTCAACCAGGTCGCGGTAGGCGGCAAACATCTCCTGGATCATCCCCGCCGGGAATAGCCCGTCCACCACGTCCCAGTTGTAGGCGAGCTCGCCGCGCTCCTCGGCGACCTGATGGTCGATCCAGACCTGCGGCGTCTGGCTGATGCCGTAGGCGTCCTCGCCCAGCCGCTCCTCCGGCCGCTCCTCGTCCCCTTCGGCCTCCCAGGGGCGCACGAGGTTGAGCGTGCTGGTGAAGACGACCGGCATCATCGCCCTGCCGCCAGCGCGGGCGAGCTCGCGCATCACCCGGACGCCGGAGACGGATCGATGATCGAGGTCCTGCCAAAGCCGAGTCTGGATCGCGCGGGCGCGCTCGAAGAACGGCGCCGTCTGCGAGAGGTCGATCGCGAGCAGCGAGAGCGAGGTGAAGTCGCCGACAATCTCGCCCACCTGCGGATGGAGCGGCAGGCGGTTGAACAGCGTCAGGTTGATGGTGAATCGTGGGCTCTTGCTCCAGGTCGCGAGCACCTCGGCGAAGGCGCCGAGCAGAATGCCGGACGGCGTGAGACCGGCCCGGCTCGCGCGCGCCTTGATCCGCCGCCACGGGCCTCGGGCGACGCGCGCGGCCAGGCGCGAGAAGCTGGGCCTCGCAATCGTCGCGGGATTCCTCGCGAGCGGCAGCTCCGGAGCGGGCGGCAGGTCGGCGAGCCGCTCGCGCCAGTAGGCGAGGTCGCGCGCGAAAGCCGGGGTCTCCTCGTAGCGGAGCGCCGAGAGCACGTAGTCGCGGAAGGTCGCCTCGAGCGGCGGCAGGTCGAGGTCGGGATCGAGATAGAACCGCACCAGATCGCGGGTCATCAGCTGCCAGCTCCAGGCGTCGCCGATCAGGAAGTCGTAGCTGATGTGGAACCGGACCCGCCCCCCGTCGCGCACCGTCGCGCGGACGTCGAACAGCGGCCAGCGGTCGGCCGGGAGCATTTGGTGCGACATCGCGGACCGGACCTCGGCGACTCCCGCGGCGACTCCTTGCGCGGCTCGTCCCGACAGGTCGTAGCTACGGATCTCGAACGGCGGCACGGTGGGAAGCACGCGCTGGTGGCCGGTTTCGTCGATCACCGCGCGCAACATGTCGTGGCGGTCGATCAGTCGGCGCCAGGCGCGGGTCATCCGCTCGAGGTCGACCGCGCCGGCGTCGATCTCCATGTACATGTGGGTGGCGACGCCGCCCAGCTCGAACGCCCCTTCGCGGCCGATCCAGTAGGCCTGCTGCACGTCTGTGAGTGGGAACGGATCGTGCCGATGGGCCGGATCGGGCACCAGCGAGAGGCTCGTCGAAAGGCCTCGTTCGCCGTCGGACGCCGCGATCTCCGAAGCAAGCGCTTCGGCCATGCCGGCGATCGTCGGCCGGGCGAACAGATGGCCGAGGTCGGCCGCGACGCCGAACGCCGAGCGCGCGTCGTTGGCGAGCTGCGTGGCGAGCAGAGAGTGGCCGCCGAGCTCGAAGAAATCGTCGTGCGCGCCGAGGCCCGTGAGGCCCAGGGCGCGCTGCCAGAGCGCGGCGACCTTCGCCTCGAGCCCCTCGGCCGGGGCGACGAAGGCCGTCGCGAGCACCGGGCGCGGATGGCCTTCGGAGGCAACGGAAGCCGCGGAGCCCGCGGGCGATCCGTCGGGTCCGGCTGCGGCCTCGGCGTCGGCACCCCGGCGTGTCCCGGTATCGGCCCACTCGGCCCGACTCGGCCGATCCGCCGTTCCGTCGATCCGCATTTCGATGCGCCGTTCGACCCAATACCGCCGCCGTTCGAACGGATAGAGCGGCAGCTCCACCTTGGAGCGCACGGCTCCGTCGGCGACGCCATGGAAGGCGGCCCAATCGACGCGCACCCCCGCGAGCCACAGACGCGCGAGCGGCTCGGCGAGCGGCGCGCCGTCCTCGCCCGCGGGCTCGGCGAGCGAGGAGATCGCCGTGCGGTTGGCCCGGCCGGCGCGCATCAGGCTCGACAGGGAGCGCCCCGGACCGACTTCGAGCGGCAGGAACGCTCCCTCGTCCACGAGGAGCGCGACGCCGTCGGCGAACCGCACCGTCTCGCGCAGTTGCCGAGCCCAGTACGCGGGGTCGGTCGCCTGCTCGGGCGTGAGCCAGGCGCCGGTGACGTTCGAGATTACCGGGATCTTCGGCGGCGACAACCGGACCTGGCCGACCGCGGCCGCGAACGGCGCGAGGATCGAATCCATCGCCGAGGAATGAAACGCGTGCGAGGTATGGAGGCTCCGCCCTTCGATCCCGGCCGCGGCGAGGCGGGTACGGAACGCTTCGATCTCGTCATGGGGCCCGGAGACCGTGACGAATTCGGGTGCGTTGACCGCCGCGAGCGCGAGCGAGCCTCCAGCCGTCCGGAGGAGCTCGCGCACCTCGGCTTCACCGCGCGGCACCGAGAGCATCGCGCCGCCGGGCAGGCTTGCCATCAGCCGTCCGCGGGCAGCCACCAGGCTCAGCGCGTCGCCGAGCGAGAACACCCCGGCGAGACAGGCCGCGACAAGCTCGCCGATCGAATGCCCGAGCAGCGCGGCCGGCCGCACGCCCCAGGCCTGCCATTGGCGTGCCATCGCGTACTCGACGGCGAACAGGGCGGGCTGGGCGAGATCGGTGCGGTCGAGGCGCGCCGCGGCCGCCTCCTCCCCTCCGGCCTCCGGGAACAGCACTTCGCAGAGGTCGAAGCCGAGGGCGGGCGTGAGCGCCTCGGCGCAGCGGTCGAGGATGGCGCGGAACGTCCCTTCTGCGCGATAGAGCGCGCGCGCCATGTTCGGCCGCTGCGCCCCCTGGCCGGGGAAGAGGAAAGCGACCTCGCGCTCGCGGGCCTCCTGGACCACCGACCAGACCCGTTCGGGATCGCGGCGCGCGAGCGCGGCGGCGGCATCCTCGGCGTCGCGCGCCACCAGCACCCGTCGATGGGCGAAGCGTTTGCGCCCCGCCTGGAGCGTCCAGGCCGCGTCGGCCCAAGCGGCGCCGTCGCTCCTTCCCTCTGCGCCCGCCGTAGCTTCCGAAAGGACCCGCGCCAGGCGATCGGTCGCCGATTCGAGCGCGGCGGCGCTCTTGGCCGACAGGACCACCAGTTGCCACGGCCGCCCCGGCGCGCTCGAAGCTTCGCGCTCCGGCGCCTCTTCCAGAATCACGTGGGCGTTCGTGCCGCCGATGCCGAACGAGCTGACGCCCGCGCGAAGCGGTTCTTCGCCCCGCCGCCACGGCGCGAGCGACGCGTTGACGAAGAACGGCGAGGAGGCGAAGTCGATCGCCGGATTCGGCCGCTCGTAGTGGAGCGACGGGGGAATCTCCCGATGCTTCAGCGCGAGCACCGTCTTGATCAGGCCGGCGACGCCGGCCGCGGCGTCGAGGTGGCCGAGATTGCTCTTGACCGAGCCGAGCGCGCAGCGTCCGGGCGCCGCCCCGGCAAACGACAGCGCCCGCGAAAGGGCCTCCACCTCGATCGGATCGCCGAGCGCCGTGCCCGTGCCGTGCGCCTCGACATACGAGATCGATGCCGGTGCAACGCCCGCCGCGGTGAGCGCCTCGGAGATCACCGCCACCTGGCCCGCGACGCTTGGCGCCGTGAAGCCAACCTTCGCCGCGCCGTCGTTGTTGACCGCCGAGCCGCGGATCACGGCGAGGATCGGATCGCCGTCCGAGAGTGCGTCGGCGAGCCGGCGAAGGACGACGACCCCGGCGCCGCTGCCGCTCACGGTGCCCGCCGCCCGTTCGTCGAACGGCCGGCAGTGGCCGTCGGGAGAGAAGATGCCTCCCTCGACGTAGTGATACCCCGCCCGTTGCGGCACGCGCACGCTGACTCCGCCCGCGAGCACCGCGTCCGCCTGGTGGTCGAGCAGTGCCTGCGCCGCGAGATGGACGGCGACGAGCGAGGTCGAGCAGGCGGTCTGGACCGTGACGCTCGGCCCTTTGAGGTCGAGCTTGTAGGAGATCCGGGGGGCGAGGTAATCCTTGTCCGCGCCGATCAGCAGCTGGAACGGCGCAACGCCGCGCGTCGCCTCGGGGTTGGCGAGCACGTGCTGCAGGAAATAGGTGCTCATGCTCGAGCCGGCGAAGACACCGATCGCGCCGGGAAAGGTTTCGGGATCGATCCCCGCGGCTTCGAGCGCCTCCCAACAGCATTCCAGGAACAGCCGCTGCTGCGGATCGGTGATCTCCGCCTCTCGAGGGTTGAAGTCGAAGAACGGCGCGTCGAAGCTTTCGACGTCCGCGAGCGGTGCGCCCGCCGGAACGAAGCTCCCTTCGGCGATCTCGGCGGGAGAGGCTGAGCCCGCTAGATCCTCGGCCGAGAACCTCCGGATCGATTCGGTCCCGGCCCGAAGGTTCGCCCAGAAGGTGCCGAGATCCTCCGCGCCCGGAAAGCGTCCGGACATTCCGGTCACGGCGATCGCAAAGTCGTTGGAGTCAGTTTCGTGCATGGCTCTTACCCGGCTCCCGATTCCATTCGTTCGTTGGTTTGCGCCCCGCGCTCGGGCCGTCCCCGCCGCCGCGCCGCCGCCGCGCGCCGTTCGAGCCCGCGATCGCGCCCGCGCGCCGCCGCCTCGATCCCGTCGCCCATCGGCCCCTCTTCCCCGCCCGCCAGTGCCCCCTCGAGATTCGCCCCGGACTCCGACCCGGCACCAAGAGATCGGGCGAGGGAGCGGATCGTCGGATGGGCGAACAGGGCAACCAGCGGAACGTCGCGCTCGAGCTCAACGCGCAGCCGCTGATGGACCTTCACCGCGAGCAGCGAATGGCCGCCCGAGTCGAAGAAGTTGTCGTCGACCCCCACCCGTTCGACTCCGAGCGCCGCGCACCAGATCGCCGCGATGCGTCGCTCGAGGGCGGTGCGCGGCTCCTCGAACGCCACGTCGCCGCTCCAGGCCGCCCGCTCGGGGGCCGGCAGCGCCCCGCGGTCGATCTTGCCGTTGCGGTTCCTCGGCAAGGCGGGCAGGGCGACGAAAGCCCACGGCACCATGTGAGAAGGGAGCTTCGCGCGCAGGTGATCGCGCAACGCTTCGACACTCGGCGCGCTCTCCGAAATCGCCGCAAGCGCTCCATTCGACGAGCCCGACGTGTTCGCGGCCGGAACCCAATAGGCGACCAGCTTGCGGTCGCCGTCTTCCCCTTCCTTGGGTTGTGCGTCTCGCGGAGCGGATCGCGCCACCACCACGGATTCGGCGACCCCGGGATGCGATCCGAGCGCAGCCTCGATCTCCGCGAGCTCGATACGGAAGCCGCGGATCTTGACCTGGAAGTCGCCTCGGCCGAGATAGAAGAGCTCGCCGTCCGCCACCGCGCGGACGAGGTCGCCGGTGCGGTAGGTCCGGCCGCCGGGGCGCTCGGACCAAGGATCCGGCACGAAGCGCTCCGCCGTGAGGTCGGGGCGCCGCAGATAACCCCGGGCCACCCCGTCGCCGCCGATCATCAGCTCGCCGAGCGCGCGCGTGGGCGAGGCGTCGCCGAACCAACCGCCGAGCGCCGGCCCCGTCTCCGCCACCGTGAGATCGGTGTTTGCGACGGGACGGCCGATCGCGACCTCACGCGAACGGATTCGCGCGAGCGAGGAGTAGATCGTCGTCTCGGTCGGTCCGTAGAGATTCCAGACCCGATCCGCTCGTGCGATCAGCTCGACGGCGAGGGCGGGAGGCAACGCCTCGCCGGTCGAGCGGGCGTCGCGCAGCGCCCCCTCCTCGCGGCTCCATCCCGAGTCGATCAGGATGCGCCAGGTCCCCGGCGTGGCCTGCATGACCGTCGTACCGGTCTCGAGCAGGCGAGCGAGCAGCCGGCCGCCATCCGCCGCCTCGGCCCGGTCGACCAACTCGAGACGCGCGCCGACGATCAGCGGCAGGAGCATCTCGACGGACGCGATGTCGAACCAAAGACCGGTCACGCCGAGCAGGACGTCGCGCTCCGAAAGACCCGGCCGCTCGCGAATCGAGGCGAGCAGGTTCGCGAGCGACCGCGCGGTCACCGCCACCCCTTTGGGCGTCCCCGTCGAACCCGACGTGTAGAGCACGTAACCGATCCGCTCGGACGGGAAGGGATCGATCCCGTCGATCTCATCGGTCCGAGCGACCGTTCCGCGCCAACCGTCGAACCGGTCGAGCGCGAGCACCGGAACGCCTTCGATCGGCGCCGCGACGAAGCCGGTCGCGGTGACGACAACGTTTGGGCGAGCGTCCCGGAGCAGGAATGCCAGCCGTTCGGCCGGCGTGGTCGGATCGAGGGGGAGATAGGCGCCGCCCGCGCGCTGGATCGCGAGCAACCCGACGAGCTGCGCCGGGGTGCGTGGCAGCGAGATGCCGACGATCGAATCGACGCCCACTCCGTACCGTTCGCCGAGATGGCGACCGAGCAGCCGGCTCCGGCGATCGAGCTCGCCGAAGCTCAGATGCTCGCCGCCCGCGTGGACGGCGATCGCGTCCGGCATGTGACGAGAAGTCTCCGCGATCGAATCGAGGACGGACCAGGTCACTCCGCGCGCGACGTCGTTCGCCTCGATGCGCACCTGGTGCCGCTCGGCGGGAGAGAGAAGAGAAAGGCGCGAGAGCGGAACCTCCTCTTCCCGCGCGGCGCTCCCGAGAAGGCGTTCGAATCGATCGAGGAGCGAGAGGGCCGTCGCCGGATCGAACAGGTCGACGTTCCATTCGACCGTGGCGATCGTCCCGGCGGTCGTGGCGTTCCCTCCGCTCCGGAGCGCAAGCGTCAGATCGAACTTGGCGGTTCGGGCCTCGGCGGCGATGGGCGCGATGCGCAGCGCCGCGGAACCGCCTCGCTCCCCGACCTCGCCTCCGAGCGTCCCGGCCTCGAACGAGAGCAGGGTCTGAAAGAGCGGCGAGGTCGAAAGATCGCGCGTCGGCGCGAGCCGTTCGACCAGCTTCTCGAACGGTATCGCCGCGTGCGAGAACGCGCCGAGCGAGGCCGCGCGCACTCGCTCGAGCAAGCCGCCGAAGGTGGGATCGCCCGCGAGGTCGACCGGCAGCGCGAGGGTGTTGGCGAAGAAACCGATCAACCCGAGCAGCTCGGGACGCGGGCGGTTCGCGATCGGCGAGCCCACGACGACGAGGCCTTGACCGGAGGCCCGGCCGAGCAGCGTTCCCCAGGCGGCGAGCGCGACCATGTACGGAGTCGCCGCGTGCTTGCGCGCGAGATCGGCGAGGAGCTCCGGCCGGCGAAGGGCCCGAACCCGCTGATCGCCGCGGAACGTCTGGAGCCGCGGGCGCGGCCGGTCGGTCGGCAGATCGAGCCTCGGCGGCGCCGCGGCGAGCAGCGAGCGCCACCAATCGACCTCGCGCTCGAGCGCCTGCCCGGAGAGGAGCCGCCTCTGCCAGACCGCGTAATCGGGGTACTGGACCGGGAGCGGCGTCAGGCTCGCCGGCCGGCGCTCGGCGGCCGCTCGGTAAAGCGCGGACAGCTCCCGCTCGAGCACTCGCATCGAGGAGCCGTCGGCGATCGAGTGATGGAGGGTAAGGATCAGATCGTGCGCCTCGGTTTGCGCCACCGCGCCGCTCGGCCGCGCGATCAGCAGGGCGCGGAAGAGCGGGCCGTCCGCGAGATCGAAGGGGCGGCGCACCTCGCGATCCGCGAGAGGGCGCGCCACGGACGTGCTCACAGCTCCCGCAAGGGCAGCGAGATCGATCAGCGGTGGACGCACGGACTTCGGCTCGTCGATCGCCTGGTACGGCTCCTCGCGGTCGAGCCGGAACGACGTGCGCAGGACCTCATGACGCCGGAGGAGCGCGGAGAGCGCGGCGGCGAGTGCCGATCGATCGAGCGGTCCCGCCAACCGCAAAGCGGCGGGCAGGTTGTAAGCGGCGCGCCCGTCCGCGTCGGGCTCCAGACGATCGAGGAACCAGAGCCGCAGCTGACCGAACGAGAGCGGCGGGCGGAAATCGTCGTTCCGTTCCAAGCGCTCCACCGCGGGCGGCGGGGGAACGCCATCTCCCGCGCGTGTGGTCTCCTCGACGCGGCGCGCGAGCCCGGCGACGGTCGGCGCCTCGAACAGCGCGCGCACCGGCAACTCCACACCGCACGCGTCGCCCAGGCGCGCGAGAACCTGGGCCGCGAGGAGAGAGTGCCCGCCCAACGAGAAGAAGTCGTCGCCTGGACCGATCGCCCGGTCCGCGGGGAGGCCGAGCGTCTCGGCCCAGAGACCCGCGATCAGCTCTTCGAGCGGAGTGAGCGCAGGGCCCTCGGAGCTCCCTGCCGCCGGTGGCGGCTCGACCACGATGGCGGCGAGGGCGCGGCGATCGACCTTGCCGTTCGCGGTCCGCGGCAAGGCGGTAAGCTCGTGCCAGAGCGTGGGGATGAAATGGGCCGGGAGCTTCGCGCCGAGCGCCGCCCGCCACCGTTCGACGGGCGGCTCGGTCGCGGCCTTCTCGGTGGCCGCGTCGCGCACGACGAACGCGACGAGCCGGGTCCGATCGGCCGATCCGAGCACGGCGGCCTCGACGATCCCGGGCAAGGTCCGCAGCGCCTCCTCCACCTCCCCCACTTCGATGCGGAAACCTCGGATTTTGACCTGCCCGTCGATCCGGCCGAGAAATTCGATCTCGCCGTCGGTGCGGAACCGGGCGAGATCGCCGGTGCGATAGACGCGGCCGCCGCGCGGTTCGGCGCCGAACGGGTCGGGCAGGAAGCGCTCCGCGGTGAGGTCGGGGCGGCCGTAATAGCCGCGCGCGAGCCCCGCGCCCGCCAGGAACAGCTCGCCCGGTACGCCGATCGGGAGGGGCGCGTACCCGTCGAGGATCCTCGCGCGCGAGCCGGCGACCGGCCGGCCGACGGTCGGCGCGCCGAGCCCGGCGGGCACCCGGACGCCGGTCGAATAGGTCGTGTCCTCGGACGGCCCGTAGAGGTTCCAGACCTCGTCGCACCGCCACCGTTGACGCACCGCCTCGACGAGGGCGCGCGACAGCGGCTCGCCCGCCACGCAGACCGCGCGAAGCGCCGGGGGCGCCGCGCCGCGCACCAGCTCGGCGAGCGCCGAGGGGACCGTGTTGACCAGGGTGACATCGCCGAAAGCGGGCAGACCGCGGAGCGCGAGCGCGTCCTCGGCGAGGACCACCGCTCCGCCGACCGAGAGCGGCACGAAGATCTCGAAGACCGAAAGGTCGAAGGCGATCGAGGTCGCGGCGAGGACCCGAGAGAGCTGTTCCGCGGAGAACGTCCGCTCCGCCCAGGAGAGAAGCTCGCCTGCGCTTCGGTGCTCGATCGCGACGCCTTTCGGCCGCCCGGTCGAGCCGGAGGTGTAGATCAGATAGGCGATTCCGTCGGGATCGATCGCCCTGCCCAGCGCAACGCCGTCCGGCCGCTCCGCGGCGAGGTCGACGAGCCGCACGCCCGGCGCGAGCGCCGCGATCCGGCCGTGGGAGTCGGCATCGACCAGGACCACTCCGACCCGGGCGTCGGCGAGCATGTAGGCGAGCCGCTCGTCGGGATACGAGGGGTCGAGCGGCAGGTAGGCCGCCCCCGCCTCGAGGATCGCAAGCATGCCGGCGATCAGGTGCGGCGTGCGCCGGGCCGAGATCCCGACCACCTGCTCGGCGCCGACGGCGTGCTCGCGGCGAAGCCAATCCGCGAGACCGCCGACGCGCCGCGCGAGATCCCGATAGGTCGTCCGCCCCTCGCCGAAGATCAGCGCGACCGCTTGCGGTGTCCGTGCCGCCTGGCAGTAGAAGCGTCCGGGCAGTGTCGCGAGAGCGCCCCGCCCGATCTCCCCTTCCCACTCGACGAGCACCTGATGCCGCTCGGCGGCGGAGAGCAGCGAGAGATCGGACAGCCGACTCTCCCCGCGTTCCACCGCGGAGGCGAGCAACCGAAGCCACTGCCCCACTGAACGCGCGATCCTGTGCGCGTCGAACAGATCGGTCGCGTATTCGATCCCGCCTTCGAGGCGCGAGCCCGCGTCGTCGATCGTCAGCGTCCAATCGAACATCGCGCGGCCGGCGTCGATCGAGAGCGGCTCTACGCCGGGAGCGGAGGACGCCGCTTCCCCGGAGACGCCGACGGGCGAGCCCGATCGGTCGGCTCCCTGATAGGCGAACAGGACCTGGAACAGCGGCGAGCGGGAGAGGTCGCGCTCCGGGGAGAGCGCCGAGATCAATCGTTCGAACGGTACGTTCGCCGCTCCGAACGCGGCGATCGCTTCCTCGCGCACGCGGTCGAGCAGCTGGTCGAAACGCGGATCGCCCGCGAGGTCGAGGCGCATGACGATCGTATTGACGAACAGCCCGATCATCCCCTCCGTCTCGACGCGGTCGCGGCGCGCGATCGGCGAACCGATCGCGAAATCGATCCGGCCGGTCAGGCGGCCGATCAGGGCCGAGAACGCCGCGAGCAGAAGCATGAACGGTGTGGCGCCGGACCGCTTTGCGGCGCCGCGCATCGCCAGGCCGAGCTCCGCGGGAATCTGGAACGGCACGAACGCGCCGCGGAAAGTCTGCGCGTCGGGGCGCGGCCGGTCGGCTGGTAGGTCGAGCGGCGCGGGCAGGGGGCGGAACCGCGCGAGTCGACGCTCGAGCGCCTCGGTCAGCCGGCCTCCAGAGGCCATTTCCTCCCGCTCGCGTCGCGCGTGCTCGCCATAGCTGAGCGGCAACGGCGGCAACGGCGACGGCCTGCCCGCGGCGAACGCCGCGTAGAGGCGGCCGACCTCCGCTTGGATCACGCGCATCGAGCCGCCGTCCGAGATCACGTGGTGGAGCGCGAACCCGAGAATCCGCTCGGTCTGCGAACACCGCAGAAGCAGGGCGCGAAAAGCGGGGCGCCGCTCGAGTTCGAACGGCAATCGGCCGAACGCCTCGGCGATCGCCGCCGCGCGCACCGCGGCGAGCCCGCACGGGAGGCGCGAGAGGTCGACGATGGGCAGAGCGAAACCGGCCGGCGCGGCGGCGACCCGCTGGACGGGCCGGCCTCCTTCGCTCGGGAAGGTGGTCCGCAGAACCGCGTGGCGACGAACCAGCTCGGCGAGCGCCGCCCGGAGCACCCGTTCGTCGACCGCGCCGCTCCAGCGCACGGCTCCGGGCATGTTGTACGCCGCCCGCTCCGGCTCCAACCGGTCGATGAACCATAGCCGCTCCTGGGCGAACGAGAGAGGAAAGTCGCCGACGTCTCCTCCAGCTTCGCGCTCGGACTCGGACGCGGCGGGCGACTCGGCCCCTCCCCTTCGCTCCTCGGCGATCCGGCGCGCCAGCCGGGCGATCGTCGGCGCCTCGAACAGGGCGGCGAGCGGCAACTCGGCCGCGAGGTCGCGGCGGATGCGCGCGATCACCCGAAGCGCGAGCAGGGAGTGTCCGCCCAGCTCGTTGAAATCGTCGTGGACGCCGATCGGCGCCAGCCCGAGGACCTCCTCCCAGATCGCGGCGAGCTCCCGCTCCGCCTCGTCGCGCGGCGCGAGGTACGGCGAGGCGAGGGCGGGGCGCGCGTGGGCGACGGCAGCGCTCGGAGCGCGACGGCCGGGCCCGTCTCGGCGCTCGTCCGGGACCGCTCCGGCGTCCTCGGCCGCGGGACGGAAGCGGGCGCGCAAGCCGGCGAGATCGCGGGTCGAGACGACGACCCGTGGCCGGCCGCTCGCCAGCGCGTGGTCGAACGCGGCGAGCCCTTCCGCGGGGTCGAGGCCCTCGATCGGGGCACCGCTCTCCGCGGCGGAACGGGCGGCCATTCCGATCTCTCGCCAGGCGTCCCAATCGATTGCCAAAAACCGTCCGCCCCGGGCCGCCTCGGATTCGGCGAACGCGTCCAGGACCGCGTTGGCGGCGGCGTAGTCGGCCTGCCCGATCCCACCGAAAAGAGAGGCAAGGGAGGAGAAGACGACGAACCGGTCGAGCGGAGGCAGGTGCGCCGTCGCCTCCCGCAGGGCGAGCACGCCGAGTACCTTCGGCGCGAGCACGGCCTCCGCCTCGGCGCGCGAGCGAAGCTGGAGCAGACCGCTTCCCGGAATGCCCGCCGCGTGGATCACCGCATGCAGCGCTCCGAACCGTTCGAGCGTGCGCTCGACCAACCAGCGGGCCGCGGCGGGATCGGAGACGTCGGCCGCGAGCCGCAGCGGATCCGCCTCGTGGGGGATGCCGTCGAGCGGGCCGGAATGGAGCGTGCGCCCGACCAGGACAAGCCGCGCGCCGCGGGTCCGCGCGAGGTGCCCGGCGACCGCGAGGCCGATGCCGCTCATTCCACCGGTGATCAGGACGACGCTCCCCTCGGGAAGCCCGGCCCCGGACGCGGCGCCCTCCGCCAGGCGCTCGAACGCGCGGACGAACCGCCGGCCGCCGCGGAGGGCGACGAGCGATCGATCGAGGCCGGGATCGGCCCCGATCGGAGCCTCGCGGTCGAGCTCGGCGAGAAGGTTCCGGGCGATCCGATCGGGATCTCCCGTCGAGACGTCGAACGCCCGTGCGGCCGATCCTGCCGATTCCAAGGGCAGCGCCCGCACCGGCCCGAGCAGCGCCGCCTTCGCCGGCTCGACCGACGCCTCCCCCGCGACGTCGCAAAGGCTGTCGGCGACCACGGTCAGATCAAGGGGGACCCCTCGCTCGCCGTAGCGCCGAATGACGGATGCCAGCTGATGGAACGACCGCTCGAGTGAAGCGGCAGCCGGCTCCGCGGTCCCCCCGGTGACGTTCGAAAGATCGATCACGCGCACCGGCAACTTGAGCGCCGGGATCTCGTCCAACGACCGGGCGCCGACTACGCGATCGCCGCGATCTCGAAGAAGCGCTTCCAATCGATGGCCGAGCCCCATCCGGTCGTCGCCGAGCAGCAGCCATTCGCGCGAGGGCCGCCCCCCGGCGGCTTGCGGCTCCGGGGGGAGCTCGCGCCAGACCGGTACGCTCAACCACTCCCCCTCCGGCAGGCGGTCCAGCTTGGGATTCCTCTTCGCCGTGGCGCCTGCGGAGGCTCCCGAAGCATTGGGAGCCATCGACGCGGGATCGATCCAATAGCGCCTGCGCTCGAAGGGATAGGTCGGCAGCACCACCTTCGATCGGCCGGGGCCGGCGGACTTTTCGACCTCGGCGTCGACGCCCGCGAGCCAAAGCCGCCCGAGCGCTCCGAGCAGCGCCTCGGGCTCGGCGCTCGGATCCTCGGCTTCGCCGAGGCTCGCTACGACAGGAACCACCGGACCTCCAGCCGCGGCGGTCCGCCGCCGCGCGAGCGTCGCGAGAGCCCGCCCCGGACCGACTTCGAGCAGGGCGTACCGCGCCTCGCTCAGCAGAACCCCGAGCCCCTCGGAAAATCGCACCGGCTCGCGCAGGTGGCGCAGCCAATAGCCCGGATCGGTCGCCTCGGCAGGCGAGATCCAGCCTCCGGTGAGGTTCGAGAGGAAGGGGATCCGCGGCGCCCGGAACATCACCGAGCGGAGGGCCTCGGCGAACGGCTCGATCGCCGGCTCCATCGCCCGCGAATGGAAGGCATGCGAGGTGCGCAGGAGCCGCCCGTCGATCCCCCGCTCGGCGAGGCGGCGAGCGAGATCCTCGATCTCCTCCCGGGTTCCGGAGACGACGGACAGCTCGGGAGCGTTCGACGCCGCGAAGTCGAGCCCGGTTCCGGCGATCAGCCCGCGGGTCTCCGTCTCGGCGAGCGGCACGGCGAGCATCGCTCCAGCGGGAAGCCCGCCCATCAATCGGCCACGGATGGCGATCAGGCGGCCGGCGTCTTCGAGGGAGAGCACTCCGGCGAGATGTGCCGCCACGTACTCGCCGACCGAGTGGCCGAGGAGCGCCGCGGGACGCACACCCCAGAATTCCCAGAGTCTGGCGAGCGCCATTTCGAGCGCAAACAGGGCCGGTTGTGCGAGCGCCGTGTCGCGGACCTCGTCTCCCGCCGGCTCTCGTCCGCTCGGGACCAGCCCGAGCGCATCGACGAGACCGCGCGGCGCCGCGAGATGGGGATCGATCGCCGACGCGCACTCGTCGAACGCGGCGCGGAAGACCGGCTCCGCGGCGTAGAGGCCCGCCCCCATCGCGACCCTTTGCGAGCCCTGGCCCGACAGGAGGAACGCGACGGCGCGGCGGGTCTCGTCGCCATCGCCGAACCGCATCCGCTCGGGATCGCGCCTCCGGAGCGCCATGGCCGCGTCCGCCGTCGACCGGGCGACGAGCACGGCTCGTCGCCCGAAGCGCTTGCGCCCCGCGGCGAGCGTTCGGGCGACCGCGGCGAGCTCCGGTGCCAGCGTCTCGCCGCGCCCGTCGAGACGATCGGCGAGCCGCCCGGCGAGATCGTCGAGCGCCGTTTCGCTGCGGGCCGAGAGGACGAGCAGCTGCGCCGGCCGCGTGGCGGGCCCCGATTCGGACCGCCGCGGCGCCTCTTCGAGCACCACGTGGACGTTCGTGCCGCCGATCCCGAACGAGCTCACCCCCGCGAAGCGCGCGCCCCGGCCGCGTGGCCAGGCGGTCCTCTCGGCCGCCACCTTGAACGGTGTCTCCGCCCAGTCGATGCGCGGGTTCGGGCTCGAAAAATGGAGCGAAGGCGGGATTTCTTCCCGCTCGAGCGCGAGCGCCGCCTTGATCAATCCCGCGACGCCGGCCGCCGCGTCCAGATGGCCCAGATTGCTCTTGATCGATCCGATCGGGATCGCCCCGGGGGGGATCCCGCTCCCGCCGCCGGCCGGGCCGAACGACGCGTAGGCGCGGCCGAGCGCCGCGATCTCGATCGGATCGCCGAGAGGGGTGGCAGTGCCGTGGGCTTCGACATAGCCGAGCCAGCCTGGCTCGACCGCCGCGTCCCGGAGCGCCGCCGCGATCGCGGCGGCTTGCCCCTCGACGCCCGGCGCCGTGTAGCCGACCTTCGCCGCGCCGTCGTTGTTGATCGCGCTGCCGCGGACGACCGCGACGATCGGGTCGCCGTCTCGCAGCGCGTCGGCCAGCCGCTTGAGCACCACGAACCCGACGCCGCTCCCCGACACGGTTCCAGCCGCCGCCGCGTCGAACGGCCGGCATCGGCCGTCCGGCGAGAGGATGCCCCCCTGCTGATGGAGATACCCCTCGACCTGCGGCACCGCGATCGAGGAGCCGCCCGCGAGCGCGAGGTCGCACTCGCCGTCGCGCAGCGAGCGGCAGGCGAGATGCACGGCGACGAGCGACGTCGAGCAGGCGGTCTGCACCGCGAGGCTCGGCCCCTTGAGGTCGAGCAGATACGAGGCGCGCGTCGCGAGGAAGTCCTTGTCGGAAGCGAGGTGCGCCTGGGCGAGCCCTCCAGCAAGGAGCGCGCGCGGATTGCCGAGCACGTTGCGCAGCAGGTAGGTGCTCGCGCTGGTGCCCGCGAACACGCCGATCGGCCCACCGCGCGAGGGATCGCGCCCGGCTCGCTCCAGGGCTTCCCAGGCGACCTCGAGGAACAGCCGGTGCTGCGGGTCGAGCAGCTCGGCCTCCCGGGGCCCCAGGCCGAAGAACGCGGCGTCGAAAAGGTCGACGCCGTCGAGCGCGCCGCGCGCCCGCACGTAGTCGGCCCGTTCGATCAATCCTTTCGGATGCCCAGCGGCGATCAGCTCCTCTTCGGTGAACTCGCGGATCGAATCGCGGCCCGCGAGGAGGTTCCGCCACAGCTCTTCGACGTCGGCGGCTCCGGGGAAACGCCCGGCGACGGCGACGATGGCGATCGCGCGATCCGCGATTCGTTCCCGAGGCGCGACCGGCGCGGCCTTCGGGGCGCCGCTCGAGAGCGGCTCGCGCGACGCGCCCAGCCAGCCCGCGAGCGAGGCGACGGTCGGATGCGCGAACAGATCGACGATCGGCAGCTCGCGGCCGAGCAGCTTCTTGAGCCGGCCGTGGACGCGCACCAGCAACATCGAATGGCCGCCGAGGTCGAAAAAGTTGTCGTCGGCGCCGACCCGGTCGCGGCCGAGCACGTCGCGCCAGATTTCGGCGATGGCGCCTTCGAGCCCGGCCTGGGGCGGACGAAACGGCCGCCGCGCCGCGCTTTCGAGATCGTCCGCGGAGGGATCGGGAAGCGCCCGCCCGTCGACCTTTCCGCTCGCGTTGCGAGGCAGCTCGGCGAGCGCGGAGAACGCCGCGGGAACGAGGTGCGCCGGCAGGCCGGCCGCGAGGAACGACCGGATCTCGGCCGCCGCCCCTTCCCAGTCCGGGGCGAACCAGGCGACCAGCTCCGACTCGCCGCCGCGCTCCCGCGCCGCGGCGTACGCCTCGCGCACCCGCGGATGGCGCGCGATCGCCGCTTCGACCTCCCCGAGCTCGATCCGAAATCCCCGGACCTTGACCTGCCGGTCGACCCGGCCGAGAAACTCGACGGCGGCGTCGGCGAGCCACCGGACCAGATCGCCGGTCCGATAGAGCCGCGAGCCGGCCCGATCGTCGTCCGCCTGCGAACCCGCGAAGGGATTCGGCACGAACCGATCGGCGGTGATCTCGGGGCCGGCGAGGTAACCCCGCGCGAGCCCGCCTCCCCCGCCGGAGATCGCCGGGAGGCAGCCGACGAACAGCTCACCGGGAACACCGATCGGCACCGTCCGGAGACGCGCGTCGAGGACGTAGAGCTTTTTGCCTGCGGCGGGACGGCCGATCGGCACCGCGGTCGCCCCGGGCCGCGGCACGACCGTCCAGGTCGCGGCGTCGATCGCCACCTCGGTGGGACCGTAGATGTTCTGTAGCGCGGCGAAGGGAAAGCGTGCGCCGAACCGCGCCGCGAGTTCGGGCGGCAGCGCCTCGCCGCCGGCGAACAGAAGGCGCAGGCCGCCGCACGCCTCGAGCCCGTCCTGGTCGAGGAACGCGCGCAGCATGGACGGCGCGAGATCGGTGATCGTCCCGCGCTCCGCCCCGAGCCGGCGGGTGAAGGCCGCGAAGTCCTGCCGCTCGCCCGGCGGCAGGAGAGCCAGCCGCGCGCCTGACAGCAGGGCGCCGAAGATCTGCCAGATGGACGGGTCGAAGGTGATCGAGATGTTCTGGAGGACCACGTCGCCCGGCCCCGGTGAGAAGCGCTTGAGGCGCCAGAGCAGTGTGGCGCACGCCGCGCGATGCGACACCATCACGCCTTTCGGCCGGCCGGTGGAACCCGAGGTGTAGATCACGTAGGCCAGCCGGTCGGAGAGCGCCGACGGCCGGAGTCCCAGAGCCGCGCCGGACGTTTCGAGACCCCGGTCCGAAAGGGTCAACACCCGCTCGGCGCCCGCCTCGCCGAACAGCCGGGCGAAGCGCTCGCCATCTTCCGGGTCGACGAGCGCGAGCGCGACGTCGGCGTCGCGCAAGGTCCAGGCGAGCCGTTCGTCCGGCGCTTCCGGATCCAACGGAAGGTAAGCGGCGTCGGCGCCGAGCGTGCCGAGGATCGCGGCGATCAGCGCCGGGGAACGACGCAAGGCGATCGCGACCGTCCGCTCGGGGGTGAAATCGCATCGCGCCCGCAGCCGGTGGCTCACCGCGTCGGCTCGCGCGGCGAGCTCGCCGTAGGTCCAGACGGTACCGTCGCAGGAAACCGCCGGCCGCGCCGGCCCCGCGGCGACCGCGGCGGCAAACAGCGAGTCCAACCGCGGCTCGACGGCCGGATGCCCTTCGGCCCATCCCCCGGAGTTCCACTCGCAAAGCGTCTGATGGCGCTCCGGCCGGGAGAGCAGCGGCAGGGACGAGACGGTCAGCTCGGGATCGTCGACCGCCCCTCGAGCCAGCGATTCGAACCGGGCGAGCCAACGGCGAGCGGTCGCCCCGTCGAACAGGTCCGTGGCGTATTCGAGCGCGAGGCGGAACCCGCCCTCGGCGGGAACGGCGGAGAGCGTGAGGTCGAACCGCGCCGAGCCGCCCGGCACGGCGACCGGTGCGATCGCGAGCCCTCCCGGCCGCGCGGCGCCGGTCGAGCCCGCGGGAGCCGCCGCCTCGACCACCAGCATCGCCTGGAAGATGGGCGTCCGATCGAGCGTCCGCTCCGGATGCAGGGCCTCGACGAGGCGTTCGAACGGCAGGTCTTGATGCGCCTGGGCCGCGAGCGCGGCCGTTCGCACGCGAGCGAGCAGGTCCGCGGTCGACGGGTCGCCCGAGAGCTCGACTCGCAGCACCAGGGTGTTGGCGAAGAACCCGATCAGGTTCGCGACTTCGGGGCGCTGCCGGTTCGCGATCGGCGTGCCGAGCAGGACGTCGTCGAGCGAGGCGCCGGGGTCGGCATGGCGCCTTAGCGCGAGCCCGAACAGAGCCCCCAGAAGCATGAAAGGCGTCGCCTGCGCGCGGCGCCCGAGCGCCGAGAGCGCCGCCGAAAGCGGCGCGGAAAGCACTGTCGCGGCGAGCCCGCCGCGGAAGCTGGGGACGGCAGGACGCGGCCGGTCGGCCGGCAGGTCGAGAACGAGCGGGGCTCCCGCCAGCCGTTGACGCCACTCCTCCAGCTCCTGGTCCAGAGCGCCCGCCGCCGCGCGCTCGCGCTGCCAGGCCGCGTAGTCCACGTAGCGGATCGGCAGGTCGGCCAGCTCCGCCGCCGCCCCCGAGGTCTCGGCGCGATAGAGAGCGGACAGCTCGCGCACCAAGAGGTCCATCGACCAGCCGTCGGCGACGACGTGATGCACTGCGAGCAACAGCGCCTCGCTCGCCCGGGCCAACCGGAGGCGCGAAGCGCGGAACAGCGGTCCCACCACCAAATCGAACGGCCGCGCCGACTCGCGGGCGAACAGCCGCCGGAGCGTCCGCTCGCGAGCCCCTTCGGGAAGCGCGGAAAGATCGGCGAGCAGTGGTGCGCTCGCGCGCACGGAGCCGTCCGGCGCCAGCCTCTGGACCGGGGTCTCCTCGCCGTCCTCGCGCGCGATCGTCGCAAACGTGGCACCGAGCACCCCCTGTCGCGCAACGAGAGCGGAGAGCGCGCGGTCGAGGGCCGCGGGATCGAGCCCGCCGTCGAGGCGCACTGCCGCACGCAGGTTGTAGGCGGCCGCGCCAGGGCTCAAACGGTCGAGGAACCAGAGGCGCTCCTGGCCGAAGGACAGCGGGTAGGACTCCGCATCCGGCCGGCGCGGAATCGTCTCGCGCGTCGCCTCCGAAAGGCCCTGCCGCTCGCGCAGTGCGCGCAGCAGCGCGAGGCGGTCGACGGAGAGCTCGAAGCGGCTACCTCGCGCACCGGTCAAGCGGCGGCCCCCTCTTCGGTTTCCTCGATCTCGCCGATTCGATGGAGCTCCCGCTCCGCGTCGAGCGGGACCGGCGCGCGCAGCTCGTATTCGGTCAGGAGCGCCGCCACGTCCTCGTCCGACATGTGTGCGAGGTCGAGCGCCAGCGCGGCCGCCCGCTCCAGCTCGCGCGGCGCCGCAGATTCGGCCACCAGGGCGGCGGCGAGGCCACCCACCGTCGGACGCTCGAACAGGCGCGCCAGGGGAACCTCGATCCCGAGCCCTTCGGATAGGCGCGCCGCGGCGCGCGTCGCAAGCAGCGAGTGGCCGCCGAGGTCGAAAAAGCTCTCGCGCACCCCCAGCCGCTCGAGACCCAACAGCTCGGCATAGACCGCCGCGATCAGCTCCTCCAGGGAGGTCGAAGGAGGCTCGTATTCCACCCCCGCCCCGGCGCGAGCGCCGGAGGCGGCGCCGATCGCCGAGAGCGCCCGGCGGTCCGCCTTGCCGCTCGGGGAGAGCGGCAGCTCGTCGAGCCAGACGAACCGCGCGGGCAGCAGCGGCTCGGGCAGCGTGCGCGAGAGAGCCGCGCGGAGAGCGCGAGCCTCCGGCCGCGCGCCTCCGGAGGCGACCAGGAAAGCGGTTAGGCGCGTCTCGGTCCCTTCCGCCAGAACGACCGCCTGGGCCACCTCGGGCAGCGCGCCGAGCGCCGCCTCGATCTCGCCGAGCTCGATCCTCACGCCGCGGACCTTCACTTGGTGGTCGATGCGGCCGAGATACTCGATCGCGCCGTCGGCCCGCCGACGTGCGAGGTCGCCGGTGCGGTAGAGCCGTGCGCCCACGGAGCCGCTCAGCGCGTCGGGCACGAAGCGCTCCGCGGTGAGGTCCGGCCGGCGTAGATAGCCCCGGCCGAGCCCCACGCCGCCGATCAGCAGCTCGCCCGGGCTGCCCGGAGGGACCAGATCCCCTCGGGCGTCGACCAGATGGATCGCGAGCCGAGAGATCGGCCGTCCGATCGGCACCGAGACCTCCCCCGGTCGGCAGGGGTGAAAGGTCACGTCGACCGCCGCTTCGGTCGGCCCGTAGAGGTTGTGCAGCTCCGCGCGGCGCGCACTGAGTGAAGAGTCGGCAACCTGGTGGAAACGGCGCGCGAGGTCGGGTCCCAGAGCCTCGCCGCTCGCGATCACGCGGCGGAGGCTTCCGGCGTGCGAGGCGGCGTCCCGCTCGTCGAGGAAGGCGCGCAGCATCGACGGTACGAAGTGGATCGTCGTCACGCCCTCTTCCGCGATGAACCGCGCGAGGCCCGCCGGGTCGCGATGCAGACCGGGCGCGGCAAGCGCCATCCGCGCCCCCTGGCGGAGCGGCCAGAAGAACTCCCAGACCGAGACGTCGAAGCTCGCCGGGGTCTTCTGCGCGACGACGTCTTCCTGCGTGAGGGGATACGCCGCCTGCATCCAGAGGAGGCGGTTGTCGATCGCGCCGTGGGAGTTCATCGCTCCCTTCGGCCGGCCGGTCGATCCGGAGGTAAAGATCGCGTACGCCAGCCGGTCCGGCGCGATCTCGAATTCGAACCGTGGCGCGGCTCCCGATGCGACCGCTTCTCCTCGCTCGATCGCGAGGTCCTCCGCCCAGACGGCGGGGACGCCGCCAAGGGGCAGCGTTTCGGCGCGGGAACGCGTGGTGATCACCGCGATCGGCCGCGCGTCCTCGAGCATCCAGGCCTGGCGTTCGCGCGGATAGTCCGGGTCGATCGGCACGTACGCGGCCCCGGCGCGCACCACCGCGAGGAGAGCCGTCGGCAGCTCGAGCGATCGCTCCAGCGCGACCGCGACGAGCGGCTCCTCGGCCATCGCGCCTTCGGACAGCTCGCGGATGCGGCCGGCAAGGCGGGCCGACAGGCGATCGAGCGCGCCGTAGGTGAGATGGCTCCCGCCGCAGGAGAGCGCCACCGCGTCGGGGCGCATCGCCGTCGCGCGAAGGATGGGACCGTGGAGCGAAACGGGCGCCGCAGCTTCTGAGCCCGCAATCGCGGTCGAGTTCCACTCATGGACGGTCTGATGCCGCTCGGGCGCCGAAAGGAGGTCGACCTCGAACGGCGAGCGTATGGGCGCTTCGGCCACGCACGCGACGAGCGTCGCGAACCGCGCGGCGAGGTGCAGGACGGTCGCCGGATCGAACAGCTCCGGGTCGTATTCGAAGAGCCCGGCGATGCCCTCGTCCGACTCGCTCAAGGAGAGGATCAGGTCGAAGCGGGCGGCACCCCGGGCAACCTCGATCGGCGCGCCGAAGGCGGAAGACCCCGAACGCGCACCGAGCACCCACTCCCCCTCCACCGCACCCTCCACCTGCATTTGGAACATCACCTGGAACAACGGATGGACCGCGAGGTCGCGCTCCGGCCGTAACTCTTCGACCAGGCGCTCGAACGGCAGGTCCTGGTGGTCGAAAGCGTCGAGCGCGGTCGACCGTGCGCGAGTGAGGAGATCGGCGAAGCTCTCCCTTCCGGCGAAGCTTGAGCGCAGCACCAGGGTGTTGGCGAAGAAGCCGATCATCGGCTCGAGCTCGCGCCGGGTCCGTCCGGCGCTCGGCGTGCCGAGGGCAAAATCGTTCTGTCCCGAAACCCGAGCGAGCAGCGCCCCGAAAGCCGCGAACAGCGCCATGAACGGGGTGGCTCCGGAACGGCGCGAGAGCGCGCGAAGAGCCGACGCCGCCGGCCGCGGAAGCGCAACCCGCGCGGCGCCGGCCTGCTGTCTGCGGGCCGTCGTGCGGCGCGGCCGATCGAACGGCAGCGCGAGAGCCGCGGGTAGACCTTCCAACCGCTCGCGCCAGTGAGCCAGAAGCGCGTCGAGCGCCGCGCCGGAGACGAGATCGCGCTGCCAAAGGGAGAAATCGGCGTATTGCACCGGGAGGGGCGGCAGCGCGGGTCTCGTCCCCGTGCCCAGCGCGCGGGCGATCTCGGCGAGGTCGCGGAGCGCGATCTGGATCGACCAGCCGTCTGCCACCGTGTGGTGGAAGACCAACAGCAGGTCCTGCTGGGATGGTAGGTCCACCGCGAGCGCCCGAAACAGCGGCCCGGCGGCCAGGTCGAACGGCGCGCGAGCGACGAGAGCAAGGATCCGCCGCCCCTCGGCCGCACGCCGCGGCTCGGCGAGCCCGCGAAGGTCCGCGACTACAAGCGGCCGGGCGAGGCGGGCCGACACCTCCTGCCAGGCCTCCCCCGAAGCGCTGGGAAGCGAGGTGCGAAGTACCTCGTGGCGATCGGCGAGCGCGGCGACCGCGGCGCGGATCCGGCCCGCCGGGACGGCTCGGGCCAAGCGCACGCCGAACGGCAAGTTGTAAGCCGCGCCCGCGAGACCGAGCCGGTCGAGCAGCCAGAGGCGCTGCTGCGAGAACGACAGCGGCGGACGCTCGGCCGCAGGCGATCGCGGCTGGAGAACGGGAGCTGAGGCGCCCAAACCAGCGCCACGAAGCTCGGCGACCGTCTCGGCGAGCCCAGCGGGGCTGGGACGCTCGAACATTCGGACCAGCGGCACCTCGACACCGAACGCTTCGGCGATGCGCACCATCGCCCGGGTGGCGAGCAGCGAATGACCACCGAGGTCGAAGAAGCTCCGGTCTCTCCCCACCCGGTCCCGACCGAGGACCTCGGCAAAGATCGTCGCGATCAACTCCTCGGCGGTGGATCGGGGCGCGTCGTCCTCCGTTCCGCCCCCGTCCGACGCCGGCACGGGGAGCGCCCGCCGATCGACCTTGCCGTTCGGCGTGAGCGGGAACGCGTCGAGCCCCACGAAGGCCTGCGGGATCATCGAATCGGGCAGCGTTCGAGCGAGCAACGCGCGCAGCGAGGCGCCCTCGGCGGCGGCGACTGCCGCTTCCGGCACCAGATAGCCCACGAGAACCTTCGCCTCCCCTTCGCCGCGCACGGCGGCGACCGCCTGGCGCACCCCGGGCAAGGCGCCCAAGGCGGCCTCGACCTCCCCCAGCTCGATCCGATAGCCACGCACCTTGACCTGGGAATCAATCCGACCGAGGAACTCCACGGTGCCGTCGGGGCGGAAACGGGCGAGATCGCCCGTTCGATAGGCACGACCGCCTCGCTCGGCCGGGACGAATCGCCCCGCCGTGAGGTCGGGGCGGCCCAGGTAGCCGCGCGCCACGCCGTCGCCGCCGATCCAGAGCTCCCCCGCGACGCCGATCGGCGCGAGTTCCCCGGCTCGATCGACGATCGAAAGCCGAGTGTTCGCGATCGGACGGCCGATCGAGCCGCCCGGTCCCGCGACCGCGGCGACGGCGGACCAGATCGTCGTCTCGGTCGGTCCGTAGAGGTTGAAGACCGACCGCGAGCGCGCGCGGAGATCGACCGCCAGCCGATCGGGAAGCGCCTCGCCGCCGACCAGAACCCGGATCTCGGCCTCGCCGCCCGACCAACCGGCGTCGATCAGTAGCCGCCAGGTCGCCGGGGTCCCTTGGAGCGCCCCGGCTCCGGATTCCTCCAGCCGACACAGGAGACGCCGGCCGTCCGCCGCCTCCGCCCGTGTCGCCAGCTCGACCCGGCCGCCGGCCGAAAGCGTGAGCCAGAGCTCCAATCCCGCGATGTCGAACGACAGCGAGGTGACGGCGAGCAGCGAGCCGTCCGGTCCGAGCCCCGGGTGCTCTTCCATCGACGCGATGAAATTCGCGAGGGCGCCATGCGGAACCGCCACCCCTTTCGGACGTCCCGTGGAGCCCGAGGTGTAGATTACGTAGGCGAGCTGGATGGTGTCCGGTTGCCACGAAGCGGGAAGGCCGGCGTCGACGACCGTGGCCTCGTCGATCGGTAGGACGGCGACTCCCTCGGGCACGGCTCCCATCGGCAAGGGCACACCATCGCCGAGAAGGATCTTCGTTCCCGAGTCGCCGAGCATCAACGCGAGCCGATCGACCGGGTAGGTCCGATCGAGAGGAAGGTAGGCGCCCCCGGCGTACCAGATCCCGAGCAGGCCCACGACCATGGATGGAGTCCGCTCTGCCGCCAGGGCGACCACGGTCTCATCGCCGACCCCGTGCCGCATCCGCAGGCGCTCGGCCAGCCGTAGAGCCCTGCGATCGAGCTCGCCGTAGGAGAGGTGCACTCCCTCCCCGTGCACGGCCACGGCATCGGGACGTGAGCCCGCCTGGCCAGCGATCCGGCCCGGGACCGAATCCGGCGGCGCGGGCTTCGCGCTGTCCGAGATCTCGATCGCGACTTGATGCCGCTCGGCGGAAGACAGAAGTGGAAGCTCCACCACCGGACGATCGGGCTCGGCGAGCGCCGCGAGGAGAAGGCGCTTCCAGGCCTCGAGCATCCGCTCCGCGGTCGCGGGATCGAACAGATCGGTGTCGAAACCGAGCAGCAGCCCTAGACCGTCGCGATCTCCGAGATCGACCGCTCCGAGCGACAGCTCGAATCGGGCGACCGGGGTCGCGAGCGGGCGGAGCGCGAGCCGCAACCCGTCCGGATCCGCCGGCCCTTCCCGCTCGGCCGCGGCGATCTCGAGCTGGACCATCGCCTGGAAAACCGGCGTCCGCGCGAGATCGCGCTCGGGCTCGAGCGCCTCGACCACGCGGTCGAACGGCAGGTCGGAATGGGCGTAAGCGCCGAGCGCGGACGAGCGGACGCGCGCGAGCAACCCGTTCCAACCGAGGCTCCGCGGTCCGTCGGTCGCGCCATCGACCTCGATCACGACGGTGTTGACGAACAGGCCGATCAACGGCTCCAGCTCGGCCCGATCGCGTCCAGAGATCGGGGTGCCGAGGGCCACCCGCGCCTGGCCGCTCCAGCGGGAAAGGAGCGCGCCGAACGCCGCGGCCACGGCCATGAAAAGCGTCGCCTGCGCGGTGCGCGCGCCCGAGACGAGTCGCCCGCGCTCCTCCCGGGAGAGGCGTCCCGTCCGTACGTCGCCACGGTGGCGGGCCACGCGAGGCCGCGGCCGGTCGGTCGGCAGGTCGAGCGGAGGCCGGCCGGCGAGCCGCTCGCGCCACCATTCGATCTCGGCCCGGCTCGCGTCTTCCGAGAGGAGCGCGCGCTGCCAGACGGAATAGTCCGCGTATTGGATCGGGAGAGGAGCGGGCACGGCCCTCGAATCGCCGCGCGAGGCCGCGTAGTAGGCCGCGAGGTCGCGCAGGAGCACGCCATGCGAGCCGCCGTCGGTCGCGATGTGGTGGATCGCGAGGAGCAACGCGAAATCCGTTTCGGCGAGGCGGAAGAGGACCGCTCGGAATACCGGCCCGCGCGCGAGGTCGAACGGCGCGACCGCCACCCGGCGCGCCGCCCGATCGAGCGCTCGTTCGCTCCGTTCCGCCGCGCCCAAAGCCGAGAGGTCGACCTCCGGCAGACGCGCCCCGGGACCTTCGTGCCGCGCGGCGATCCGCTGCTCCGGCCCGTCCGGAGTCTCCGGATAGCGGGTGCGCAGGATCTCGTGACGGGCCGCGACACAGGCCAGGGCCGCGGCGAGCGCCGCGGGCTCCAGGCGCCCCGCGAGGCGCGCGAGCAACGGCACGTTGTAGGCGGGAGATCCGGGCTCCAGCCGGTCGAGGAACCAGAGGCGTTCCTGGGCGAACGAGAGAGGGAGCCGTCCGTCACGCGATGCGCGCGTGAGTGCCGGCGATGCGATCCCTTGCGAACCGTGCCGGCTCCGGTCGATCGCCTCCGCCATCGCCGCGAGCTTCGGATGGGCGAAGATTTCCGGCAGCGCCAGATCCGCCCCGAACAGCGCCCGGATCCGGCCCGACATGCGGGTCGCGAGCAGCGAATGGCCGCCGAGGTCGAAAAAGCTTTGCCCGCGGCCAATCTCGCCTGTCCCGAGCAGATCGCTCCAGAGGACTGCGAGCAGCTCCTCGGTCGGCGTCCGTGGCCGGTCGCTTTCGGCCCCCTCTTCCGCAACCCGCGCGACCTCCGGCCGCGGCAACGCGCGGCGATCGAGCTTGCCGTTAGGGGAGAGCGGAAACTCGGGAAGGATCACCCAATCGGAGGGCACCATGTACTCGGGAAGGCGGGCGGCGAGCGCCTCCCTCGCCCGGTCGCGCAACCTGAGCCGCTCCCCGGTGTCCTCCGCCGCGTCGGCATCGCGCGGTACGACGTAGGCTGCGAGCCGCGCGCCTCCGTCCGCGCCCCGCGCCGCCACGACCACCGAGGCCGCCACCTCGGGGAGCGCACCCAAGGCCGCCTCGATTTCGCCGAGCTCGATGCGGAGGCCCCGGATCTTCACCTGATGATCGAGGCGGCCGAGGAACTCGATCGCGCCGTCGTCCCGACGGCGTGCGAGGTCGCCGGTCCGATAGAGCCGCGCGCCGGGACCAAGCCCGGCGAACGGATCGGGCACGAAACGCAGCGCCGTGAGGTCGGGCCGGTTCGTGTAGCCGCGGCCGACGCCGACGCCGCCGATGTAGAGCTCGCCCGGTGTGCCCGGCGGGGCCGGCGCTCCGTGCACGTCGAGCAAATGGATCGTCAGATTGGCGATCGGCCGGCCGATCGGAACGATCGAAGCGCCGGGGCGGCATTCGTGGGCGGTCACGTCCACCGCCGCCTCGGTGGGACCGTAGAGATTGTGCAGCTCGGCCGCGGGGAAGCGGTCGAAGAACCGATCGACGGTTTCCGGCGGCAACGCCTCGCCGCTCGCTATCGCGCGCCGAAGCGACCGCCACGCCGTGCCGTTCGCGCCGGGGGCGTCCAAGAACGCGGAGAGCATCGAGGGGACGAAATGCAGCGTCGTCACCTGCTCCTCGGCGAGCCACCTCGCGAGCCAGGAAGCGTCGCGATGCCCCTCGGGCTTCGCCACCGCGAGGCGCGCTCCCTCGATCAACGGCCAGAAGAACTCCCACACCGAAACGTCGAAGCTCGTGGGCGTCTTCTGCGCCACCGTGTCCGAGAAATCGAGGGGGTAGGCCCGCTGCATCCACAGCAGACGGTTCTCGATCGCCGCGTGCGCGTTGCCCGCGCCCTTGGGTCGGCCGGTCGATCCCGAGGTGTAGATCACGTAGGCGAGCGAACGGGGATCGATCGCGGGAAGCACCTCTGTGCCTCGTTCGGTCGATTCGATCGCCTCGGTCCGCGCACTTTCCGAATCGACGAGGATCGTCTCGAATCGCCCCGCCGGAAGCTCGGCGGCCAGCGCCTCCGTGGTGATCACCGCGTCGGGCGCGGCGTCTTCGAGCATCCAAGCGCGCCGCGCCTCCGGGTAGTCGGGATCGATCGGCACGTAAGCCGCTCCGGCCCGCAGCACGGCGAAGAGCGAGAGGGGCAAGTCGAGCGACCGTGGCAGGAGGACGACCACCCGCCGTTCGGCCGAACCGCGAGACCGATCGGAACCGCCGCGCCACGACCGGCGGATCCGCAGCGCCCGCCGCCGCGACGCCCGCTCCATCTCGCCGTAACTCAGGTGCTCGGTCGGTCCGCCGTCTCCGAAGCTCAGGGCGATCGCGTCGGGATGGCTCGCCGCGCGCTCGACGATCCGGTCCGGGATCGGCCGGCTCGGCCCGAAATCGACCGCCGTCCGGTTGTCGAGCGCGAGCTGTCTCCATTCGCTTTCAGAGAGAAGAGGGTCTTCGTCGTATCGGGCTCCGGGCTCCGCCACCATCGCCGAGAAGGCCGCCATCATCCTCCGGCCGAGCGTCTCCACCTGATCGCGCCCGAGGCGCCGGGCGTCGTACTCGAACGTCACGTGGACGCCGCGATCGAGATGCCCCGGGGTGAAGACCACCTGAAGGGGATAGTTCGTCCCCTCGCGGCCGGCGAAGCCGAGGACCTCGACACGGCCGCCGCGCAGCAGGTCTTCGATGACGTGAAAGTGGATGTAGTTGAACAGCACCTCGAACAGCGCGCCCCCGCGCCTCTGCTGCAGGTCGGCGAGCGGGAAGCGGCGGAACTGGAGCAGCTCGCGCTCCGCCTCGAACGCCTCCTCGATCAGGCCGCGCCAGGTCCCACCGGCGAGCAGGAGCCGAAGCGGCAGCGAGTTGAGGAAGAGACCGCGGATCTCTTCCGCCTCGTCGACCTCGGGACGGCCGTTCGAAACCATTCCGGTGACCACGTCGGGGGTGCCGCCGACGATCGAGAGCACGCGCAGGTGGGCGGCGAGCGCCAGGCTCTTCAAAGGCACCGCCGATTCGCGGGCGAGCCGGCGCAGACCGGTCGAAAGCTTCTCGGGCGCCGGCACCATCACCCGCCGCATCCGCGGACCGTCCTCGCTCCGATCGAGGTCGGCGGGCGCCGACGGAAGCGCGAGCAGCGTCGCGCCGTCGAGCTGGCGCGCCCAGAACTCTCGCCCGACCCGGGACTCCGCCGCCGCCCGCTCGAGCGCGACGAACTGGCGGAACGTCGCCTTCGGCGGCCCGGCGATCGGCGGCACGGACCGGCCCTCGGTTGGAGGCGCTCCCTGAGCCGAGAGTCGAGCGAAATAGCGCTCGAAGACCTCGGCGAGCGTGGTGTGCAGGCTCCAGCCGTCGAAGATCGCGTGGTTCTCGGTCACCGTGAGCTGCGCCCGCTCGTTCGGTCCGCTGCCGAGCCGATGGATGAAAAAGCGCAGCTGGGGCGCCCGGGTAAGGTCGAATAGCCGGCGCTTCTCCGCCCCCACGTAGCGCGCGATCTCTTCGTCCTGACGCGCCGTGTCGATCCCGCGGAGGTCCGCCACCCGCAGCGGCAGATCGGCGGCCGCGTGGACGATCTGGAGCGGCTCGGAAAAACCTTCGAGATGGAACGACGTGCGCATCGCCGGATGGCGCGAGCCGACATCGGCGAGCGACCGGGCGAGCAGCTCGGGCTCGAGCTCCAACTGAAGCAACCAGCTGTCGACGTTGTGGTAGGGCGGCTCCTCGGCCGCGAGCCGCATATGGAGCAGCATGCCCGCTTGCAACCGGGCGAGCGGATAGGCGTCCTCGGCATCGGCGGCAATCTCGCGCACCCTCGCCCGATCGACTTCGGACAACAACCCGAACGGCCCCGGGTCGGCCCCCGCCGCGCGCTCTTCGAGCGCTGCCTCTCCCTCGTGTGCCTCTCCCGCGTCGGCCGCATATGCCGCCAGCTCGGCGAGCGTGCGCAAACGGAACAGGTCCTGGAGCTCGAAGCGCACGCCGCGGGCGCGCGCGAGGGCGAGCACTTCGAGGCTGCGAATCGAATCGCCGCCTAGGGCGAAGAAGTTGGCGTCGCGACCTACCCGCGGCAGGTCGAGCACCTTCTCCCAGATCGCGGCGAGCATCTCCTCCTCCGCGGTCCGCGGCGCGTCCTCTCCGGCTCGGCTCGTCTCACCGACGTCGCTCGACGACGGGTCCGGAAGGGCCTTTCGGTCGACCTTGCCGTGGGCGGTGAGGGGGATCCGATCGACCCGCACGAATCTCGCGGGGACCATGTGCTCGGGGAGCCTCTCCCGCAGATGCTCGCGAAGGTCCGCTCGGTTGGGGGCCTCCCCTTCTCCGATCGGAGCCCAGTAGGCGACGAGCATCTCCTGGTGGAGGATCACCTCCGCTTCGCGGACCCCTGGATGGCGCCCGAGCGCGGCTGCGATCTCCCCCGGCTCGATGCGGAAACCGCGCACCTTAACCTGGAAGTCGGCGCGGCCGAGGTGCTCGACCTCTCCCGAAGGGAGATAACGACCGAGGTCGCCCGAGCGATAGAGACGGCTCCCGAAGTCTCCGAACGGATCGGGGACGAAGCGGGCCGCCGTGAGCTCGGGACGGCCGAGATAGCCGAGCGCCGCCCCGGCACCGCCGACGCAGATCTCACCGGGCACGCCGATCGGCGCGAGCTGGCCCCGCCGGTCGAGCACGCGAAGGGAGAGGTCCGGGATAGGAACGCCTATCGGGCTGCCGACCCGCGGGGCGAGGTCCCGCGACGTCACCGCGCGATAGGTCACGTGGACCGTCGTCTCGGTGATGCCGTACATGTTGACCATGCGCGGCCGGGCGTCGCCGTGGCGCGCGAACCAGCCTGCGAGCGACGAGACCTCGAGCCCTTCGCCGCCGAAGATCACCGTTCGGAGCGCGGGTAGCGCTCCTTTGGACGCCAACGCCGCGTCGAGCGGGCGGAACGCCGACGGCGTCTGGTTGAGCACCGTGGTCGCGGCGTCCGCGAGCAGGTCGGCGAACGCCTCGGGCGAGCGGCTGGTCCAGTAGGGAACGACGGTCAGACGCCCCCCGGCGAGCAACGCTCCCCAAATCTCCCAGACCGAGAAGTCGAACGCGTAGGAGTGGAACAGCGTCCAGGCGTCATCGACGCCGAAGCGGAACCAACGGTCGGTCGCGGAGAAGAGCCGCGCCACCTGCCCATGGGTGACCACCACCCCTTTCGGCCGGCCGGTTGAGCCCGAGGTGTAGATCACATAGGCCGGCAGCTCCGGCGGAATGTCGCGCGGTCTTCCGCCGGGTTCGGCTCCCGGCACGAGAAGATCCTCGACGGGGAGGACCCGGCCTCCGGACGCTTCGGCCCAGGGCGCCAGGCGATCTCTTTCCCCGGCCCCCGCGACCACCCTCGAGACTCCGCTGTCGTCGAGAAGGAACCCGAGCCGCTCGGCAGGATAGGCGGGATCGAGCGGGAGATAGGCGGCGCCCACGGCCAGCGTGCCGAGGATCGAGACGATCATCTCCGGCGACCGATCGAGGCAGAGGCCGACTCGATCGCCGGCAATGACGCTGGCCCGCTCCAACGAGGCGGCGAGCAAGCGGGCACGGCGAAGCAGCGCGCCATACGAAACGTGCGCGCTGCCGTGGTCGATCGCGATCGCGTCCGGCCGGGCTTCGGCCTGTTCCGAGAAGCGCCCGAAGAGCGAGAAGACCGGCGAGACGCTTCGTCGGTCGCCTCGATCGATCAGCTCCCTCTCTTCTTCGGTGGCGAGCATCCGAAGCTCCGCGACCGGCGCTCCGGGGTCGGCGATCAGCGCGGCGAGGAGGGTCGAGAAGTTCGCCGCGAGGCGCTCGATCGTCGACTTTTCGAACAGGTCGGAACGAAACTCGAAGCCGCCGCGAACCCCGTCTCCCATCTCCGCCAGCTGGACCGAGAGATCGAACTTTGCCGTATCGGAGCCGATCGCGGGCGCCCTGCCCTCGGTCGCCTCCGCCCCTCGCGAGGCCTCGTCGAGGAGCCCGGTGGAGCCCCGGCTCTGGAGGCCGAGCACCACCTGGCAGAGCGGCTGGCGAGATGGCTCGCGCTCAGGGCGCAGCTCCTCCACCAGCTTCTCGAACGGCAGGTCCTGGTGGTCGAACGCGGCGAAGGTCCGCGTGCGGACGCGGTCCAGCAGCACGCGGCCCGAAGGGCTTCCCGAAAGCTCTACGCGCAGCGGCAGGGTGTTGACGAAGAAGCCGATCAGCCCTTCGACTTCGGTCCGATTGCGGTTCGCGATCGGCGAGCCGACCAGCAGATCCTCCTGATCGGCGTAGCGCGATAGGAGCGTGCCGAAACCGGCGAGAAGAACCATGAACAGGGTCGCACCGCGCTCCCGCGCGAGCGCCCGCGCACCGGTGATGAGGTCCCGTTCGAGCCGCACCCGATAGACCGCGCCGCGGAAGCTCTGGACCGCAGGGCGCGGTCGATCGGCCGGCAGCTCCAGGACGGTCGGCGAGCCTTCCAGCTCGCCGCGCCACCAGCCGAGCTCCGACGCCAACCGCTCGCCCGCCAGGTGGTTCCGCTGCCAGAGCGCGAAATCCGGATACTGAATCGGCAGAGGGGGCAAGAGAGAGGAGATCCGCCGCGAATCGGCGACTGACCGGGCCTCGCGATAGAACGCCAAAAGCTCGCGCCGCAGCACGTCGAGCGACCAGCCGTCGGCGACGATGTGGTGGATCGCGACGACCAGCAGCTTGCCGTCTCGCCTCGTCACGGCGAGCGCCCGCACGAGCGGCCCCCGGCCGAGATCGAACGGCCGCCTCAGGAGGGCTCCCGCGATCCGGCCCGCGTCCCTCGTCGCCGGCTCGCCCACCGCCGAGAGGTCGACCCGCGGCAGCGGCACCATGAGCCGCTGCGCCACGACCTGCACGGCCCGTCCCGCGATCTCGGCAAACGTCGTCCGCAGCGCCTCGTGGCGCGCGACGACGGCGTTCAGCGCCCGTTCGAGCGCCCGCAGGTCCGTCGATTCCGGAAGCGGAACCGTGAGGTGGAGGTGGTAGGCGGCGTTGCCGGGCTGCCAGCGATCGAGGAAGAAGAGCCTCTGCTGTGCGAACGAAAGGGGCGTCTCAGCCCCCGCCGGCCGCGGCTCGATCCGGGCCGGTGGGCTCCCTTCCCCATCATCGAGGAGCCCCTCGTCCTCTAGAAGCTGCGAGAGCAGCTCGAGGCGCGCCTGTTCCGACGCGCTCAAGGCTCGCTCACCTCGCCGACGATCGCCGGCGTCGTTTCATCAGCGTCTCCCCCTTCGCCGCGGACTCGCCGCCGCTCCAGCCGCTCGCGCACCCCTTCGTCGGGCAGGCTCTCGACGCTCAGGTAGAGGCTCGCGATCTTGCGGGCGCGGCCGGGACGGCCCTCACGGCTTTCGACCAACCGGGCAAGGCTTTCGACCGTCGTTCCGCCGAAGAAATCGCGTAGCGGCAGCTCGATCCGGAACACCTTCGAGATCCGCGAAACGATGCGCGTGGCGAGCAGCGAGTGGCCTCCGAGGTCGAAGAAGTCCTCGTCGATGCCCACCTTTTCGAGGCCGAGCACCTCGGCCCAGAGACCCGCGAGGACCTCCTCGACGGGATCGCGTGGTTGCGAGAACGCGCGGTCGTCGCGCAGACTCTCGGGCTCCGGCAGCGCGCGGCGATCGATCTTGCCGCTCGGGCTCTTCGGCCATCGCGCGACCGAAACGAACGCGGCGGGCACCATGTGCTCCGGAAGCCGTCCGAGAAGGAACCGGCGAAGGTCTCCGATCGGCTTCGCCTCGGTCGCCCCGCTCTGTTGGATCGCGTCGATCCCGTTCGCTTCGGGCTCGACCGTGACCGGCCGGTACCAGGCGGTCAGGCGCCGACCGACGCCGGGGGTCTCGCGCGCCAGGACGATCGCCTCGGCGACCTGCGGATGGGCCGCGAGCGCCGCCTCGATCTCGCCCGGCTCGATCCGGAAGCCGCGGATCTTTACCTGCCCGTCGAGCCGTCCCAGGTAGTCGAACGAACCGTCGCCGCGCCGGAACACCCGGTCGCCGGTCCGGTAGAGCCGAGCCCCCGGCTCTCCCCAGGGATCCGGGCGGAAGCGCTCCGCGGTCAGGTCCGGCCGAGAGAAATAGCCGCGCGCGAGCAGGCCGCCGATCGCGAGCTCGCCCTGACCGCCGAGCGGCACCAGGTCGCCCTTCGAATCGACCGTGTAGGCCGTTCGCCGAGGCAGCGGCCGGCCGATCGAGACGTGGCCCGAGCCCGGCAGCGGCCCGACGGCCAAAGGATGTGCGGTCGCCGCGACCACCCCCTCGGTCGGCCCGTAGGCGTTCCAGGCCGACAAGGGAGCCGGCGAAGCCGCGAGCCGCGCGCGGAATCGCGCCGCCGCCTGGACCGTCATCGCCTCGCCGCCGGCATAGAGCATCCGCAACCGGGAAGGAAGCGGCTCGATCGACTCGGTCCATTCCGCCCAAAGCGGCGTGGGAAGCGTCGCGCAGGTGATCCGCAGCCGATCGAGCCACGACGAAAGCTCGAGGGGCCGCGGCGGCTCCGGGCCGCGGACGACGAGCGTCGCCCCCGCTGCGAGCGCCATGCCGACCTGATCGACCGCGAGATCAAAGCTCATCGCGCCGAGCAGCACCACGCGGTCGTCGGGACCCAGGCGGTAGAAGTCCGCCGCCGAGATGAAGTGGCCCGCGGCGTGGCGATGGCTCACCGCGACCCCTTTCGGCGTCCCGGTCGAGCCCGAGGTGTAGATCAGGTAGGCGAGGTTTTCCGGCAAGGGAGCGACCGGCTCGCCGTGCTCGGCGGGGCCGCCCTCCCCCGCGGGCAGGCCGGCGGAGTCGAGCAGTAAGACCGGCAGCTCGCCGAGCGCCACGGACTCGGGGATCGAGCCGGTCCGGGCGATCAGAACCGAGGCCCCGGATTCCCGCACCAGCAGCGCCCGCCGCGCCAAGGGAAGCTCGGGATCGATCGGCAGATAGCAAGCGCCCGCGCGCCAGATCGCGTACATCGCGAGCGCGCGATCGACCGACCAGTCGAGGGATACCGCGACCACGCGCTCCGGCCCGGCCCCAAGGGCGGCGAGCCGCCGCGCGATCGAGCTCGCCCGGAGGTCGACCTCGGCCCAAGTGAGCGCGCGACCCGTCTCGTGCTCCGATTCGAGCGCCGCCGCAGCCGGCCGCTCGCGCGCATGGCGGGCGAGGAGGGCGTCGAGCGTGCTCGGCGGAAGCCCTCGTTCCCCGTCGTTCCATTCGACGCTCAGCTGGTGGCGTTCGGCGAGGGTGAGGAGCGAAAGCGCGGCGAGGTCCGCCCCGGGGTCGGCGAGCGCCGCGGCGAGCAGCGCTTCGACCCGGCTCGCAAGTCGAGCCGCGGTTGCGGGATCGAAGAGCGCGGCCGAGTACTCGAGCCCTCCGGAAATGCCGGCCGGCGCATCGGAAAGCGCGAGCGTGAGGTCGAACTTCGCGGTGGTCCCGGTACCGGCCGCGCCGCCGGGCCAGGGGGCGACGGCGAGATCCGGCAGACCGGGGGCTTCGCTCTGCGGCTGGAGCGTGTAGAGGACCTGGACCAGCGGTGGCCTGGAAGGATCGCGCTCGGGCTTGAGCTCCTCGACCAGCTTCTCGAACGGCAGATCCTGATGGGCCGCCGCGTCGAGCACGCATTCGCGGGCGGCGGCGATCGCCGAGCGGAGGCTCGCGCCGGAAGCGAGGCCGCCGCGCAGCACCAGGGTGTTGGCGAAGAACCCGATCAGCCCTTCGACCTCCACCCGCTCGCGATTCGCCACCGGCGATCCGACCAGCACCTCGTCTCGCCCGGCGAGACGGCAGAGCAGCGCCTGGAACACCGCGAGCCCGACCATGTAGAGCGTGGCGCTCTCGCGCCGCGCGAGAGCCCGCAGGTCGCGGGAGAGGTCGGAACCAAGGCGAACCGGGCGCGTACCGCCGCGGAAGCTCTGGTACGGCGGTCGCGGCCGGTCCGCGGGCAAGTCGAGCGCCGTCGGTACGCCCTCGAGCCGCCGCCGCCAGTATTCGACCTGCCTTTCGAGCACCTCGCCCGAGAGCCACTCGCGCTGCCAGATCGCGAAGTCCGCGTATTGGATCGGCAGCTCCGGCAGCGGTGAAGGTCCGCGCTCGCGCGCCGCGCCGTAGAGGAGGGACAGCTCGCGCAGCAGGACGCCGCGCGACCAGGCGTCCGAAGCGACGTGGTGCTGGGTGAGCAGCCCGATGTTCGTCTCGGCTCCGAGCGCAAGGAGCGAGAAGCGCACGACCGGGCCGGCCGCGAGGTTGAACGGCCGCATCGCCTCGGCCGCCGTGAGCCGCCGCGCCTCGGCTTCACGCATGGAATCGGGGAGCGCTCGAAGGTCGGCGAACGGCAAACCGCTTCGAGATTCCCCTCCGGCACCGACCGGCGCGATCCGTTCGATCGGCTCGCCGTCCACCTCGGGGAAGCGGGTGCGCAGCACCTCGTGTCGGCGGACGATCTCGCGCAGCGCTCCGGCGAGCGCGGCGACGTCGAGCGCGCCATCCAGGCGGAGCGCCAACGGCAAGTTGTAAGCGGAGCTGTCGGGTTCGAAGCGGTGAAGGAACCAGAGCCGCTGCTGGGCGAACGAGACCGGAGCGTCTCCCCCGAGATCCCCCCGCCGGCCGGCGACGATCGGCGGCGACGACGAGGCGCCCGCGGAGCGCCGCGCCTCGATCTCGCGAGCGAGCCTCGCGATCGTCGGATGCTCGAAGACCGCGCGCACGGGGAGGTCGATGCCAAGCGCACCGCGCACCCGCGCGACCACCCGCGTCGCCAGGAGCGAGTGGCCGCCGAGCGCGAAGAAGTCGTCTTCGGCCGCGATTCCAGTCAACGGTGTCGGCACAGTTGCCGCAGTCGGGACGGGGGCGCCGATTTCCGGCCGGCCGAGGACCTCGGACCAGATCGCTTCCAGGATCTGCTCCGTCGGAGTCCGTGGCGCCCGGCCCCCCGACGGCGAGGAGCGCGTCGGCTCCGGCAGAGCCGAGCGGTCGATCTTCCCGCTCGGGAGCCGCGGCATCTCCGGCAGCTCCATCCAGGCTGCGGGAAGCATCGTCTCCGGGAGCCGCTCCGCGAGGAACCTTTCGAGCTCTTCGCTCGCGGTGCTCGCGCCTTCCTTCGCCACCCAATAGGCGGCGAGCAGCGCCCCGTGCGGGCCGCTCCCGCGCAGCGCGACGGCCGCCTGCATCACCGCGGGATGGGTCGCGAGAACGGCCTCGATCTCGCCGACCTCGATCCGCACGCCGCGGACCTTCACCTGGCCGTCGATCCGGCCGAGGTACTCGATCTCGCCATCGGCGAGGAGCCGCGCGAGATCGCCGGTCCGGTAGGCGCGCGCTCCGGTCTCCCCGGTCGCCGCCGGAACGAAGCGCTCCGCGGTTAGGTCCGGCCGGTGGAGATACCCCGAGGCGAGGTGGATCCCGGAGATCCGCAGCTCCCCGGGGACGCCGATCGGAGCGGGCTCTCCGCCCAGCTCACGGAGCGACTCTGCGATCGAGAGATGGACGCGCGACAGCGGCCGCCCGAGCGGCACGTTCGCCCGCTCCCCCCAACCCGACCGGAGCGCGGCGCTCGCTCCGACGCGTGGGAAGGAAGCGACGTCGATCGCCGCCTCGGTGGGGCCGTAGAGGTTCGCGAGCGCGGCGCCCGGAAGCAGCGCGGTCGCGCGCCGGACGGTCTCGACCGGCAGCGCCTCTCCCCCGGCGAACAGACGCTCGAGCGTCCGGCACGAGGCCACCTCCGGCTCTTCCAGGAATGCCTGGAGCATCGACGGGACGAGCTGCAGGACCGTCGCCGCATGCTCGATGACCGCGCCGACCAGATAGCCGCTGTCGCGATGTCCACCCGGCCGCGCGACGATCAGACGCGCGCCGCAGTGGAGCGGAAGGAAGATCTCCCAGATCGAGGCGTCGAACGCGAGCGGCGTCTTGTAGAGCACCCGATCGTCGGCGTCGAGCGGATGGTCGGTCGCCATCCAGACCACCCGGTTGACGATCGCCCGGTGCGGCACGACGACTCCCTTCGGCCGCCCCGTGGAACCGGAGGTGTAGATCACGTACGCCGGGGCCGACGCCGGCAGCGAATCGCCGCCCGCTCGATGCCCCTGCTCCGCCGCGAGGGTCGACAGGTCGATCCGGAGAGCGGCCAGGGGTGCCGATGCGGGCTCCTCGTCGTCCCCTCCTCTCCCTCCGAGCACAGCCCACACCTGCGCGTCCTCGAGCATGTATCGACGACGCTCGGCCGGAAGATCGGGATCGACTGGCACATAGGCCGCGCCCGCGGCCAAGATGCCGAGCAAGCCGACGACCTGATCGAGCGACCGGTCGATCGAGAGAGCGACCCGGTCACCCGGCCGCACGCCGAGCCGACGGAGGCCCGCGGCGACGGCGCGCGCCCGGACGGCGAGCTCCGCGTAGCTGATGAGCCCCGCCGCCGATTCGATGGCCGGACGCTCCGGCGTCCGCTCCGCCTGCCGGAAGAAGAGATCGTGGAGCAGGAGCTCGCCGGCATCGGGGCCCGGCCGGTCGTTCCATTCGACCGCGAGCTGGTGGCGTTCGGCCGGCGCGAGCGCGTCGAGCTCCGCGATCGGCGTGGTCGGGCGCTCGAGCATCGCGGCGACCAGGCGCGGGATGCGCAACGCGAGCCGCGCCGTGGTCGCCGGATCGAAGAGGTGCCGGTCGTATTCGATCCCGCCGACCAGGCCGCCCGAGGCGCCGCTCCGCTCGGACAGGGTGAGCGAGAGATCGAACTTTCCGAGGGCGTCCCATGGGCGCCACATCGAGAGCGAGAGGCCTGGCAGCTCGGTGCCTTCGGGCGGCTCCTCGGCCGCGTTCTGGAGCGTGAAGCTCACCTGGAACAGCGGTGCGGTCGCGAGGTCGCGCGACGGCGCGAGCGCCTCGACGACCTTCTCGAACGGCATCTCCTGGTGTGCGAACGCATCGATCGCGACGGCGCGGGCCTGGCCGAGCAGCTCGCGCCAGGAGGGCGAAGCGCCGAGTTCGAGCCGGAGCACCAGGGTGTTCACGAAGAGGCCGATCAGCGGTTCGACCTCCGCGCGATGGCGACCCGCGACGAACGTGCCGAGCGAGAGATCCGCTTGGCCGGTCCACCGAAGGAGCGACGCGAAGAACGCCGCGGCAAGCCCCATGAACGACGTGGCTCCCGCGTCGCGGCACTCCGCCGCGAGCGCGCTCGCGAGCCGGGCTGGCAGATCCACCGGCCGGCGAGCCCCGGCGACCGGCCGCGCGGACCGCCGCGGCCGATCGGTCGGCAGGGCCATCGGCGGCGCTCCCGCCAACCGTTCGCGCCAGTACGAGATCTCCCGACTCGTTCGATCCCGGGTCAGGCGCTCGCGTTGCCAGAGCGCGAAGTCGGCGTATTGCAAGCCGGGAGCCGGTAGGTCCGGGCAACGCCCCGCGGCGAGCGCGGCATAGGCCGGCAGCATCTCGCGCACCAGAACACCGAGCGACCAGCCGTCCGCGGCGATGTGATGTAACCGCAAGAGCAGCGCGTGCTCGTTCGCGGCCAGCCGAACCAGCAACGCCGAGGCGACCGGTCCGCGGGCGAGATCGAAGCCGCGCCGCGCCTCGGTCGCGACGGCACGGCGCGCGAGGTCCTCGGCACGATCCGCAGAGACGCGCGACAGGTCGACGACCGCGAACGGGAACGGCGCCGGCGGGCCGATCCGCTGCACCGGCCGCCCGTCGACTTCGACGAACGTCGTGCGTAGGACGAGGTGACGTTCGGCAACCCGAGTCAGCGCGCCGCGCAACGCCCGCGCGTCGAGCGCCCCCGTCAACCGCAGCGCAAGCGGCATGTTGTAGGTGGGACTTCCCGGCATCAGACGATCGAGGAACCAGAGCCGTTCCTGCGCGAACGAGAGCGGCGCTTCGGGCGATCGTTCCCCGGGGACCGCGATCCACGCGCTCCGGGCCGGAATCGGACGTTCGCGCACCCGTCCGGGCGGCGTCTCGTAACCGAGGCGCGCCGCGGTCTCCCAGGTCGGCTCTCCGAAGGCGGCGTCGTCCAGCTCGGACCGCCAGCGCTCGGCGACCCCCGCTTGCACACCACCGTGTCCCAGGAACTTGACGTCGCCCAACATCCGCGAGGCCGCGTGCGGTCCGTCGGTCATCCGCCGAGACGAGCGATCCTCGTAGGGCGCCGCCATCGCGGGCTCGAACGGCAGCCCGAGGAATTCGCAAGCTTCAGCGAGCACCCGCTCCGGCTCGCGGACCAGCTCTTCGAAGACCACCCGATGGTGCCGCTCCTCCGGAACGCCGCCCAGGAAATCCAGGATGTTGCGATGGCTCGCGGTCCAGATCAGCTCGGCCAGCTCGCGTCGGGCGAAGGAATGCGGGCGGCGGAAGAAAATCTGATCGAGCTTCGCCTCCTCGAACGAGCGGATCATCCCTCCGGGATGGCGGACCAGATGGAGATAGCGCGCGCCCTCGAACTCCTCCTCGGCGCGGCGGAGCACCCGGGGATCGAGGGCGTACGAAGGGGTCTTGTCGACCAGCATCCGCTCGCCCAGATCCCTGGCGAGCAGGCCGTAGAAGCGACGGGTCGAGAGGTCGCGCGCCTCGAAGCCGGCGACCAGCTCGCGCGCCTCTTCGACTGTCGCACCTCGGATCTCCATCACGGCGCGGATCACCCCTTCGAGCCAGAAGCTGTCGCGTCCCGAGAACGCCGCGCGGCGCTCGCCGAGGGTTTGGAACGAAAGCAGCTCCAGCTCGGGCGGCGCGAACAGCGCCGGATGACCCGCGAGCATCACCCGCAGGAGCGTCGTGCCCGAACGCGGCGGCGAGAGGACGAACAGCACCGGCGGGTTCTTGGCCGCCTCGCGGTCCACGGTCGACGGAGGGCCGAGCGGCCGGACGAGTGCCGCGAGCGCCGCGAGCTTCGACTTGTCGATCCCGGGCTCGATGGCTCCTCGACCGAAGGAATCGGAACCGCCCGCTCCTCGCGCGGCGAGGAGGCGCCGCGCCGCCCGCGGGTGCTCCGCCTCGACGTAGCGCGCGAGCGCCTCGATCGTGGGGTGGTCGAAGATCACGACGACCTGAACGATCTCGCCCAGGTCCTGCTGCAGGCGGTTCACCAGCATCGCCCCACGGATCGAGTTGCCGCCCGACTCGAAAAAGTCGTCCTCGGCCCCGACGCTTTCCGAGGGCAACGCCAAAACCTCCGACCAGATCGCGGCGATCCACGACTCCAGCTCGTTCCGCGGTGCGATCCGCGCTCGCGCCGTCGATGGCTCACGCTCCGGCGCCGGCAGGGCGCGACGGTCCACCTTGCCGTGCGACGTGAGAGGAAGCGACGGCAGCTCCACCAGCGCCGTCGGCACCATGTAGTCGGGCAGACGCGAGCCGAGATACGTACGCACCTCCGCGAGCGACGGCACCGACTCGCCCACCGCGTAGGCGACCAATCGCGCATCCTCGCCCTGCGATTCGCCGCGCAGGACCACGACGCACTCGCGCACGCCCGGGTGTGATGCCACCGCCGCCTCGATCTCTCCCAGCTCGATCCGGAAGCCGCGCACCTTCACTTGGGTATCGATCCGACCGAGGTACTCGAGGTCGCCGTCCGGCAGCCGCCTTCCTAGGTCGCCCGAACGGTAGCGCCGCGCTCCCGGCACCGGGCTCCCGGGATCGGGCACGAAACGCGCCGCCGTCAGGTCCGGACGGCCGAGATAGCCGATCGCTAGGCCCGCGCCTCCCACCAGGATCTCCCCCGCCACCCCCAACGGCGCGGGGTCCACCCCGTTCCAGAGGTCGACCGCCTGCGCCGAGAGGTCCGGAATCGCGCGACCGATGACGCTCCCCCGCGCCGTGTCCGCCGAGCGGATCGGCCGGTACGTCACGTGCACCGTCGTCTCGGTGATGCCGTACATGTTCACCAGCGTCGGTTGGCGGTCGCCGTGACGCGCGAACCAAGGGCGCAGGCTCGACAGCTCCAACGCCTCGCCGCCGAACACCACCGTCCGGAGCGCCAGATCCGAAGCTGCCGCTGGGCCTTCGATCGCCTGGAAAGCGCGGAACGCCGACGGCGTCTGGTTCAGCACCGTCACCCGTTCCTCGGCGAGCAGACGCAGCAGCTCCGACGGGGTCCTGCTCACCCAATACGGCACGATCGTGAGCCGCCCACCGAGGAGCAGCGGCCCCCACAGCTCCCAGACCGAGAAGTCGAAGGCGTAGGAGTGGAACAGCGTCCAGACGTCGGAATGCTCGAAGCCGAACCACTCTTCCGTCGCGTCGAACAGGCGGGCGACGTTCGCATGGGTCACCACCACGCCCTTCGGCCGGCCCGTCGAGCCCGAGGTGTAGATCACGTACGCCGGCAGCTCGGGCGCGATGTCCAACGCACCTTCGAGGAGACCAGCCGCGGGAGTCGGCTCGACCGCATCGGTCGCGTCAGCGAGCAGAACGCGGACGCTGCTGTCCGGCAGGGCTGAAACCGTCGCGGATTCGGCGAGCACGAGGCGCACGCCGCTGTCCGCGAGGAGATAGGAGAGCCGCTCCGCCGGATAGTGCGGATCGAGCGGCACGTACGCCGCCCCGGTGTTCAGGATTCCGAGCAGCGCCGAGACCATCTCGATCGAGCGCTCCGTACACAGACCGACCCGATCGCCCACGGCGACGCCAGCCGCGGCCAGACGCCGCCCGATCCCGCGGGCCCGCCGCGCCAGCTCCCCGTAGGTGATCGATCGATCCCCGAGGCTCACCGCGATCGCGTCCGGCCGGCGCGCCGCCTGCTCGGCGAATCGAGTCGTCAGCGCCACCGTCGGCCGGGGTCGCTCCGGCGTACCCCAGGTCGAGATCAGCTCGTCCCGCTCACCGTCCGACAGGAGCGGCAGCTCGGCGAGCGGCGTCTCCGGTGCGGCCACCGCGAACGCCAACAGCCGCCGCCAATGCTCCGCCCAACGCTCGAGCGTCGAGCCGTCGAACAGGTCGAGGCTGTAGCGGAAGACGCCCGAGATGCCCCCCGGTCCCTCGCTCAGGTTCGCCACCAGATCGAACTTCGAGGTCGCCCCTTCGGGAGCCGCGGCGCTCAACTCGAGCCCCGGAAGCGAGAGCACTTCGGAGCGCGCGTTCTGCAGCTGGAACATCACCTGGAACAGCGGCGAGCGCGACAGGTCCCGCTCCGGCTGCACCTCCTCGACCACCCGCTCGAACGGAACCTCCTGGTGCGCGAACGCCCCCAGCGCCACCTCCCGAGCGAGACCGAGGTGCGCCGCGACGTCCGTTTGAGCCGACAGGCGAGTGCGGAGCACGAGGGTATTGACGAAGAAGCCGATCAGCGGCTCGAGCTCGCGCCGGCTCCGGCCCGCGACGGTCGTGCCGATCGCGACGTCCCCTTCGCCGGAGATCCGCGCGAGCAGCGCCTGGAAGCTCGCGAGCAGCGCCATATAGCGCGTG
>JBGAGQ010000120.1:0-6076 GCA_044226625.1 Thermoanaerobaculia bacterium
ATCGAAAAGCAGGTGGCGGGCTCGGCCGTCCGCATCGGTCGTGCCGCGCCCGATGGCGCGCCAGCCCGACGCCTCCCGGATCTCCAAATCGACTTCAACCCCTTCGGCCGGCCGGCCGCGCGACGTGTCGAGAACATGGGTCGTGATGCCCATCAGCCCTCACCTCCGGCGAGCTTCAACAGACGGCGCCGCGTGATCTTCGCCTGCTCTCCCGCCGCCACGCGCAGCTCCGTTTCCGGCTCGTTGTGGAGCCGCGCGCGCAACAGGCCGAGCATCTCCTCGGCGCTCTTGCCCGTCGCGCAGACGATGAAGATGTAGCCGAATCGTTCGGCGTAGCCCCGGTTCGCCTCGGCCAGCTCGGCGAGCGTAGCCGCCTCCGTCGAGGCGACGCTGGCTTGCTCCTGCTCCGACCAGCGGCGAAAGCGCTCGTCCCCTTCGCTCTTCCTTTCGCCGATCTTGGGATGCGCCGCGAACGCTTCGCGCCAGTCTTCGGACGTGAGGTTCCACCAGACGCGATCCGATGTTTCGAGCAGATCTTCGTCGTCCGGATAAGGGCGGCCCTCCGTCATCGCGCGCGCCCAGGCCGTCGAGCCACAGCAGGCGAGGAAGGCGGCCTCCGCATCGGCCGCCGAAAGTGCGTCGAGCCTCACTCGGCGAGCCTTCCATAGAGCCGCAGGCGGGCGACGCCGCCGTCCGGATCGATGCGCAGGCGGACGTGGGAAAACGGTCCGCCGGACGCCAGCTCGTCGAGGAGATGACGGGTGTGCGGCCGCAGATCGGTCCGCGGCGCGATCGTCCGCCATCCGGCGTACTCTTCGGCCACGAGCGCCTCGGGCGAAGCGCCGGGAGCGTCGCATCCTTCGAGAACGCAACTGCCCGGCGCATTCCCCTTGAAATGGGAGGTGTCGACCTCGGCTCGCGAGAGCAGGCCGCGCCGGCCGAGCCGGACGAGCGCCCAATCGTGCCCGGGGCCACGGCGCCGCTTCGTCTCCCACCCGTCGTGCATGCCGAGCGACGGCCCGGGGAGGATCAGATTGTGGCGGTTGCCGAAGAACATGTCGGAGCAGGCGAGCACCCGGCCGCCGTGTTCCACCCCCGCGAGGTCGATCTCGCCACGCGAGGCGAGGCGAGGCCAATCGGGCGCGACCTCGCCGTGGACGCGCAGCCGCGCCACGCCCCCATCGGGATAGATGTTCAGGCGCAGATGGGTGACCCGACCCGTGTCGCCCGCGAGCGAAAAGACGTTGCGCCGATCCCCATCGAGCGGCGAGCGTGGCAGGATCTCCCGCCACTCGGCGGCGGCGAGCTCCATCGGCGCCGGGTAGCCCAAGACGGCCGCGGCGTCGATCGAGCACGACTCGGGGTAGTTGCCGCGAAAGTGCCGGGTGTCGACCACGATGCCACGCGGAATGCCGGGGAGGCCGAGGCGGACGATCGCCCAGTCGAAACCGGGCTCTCGTCGACGCCGCGTCTCCCAACCGTCCATCCATTTGCCGACGTCGGTGTATTTCCCCTCGATGAAGACCGCCTCGCCCGGTTTGAGCAGGTTCTCCTTCGGCGCGAAGAATTCGTCGTTCGCGGCGAGCACGGCGCCGCCGAGGCGCTCGGAGGCGAGGTCTACGAGATCGGTGAAGTCGGTCATCGTCGCTTTCGTCAGTGGCGGATTGGGTGGCGGAAAAGAAGCTCGCCGAAGGGCCGAGCGGGGAACGTCCCGTCATCGTAAACCGTTTCGCCCCGGACGAGCGTGCGTCGGACCCGGCCGTGGAGCGTCCGGCCCGTGTAGGGCGTCACCGGATGCCGATGCTCGAGCTTCGCAGGATCGACGACGAAGGGGACGTCCGGCTCCCAAATCACCAGATCGGCGTCCCGGCCTTCGGCGATCGCTCCCTTCCGCTCGTCGATCCCGGCGAGGCGCGCGGGGGCCGCGCACATCCACCGCGCGAGATCTTCGATCCAGTGGCCTCGCGCCCGGGCTTCCGTCCATACCGCCGCGAGCGAGAGTTGCAGCGAGGCGGTCCCGCCCCAGGCGGCGAGGAAATCCCCTTCCTCCAGCTTTTTCATCTCCGGCGGGCTCGGCGAATGATCGGTCGCGATCAGGTCGATCTCCCGCGCGGCCAGCGCTCCCCAGAGCGCCTCCCTCTCCAGCCGCTCCCGAATCGGCGGCGCGCATTTCCACGCCGTCGCGCCGTCGGCGATCTCCTCGGCGCAAAACGTCAGATAATGAGGGCAGGTCTCGACCGTGATCGCTACGCCGGCCTCGCGCGCGGCTCGAAGCGCCGGGAGCGCTTCCGAGGTCGCGAGGTGGACGACGTGGACGTGGGCTCCGGTCTCACCCGCGAGGCGGATCAGCAGCTCGATCGCCTCGACCTCCGCGGCGGCTGGACGCGAAAGGAGCCATCGATCGTACCGCCGCCGCTCCACCGGTCCCGCCCCTTCCCAGACGCATTTCGCTTCTTCGATCGGTCCGGGAAGCTCGGAATGGACCAGCAGCGGCACGCCGTAACGCGCGAGCTCGATCATCGCGGGCCGAAGGTCGCCCTCGCCCACTCCAGGAAACTCGTCCACGCCGGACGGAACGAGGAACGCTTTGAAGCCGAGCACCCCGTCCTCGATCAACCCGGCGATCGCCGCCGCGTCGTGGCCGTTCTCGGGCACGATGCCGCCCCAGAAGCCGACGTCCACATAGCATTGGCCCCGGGCCGCCCGGAGCTTCTCGGCGAACGCCTCCCGGGAGGTCGTCGCCGGCACGCTGTTGAGCGGCATGTCCACGAGCGTCGTCACCCCGCCGGCCGCCGCGGCGCGGGTCGCCGTCTCGAATCCTTCCCAATCGGTCCGCCCCGGCTCGTTCACGTGGACGTGGGTGTCGACGATGCCGGGCATCACGACCGCCTCGCCGGCTTCGAGGAGGCGGACTCCCATTGGAGCCTCGTCGAACGGCGCGACCCGCTCGATCCGTCCGTCGCAAACGTGAATCGCTGCAGGACGCTCGCCCTCGGGCGTCAGGACCCTGGAGCCGCGGACGATGAGGTCGGGAGGAGTCATCGGAGAAGGCAGGACGAGATGACGGGATTATAGGATCGGCAGGCGTATGCAACCTTCTTCCTCTTCTCTGTTGCTGCGAGGCGGGACCGTCCTCACCCTCGATCCGGCGGCGACCGTGCTCCGCGGCGCGTCCCGGAACCGCCTTCGGGGGCGCGCGTGCTGGACGTCTCAGGGTGCCTCGTCCTCCCCGGTCTGATCCAGGGTCACCTCCACCTCGGCCAAACCTTCTTCCGCGGCCTGGGCGAAGGGCGCCGACTGCTCGCCTGGCTGCGCGAGCGGATCTGGCCGCTCGAGGCGGCGCACGACGACGAGAGCGCCTACTGGTGCGGCCTGCTCGGCGCGATCGAATGCCTGCTCGGCGGAACGACGACGATCCAGGACATCGGGATCGGCCCGGGCGCGCCCGGACTGCTGCGCGCGATCGCCGACTCCGGCCTGCGCGCCTTCGCCGGCGAATGCCTGATGGATTCGGGCGACGCGCTACCTTCCCCCATGCGCGGCGAAACCGACGCCGTACTCGCCCGAACGGCCGCGCTCGGAGAGCGTTTCGAAGAAGCGGGTCGTGCAAGCGCGCGACCCCGGCTTCGCTACCTCCTCAATCCGCGCTTCATCCTCACCTGCTCGGACCCGCTCTGGGCCGGCATTCGCGCGCTTTCGGAGCGCCACGGCTGGCCGGTGCACACCCACGCGCTCGAGCAACGCGACGAGACGCTCGCCGTGCGCGAGATCAAGAACGGCCGCGACGAGATCGAATACTTCGCCGAGCAGGGGGTTCTCGCGACCGATCTTCGGCTCGCCCACGGGGTCTGGCTCACCTCCGGACATCTCGAGCGGGTCCGCCACCATCGCTTCAGCGTCGTCCACTGCCCCAGCTCGAATTTGAAGCTTGGCTCCGGCGTCGCCGACCTGCTCGCGATCCGAAGCGCGGGCGTGCCCGTCGGCATCGGCACCGACGGCGCGGCGTGCAGCAACCAGCTCGACAACTTCGCCGAGGTCCGCCTGGCCGCACTGCTCCAGAAGGTGAAGCACGGTCCCGACGCCTTCTCCGGGCTCGACGCCCTTCGCCTCGCGACCAGCGAGGGAGCGAGAGCCCTGGGCCTCGGCACCGAAATCGGCTCGATCGAGCCGGGCAAGGCGGCCGACCTCGTCATCCTCGGCGCACCCACCGCAGGAAACCCGGAGCTCTGGGGCGCCTCGGCCGTCGACCCCCACGACCTCGTCGCCTTCGGAGCGAGCCGCGCCGCCGTCCGTCACGTGATCGTCGACGGCGAGCTGCTGGTCGACGACGGCCGCCTCACGAAGCTCGATTCCGAGGAGATCTTCCGGGAAAGCGAGCGGTGCCTTGCGGCATTGATCCGGCGGTCGGGGGTAGTGCTGTAAGGGGAAGGCGAGCCGGGCTTCAGCTTCGAGATCCATCGAGCCACGCCGGCAGATCCGCGATCGAGTCCAGCAGCACCGCGGCCGTGTCGCGATAGCGACCCTCGTCCTCGGGCCGATATTTACCGGTTCGTAGCGCGACGGCGATCATCCCGGCGTCGCGCGAGCCGCGCACGTCGGAGTCGAGGTCGTCGCCCACGACGGCGACGTTCGAGAGGTCGTCCACTCCCAGCTCCCCCGCCGCCGTGGCGAAGAAGGCCGTGGAGGGTTTGCCGATCAGCTTCGCCTCGCGCCGCGTCGCGTACTCGAGCGCCGCGACGAAGGGACCGGCGTCGAGCTGGAGCCGGCCGTTCACCCGCCAGAACCGATTTCGTTGGATGGCGACCAGCTCGGCGCCTGCCATCAGGTCTCGGAACGCGTCGTCGAGGAGCGGGAACGTCCACCTCTCGCCGAGGTCCCCCACCACCACGGCGTCCGGACGCTCCTCCACGCGATCGAGCGCCTCGAACTCCTGCCAGGAGACCTCAGGCACCAGCAGCTTCACGCGGCGGAGCCCACGTCCGACGAGCCAGCGAGCGGCAGCGGACGGGGCGGAGACGATCTCCTCCGTCGCCGCGGGAATCCCCATCTCCGAAAGGAGCGTGGCGAGCTCCGTGCGCGGCCGGCGCGTGGTGTTGGTGGTGAAACGAAACGGAATCCCGAGCCTGCGAATGGCGGCCACCGCCTCGACCGCGCCCGGAATCGGCGCATCGTCGAGGTAGAGCGTGCCATCGAGATCGAGGAGAAGCGCGGCGGGTCTCATAGAAAGGGCGCTCATGGTATCCCGACCCAAGTGCGGGAGGGCCTTCCCGCCATGAAGCGGAAAGGCCCTCCGAGACTGGGCAAGAAGCAAGGTGGACCCGGGTTTGATCGCGAAAGCGGCGGCCTGCCGGTCGACGTCCCGATTCCCGGCCGAGCGTCCCGGCGTCGGCCGTGGGGGACGAGCCGACGGCGGGACGTCCCACGTTCGCCGCGCTCGTCCCGTTTTCCGAACGAACGTCCCATTCGCCGAGCGGACGCCTCAATTCCTGATCGTTCGGTCCCGTTCTCTGGAGTTACGTCCCATATTCTGGATTTCCGTCCCGTTCTCTGGAGTTACGTCCCGTTTCCTGGCTGTACGTCCCGTACTCCGATAATACGTCCCGTACTCTGGAAGAACGTCCCGAATTCTGGAAGTTCGTCCCGTATTCTGGCTTAACGTCCCGTATTCTGGTTTCACGTCCCGTATCCTGGATATACGTCCCGTACTCTGGTTATACGTCCCGTATTCTGGACTAGGCGACCAACCGCTCCCATCCCAGCTCCGCCGCTCCCTCAACAGCCGGTCGACGTGGTGGGCTGAGGCCCCCCTCCTGGCCTCCCCCCGCAAGCGGGGGAAGGGACGCTTCGCCGAGAGGATCTGAGGTCTGGAGCGGCGGCCAGGCGGAGACGCCAGGGCGTGAAGAGGGACGGGCGGGCTTCCTCCCCCGCTTGCGGGGGAGGACCGAGGTGGGGGCCGGCACAGTTCGCCGAAACGGACTCGCGAAGGGAGGCACGTGCCCCGGACCGAGGGGGCGGAGGGCCGGTCGACGTGGTGGGCTGAGGCCCCCCTCCTGGCCTCCCCCCGCAAGCGGGGGAA
>JBGAGQ010000121.1:0-6273 GCA_044226625.1 Thermoanaerobaculia bacterium
TCCGCGTCGCGCTCGAGGCTCGGCATCTCGATTTCTCCTCCACGCACGAGGACCAGCGCGCAACCCCGGAAGTGCTCGCGCAGGAGATCGTCCAGGACGGGCGCGCCGCGCAGCGGCTTGACCGCCACCGTCCGCCCCGCTCCGACGGCGACCGCACGCAGGGCGCCTTCCCCGGCGGCCTCTGCGAGGCTCGGCGGAACCGGCTCGGGAGCCCGCGTTTCGAGCTCGAGCCAGCCGATCCGGAGACCCACCGTCCGCGCGGCGGCGAAAAGAGGCGAAAGCTCAGCGGCGCCTGCCTCGACGCGCAAGAGGTGCGGCTTCTTCATCGTTCGAAGGAAATCCTCGGGCCGGTCCGGTGCACCCCGATCGCGACCCTGGTTGTGCCCCCGGTGGGGGCTCCTTTTGTTTCGTCGTCGTGCCGAGCATAACGCGACCCGCCCCCCGGGGCAGGGCTCGCGCCCACCCGAATTCGAGCGAAGCACCGCCCGTTCGCCCGTGTCCGCCCCGCGCGCGGAGGCCTACCCTGCAATCAAGGACGAAAAGGAGCCACCCATGTTGGAATTCCAGAAGCAGGCGCTCGGCGGCGGCGACCCAGAACCCTGGACCCCGAACGTGGACGTCCACGAGAAAAACGGCGAGCTGATCGTCGCGGCGGAATTGCAGGACTTCGCGATGCGCGACGTGCACATCGCGATCGACCATGGCGACCTGGTCTTCGACGGCGACGGTTGGGACGAAACCGATCCCGGCCGCGAGCGGTACGAGCACCTGCATGCGCGTTTCCCGCTCCCCTTCGACGTCGAGCCCGACCGGGTCGCCGCGGTCTTCGATCACGGGGTGCTCGAAGTCCACCTCCCGTTCAAGCCGATGGCCCAGAGCACCTGAATCTCTTCCGAGAGGGAAGGCCCCGCGCACGGCCGCCCGAGACGGCGCGCCGTGCGCTTTTCGTTTCGGCAGAAGTCGCAGTGAGTGGCGGGGATCACCGATCTCCGGCAGAGAGCGCGACCGCTGGCGCCAGACCGGTGAAGACGTCCTCCGGGTTCAAGCCGAGCCAAGGGTCGGAGCTCGGAGTGAGGAAAAGATCCGCGTAGACCCGTTCGTTAAATTCCGCGAGGTCCACCGGCGCCGCCTGGCCCGCGAGCCAATCGTGCAGCACGGCATGGAGGCCCAGCTCGTTGCGCACGGTATCAAGCGAGAGCAAGCTCTCGAAGCTCGTCGCCATCCGGTCCGCCTCCGGCCCGGCTCCCAGACCCATCTTGGTCCGCAGGCGCTCCCGCGCCACGTCGTCCAGCTGCCAGTCGGCGCGATGGTAGGGCGCCACCCCGACCCAAGGAACCCCAGCCCCCCATAAGGCTCCGGGCGAAGGCGGAAAGAGAACGTTCAGGAAGCGCACCTCGATCCCCCCTTTGCTCATCGCGAGCGTCGAGGCGTCGACCGCGGTGGGCGGCGCGCCGTCCCCAGAGGCCAAGGCCGCGGGCGCCCCGGTCTTTACCGCGCGGCGCTGGGCGGGAGCCTTCGTCCAGTGGTCATACCGGTCGAGATCCGTGCCGAGGGTCTCCGAGAGCCGGGTCGACTCGCGTTCGTGATGCGCCATCGAGAATCGCGCGAACTCCGCGTCGTCGAGCGGCTCGGCAGTCCGCGCCAGTGATTCGAGGTCTGTCAGCTCGCGCAGGAAAGCGCCCGGGCCGATCAGGCCCGGCAGCGCGTCGAGCAGACGCCCCTGCGCATCGAGCACGTAATGGATGCTGTTGCCGGTGATCGTCCCCGAGAGCCTCCGGCCGTCGCCCATGTCGATCGTGATCCGCGGCACCGGCCGCACCGACTGCCAGTGGAGGACGAAACGCTCGCGCAGCAGCTGGGAGATCGCCGGATCCGCGTAGAGCACGGTCCGGAAGAAGCGGCTGTTGGCGCAGGAGAAATCCTCGTCGAGCCGCCCGAGCAGGCGCAGCGAGAGGATCGGCTTACCGGCGGAGCGCGCGGCGGCCCGAGCGGCCTCGAGGTCGGTGTACCAGTACAGATGGGATCCGGAGCAGTCGCGTTGCGCGCAGAGCTGATCGAGCACGTGGCCGAACTCCGCGTCGCTCATCGTCCACTCGCCGCGCTTTCGGCTCGCTCCGAGGAGGGCATCGATCCCCGCGGGACCCGCCGCACGGAGATCCCGGATCGCCAGCGCGGCCGATTCCGGATAGTTCCACAGCGCCTTGTAGGCGAGGTCGGAAAGCGAAGCCTTGGCGGCGCCTTGACCCGCGACCGCAGGAGCCGGTCGTGCGATAAGAAGGAAGAGCAGCGCGCAGAGCGACACGGCCGCGGCGCGGCGTGGCGGGAAGGAACAGGGGGTCCGCTCGTTCATCGGAGTCCTCCTTTCAGGACGCTCGAAAGCCTAGGTGCCGTCGGTCGGCCGCACGGTAACGCCTTCGTAACGCCCCGCAGCTCCCACCCTGCGCCCGATCCGCCCCGGGCTATGCTTCGGCCATGCCTTCGCCGGACCTCGCCCTGATCGTCGAAGACGACCTCGCGATCCGTCGCGGACTGGTAGACGCCCTCGACGGCGCCGGCTTCGAGACGCTTGAAGCGGGCGATGGGGCGAGCGCCGAGATTCTGGCGCTCGAACGCCCGGTACGGCTGGTCCTGCTCGACCTCGTGCTGCCGCGCAAGGACGGGCTCGCCGTATTACGCGCGATCCGCGCCGCCAAGCCCGCCCTGCCGGTGATTCTGATCACCGCGCGCGGCGCCGAGGACGACCGGGTGGCCGGGCTGCGCCTCGGCGCCGACGACTACGTGGTGAAGCCGTTTTCGATCCGCGAGCTGCTCGCCCGAATCGAAGCGCTCCTACGCCGTTCCCCCGCGCGCGCCGAGGTGCCGGACGCGCATCCGATTCCCGGCGGCGCGATCGATCTCGCCCAGGGAAAAATCCGCTTCGACGACGGCACCAGCGAGGAGCTTTCGGCTCTCGAATCCCGCCTGCTCTCCTACCTGATCGCGGCCCAGGGGCGCCTAGTACCGCGCGACGAGCTGCTCGTCCGGGTCTGGGAGATCGATCCCCGACGGGTCGAAACCCGGACCGTCGACATGACCGTCGCGCGGCTGCGAAGGAAGCTGCGCGACGGCGGCGGCGCCAAAGAAGGCTCCGAGACGGACGAGCCCCGCCTGCTGCTCACCGTCCGAGGCCGGGGATACCGGTTCGCATGAGGTCGCGCACGGCCCTGCTCGCGAGCTTTGCCGCGGCGCTCGCCGTGCTCCTCGGCGCGCTCGCCTGGATCGCGCGCACGGCGTTCGAGTTGGAGCATGGACAGGAACGGGCCCGAGCGCTCGCCGATCGAGAGGAGCGTTCCCGCCTCGCGCTCTGGCGGATGGACTCGGGATTGGCGGCCTATCTCGCCCAGGAGAACGCCCGGCCGGTCGGAGGCGCAATGCCCGGCGGAGATCCCCGCCGACCGTACGACCGGCTTCGATTCGAGATCGACTCGGCGGGCCGCCTTGCGACCGCCGCCGGTCCCCCGTCGGCCGAGGCGCGGGCCCTCCTTCGCCGCGACGCCCTCGTGACGGCTTTGGAACAGCGGCCGCTCGCCGCGCCCGCTCCCAAGCGCTCGCCCCAAGCTCCTCCGCGCTCCAAGGAGAGGACGAAGAAGGAAGATGAACCGGTCCAACAAAAGGCGATCCAAGCCGAGGAGATTCGCCAGGAGGCCCTCAACTCGGCGGAGCTGTTCGAGCGAATCCAGGCGAACCAGGCCCCGCCCCCCTTGAGCCCAGCGTCGTCCCTGGCTCCGCCCCTGCGTGCCGCGGCACCGCGGATCGTCACGCCCTACCAATCCCTCTGGATCGGCGGCGAGTTGCTGCTCGTCCGGCGGATCGAGCGATCGGGGGGCGAGGTGTTCGAGGGGATCTGGCTGAACCGTGAGGCGCTCGCCGCGAACCTCTTGGGACGGGTGCGGGATCTCCTGCCGCGGGCGTCGCTCGCCCCGACGCCGAACCGGGCCGGGGTCGATCCCGGCCGGCAGCTCGCCCTGCTGCCGCTCGCCCTCGATCCCGGCCCTTTACCGGAGCCCCAGGCATCGCGCACCCGATGGACCGCCGCACGCCTGGGGGTCGTCGCGGCGTCTGCCGCCATCCTGGTCGTGAGCGTCGGAGCGGGAGCCCTCCTTTTCGGCGCGGTACGTCTCGCCCGGCGGCGCGACGACTTCGTCTCCGCCGTCACCCATGAGCTCCGCACGCCGCTCACGACGTTCCGGATGTACACCGAGATGCTCGACGATGGGATGGTTCCGAAGGACAAGGTAGGGACTTACCTCGCGACCCTCCGCTCCGAGGCGGACCGGCTCGGCCAACTGGTCGAGAACGTCTTCGCCTTCTCCCGCCTGGAACGGGGAGGACCTTCCCTGCGCCCGGAGGTCGTGCAACTGGCCGACCTGCTCGATCCCATCGCGCGGCATCTCGCCGGCGACCTCGGCCGCCGTGGCGTCGACTTTTCGCTCGACGTTCCGGCCGATCTCGCGGAGGTGGAGGTCCGCGTCGATCCGGTGGCGGTCGAACGGATCCTTCAAAATCTCGCCGACAACGCCGCCAAGTTCGCGAAGCTCGGCCGTGACGGCGAAACGCGATTCGCAATCCAGGTCGAGAAGGCCGCGTCGGCGATCGTGCTCCTTGCCACGGACGACGGACCGGGCATCCCACCGGATCGCCGCCGACGCCTCTTCCGCCCTCTCCGGCGCTCGGCAGCGCGAGCCGCCAGCGAAGGAGCTCCGGGGCTCGGGCTCGGGCTCGCCCTGAGTCGGGCGCTCGCGCGCGGATTCGGCGGAGAGCTCCGGTACCGCGAGCGGCAGGGTCCCGGCGCCGCCTTCGCGCTCGAGCTGCCCGTCTACCAGGGATCGAAACAGTCGTAGTTGCGCTGCCGGGCGATCTTGCCGTCGCGGATCTCGAGGAAGATCGCCATCCGGCAGTGCATCCGGCCGCCGGGCGGGATGGTGCCGACCTTGACCGCGAGCGTCGCCGTCCACTGCACCTCGAGCGCCACGTCGTTGCCGCTCGAGACCGCGTGCAGCAGCGAGAACCTCTGCTGGGTCACCACGCGACGGCCGCGGGCGGCAGCCTCGAGGAGCCCGGCGAGATTGCGCCGCACCCCTTGGGTCGACAGGCGGTTCGGCCATTCGTCCTGCACCACGTCGGGGGTGAAGAACTCCGCGAGCGCGTTTCCCGTCGCTCCCCGTTCGAGCGCGGCGAGGTAGCGAATCGCGAGCGCCACATTGGGATCGGTCTCGTTCACGGCTTCGCCCCGAGGCTCTCGGGCTCGATCGAGGCCGGCCCGACGCCCGCGAAATCGCCGATCACCACGCCTTGATCGGTCAAAGCCGAGTAGCCGGTCTCGTCGGTCGCCACGTCGAGGACGAACCAGCCGTTGCACGCCTCGAACAGCTCGCGCCCGCCAGGGAAATGGTAGATCGTGCCGACCTTCCCCTTCCGTTCGAGCATCGAGTGCGCCCCGAGGAACACCGGAGTGCCCTTCCAATAGAACAGGGCGCCTCGGCCGTTCGCGTACCAATGCTCGTTCTCCCCTCCGACGTCGACTCCGCGCACCGGATCCGAGCCGCCGGCCGAGAAGATCGAGGAATCGACGGCCGCCCACCGGCCGGCGGCATCCGCGCGGTAGAGCTCTCTCTTATCCGGAAACCAGGCGAGGACGGCCCCCGCCGCGTCGTGCTCGAGCCGCACCGGAGAACCGCCTGGTCCGAGTGAATCCAAAGGGCTCGGACTCTTCGGATCGAGCGCCGGCGCGGGAAACTCGGTGGCTAGAACCTGGCCGTCCCTGCCGATGCGCCAGACCCGATGATCGGCGGAAGTCGGCACGGCGAACAGACCCGAGGGACCCGCCACAAGATCGAGGAAACCTCCTTCGCCTTCGACCTTCTGGAGCGGCACTTCGCGCAGCGTCCCGGTCGCCTCGTAATGCCAGAGCGCCAGGCGCTCGCTCGCCGCGAGCCAGAGCGAGCCGTCGACGGGATCGAGCGCGATCGAGGACCAATGCTCTCCCTCGCCGCCGAGGCGCACGCCGACGTCCGCCGCCTCGCCGCGCCGATCGATGCGCAGAAGGCGCGCGGGCTCGAACAGGATCCAGATCCGCGGCCCGATCTTCACCAGCTCGACGGGCCGCGCGTCCTTCGGCACCCCGAGCCGCTCGAACGACAGGAACGCGGCCTCGGTGCCGCAGAGCAAGCGGCCCTCGACGAACCCGCCGGTTTTCGGCGCCGCGGCAGGAGGAGGGGGCGCCCCCGCGCAGCC
>JBGAGQ010000040.1:0-56302 GCA_044226625.1 Thermoanaerobaculia bacterium
ATCGCCTACGCGATGATCGGAGCGGCCCGCGGTATCCCCGTGACGCTCTGTCTACCGGGGAGCGCGAGCCCGGAGCGGAAACGGATCCTGCGCGCGTACGGCGCCGAAATTCGAATCACCGATCCACTGCAGGGGAGCGACGGCGCGATCCTCGAGGCGCGGCGCCTGGTGGCGGAGGAGCCCGATCGCTGGGTCTACCTCGACCAGTATGCGAATCCCGAAAACTGGCGAGCCCACTTTCGAACCACGGGTCCCGAGATCTGGCGCCAGACCGGCGGCCGGATCACCCACTTCGTCACCGGCCTCGGCACGAGCGGCACCTTCATGGGTGTCGGCCGGTTTCTGCGGGAGCGCGCCCCCGACGTGCGGCTCGTCTCGGTCGAGCCCGACGGGCCGTTCCACGGCCTCGAGGGAATGAAGCACATGGCCTCGGCGTTGGTGCCGCCGATTTACGATCCGGGCCTCGCCCACGAGGCGCGTGAGATCTCGACCGAGGCGGCGCAGGCCATGGTGCTGAAGCTCGCCCGGACGATGGGCCTCCTGGTCGGCGTCTCGTCCGGAGGCAACGTGGCCGCGGCGCTCGCGCTCGCCCACGAGGTCGCGGCATCGGGACGAGAGGCGACGGTCGTCACCCTCCTGTGCGACGGAGCCGACAAATACTTGACCGAGTCGTTTTGGGAGAACGAGCGTTGAACGGTCAGACCTCCATGCTGATCCTCTCCGCGACCGACCGCGAGGCGATCGAGCGCCACCTCGAAGCGGGCTATCCCGACGAGGCGTGCGGCGTGATGATTGGCCGCGAGTTGCGCGACGGCGAGGCGATCCGCACCGAGGTGACCCGGCTCGTACTCGCTGACAACGCGCGAGAGGACAGCCGGCACAACCGCTACGTGATCCCTCCCGAGGCGGTGCTCGCGGCGGAGAAGGCAGCGCGCGCCGAAGGACTCGGCATCGTCGGCTACTTCCACTCCCATCCCGACCATCCGGCGCGGCCGAGCGAGTTCGACCGCGAGCACGCTTGGCCGGGGCTGTCGTACCTGATCGTGTCGATCCGCGGCGGCAAGGCCGAGGACGCCCGCAGCTGGCGCCTCGCGGACGATCGCGAGAAATTTCTCGAAGAGTCTCTGAACATTTCCTGACTCGCCCACCCGAAGGAGACGAATCCGTGGAATCCGCGGCTCAATCGACCATCAATATCCCGACCCCGCTCCGGCGCTTCACTGGCGAGCAGGGCGAAATCTCCGTCGCCGGCGATACGGTCGGCGAGGCGTTGCGCGATCTGGTGCGCCAACATCCTGCGCTCGAGCGCCATCTCTACACCCAGGAAGGCACGCTGCGGAGCTTCGTCAACGTGTTCAAAAACGACGACGACGTCCGCTTCCTAGAGAAGGGGGCGACCCCGGTCCGCAGCGGCGACGTCCTCTCGATCATTCCGTCGATCGCGGGCGGTCTCGGCTCCGGGGACCTCTCGTGAGCTTCGAGAGCCTGGTCGAAGGGCGCGAGCTGCCGGGTCTCAATCCAGCGGAGATCCGCCGCTACAGCCGGCATCTGATCCTGCCGGAGGTAGGCACCGAAGGGCAGAAGCGGCTCAAGGCGGCGAAGGTCCTGATGATCGGCACGGGAGGGCTCGGCTCGCCGCTCGGGCTCTACCTCGCGGCGGCCGGCGTGGGAACGATCGGGATCGTCGACTTCGACGTGGTGGACGACTCGAACCTCCAACGCCAAGTGCTCTACGGCGTCTCGGACGTCGGTCGCCCCAAGATCGAGGCCGCGGCCGCTCGCCTCTCCGAGGTGAACCCGCACATCCGGATCATCCCGTACGAGACGCGGCTCGAATCGAGCAACGCGCTCGATCTGTTCCGTGGCTACGACCTAATCGTCGACGGCACCGACAACTTCCCGACGCGCTATCTGGTCAACGACGCCTGCGTGCTGCTCGGCCTCCCCAACGTCTACGGCTCGATCTTCCGTTTCGAAGGGCAGGTCTCGGTGTTCTGGGGCAAGAAGGGGCCTTGCTACCGCTGCCTCTTCCCCGAGCCGCCGCCGCCCGGGCTCGTTCCCTCGTGCGCGGAGGGCGGAGTCCTCGGCGTCCTGCCTGGGATCATCGGCGCGCTCCAGGCGAACGAGGTGATCAAGCTGATCGTCGGCGCGGGTGAGACGCTGATCGGACGCCTCGTGCTGTTCGACGCGTTGCGGCTCCGCTTCCGCGAGCTTAAGCTGCGGAAAGATCCGCACTGCCCGATCTGCTCGGAGCACCCCACCCAAACCGGGTTGATCGACTACGAGCAGTTTTGCGGCATCGAGGCCCAGATGCCCCACGAAGACGATTTCGAAATCGAAGTGACCGACCTAGCCCGCTGGCGCGAGGAAGGACGCGACATCGTCCTGCTCGACGTGCGGACCCCGCAGGAGTACCAGATCGCGAGGATCGACGGCTCCATCCTCATACCGCTTCAAGAGCTCCCCGATCGCCTCCACGAGCTCGACACCGCCTCAATGATCGTGGCCCAATGCCACGCCGGCATCCGCTCCGCCCAGGCCGTGCATTTCCTACGGCAGCACGGCTTCGCGAAGACGAAGAACCTCGCCGGAGGAATCGACGCCTGGAGCCGGGAGGTCGACCCGAGCGTGCCGCGGTATTAGGCGTTAGAACGCTCTAACCGTCTTGACGATCCGAGAGGGCCGATCGCCGATGCACCCGGCGGTCGAACGGCGTAGACTTCCCCCACCGAGAGGACAGGTCCGCGGTCCACCGTGGAAGATGAGGGGTTTCTGCATGACCCTGTCGAAAAACTTTTTCTTGTTCGTGGTCGCCTTTTTTGCGATGTGCACCTGCGCGGGCGGTGTGGTCGTCGCCCTTTCGGCAGACGGGCCTGCCGGAGCGAGCCTCGTGGTCGCCGCGGTGGCTGGAGCGATCGCGGTCGCGATTCTTTGGCAGCAGGCGCAACGCGATCTCGATGCGGTCCTCACCCTAGTCGGCGGGTTCTCGCTCGGTACCGCGCTGTGCGTGGGCATCTACCTCGCCAACGCTTTCGCGCCAGGCATCTTCCCCAAGATCGCGGTGCCCGTAGCGGCGATCGTCGGGATCGCCTGCTTCGCTCAAACCTATCGTCGCCAGCGGTCGGCTTCCAGCGATTTCCCGTACGTGCTCGCCGCGAACGTCCCGGCCAACCAAATCTTCGAGACCGAGGGAATTCAGTTCACCGGCAAGTTGACCCCGGGCAAGGAGCGCAAGCCCCACCTCGTCTCGATCTTCCTCGAGAACTGTTTCGACGCGCCGACCCGGGTTACGATCCGGTTCGATCCCGCTGGCTACGAGAAGTATTTTCGGTTCTATCCTCAACACACCGTGACCGTCGGCGCGGCCGAGGTCTCGAAAGTGACGTTTCCGCTGGTCACGCCCACGTATCCAGGCTCCTACCCTCTCTATATCTCGATCGGGGTCGACCGTCCGACCGGCAAGCGGGTCCGGCTCTGGCGCGCGCAGGAAGCGACCACCCGAACGAAAGCCTCGACGACGATCGCCCTCGCCGCGGTCGGGCACCTCACCTGGGGCGGAGGCGTGAGATTCACCGTCGGCCCCCTGCCCGACGACCTCTGGGCCGAGCCGCTCGGCCCGCCGGTTCAAGAGACGCTCTGGCAACCGCGCTTGGGGACCGTGCCTCGCGTCGTACCGAACGTCTAAGGGGCTAGCCCATCTCTCGCGAGCCGTCCCGCCTGCTAATCTCCCTCCCATGAATCCACGAACGACGTCCCAGCGAGCCGGATGCGTCCTACTCGGCGCCCTTCTCTCCCTCGTCGCGATCGGTGCCTGCGCGAAGAAAGTCGAAATGTCCGAGGCTCCCGCGGAGGCGGCGGTCGCCACGCAGGATTCGGAGTCGATGGCCCGCGCCGCCACGGCCGCGCCGGCCGCCGAGGGGGCGGGAGGTTCCGCCGCTCCGGCCGCCGCGCCCAAAGCGTCGCCTCGCAAGCTCATCAAGACGGTCGAGTTGTCGATCGAGGTGCGCAAGCCCGAAGAGGTGTCCACGAACCTTCAGGCTCTTGCCGAAAAGCTCGGCGGCTACGTTTCGGGAGTCGGCGCAAACCGGCTGTACGACGGATCGATGCAGGTCGCGCTCACGCTGCGAATCCCCGTCGAGCGTTTGGAGGAGGCGCGCAGAGAGGTCAAAAAACTCGCGGTGAAGGTCGTCTCCGAGCAACTCCGGACCGACGACGTGACCGATCAACTGGTCGATCTCGACGCCCGCCTGAGGGCGCTCCGCGCGACCGAAGCCGAGCTTCTGGCGCTCCTCGCCGAATCGCGTCAGAAGGCGCGCAAGGTCGAGGAAATCATGGAGGTCTACCGCGAGCTGACCGAGATCCGCACCCAGATCGAGCAAGTCGGCGCGCAGGTCGCCGGGCTCGATCGACAGGTCGCCTACTCGACGCTCCAGATCCAGATCTCCCCCGTCTCCTCCGCCCGCCCGGTTACCGGCGACGGCTGGCAGCCGGGAGATCGGGTGCGCGACAGTTTCCGGACGCTGATCGGTTTCTTGCGCGGCCTCGGCAACTTCCTGATCTTCGCGGTGATCGTCGGCATTCCCGTGCTCGGCGTGCTGTGGCTCGCGCTCTTCCTCCTGCGCAAGCTCTGGCGTCTCGTCCGCGGACCGAAGCCGCCGCGCGCAGCGCCTCCCGGATCGGCTCCGCCGCCCGCCTCGGAAGCTGGCCGATGATGAGCCGCCAATAGGCCGATGGACGAGCTGGGTCGCGCCGCGGGCGGGGGCAAGATGGGGCCGGTTCCCCGCGTCATCCTGTCGCTCGGCGCGACCGTGGCGGTCGCGACCTTCCTGCTCGCCCTCTGGTGCCCCAAGCCGCGCACCGCCCCCGTACCTGCGGCGGATCGATCGAGCCTCGGCACCACGTTCCGCAACGACCGACCGGCGGGCTCGAACGATCCCTCGTGGCCCGCCGAGGCACCAGGCGTCGTCGTCGCGCAGACGATCGAGGGAAGCCCCGCCTACCTCGCCGGCCTGCGAAACTCCGACCGCATACTTTCGCTCGACGGCCGACCCGCCACCACCGCCTGCGATCTCGAACGGATCGTGGAGCGTCTTCCCCTCGGCCGCAAGGTCGCCGTCACCTTCGCACGGGGTCGAGCAGGGGCGCCCGAGACCGTCCAGATCGAAACGGTGGGCGAGGCGTTCTTCGGCCAGCGCTGCCGGGACGGCCGGGCCGACGCCTGCGCCGAGCTCGGCCGACGACGGATCGTGGCAAGCACCTCCGAAGAGGAGACCCGCGACGCCCTCGCGCTCTACGAAAAAGCCTGCGCCGCGGACGACGCTTCCGCCTGCGCGGAGCTCGCGGGCCAATGGATCGACCGCCACGGCGAAGGGGAAACGCTGACCGAGGCAGACGCCGCGCGCACCGCCGAGGTCGCGAGGAAAGGGTGCGACGGCGGGAACCCCTCGGCCTGCGCGCATCTCGGCCTCCTCTACTCGCTCGGCCGTGGCGTGGCGCAAGACGATGCCCGCGCGACCTCGCTGTACGAGATCGCCTGTGACGGCGGAGATCCCGCCGGCTGCTACAACGTCGGCCTGAACTACGAGAAACAGCGGGGCGCACCCCGGAACGACGCGCGCTCGCTGCTCGGCTATGTCTACGGCTGCGAGGGGGGCTACCCCCAGGCATGCACCAACCTCGGCTACCTCTACGATCGAGGGATCGGCGTGATCGCTCACCCCGAACGCGCGGCACAGCTCTACGAACGGGCCTGCGCGGGGGACGCCTGCACGCCGGGCGACCCGATCGGCTGCGCGAACCTCGGGATCTTCCTGCGCGACGGCCACGGCATCCCAAAGGACGAGCGGCGCGCCGCCGAGATGCTCGAGCGCGGTTGCGACGGAAACGTAGCGGCCGCCTGCAACAATCTCGGGATTCTCGTCGAGCCGGCCGATGCCGACCGCGCCCTCGAGCTCTACCGGAAGGCCTGCCGGCTCGGCAGCGAGGGTGGATGCAAGAACGCCGCGTCCCCGGGCTGAAACTCCCATTGGATTGGGTCGGGGCTAGCGGCGAGGAAGCCCTCTCGCCATGGCCATCGAGACGCGATTCCGTTCACTAGAATCCGATCCATGCCGGACTTCGACCCGACCCCGCCGCGTTTGGGCGATCCTTATGCCGACGACCCGGTCCTCCTGGGTTATCTCGCGCGGCGAATCCCCGCGGCGATCAGAGCGGCGATCGAGCCCGGCCTTCGGCGCCTCGCGTCGCTCGCCTCGGGCGAGATGCTCGGGCTCGCCAACGAGGCGGAGCGCGACCCACCGCGCCTGATTCCTTTCGACGCCTGGGGGCGACGGATCGACCGGATCGAGGTTTCCTCCGCCTGGGCGCGGCTCCACGCAATCGCGGCGGAGGAAGGGGTGCTCGCGACCGCCTACGAACGGAACGAAGCGGAATGGTCGCGCGTGCATCAGATCGCGAAGCTTTATCTCTACCACCCGTCCTCCGCGTTCGCGTCGTGCCCCCTCGCGATGGCGGACGGCGCCGCCCGGGTGATCGAGCTGTACGGAGGAGACGACCTCCGGTCGCGCATGCTCCCGCATCTACTCTCGCGCGATCCGGCGGCCTTTTGGACCTCGGGCCAGTGGATGACGGAGCGGACCGGCGGCTCAGACGTTTCCGGCACGTCGACGATCGCGACCCCGACGAACGACGGGTTCCATCGACTTCGCGGCGTCAAATGGTTCACCTCCGCGACGACCGCGGAGATCGCGCTCGCGTTGGCTCGGATCGAAGGAGCGCCGAAGGGAAGCCAAGGGCTCACGCTCTTCCTGATCGAGCTCGCCGGAGCACCGCCACCGGAGCTCGACATCCGGGTGCTGCGACTCAAAGACAAGCTCGGCACGCGGGCGCTGCCGACCGCTGAGCTGGAGCTGGACGGCACTCCGGCGCGCGCGATTGGCGAGCCGGGTCGCGGCGTCGCGACGGTCGCCGCGATGTTGAACGTCACTCGCGTCTACAACGCAACTTGCGCCGCCGCTTCGCTCGGCCGGGCGCTCGCGCTCGCCCGCGATTACGCGACGCGCCGAAAGGCGTTCGGCCGCCTTCTCGCCGAGCACCCCCTCCACCTCGAAACGCTCGCCGACCTCGCGGCCGAGCAGGCGGGGGCTTTCCACCTGGTCTTCGCCGCGGCGGAGCTGGTGGGGCGGGAAGAGACCGGCGTCGCATCCGACGCGGAGCGCGCGACGCTCCGATTGCTCGTGCCGCTCGCCAAGCTCGCGACCGGCAAGCAGGCGGTCGCGGGGATTTCCGAAGCGCTCGAAGCGTTCGGCGGCGCCGGCTACGTCGAGGACACCGGCCTTCCCCGCCTGCTCCGCGACGCGCAGGTCCTTTCGATCTGGGAGGGGACGACGAACGTCCTCGCGCTCGACGCGCTGCGCGCGATCCGCCGTGACGGCTCGCACGTCGCCCTCCTCGCTCGCCTCTCCGAAACGCGCGACGCGATCCTAGATCCGCTGACGGCGGAGCTGGGCGAAAGGGCATTCAACCGTTTGCGCGAAAGCGTCGCCTGGCTCGAAACGGCGGCGACCGAAGGGCGCGACGCGCTCGAGGCGGGAGCCCGCCGCTTTGCGCTCCAGATGGCACGCGGCGTCGCGGCGCTGCTCGTCGCGGCCCAGGCCGACTTCGATCTCGCCACGGGTCGCGGCCCGGCGCTGCGCGAAGCGGCGCGGCGGCTCCTCGCGGCGCCCGGCGTCGAGGCAGGACTCCGCGACGCCGAGGCGACGCGGGCGCTCGCGCTCGGCCCCCATGCCCCCGCCTAAAGGCCGGCTCGCGCCGAGTGTGGCGCCGGCTGTTCTATCTGGCGCCCCGCCTCGACCGGCAGCTCCGGCGCGCTGCGCTACGATCTCCTCTCCGTGGCGGCACAACGCGACCTGCTCTTCGGCCTCGCGCTCCTGGCGCTGATCCAGCCGGCGGCCTTCGCTTCGACCGGTAGTAGCGCCGCGGCCGCGCCGACCCTGCCGGGCGACGAGATCTCCTTTCAGCCGGTCGAGCTACCGGACGAAGTCCCCGCCCATCTGGTGACCGCTCTCGCCGAGGACCGGCAGGGATTCCTCTGGATCGGCACCCAAGGCGGCCTGGTTCGTTACGACGGCTACCAGTTCAAGGTGTATAAATTCGATCCACGCGACCCGAAGACGCTCGGCGGAAGCTACGTGCGGTCGCTGTTCGCCGCCGAGGACGGCCGGCTGTGGATCGGGACGTTCAGCAACGGCCTCTCGGCCTACGACCCGAAGACGGAGACCTTCGTCCGCTACGCCCACGACCCCGGCCGGCCGGGGAGCCTGTCGCACAACCGGGTGGAAGGGATCGCCGCGGACCGTGCCGGCCGGCTCTGGGTCGCCACCTACGAGGGGTTGGACCGGCTCGATCCCCGGAGCGGCCGAATCGAGCATTTCCGCCACGACGCGCGCGATTCCGCGAGCCTCGCCGCCGATCGGGTTCGCGCGGTGCTGGTCGATCGATCAGGTCGGGTTTGGGTGGGAAGCCAGGACGGCCTCCAAGAGCTTCGAGCGGGTGAGGCGGGTCGGCCCCGCTTCGTGCGTACAGCCTCGGATCCGGCGATCTCGGGCTCGCTCGCCGGGCAGTTCGTCTCGAAGCTGTTCGAGGACGCCACGGGACGAATCTGGATCGGCACGCTCGACGACGGCGCGGCGGTGCTCGATCCGCGGACCGGAGCGTTCCATCGCTTCCTTCCCCGGACGCGGGCCGGCGAGACGGGGAACGCGGGGCCGGGCGGCGGGCTCAGCCATTTCTGGGTCTACGGCTTCGCCCAGGGCGCGGAGGGCGAGATCTGGATCGCGACCTTTGGCGGCGGCATCGATCGGATCGACACGCGGACGCTCGAGATCGCGGGCCGGCTCCGGCACGACCCCGCCTCGGTTGGGACGATCGGGAGCGACCGGATCGGCGCGATCCTTCGCGACCGCTCGGGGCTGCTCTGGGTGGGCACCTGGGGGCAGGGCCTCGTCCGGCACGATCCGCGGGCGCGCGCGTTCCGCGCCCTCCGCTTTTCGCCGAGCCGCCCTCACGGGCTGAGCCATCCGGAGATCGTCCGTGCCCTGGAGATGCGCGACGGCACGATCTGGGCCGGCACGAACGGCAACGGGATCGATCGGCTGGATGCCGCAGGCCACCGGATCGAGGATGCCCTCGGCGGCTTCCGGCCGAATTCCGCGAATCCGGGCTCGCTCGCCGACGGCGCGATCACCTGTCTCGCCCAGGCGAACGACGGGACGGCCTGGGTGGCGACGCTCAACGGCATGCTCCATCGGCTGCGCCCCGGCACCCAGCGTTTCGACCGCCTCGCGGTCGCCGACGGGCTTCCCGGCGGGCCGATTCGCGCACTCGCGTTCGGCCCGGACGGAACGCTCTGGGCCGGAGCGGCGGAAGGGCTCGCCCGGATCGACCCCGAGACCCTGGCGGTCACCACCTACCGCCACCGGCCCGACGATCCCACGACCCTTTCGGGCATCGCCGCAGAGTCGCTCGCCTTCGACGCCCGCGGCACCCTCTGGGTCGGCACGGACAGCGGCCTGAACGCTTTTGACCCAAGGACCGGCCGGGCCGTGCGCATCCCCTACGTCGAGGGCAAGAGCGATGGCTTGCCGGCCGGATGGGTCCCCGACCTGATGATCGCGAGCGACGGCCGCCTCTGGGTGGCGACCCCCGGAGGTGCCGCGATCCTCACCTCGTGGGACGGCAGGACGGCGCGCTTCGATTCGGTCTCCGCGCGGCTCGGACGTCCTCCGGCGCCGGTCGAATCGCTGATCGAGGACGACCAGGGGTTCGTCTGGCTCACCCCACGATTGCGCGTCGACCCGCGGAATTGGCGGGCGACCGAGCTCGGCCCCGCCGACGGACTTTCGTTCCACGACTTCTTCATCGCCAGCCGGACGCGAACGCGGGACGGAACGCTCCTCTTCGGTTCCCCCGAGGGGTTGCTCGAGGTGAGGCCGCGACGGCTCTCGCCCTGGACGTACGAGCCGCCGCTGGTCGCGACCTCGCTCCGCGTCAACGGCCTCGAGCGGCCGGGGGCGGCTCGCCTCGACCGCTTGGTCCTCCACCCGGGCGAACGGAGCTTCCGGATCGACTTCGCCGCGCTCGATTTCACCGCGCCCGCCCGCAACCGCTATCGGTTTCGGTTGGACGGCTACGACGACCGGTGGACGGCGGGCGACGCCTCCCAGCGCTCGGTCGCCTACACGCGGCTCGCCCCCGGGCGGTACACGCTGCGGGTCGCGGGTACCAATCGGTCGGGCGTCCCAAGCCGCCACGAGCTCGCCCTGCCGATCGAGGTACTGCCGGCGTTCTACCAGACGGCGTGGTTCCGGGCGCTCGCGTGCCTCCTCGTCCTCGCCCTCGCCTACGCCGCGTACCGCCTCCGCGTCCGGCAGCTCGAAGCCCGCAGCCGGGCCCTCGAGGCGGTGGTCCGCGAGCGGACCCTGTCTCTCGCCGAGACCAATCGGGCGCTCGAGGCGGCTTACGCCCGCATCGAAGAAGCGAGCCTCACCGACCCGCTCACCGGACTTCGGAACCGGCGCTATCTCGAGCAAAGCATCGGCGCCGATCTGGAGCTCGCCGCGCGACGGCACGAGGAAGGCTCGCAAGGAAAAGCAGACGAGGCGGATCTCGCGTTCCTCTTGCTCGACCTCGACCATTTCAAGAGCGTGAACGACACTTACGGCCACGCCGCGGGCGATGCGGTGCTCACCCAGACGGCCGCCCTTCTACGCTCTGCGGTGCGAGCGTCGGACACGCTCGTCCGCTGGGGAGGCGAGGAGTTCCTTGTCGTCGCCCGCTTTCTCGACCGCCGAGAGGCTCCGGGCCTCGCCGAGAAGATCCGCGCGGCGATCGCAGCGCACCCGTTCGCGCTCGAGGACGGAACGACGCTCGCTCGCACCGCCTCGATCGGCTTCGCGGTCTACCCATTCACGGCCGGAGCGCCGCGCGCCGTCGACTGGCAAGAGATCATCGCGATCGCCGATCTCGCCCTGTATGCCGCGAAGCGCAGCGGCAGAAACCGGGCCGTGGGCATCGCGTCGACCGGCGCGACCGGCGGCGACCCCGACGCATCCGCGCGCCGGTTCCGCGAGGATCCGGCAGCCGCCGTGGCGAACGGCGAGATTGCGGTCCTGGGAACCCATCCGGTTCCCGCCGCGGCCTGGGGCTCCGAGGGGTAACGCATTTCGTTCGGCCGATGCCCTCAGCGGGGCCTACCCGATCGGCCGGCGCCTAGAGGCGCGGGATCCGCTACGCTTGAGCTTGGAAATGCGACGTTCCCGCCGGCGCACCGCCTCGGCGGCGCTGGTCGGCGGATAGGAGATCGCCATGACGACCGCATCCACCCCCTCGACCGAGGGCTGCTCCCATCCCCTGCGCGCCGTTTTGATCGGTACCTCGCTCGAAAACGAGAGCGACCGGGTGGTCCGGACCGGCGTGGCCCTGGCCCGGGCCGCTGGAGCGCGCGTCCACCTGGTTCATGCCTCGCCCGAGGTGCCGCATCTGACAGGGCCCGAGACCGGCCGAGGCGACGACCTCTCGGCCGAGCTTTCGGCCAAAGGGCACGAGATGCTCGCTCGTCAGATCGAGCGGCTGGGTATCGACCCCTCTGAAATCGCCGCCGCCGAGGTCGTGGCGGGCGAGCCGCATCGCGTGTTGATCGACGCCGCGCGCCGAGCGGGCGCCGACCTGATCGTCGTCGGCGCCACCGGCTCCGGACCGCTCGCGGCCGAGCTGCTCGGCTCGACCGCGGACCGGGTGTTGCGCAAAGCAAGCTGCCCCGTGCTGCTGGTGCGCGGCGACCTCCCGATCCCGCCCCGGCGGGTGCTCGCGCCGGTCGACCTTTCCCCGCTGTCGGCGGATGCGTTCCGCGCGGGCCTGCGCCTGCTCGGCCAGCTGGCCTCCCCCGACGCCGGGGTCGAGGTCCGCGCGTTGAACGTCGTCAGCTTCTTCGACGTGCTGGCGATCCGCCACGCTACGGCCGGAGACTTTTCACCGGAGGAGGCCGAGCGGATCCGGACCGAGGAGCTCGCGCGCTTCGTCCGCGAGCAGGGGTGCGAGACGGCGTTCGACGTCCGCTGCGCCATCGTGCCGGGCGAGGCGCGGTTCGAGATTCTTCGCGATCTGGAGCAGCACCCGGCCGACCTGGTGATGCTCGGGACCCACGGGCGCGGCGGCCTCGATCGCCTGATGCTCGGCAGCGTCGCCTCGACCGTGGCGCGCAAGGCGCCGTCGAGCGTGCTCCTGATCTCGCCCGACGTGGCCTTCTCGGAGAGCATCGGAGAAGCGGTGATCGACCGGATCACGCCGGCCTGGCACGCGGAGGAGGCCGGCTGAGTCGACCACGATGGCACGGTTTTACGGTGCCGAAAAGGTTCCGCAGCGCAGGGAACCGAACAGAAATTCGGGTTAAACTTAAAGCATGCCAAGCCAAGAGCCGGCGGCCCCGCCGCCGGACGAGTCGGAGAAGAACGTGCTCCGCGAACTGGCGCGCGGCGTGATCCGCGCGCAAGGGAACGTCTTCATCAAGGAGCTGCTGAGGAGCCGGGAAATCCGCATCGGCACGACAAAGGAAGACTTCGAGCGCAATCTGTTCTCCGCGGTCGACGGGGGACAGTTGAGGCTCGCCGACGTCGAGACATGGCTCGACGAGGTCGAGGGGTGGGGAAACCAACACGTCTACCTCTACTCCGTACCGGACGAGATCGCGATCGCCGGGGCGCTGTCGTCGCCCGAGTCGATGCGGCGTACCCTTGAGGCGGCGAGCCTCCGGGATCTCTGGGATGCACCCACTTCTCAGGCGTTTCCGGAGGCGCTCGCGCTCACCTCGATCCGTTTCGACGGCGAGCAACTGCGCCTCACCTGGCACGAGGGAGAAAAGAGCTGGGCGCGCGGTAAGGAGGAAAAGGCGCTCGACGAGATCCGCGACGTCGGCCTCGACCGCTACGAGATGCGCGCCTATCGGGAGATCTCGCGCCGGAGCGTCATGCGCTTCGAGCTCCGCCTGAAAGAGCGCCTCGCGGCCGTCTTCCTCTCCTACGCTTTCGAGGAGAAGGTGCACGAAGGAGCCGTCCGCGCCGTGATGGAGACGCTCGGCAAGCTCTTCGACGTCTCCTCCCTCCCCTCCGCGCAGTTGCGGATCGGCGACGTCATCAAGAACCTCGACCAAGGGGCGAACGTGGGGAAAAGGCCGGCCGCGGCCACCGTTCGCGCCCAGTCGACGCGGCTCACCGGCCCTTCGGCCTACGTCGAGATGGGCAGCTCCGCCGGGGACGGAAGCTACCTCGACGATCCGACGATCGGCGCCGTGCGTCAGGCGATCCGGACGAACGAGCTCAAGACCCTCACCGGGACGTCGGCGAGCTTCGAGATCCTCGCGGACGGCTTGAAGCCTCTCTCCCAGAACGTCCGGTTGCAGCTCTATGGGTCGCAAAGGCGGATACGCCTCTGGAAGCTCCTCTCGGCCGAGGAGGTCTGGGCGATCTTGAATCTCCTGGCGCGCTATCGATGAAGGCTCGCGCGAACCCCAATTGGCGCGAGCTCTCAGCTCGGCATCCGGCCGGAGCGGTGAACCTCTTTCGCGGCCTCGCCCGAACCGGCGGTCGGATCGAGTCCTCGCGTCTCGCGCTCCTCGGGCGCGCCGGTTGTAAGGGCGAGGAGCTCGACGCGATGCTCGGGGAGCTCATCGCCCTCAGCTGGCTTACGAAGCGCGAACGATCGATTTGCCCCTGCTGTCAGCAACCCCTCGAAGAGCCGCTTCCGGACGACGGCCTCTGCCCGCGCTGCCATCGCGCTTTAGTCGACTGCGACGGCCCGGCAACCGAGGTGATCTACCTGCACGAGGCCCCCCCGCCACGAATCGTCGACTGGGTGCTTACCCTCCACGGCATGAATACCCTCGGCGCCTGGCAGGAGAAGCTTGCTTGGCTCATCGCACGAACGTACGGTCGGGCGATCCCTGTCGCCGTCTACAAGTACGGCGTCGTGCGACCGGGGGTGCTGTTCCGTTGGCGCCATCGCCAGCTCCGGGATCAGGTCGCGGAGCGGCTCCGCGCGCTATCAGCCGAAGCGGGCGCGGCGGGCTACCGTCCGCAACCCGACGTAATCGCCCACAGCTTCGGCACTCTGCTGCTCGCCCAAGCGCTCACAGCGGACGAAACGCTCCAGGTCGGCCGGGTGATCCTCGCCGGGAGCATTCTCCCTCCCGATTTCGAATGGCAACCGTTGATCGATCGCGGGCAGGTCGAAGCGGTTTTGAACTTCTACGGCACCGCCGACTTCCCCGTAGCTGTCACCCACTATCTGATCCCCGATTCCGGACCCGCCGGTCGGCGGGGTTTCGACAAGGCGGGTGTCGTCAACGTCGAAGCGGCCGGCTTCGGCCACAGCACGGTGTTCGGCGAGCGCCTCGATTCCGTTTTCGATAGCACTTGGAAACCGTTCCTTCAGGCGGCCGACCCGGACGCGGCCGAGATCCCGCACTGCAAGGACCCGGAACGTCGATGGAAGGAATCTCTCTGGGGCCTCCGGGCGGGAATCGCACGCCTAGTTGCGATCCTCATCCTCGGAGCGCTTACCCTTTTTCTCGTGGGTTCGCTCACATTCGGCGCTTGGCCGTTCCTTCGTTTCGTCGGCAGGCTCTTCTAGCAGGCTGCTGAAAGACTCCTTCGTCGCACGAGGTTCCCTGTGGGCTCCCCTCGTAACTCGCTTTGCTCAGACAGACTCGGGGACGTCCTCGGGAACTCTGCGACGTGGGAGGGAGTTTTCAGCAGCCTGCTCGTTCACCCCGGGCGGTGCACTGTCCGCCCCTTCCTCGCCGAGATCCAGGCGCGGACGTTCCGGTCCAGCAGATCGAGCGGCAGCGCGCCGTGACGCAGGACCTCGTCGTGGAATGAGCGGAGGTCGAACGCCGGCCCGAGCTCGCGCTCGGCCTCGGCGCGCAGCGCTTTGAAACGTAGCGCGCCGATCGTGTAGGCGACGCCCAGCGCCGGCTCGTAAAGGTAGCGCTCGACCTCGATGTCGATCGCGCGGTCGTCCTGCGCCGTGTTCTCCCGAAAGTAGGCGACCGCCCGCTCGCGCGTCCAGCCCTGCGAGTGGAGGCCCGTGTCGACCACGACCCGCATCGCGCGCCAAAGCTCGGAGTAGAGCTGGCCGAAGTGGACGTAGGGATCGTCGAGCAACTTCAGGTCGGCACCGAGCGACTCGGCGTAGACCCCCCAGCCTTCGACGAACGGCGTGTAGTCGTGGTAGTTCAACACCCGCGGCGCCTTGCGGATCGACTGCGCGACCGTCACCTGGAGATGGTGCCCGGGCACGCACTCGTGCAGATAGAGAGCCGTCATCTCCCACTTCGGTCGGATCGCGAGGTCGGAGGTGTTGACGTAGCAGACCCCCGGCGCGTTGCGCGCGACCGAGCCGATGTCGTAATAGATCGTCGACTTGCCCCGAGCCTCAGCGGCTGGGATTTCTGCGAGGCGTAACGGCAGCCGGGGGACGTCGCCGACGATCGTCGGCAGACGCGCCTCCACCTCTCGGCCGATGGCGCGATAGCCCTCGAGCAGGTCGGCCGGCTTCGTGTAGAGAAACCGGGGATCGGTGCGGAGATGGCGCACGAAGTCCGGGAAGCTTCCCGAGAAGCCGACCGCGACGCGGATCGTCTCCATCTCGGCGCGAATCCTCGCCACCTCGCCGAGGCCCAAAGCGTGGACCTCCGCGGGCGTGAGCGTCGTGGTCGTCGCCTTGCGCACGCGATAGGCGTACCAGGCGGCGCCGTCGGGAAGATCGCCCATCCCCAGGCTTTCCCGCGCGGCCGGCAGGTAGGTCGTCGCGAGGTATTGGGCGAGCTTGCGGAAGGCGGGCGCCGCTTTGGCCTCGTAAGCGTGGAGCGCGGCGCTCCGGAGGCGGGGCGCCTCCTCGTCCTCGACCGAGCTCGCGATCTGGCGGAACGGAGCGAGCAGGGGGCTCGCCCACGGGTCGTCCGGAGTGAGCGCGCGCACCTGCTCGACGACCCCTTGCATCAAGGCTTTGGGAGGCGTCACGCCCGCCGCGCGTCCCCGTTCGAGCAGCGCGAGATTTTGATCCACGAGCGCCGGGAGGGCGTTCAGTCGCGCGAGAAGATCCTCGTAGTCGCGGCTCGAATTCGCCGGCGCCCGCGAGAGAGCGAACGGAACGTCGAGTTGAAGACCGCCGTAGCGCGTGATCGAGATCTCCTCCTCCGGGAAGGCGAACCCTTCGACCTGCCCTTCGAGCCGACGAAGGAAGAGGTCGAGATCCCCCTGCTCGTCCGGAGGCAGCCGAGCCCGGTCGATCGCCCGCGCCGCGGCGAGCATCTCGCGCGTCCGAGCCTGGCGTTTTTCGATTCCCGCGGCCGACAGGTCGGTCCACCGGCCGTTCTTCCCCGGGTACCCGATGTAGGTCGCGTATTCCGGAAAGTCGGAGAGCTTCCGCTCCCAGCCTTCGTCCAGCAGGCGACGGAGCTTCTTGCTCTCGGAGGAGTCGGCACGGGAAGGGGAAGCGACGAGGAGGGATAAAACGGCCACGAACAGGACCGGCGATCGACCGAAGCATCGGAACCTCATGATCGAACTGTAACGCGCGAGGCGCCGCGGCGAAACGTGCGCGGAGTCCCGAACGATTCGACAGGAGCCCTTGCGTGCCTGTCTTTGAAGGCCGCCGAGAGACTGTAGGAGGTCGCCTTCCCGAGGACCTCGAGGCGATCGATTTCGGCGTACGATGAACGCAATGACTTCGAATTCGGGCGCTCTTCGCTGGCTCCTTCTGCTGGGCACCGGTCTGCTCGCGATCACCGCGATCCCGGGCGGGGTCCTCCTTCTCCTCGGCCTCTACACACCGCCTCCGCAGATGCTCGGCGGCTCGGTGTTTTCGTCGTTCCTCGTCCCGGGGCTCGCTCTCGCGCTGCTGGTGGGCGGATCGGCGCTCCTCGCCCTGATCCTGCTGATCCGACGCCGGCCGCTCGCGAGTTATTGCGCCGCCCTTTCCGGTCTCGTCGTGATGACCTTCGAGTTCGTCGAGGTGGTGACGATCGGCTCTCCTCCCGGACCGAGCCGGACGATGCAGGGGATCTATTTCGGCCTCGGGATCGCGCTCGCGATCGGCGCGCTCGCGAAGCTCTACTCCGACCGCTAAGCAACGAGCTTCTCGGCGGCCCCGAAGGGCCACCGAGCGAGCTTCCGATGGGTGTAGGTGGACGCGGGGCGATTTAACGCCGGCCCGCGCGATGACGAATTTCCAACGTTTACGGCCGCAGGTCGATGGCCGCTAGAAATGCCACCTCAAGCCGATCTGGACCGTCGAGTAGTCGCGCGACGCCCCGGGAACCGTCCGGTAGTCGTATCGCGTGACGAAGCTCCAGCGGTCGGTGAGACAGGCGCTCAGACCCAAGCCGGCGTTGGCGCCGAGATGGGTAGAACCCGTCTCGTCGCGATAGGCGCCGATCCCGAGGTGGACTGAAGGGGTCGGGCAGAGGCCCGTCGCGGGAGTCAGCTCGATCTCCGGCGAGAGATGGGTGAACCGGAAATCCGGGCCGGACCGCGCGTTGGTGAAACGGTCGTAGCCCAGGTAGAGCCCGAGCGAAGCGCGCCCGCCGGGCACCGTGAACCCGACTGCCGGCCGTATCCCGAAGCTGTAGGACGAATCGGCGATCGAATCGAAGCTGCCGTGCGGCAGCGTGACGCCGCCGAAATACGACAGGGAATAGCGACTCTCCCCCTCGCAGCGACCGCACGGGAGCCCCTGCGGCGGACGCGGGAGACCCTCCCCCGGCGGAATCGGCCGGTGGACCTCTCCGGGCAGGACGAACGCGGTGGTGAGGTAGCGCTCGAACGGCGCGCCGACGTTCGAGAGACCGGTCGCCTTGAGGCTCACGAAGTAGCCCCCCGGGATCGTCGCCCCGTACGCTAGGCCATAAATTCCGTCGGACGCTCCGCCGTCCATCGAGACCCCGTCGTCTCGAAGGTTCACCGGATCGTGCACCCCGTCCGGACGGCGGACATAGCCCGAAACCGTCGCGCCGCGCACGCTCGACCGATCGGCGATCCAGACCCGGATCGGCATCACGTAATCCCCCGCGGGCCGCCGCTCGAGCTGCTTCGGCCCGGCCTTGGCGGAGAGCGAGGTCGGCCCCGACGCGACGGCGAAGAACTCGGCGCTCGCGACGTGCGGCTCGACAACGTAGACCCAGACGCCCGGTGCCGGAGTGCGGAGGCGATAGACCGAGTGCTTCGGATCCGTGCGGAGGGTGACGGCGGGAGGGCTCGCGCCGATCGGCGTCGAGGTCCCCGGCGCGACCAGGTAGACGGTCGCCGCGTTGTCGACGTCGGCGTGGAACGCGACCGTCATCCAGTCGAGCCCCGGCTCGACCACGAACCAGCCGACGCGCAGCTTTTTGTCGAACAGACCGAGAGTCGTCGGTGGGTATCCTTCGGCGTAGAAGAAGCGCTGCTCCCCGCGCACCTCCTCGTCCACCTCTTTGTACCAGCTCGCGAGGCGGCTCAGCAGGAGGAACGAGCCGTTCCCCTCGTTCAGATGGCGGAAGTCGCCGCCGGTCACCGTCGCCATGTCGAGGAGCAGGTTGTCGTCGGCGTCCTGGCCGACCCCCACGGTGTCGACACGGGTCGTCCCGGCATCGAACACCGGCCGGAGCGGACCTCCGGCGCCGGATGCCGTCCAGTACGGCGGGTAGTTTTCGAGCCCGTCGGTGAGCAGCACGATGTGCGGCTCGTGGCCGGCGACGCCGCCGCTCGTGAGCATCGCCTGCGCCTCGACGAGACCAGCGCCGACGGAGGTCTCCGGGCCGACGAATCCCGGGGTCGTATCGGGTGAGATACCGCCGATCACGCCCCGCGCCGCGGGGCGTTGGTCCGATCCTCCCTCTCCCGCCGCGATGAGGCCGAACTTCGGCTCGGCGAGCTCGTCGGGATCATTCACCGTACCGTCGTCGTTCTGATCGCGGCGCTGGAAGCTGATCACGCCGATCTGGTCCTGCGGGTTCGACAGGTCGACGAAGAACTTCGCCGCCGCTTTGGCCGCCTCCATCTTGGCCGGGCTCGAGAGGCCGGTGCGGCCGTCGTAATTCATGCTGTTGGTTTGGTCGATCGCGAGCACGCGGTCGAAGCTCCGCGCGTCGGCGTCCGCCCAGCAGAGGCTCTGGGTCTCGACCGCCGTGATCCCGGCCGGGGTCGCGAGCGTCGCCTGGAGGTCGTGGCATCCATTCGGCCGCGGACCCGGCGCGATGACCACCCAGGTTTCGGCGCCCACCTGCGTCGCGGGAGTCGGGATCTGCGCCGGGGTGAGCGGCGTGCCGTCGATCGAGAGCGTCAGGTTGCCGGCCGAGGCGTCGAGCCCTCCACCGGCGAAGAGGCGCACCAGAACGCGGCTTCCGACGGTCGAGGTGCCGGCGAATGCCGGACGGGCGGTCGTCGGCTCGAGGATGCGGAAAGAAAGCGGCGCGACGTCGCTCGTAAGCATCAGGTCGTCGAGGACGAGGCGTCCGCGGCTCGACCCGGAAGAAGGTCCGAATTCGAAGCGGACCGCGACGACGTGAGAGAGGTCGAGCCCCGACCCGTTCGCCAGGAAATCGGTCGTCCGCAGCCGGACGGTCTCCATCTCGTTATGCCAACCGCCGTCCCGTTGATAAGGCTCCTCGATCCCGCCGCCGTAGGCGCCGATGTTGATCCGGCTGGTCGTCCCTGCCATGTCGCGCAATGCGACGGTGAACGTCAGATCGCCGAGATCCGCCACGGTGTTCGGATGGCGCGTCCCCTGCGCGCCGCGGAACGAAAGGTAACTGAAACGGGAGAAATCGTTCGCCGTGGCCGGGACCTGCCATTCGTAGAACCGGTCGGTGCCGGTCCAGTCGAAGACCACGCCGCGCGTCGAGTCCGTCGAATCTCCCTGGGTGGCGCCGTTGAACGGATCCGCAGGCGTCCAGGCGAAATCCTGGTTGGCGTCGTCGAGGCGTCCTTCGACGAGATTCTCGACGTCGAACGTCACCCCGCCGCCCGAGCTGCTAGTCGCCGTATCGGTATGGGTCTGGAAATCGTCGAGCACGAAGTTACCGACCGCGGCGCCGTTCTTGTACTCGTCGGTCACCACGACGCACAGATCCGCCGGAACGCCGATCGGCCGGAACGACTCGTATTGGCGAGTTAGAAAGTCGAGCGCCGGAACGTTCCCCTCGACGTAATGCTTGACCAGCGGCAACAGGTATCCGAGCTGAATTCGATGGGTCGTCGCGCGATCCACCGAGCAAGGGCCGAAGAACGCGTCCCCGGCCGGGGCGTTGTCGTGGTACTCGCCATGCCCCGTTCCCTGGACGACCGTCGACTGGACGTAGCCGGTCGCTCGGCTCGCCAGGTGGAAGGTCTGGCAGCGCTGCGTATTGCCCCCCAGGCATTGATCTCCCGCTGAGCCGTTCACGTCGCTGTCGCCCGAAGCGGTCCAGAGGTGGTAGTTCGCGTCGTGAGGGTTGGCGAAATTGATCCCGGTGAAATCGGTCGGCAGCATGCTGTCGACCAGCCGAACGTCGGCGCGGGTGAAATGGACCGGCACGAACGAGCCGTCGAAAAGCCGATCGTAGGAGATCGCCACCGCCTCGGCGCCGCGGCTGTGGCCGAGCAGCACGAGCCGGTGCGAATCGACGTGGCCCACCAGCGCGCCGCCCGCGATCGCGCCCGACTCCGCCTGATCGAGGAAGGCGTCGAGATGGCCGAGCTCGGTGGTCGCCGCGCTGTCCGGTCCGGGACCGGTGTTGTTCGCGACGCTCACCACGATGTAGCCGTACGAGGCCAGGTGGTTGCCGATGTGGTCGTACCAGGTGAACATGTGGCCGTTTCCGTGGCCGATCAAGACCAGCGGCAGGCGCCCCATCGCGGCGACGTTGGTCGGGAAATAGAGGTCCTCGCCCAACATCGAACCGGGGATGCCGAAGCTCGCGGCGACGCCCGCATTCAAGTTATAAACCTGCTCGGTCACCGCGAGCGGGCCGGGCGCGCTCGTGTCGGCGACGACGTAGAAGCCGGCCTCCCCGCCCAGCCCGTCGATGAAGTCCCCGTCGCTCAGCGCGCCGTTGCCGTCGACGTCGATTACCACGTCGTACGGCACGCCCAGGCCGGTGCCGGCGTTCGCCGAAAGCTGCGACGGCGCCGCGACCTCGAAGGTGTTCGCCTGGACGTTCGAACCGGAAAACGAAGCGCTGAATGCGCCGCCGGGCGTGACGTCGACGAGGTTAGGGTTCGCGCTCCAGTCCGACGGCGACTTGTGGTCGACGACGAAAATCGAAGCGGTGTGGCCGACGATCGCCGGGAATCGCGTGGGATCGACCGCCACCTTGACCGGGGCGTTCGCGTTGAACGCCCGCACGTTCTCGAAGAATGGGTATTGGGAAAGGCTGTTGCCGGCGAGCTCCGTCTTCGTGATCGCCGCGTTCGCGGCCAGAGATGCCGCGAAGAGGACCGGGAGGGCCAAACCGAGACCGAATCGTGGATTGCGCATGATCGTTCTCCGTTCGCTCGGCCGGCTCATCGCCGCCGCGGCTCGGCGCCCGCTTCCGGCAGGCGCCAAGCGTCCGCGAGGTCCTTTTCGCTTGGGGAGTACTTCTCGAGCAGCGGAGCGGCGACCTCCCTCAAGAGGGTTGCGAGATCCCGGACCTTCACGGCGGGCCGCTCGAGGCCCGCCACCCGCCGTGGCGCGAGCGCCTTGACGCCCGCCTGCTCGGCGCGCGCCCGCTCGGCGCGAATCGTCTCGGCGGTAACCCGCTCCGGAAGGTTGGGGGCTCCGAACCAGATCGGCACCGTCGCGAGGTCCAGATCTCCGGGGACGATGCCGATCACCTTGCCGGAGGCCTGGCCATGGTTGAGTCGCTCGACGGCCACATCGCCGGCATAGAGAACCGGCTCGAGCGCGTCGCGAGGGACGACCAATTCCGGATCGACGTCGAGCACCACCAACGTCCCGCGGGTGATCTGCGCCTTGCCCGCGGTCCAATCGCTGCGGTAGGGGATTTCGAGAGTGAATCGTGTCGCGAAGAGGACGCCCCGCACGGAGACCGGCGTTCGGGGAGCGGAGTGCTCCGCCGAAGAGCCGCCGGCCGGCGGCGACGACTGTGCGGCGGCAGGCCGAAGCGGCAGCGTACAGAGCAACGCCGCGGCGAGGGCTAGGGCGAGCTGTTTCATGGCTTCTCCTTGTTCCGGCCCTCTCATCGTCCGTCGCGAACGGGCAGCGACGGCGAGCTCAACGGGCGTCGCGAACGCGATTCGCCGGACGAGATGCGGAGGCCTTCGATATCGTCTGGCGAATCGGAACGTCCTTCGTTACTTCGAAAGACGCGCAAGGAGGCGACATGGCACCCAACCGGACCGACGGAGATCTAGCGAACCGCGAGGACGTTCTCGCTTGGCTGCTCGATTCCGACCCCGCGATCCGCTGGCAGGTGCTCCGCGATCTGCAAGGAGCCTCCGCCGAGGAGGTCGCGGCGGAGCGGGCGCGCGTCGCCACGGAGGGCCTCGGCGCTCGTCTGCTCGCGCTTCAAGCCGACGACGGCCGCTGGGGCGGCGCCGCCTGGAACCGCGGCTGGGATTCGACGATGCATGCCCTTTGGCTGCTGCGCGATTTCGGCCTCGATCCCGACAGCGAGGCGGCAAAGCAGGCCGTCCGGCTCGTCGAGGAGCGCGTGACCTGGAAGGGTTGCGCTCCCGAGGAGTGCGACGAAAACCCTTTCTTCGTCGGCGAGATCGAGCCCTGCATCAACGGCCAGGTGGCGGCGATCGGTGCCCGGTTCGGAGCCGATGTGCGAGGCCTTGTCGACCGGCTGCTCGGCGAACAGCTCGCCGACGGCGGCTGGAACTGCGAAGCCGAGCGCGGCTCGGTCCGTTCGTCGTTCCACACCACGATCTGCGTGCTCGAGGCGCTGCTCGAATTCGAGCTTCGGCACGGCGCCGAGCCGAACATCACCACGGCGCGCGAACGCGGCCAGGAGTACCTGCTCTCGCGTCGGCTTTTCCGCCGGCTCTCGACCGGCGAAGTGATCGATCGGGATCGAAAGTCGAAGGCGCAGGGCGACGGCACGCCGGCATTCACCCGGTTCGCTTTCCCGACCTGGTGGCATTACGACGTGCTTCGCGGCCTCGATTTCCTGCGGGCCGCGGGCGTACCGCCCGACGAACGGGTGACCGACGCAATCGAGCTCGTTCGTTCGAAGCGCGACGCGACGGGACGCTGGCCGCTCGAGGTCCGCTACCCCGGCCCGATGCTCGTCGACCTCGGCGAGGAAGAAGGAGCGCCCAGCCGATGGATCACCCTGCGGGCGATGCGGGTCTTGGAATGGTTTTCGGCGGCAGGGTAACGGGCCTTCCAAAGCCTCGCTTCCGTCCCCCTTCCGGACGCCCCGGCACATCAGAAGAGTAGGGAGCCCCGAATAGGAGGCCGGAACGGTGGGCTCCGGAAAGGATGCTCTGATGATTTGCCGGCTCGTCCGTTCGATGCTCGCGGTAGGGGTAGGACTATGTCTCACGATCGGTGCCCTCCAGGCGCAGACGATCACCTCGACCTCGACGCGCTCCCTCGGTCCCTTGGTGCAAACCGATTCGGTCGTCACCGTCGGCCCGTCAGCGATCGATCAATTCGGGATGCATCGCCTTCGCCGCGCCCACGGCGCGGTGCGCGGCGCGCTGCTCCTGATGCCTCCGCTCGGCAACGGTTTCTCGTTCTTCCTGCTCGACGAAAGCGGCGATCCGCTCCGTTCCTTCGCCGCGTATTTCGCCCTTCGCGGTTGGGAGGTCTGGGGCTATTCGCCGCGCGGGACGGGATTGGTCGCGGGTTCCTGCGAATCCGGCGCGGTCGACTGCTCGTCGATGGCGCATTGGGGGCTCCAGACGACGACGAGCGACGCCGCCTTCATCCGGTCGCGGATCGCGGCGGCTCTTCCCCCTCATCGGCCGGTTCTCGTCGGCGGTTACTCGCTCGGCGGCATGACGACGATCGCAACGATCGACGCCCATCCGCATGACTACGACGGGGCCTTCATCCTGGAAGGGGCGCTCTACGCCGAAAGCCCCGCGGTGCTCGCGCTCAATCAGGGCTTCTGCGCCGGTCTCGAAGCGCAGCTCGCGGCGGGACAGATCTACGACGGCCAGAGCCTGCCGTTCATCCGCGCCGCCGTCGGCCTCGCGGCGTCGGATCCGGCGGGCGCGTCGCCCTTCTTCCCCGGGCTCACGAACCATCAAGGGATGGTCTTCCTGCTCGCCGTGCCGCAGGCCGGCCCGCTCTGGCCCACGGCGAACTTCATCCGCTGCGCGGGCGACGTCGGATCGGACCGGTTCTTCTACAGCGACGACGACCGCGTGATCGTCTTCTCCTCGCTGTTCAACGATTATTCGGACACGCGGACGATCCGCGACATCTCCTGCTCGCTCGGCGGGGAGCGGACCTTCACCTCCCACCTCGGCTCGTTCACCCGCCCGGTCTACCTGATGGGCGGCGGCGTCGCGTTCGCGGAGCAGAACCACGACCTCACCCACATCCTGGGCTCGCACGACGTGACCTTCAACGAGATCGAACCGTTCGGCCACGCGGACCACTGGTTCACCCCGCGCCATCGCCAGGTGCTGGAGAACGATCTGGATCGGTGGTTGAATCGTCGCTGGTGAGAATCCGTAGCGAGAGAGGCCCGTGCGGGCGCTGATCACCGCAGTCGGAACCCGGGGCGACGTGCAACCCGCGCTCGCCCTGGCGATCGAGCTGCGCGAGCGCGGGCACGTCGTGCGGCTCTGCGTCTCGCCGAGCTTCGTCGCCCAAGCGACGGGGCTCGGCTTCGAGGCGGTTCCCATGGGCGTCGAGATGCGCATGCCCGCCGGAAGCTCGAGCCCGCCGAAGCTGACGCCCGAGGAGCTGCGGCGGCTGCGCGAATCGATGCCGGATCTGATCACCGATCAATTCGAAACCGTCGGCGCCGCGGCCCGCGGATGCCACGTCATCCTGGGCGCCAACGCGCATCAATACGCCTCTCCCTCGATCGCCGAGCACCTGGGGATCAGCTGCGTGACGGCGGTCTACGCTCCGGTGGCGATTCCTTCGACCGACCTTTCTCCGCCTCCTCCACCCGGCGCGACCGAGACGACGGCCGAATCCGTCGCGGACGCCTGGCGGCAAACCTCCCAGACGTGGAACGAGCGGTCGCTCGAGCGGATCAACCGGAACCGTGCTCGACTCGCCTTGCCTCCGATCGACGACGTGCTCGAGTACGTCCTCACCCCACGGACGTGGCTCGCCGCCGAGCCCGCCCTCGCGCCGCCACCGAACACCCCCGGACGAGAGGTCTACCCGACGGGAGCCTGGGTGTTGTCCGACGACCGTCCCCTCCCCTCCGATCTCGAAGACTTCCTCGAACGAGGGGCCCCGCCAATCTTCGTCGGCTTCGGCAGCATGCCCGCCGCGAGAGACCTGGGCCGCACCTTCCTCGGCGCCGCTCGTGCGCTGGGACGCAGGCTTCTCGTCTCGAAGGGTTGGTCCGATCTGGACCTGCCGGAGAACGCGCCGGACTGCGCGGCGGTCGGAGACGTGAGCCACGACCGTCTCTTTCCAAGGGTCGCGGCCCTCGTCCATCACGGAGGCACCGGAACCACCACCACGGCGGCCCGGGCCGGAATCCCTCAGGTCATCACACCGATGTTCAACGATCAGTTCTACTGGTCGGGCCGCGTCGCGGAGTTGGGAATCGGAACCGTCACGCCCCACGCTAGCTTGACCGCAACCTCCCTCTCAGCGGCCCTCGAAACAGCCCTTACCTCCACCACCGCCGAGCGAGCGAGAGCCTTCTCCGGTCAAATCGGACGGGACGGCGCCAAAGTCGCGGCCGAGCGGCTCGAGCGGGAGCTCGGAGGGTGAGAACCCTGCGATCGGGGAACGGCCCTTGACGCTCCCTGTTGGGAGGGCGCACTTCGTGCGGGACCTCTATCGGTGGCTCCCCGACCGATTTCGCTGGCCGGTCTTCTTCGCTTTGATGGCGGCGACCTTGGTCTATTCGATAGAGCTCGGTCGACAGGGAGCGGACCTAAAGAACTCGGTTGCGCCGCATGGAATCGTCTCCTACGAGCTGGCCGCCTCGCCCGCGCGTTCCGACGAGATTCGAACCTCCTGGATTCTCGGCTCGAAGCTCGAAACGGCGGAAACGCAGCTCTCTTGGGACTTCGGGTTCCTGCTGCTGTACCCGCTTCCGTTCTCCCTCCTCTGCGCCCAGGTTGCGCGCCGCTCGGACTGGCGCGCCGCTCGAATCGGGAACCGCCTCTCCCGCCTGGCCTTGATCGCGGCGCCCCTCGATGCCCTCGAGAACATAGTTCTGCTTCACTTTCTCGACCATGGAGCGACCGGCAGCGTCGCTGTCTCGAGCCTGGCAGCCCTATTCAAGTTCGGCGTGCTCCTGATCGCGCTGGGGTACAGCGGAATACAAGGTGGGATTCTGCTGTGGCGGAACTCCCGGCACCGCGACTGAGGGCGTTCAAGCAGCTCGGAAGGCGTCCCCGGCGGAGGGGTCACCGAAAACTCCGAATCGTCATCGACGTTCGGTGGTCGGCCAGCTCAGGGCACACGAGCAAGGCTAAGATTGTTTAGATAAGTCGGTGTAAATAAAAGTTCATATTGAGAATCACCACAAATTAAATTATCGTCAGATCGGCATGGGCGAGTAGTTGTGCGAGCTCGACTCTATGAATTTACTTCCCGCGATCCGGCTCTCTGAGCTGCTCTCGTTGCGATGTGGACGATGAGCATCGTTCGCCCAGCGCTTCGAGCACTCGCCCGAAGCCCCCTGTTGACCGCCACCATCTCGATTTCGCTCGCGCTCGGTATCGGCGCGGTAATGGCCGTATTCCTTATCGCCGACACCGTCCTCTGGAGACAGCTCCCCTTCCCTGCGCCCGATCGGATCGTCGAGATTTCGCTCGCAAGTACCAGGAAGGAGGCGAACACCTCGGGCCGCATCTCGATCCTCGACCTCCTGGATTTCGATCGTGCCGACGGTATCTTCTCCACAGTCGCGGCGCTCAGCGAAGAGTCTTACGTACTGCCTTTGCGGGGGACCTCCGAACGGACCGCCGGAGCCCGGGTAACCTCGGGTTTTTTCCAAGTCTTCGGCTCCCAACCCGAGCGCGGAGCGGTTCGTGAGGAAACCTGGAGCACTCCCGGCGCGCGGCTCGCGGTGGTCAGCCATGCGTTCTGGAGCGAGCGCCTCGGACATTCGCCCACAGTCGTCGGGTCCGCCCTTCGGCTGGACGACAAGACGTACACGGTGGTCGGCGTAATGCCGCCTTCGTTTGAGGTTGCCTCGAGCGCCCAGGTCTGGTTGCCCCTCGATGTCACCGATCCGGATGTGGGCGCTGATCAGCGCGGGGCACGCTACCTCAGAGCCTACGGACGCCTTAGAGAAGGGCTCTCCCTCAAGGCCGCGAGTCGCGAGCTGAGAACTCTCTCGGCAATCCTCGCCAACCGCTATCCAGAGAATCGCGACCTCCTGACCGCAATAACCCCCATCAGAGAGACGCTGTTCGGCGAGCTACGTCCGCTCCTACGCCTGCTCGCCGTGGCGGCTGGCTTCATCTTCCTCATCGTGTGCCTGAACGTCTCGGGCGTACTGGTTGCACATACCGCAAGCCGCCGAGGCGACTACTGGGTCCGTCGCGCATTGGGAGCTTCCCCCGGTCTCATCATCCGAGCAGTCGTCGTCCAGAACCTCCTCCTCGCCCTCCTTGGCGGCGCGCTCGGCGTGCTCGCGGGCTTCTTAGGAAGCCGCCTGCTTATCGCCCTTCGGCCCGGGGCATACGGGACCGCGCTGCAGCTCACCTTCCCAGCATCCTCGTTTGCTGCCGCGATCGGTCTTGCGCTCCTAGCCGGCCTCGCCGTAAGCCTCCCCGTCACGCTCGAGGTCCGCGACGAGGCGAGCCCCGGACGAAGCCTCCTCGGCTCGCGTCGGGCCACCGTCCGGCTCCAAGCTCTCCTCGTCGGATTTCAGATCGCCTCGACGCTCGCGATTCTCTACGGCGCGGGCCTTGCGCTGCGCTCGGTCGCAAGAATCCTCGCCGTGAGCCCGGGGTTCGAGGCACGCGGCGTGCTCTCGGCGCGAATCGAGCTGCCGCCCTATCGCTACAGAGAGCCCTACCGGCGTGAGCAGTTCTTCGCACACCTCTTCGAAAGGCTCGAGCGGAGTCCTGGGGTACGTTCCGCCGCCGGGACCACGAACCTTCCTCTCAGCGGATCGGACATGATCTTTGGGTTTGCGCCTCTCGGCGAGGATTCCGCCTCCCCGCCGAGGCCATCCGACCCGCCACGAGCGCACTATCGGGCGATCAGCTCGCGCTATTTCGAGACGCTCCGTATCCCCCTCGTCGCCGGGCGCTCGTTCTCGCCAATCGATCGCGAGGACAGTCCGGCCGTCGCGATTGTCAATCAAGCCTTCGTTCGCCGGTACTTCGCCGACCGAGGAGCGATCGGCCGCGAAATCCGCCTCTTTTACGGCGGAGGAGGGCCGCTCGAAGTCGTCGGCGTGGTCGGCGATCTTCGCCACGGAGGGCTCACCCGGAATCCCGAGCCCGAGATCTACGTTCCCTTCGCTCAACAGCCGTGGAGCTTTCTCTCGCTCGCAGTTCGTACCGAGGGAGAGCCCGCGGCGGCGATCCCCCGGCTGCGCGCCGTCGTTGCGAGCCTTGATCCCGAGGTTCCCCTCGATGGGATCGCTCCTCTTTCCGACCTCGTCGATGCGTCGACGGCGCAACCGCGACGGCTAGGGATGATGCTCGGCATCCTGGCGCTCCTCGCCGCAATCACCGCGGCGGTCGGGATCTACGGCATCGCGAGCTATTGGGCAAACACCCGCCGACGCGAGATCGGCCTGCATATGGCCCTGGGCGCGACGCCAGCCGACATCCACGGACTCTCGCTACGCCGGCCGCTCGCGGTCACGCTCGCTGGCCTCGGCCTCGGGACCGCCGGAGCGTTGCTGTTCGGGCGCGTTCTCGGCAGCCTCCTGTTCGAAATTTCCCCTCGCGATCCTCAGACGCTTCTCGCCACTGCGGCCGCGCTCCTTGCGGTCGCGGCCCTCGCGGCCTGGCTTCCCGCCCGGCGCGCCGCTCGAATCGATCCGGCAAGGGTGCTCAATGAGGACTAGCCAGGAGGGGGACCTCTTTCAAGTCGTCCCGACGGCTCACGACACAAGGAGGAACGATGACGCTCAAAAATCTCCAGCCGACCATCTGCACTCCAGCGCTCGGCGGCACCGCAGATGCCCTCTCTCGACCCTGGCCGTGCGGCTCTGCCAACGGCACCGGAGAGTAGTCACAGTCACCCCGTCGAGCGATCCTCGCTCGACATAACCGTCCTGAGGAGGACACAACCATGGATCTGAAGGCCCTCAACCCAACCGTCCTGTCCCCCCACCTGACTAGCGGTCGCGTTGACGTTGGAGTCATCTGCTCCTGCGGCTCTGCGAACGGCGCCGGCTCGGGCGGCTCGTGCCTCTGCGGCTCGGCGAGCGGCGGCGGCCAGTAGGGAATTTCGGCCATCTTGGACGCTCGGCTCGCGATTCCGCGGGCCGAGCGCTCTCGCAGCAGGCCACGAAGCCATCCCTCGGCGCAACCCCCGAGCCGACATCGGCTCATGACTAAGCGGAGGAAGGAAAATGGACCTTAAATTTCTTCAACCCGTCGTTCTGAGTCCAAGCCTCGATCTCAAGGCGATTGCGTGCGCAGAAGGTTGTAGCTGCGGCTCAGCAAACGGCAGCGGATCGGGAGGAAGCTGCTGCTGCGGTACGGCGAGCGGCGGCGGCCAGTAGCAAGCATTGAACGACCCGTGCGCTCGGCCCGCGCTGCCGCGGAACGAGCGCGCTCTCCGCAGACCGAGGAGGCTCCAATGAGCGATAGCGCGAACGACACGAACTATGTCCTCCCCCACGAGTTCCACGAGTTCCAGCGCGAGGACCTCTACCTCTTCTTGGATCCCGTCAGCTTCAGCTGGTATCAAACCGATCGGCTCGGTAAATGCGTGATCGACGGCCTCACCAACGGCGGCAGCCTCCGGAGCGCCGCGCAGGAGGTCTCGGCCTTCGCCCGTGCGCCGATTGAGGACGCCGAGGACTACTCGCTGCGCGCGATCGAGCAGTTGCTCGCGATCGGCTTCCTCCATCGCGGCGAATATCACCCGCGCACCTTCGGTACCGGCGTCTCGAAGAGTCCGTTCATCCTCTACGTTCACATGACCGCGCGGTGCAACCTCAAGTGCCCCTACTGCTACAACCAGGAGCATCGCCACGAAATCCGCAGCAAGCCGCTCGGCACGTTCCAGCAGTTCGCCCACCTGATCGACGAGGCCAAGGAGATCGGCTTCGGCGAGATCAAGCTCACCGGCGGCGAAGCGCTGCTCAACAGGGACACCCTTCCGCTCGCTCGGCACGCGCGCGAACGCGGCCTCTGGGTCAACCTCTTAACCAACGGGACGCTGGTTAAAGAGGACAACGCGAAAGAGATCGTCGCCGCTGTCGACTCCGTCTCCTTGAGCCTCGATAGCGTGCACCCCGAAGAGCACGACGCGGTTCGCGGCAAAGGGACTTGGATGCAAGTCCTCGATGCGATCCACCTGCTTCGCGACGCGGGCTTGAAGATGCTCCATCTGAACTCGGTCGTCACCCCGATCAACAAAGACTCTATCGAGGACTTCTTGAGCTTCGCCTGGGACGAGATGAAAGCCCAGAAAGTGACGCTCGCGCCAACCGGGATCGACGTCAGCGATCCGACCACTCGCTGGGGAGCCAAGAAGCATCAGCTCTCGCCCGATGAAATGTGGGAGGTCTATCAATCGCAGCGGCGCTTCCGCGATCGGAAAGCTGCGGAGCGCCCGCCGACGTTCGCACGCGACAGCATCCGCCGGACCCAGTGCGGCGTCGGCAACGGCCTCGTGAGCGTCGACTCCAACGGCGACCTCTACCCTTGCCAGACGATGCACCTGCCCGAGATGCTCTGCGGCAACGTCTTTGAGACCAGCCTCCGCCAGGTCATCGAGACCTCCGACCTCCTCGCCAACGCGCGGACCATGACCGTCGAGCGCCTCGACGACTGCCCGACCTGTCCGATGCGCTACGTCTGCAGCGGCGGCTGCCGCATGGAGGCCTATAGCCGCGAGGGGAGGCTCAACGCAAGGAATCGCGACCTCTGCCCGCTCTTCTTCAACCAATCGCTCGACAAGCTCTGGATGTCGGCGAACCTGCCGGTCGATCAAGCGTCGCAGCCAGCCGCGGAGCGCGGGGTTCCGCTGGATTTCTTTGAGTCGTACGCCTGATGAGCTTCAAGGCGACATTCCGCGACCTCCGCTCGGGGCTGCGGCTGCTCGGCCGCTTCCGCCATCATCGGCGCAAGGCCGCGCTGGTGATGGCCCTCGGCGCGATTTCGAGCGCTCTTCAGCTCGCGCTGCCCCTCAGCAGCATCGTGATCTTCAACCAGGCACTGCCGAACCGCGACGTGCGGCTGCTTGCTGAGCTCGGCCTCGGGCTCGCGCTGGTCACCGCGCTGTCGCTCGTCACCGGATACTGGGAGTCCGCCCTGGGGACGGTGCTCAGGGAACGCCTCTCCCTGGAGCTCCAACGGGATACCTTCGAACAGGTCCAGCACCTGCCGATCGCATTCTTCAAGTCCCACGACTCCGGCTATCTGCTTGGGAGGATGATCAACGACGCCGAGAGCGCGGTCGATTTCCCCGCAGGGCTGACGTCGCTCGGCCGCAACCTGGTCTGGCTCGGTGCGGCGCTCCTGCTCGTGCCCGTGATGAACCCGATCATCGGGCTCGTGACCGCCCTCGCAATCCCGCTCTACGTCGCGCTCCTCATTTCCTACAACCGGCGGATCAAAGAGCGCTTCGCGAGCGTCCAGGAGAAGACCGCACGGGTCTCGCGCGATCTCTTTGAGTCCCTCACCGGCATCTTCGAGACCAAAGCCAACACCCGCGAGCGCCCCCGCGCCCGCTTCTATGTACACGCCCTCGCCGACAAGATGCGCAGCCTGGTCGCCGGGCGCATCGTCATGATCCTAGCCAACAACGCGACCCAGGCCGTGGTCGCGCTGGTCTCCCTCTTCATGCTCATCTACGGCGGAGCCGCGGTCATCCGCGGGACGCTCACGCTCGGCGAGCTCGTGGCCCTAAGCGCACTCGTCGGCTATCTCCTACTCCCGATCAATGGTCTGGTCCAACAGGCGTTCGTCATGCAGAGGTCGCTCGCCGCGATGGATCGGGTCGATGAGGTCCTCGCTCTAGCTCCAGAGCCGCGCGGCGGCGGGCTCCGGCCGCCTGGGCCCGCGCTTGGCAGAATCCACTTCGACCGCGTCACCTTCGGCTATCCCGGAAGCGAACCGATCCTCCGCGAGGTTAGCTTCGATGTGGCGCCGGGAGAGACAGTGTTGTTCATCGGCCCGAGCGGAGAGGGCAAGAGCAGCCTCATGTCGCTCCTCCCGCGCTTCGCGCAGCCGCTCAGTGGGGAGATCCTGCTCGACGGCGTGCCGATCGAGCGCTTCGACCTCACCTGGCTGCGGCAGCAGATCGCGTTCGTCTCCCAAGAAACGTTTCTGTTCTCCGACTCGGTGTTCGACAACATCCGGGTCGGCCGCGTCGATGCGTCACGCGCCGAAGTGCGCGAGGCGGCCCGGCTCGCGAATGCACTCGAGTTCATCGAAGAGCTCCCCCAAGGATTCGACACCCGCGTTGGGGAGCGTGGATGTCGGCTCTCGGGCGGCCAACGCCAACGGATTGCGATCGCGCGCGCACTGCTCAAACAGGCGCCGATCCTGGTGCTCGACGAGGCGACCTCCGCGGTCGATCTCCAAACCGAGTCGGCACTTTACGAGGCTCTCGAGAGACTGATCGAGGGGCGGACCACTCTGGTTGTCGCCCACCACGCTGAGGCCTTCCTCCAGCAGATCGATCGCACGGTCGAGGTGCGCGACGGCCGGGTGCGGGAGATCGATTCGTTTCGCCCGTTCCCGCGAACCCTCGCGGTCGTCGGTTGAGGAGAGCGAACATGCAATGGCTCCAAACTCGCTACAGCGAAGGACAATATCGGCGCTCTCGCCGCTTCAAGTGCAACCTCTGCGGCATCACTCAGGAGATCCCCGCGAGCTCGATCACGGAGCTCCCAGACGGCTGGCAGACGAGCGTCCACCAAGGCTGGCACGCCTGCCCGGGCTGCGGACAGAAGAAGCGCGCCGCCTTGCCCCTGGCGTGAGCAGCTGCGACCACGACTGGGCTTCCCAGGGTATGGCTCGCGGATTTTTACCCGGGTCCCAAGATCTGCGAGCTATACGCAGACCGCCATCAGCTCTTCGAAACCTTCGCGTTTCTTCGCCTAGCTAGCTCCTATTGCGGAAGTCGACGCGCTGGATCTGCGCGAGGAAGGGCGGGCTGGGGGCGTCTACCAGAAGCCGTGATTCGGCCGCCCACGCGGCTTCACCGTCAGGGGGGGTAGGCGATCTCTCTCGGAGCTCGGATTCTCACCGCCGCAGAAGCATCAGGAATCGCCGCAAATCGCCATCCGTCTCGCCAAGCGGCGCCACGGCTCCGATCACGGCATGCGTCGTCGGTGGAGCGACATCAGCGTATCGATCGCCGACTCACGACGCGGATCCCGTAAATCCACGCCCGCTAGCGGTTTTACGTCCCGGAATCGGAATTACCGTCCCAGGAAAGGAATTTTCCGTCCCAGAATCCGAAATTCCGTCCCGAAACGGGATTTTCGGTCCCAGAACGGGAACATCCGTCCCAGCATCTGAATTCTCGGTCCCAGAATAGGAATTCACGTCCCGGAATGGGAGTATCCGTCCCAGAATCGGAGCTGCGGCAAGCGAAAATGGAGCCTCGGGCCCGCAAATGGACCTGGCGCGCCAGATTTGCGTATCGGTTCTCGATCAGCGCTTCCGGCCTGCGATCAAAGCTTGTCGCCGTGGTTCGGGTCTCGCGGTCGGCGCCAAACCATCGTCACCTCGCTCGCACGCGACGACTGGCCGGGCAAACTATGGAGGAGCGATCCCGACGCGCTCCAGCAGGTGGAGGACCAACACCGCTACCAGTAAGACTTCACGTCCAACGCTTTCATCCTGCGTCGGAGCTTTCCGTCGAAAGTCGCGATCGCGTCCGCGCGCAAACCGCGGCTCGTTGCAACTACAACAGCGTCGGCGAAGGTGGGGACCGCAGCCGGCCACAGAGCGAGAACCTCAGACCACGAGACATCGTTTATCGGTTCCGCTCCGGCCAGAGCCAGCAGATCGGTGAGGATTGCAGCAGCCTCGCCGGCTGAGACGTCGTAGAGGTTCTGGAGAACGTAGACCATTTCCGAAAGAACGACCTGGGGCAGGAGGATTCGGTGCTTGCCCTCGGCGGCAGCCGAGATCAATTCGGAAACCTGAGCCTGCTGCTGCGGCGACCGGTCGGTCAGGAAAGAGACGAGAGCGTTGGTGTCGAGGACGACTCTCATGTCATCCCGGCTCGGTTCCACGGATTCGGCGCGCGCGTTCGATATCCTCGACCGGAGAGCCCGGCCCCACCCGAACCGATCCCCGCCGATTCAAAAACGACGAACCGGCGGCGGAGACCCGAACACCTCCAGATACGACCTCCCAAGTAAGCACGTCCCCCGATCCGACGCCCAAGCGTTCGCGGATCTCTCGCGGCACCGTGGTCTGATTCTTCGAGGTGATCGCCGACTGTGCCATTGCGTCCTCCTTACGGAAGCGAGAGTTCCGTAAGGATAGCGTCCGCCCGGAGACGGCGTCAAAGAGGGTACCGAGAGGAGCAAAACGAACAAAAACGGCCGGGGAGAGAAGCCGTGGTATCCCCAACGGGACTCGAACCCGTGTTACCGCCTTGAAAGGGCGATGTCCTAACCTCTAGACGATGGGGACGGAAAGACCGGGCGGCAAAGAACTCACCCGTACAGGCAAATGATAGCACAGGCTGGCGGCTGGGGTTCCGTACACAATTCGATGGGCGCGAGCTCACGGGTGGTGCGGGTCAGATCACCGGTGATCGGAGCCGCGCCCTCGGGGAGCGCGACCTCGGCGGCGGGACGCGCTCCGCCCACCGTCTTCGCGCTACGTCGCCGTCCTTATAGATACCCGAGCGACTTGAGCAGCGCCCGCGTCTCGTCGTCCATGTCGCGCCCCTGGGTTTCGGCGCAGGTGGCGGGCACTTGGGTGTCGGTCTCGGCGTTTAGATGCGGGGCGCGGTCCCAGGCCCAGAGCTCGCGCTTTAGGCGCTCGAGGTCGTCGGGGTACTTGTCGGCGACGTTGCGGGTTTCGCCCGGGTCGTTCTCCAGGTCGTAGAGGGTGAAGCGGATCCCCTCTCCGCCGATCCAGCGTTGCTCGGGACGGGTCTGGGCGAAGATCAGCTTGAACCGCTTGTCGCGGACGACCTTCTGCCACTTGTTGTCGGTCTCCCACCCCGATTCGGCGAACGCGAGACCGGCCGGGCGGACCCACGGATCGCTCTCCTTCCTCGCCGGCGTTGCGGGCACCTCGATGCCGCGCAGGCGCGCGGTGAGCGAATGCCCCTGGAGCGGCACGGAAGCCGGGACGGTTCCGCCGGCCGCTTCGAGCAGCGTCGGGGCGAGATCGACCAGCTCGACCGGATCGCGGTCGACGCGGGGCCCGAGCACACCGGGATAGTGGACGATCAACGGCACGCGCAGGCAGGTCTGGAAGCTGAACCGGCCGTGGTCGAAGTAGTAGGCGTGCTCGCCGAGCGACTCGCCGTGGTCGGCGGTGAAGACGGTGAGGGTCTTCCCGAGCATCTGCCGCCGCTTCATTTCGTCGAGCAGGCGACCGATCTGGGAATCGTTGTAGGCGATCTCGGCGTCATAGCGGGCGCGGTAGAACGCGAGCTCGGTGTGCCCCTCGATCACTTGCTTCTGGCCGATCGCGGTCATCTGCTGGTTCGGCTTCGACACCACCTCGACCTTCTCGCTCGGATCGAAATGGGCGTCCCCCTGGAACTTGTTCGCCCACTCCCCCGGCGGGGTGTACGGCGCGTGCGGATCGAGGTAGTGCACCCAGAGGAACCAGGGCTTGCCCGATTTCGACGACTTTTGGAGCCGCTCGAGAAGCCCCTCGGCGAGCTTGGTCACCGCCTCGGCACCGTTCGGATCCTTGGTCGGATCGGCGGTTCCCCCGTGGTCGAGCTTCCAGGTCTCGATGTAGACGTCGAACCCCTGGTCGAAATGGAACTCGCTGCCGAGCGCGCCGTTCGCGACCACCGCGGCGGTCGCGTACCCCTGGCGCTGGAGGTTTTCGGCCAGCGTCGTGAACCTGCACGAGAGCGGCACGCCGACTTTCCGGACCATGCCGTTGTCCTTGGCGTAGGTCGAGGTGAACATCGACGCGAACGACGGCGTCGTCTTCGGCCATTGGACGCTCGCCTGGTCGAACCGGACGCCCTCCGCCGCCAGCCGATCGATCGTGGGCGAGGTCTGCCGCTCGTACCCCCACGCCGAGAGGTGGTCGGCGCGCAGGGTGTCGACCGTGATCAGGAGGATGTTGCTCTTCGCCGGGAGCGGATCGATCTTCGGCGGGGCTTGCCTGCAGCCGGCGGCGAACGTCACGAGCCCCACGAGAGCGAGCGCAGATCGAAGAACGGGCAAGCCGCGGTGGTGATGAGCCATGTCGGAGGATTCCCGGGGAGTCATACGGATCGGCGCCCACGGCCATCCACCGGCCGCCGGGCGCCTCGAAGGAACGCCGATCTTAGCCCAGGGCCGTCGGGAACGCCCCGGATCTCCGCACCGTCAGGCCCCGCCTACGCCCCGACCGGCTCCTCCGTCCGGCGGGCTTCCTTCTGCGCTCCGGACATCGCCTGGACGCGCAACAGCGCCCGGGCGATCTTTTCGGCGCGCCCCGGCAGGCTGTCGAGCGCGGCGATCTGGGCGGCGAAGCCTTCGAGGGTCGGCTGCTCGAACAGGGCGCGGAGGGGCAGCGTAACCTGGAGCAGCCGCTCGGTCCGGGTTGCCAGTTGGGCGCCGAGGAGGGAGTGGCCGCCCAGGGAGAAGAAGCTCGAACGGCGGCCGATCCGCTCGACCTCGATGCCGAGGACCTCGGACCAGAGGCGCGCGGCGAGCTGTTCGAGGGCGCCGCTCGGTGGATCGAGCTGCGGCTCGTCGGCGGCCGACGCTGCGGGGTCGGGCAGGGCGCGGCGGTCGAGCTTGCCGTTGGGGCTCCGCGGCAGCCGCTCCAGGAGGACCCAGAACGAAGGTTGGAACGCCTCGGGCAGGCGGCCGGCGAGGTGGGCGCGCAGGACCCCCGGATCGGGCGACGCGCCCGGAGCGGGGACGACGTAGGCGGCGAGCCGGTCGACCGGTCCCCCGGCGGCCGAGGGGACGGCGACGACCGCCACATCGGATACCTGGGACGAGGCGCGGAGCGCCGATTCGATCTCTCCCAGCTCGACCCGGAAGCCGCGCACTTTGATCTGGTGGTCGCGGCGGCCGAGGAACAGCAGCTCCCCTGCCGTTGGGCCGGAGGCGCGAAAGCGGGCGAGGTCGCCGGTCCGATAGAGCCGTGCGCCGGGCACGCCGGCGAACGGGTCGGGCAGAAAGCGCTCCGCCGTGAGATCGGGCCGGCCGAGGTAGCCTCGGGCGACGCCGAGGCCTCCCAGGTAGAGCTCCCCCACGGCGCCGGGAGGGACTGGCTCGAAGTCGAGCGGCGCGTCCTTTTCTTCGCCAGCCGGCGGATCGAGCAGGTAGGCGCGGCCCCCCGAGATCGCCCGGCCGATCGGCGGCGTCGCCTGACGGGCGGCCTCGGCGGGCGAATCGGGCTCGATCTCCGGCTGGGGCCGGTAGAAGCTCGCGATCGTCGAGTAGGTCGTGTCCTCGGACGGTCCGTAAAGGTTGACCACCCGGGCGACCGCGGAGACGGCGAAGATTGCCGCGAGCAGCTCGCCCGGGAGGGCCTCGCCCGCGAGACAGATCGTTTCGACGCTCTCCGGAATCGCCTTCTGGCGCACCAGCTCCGCCATCGCCGAGGGGACGGTGTTGATCAGCGAGACGCGCGCGGTTTTCGTGACGGCGGGGAGCTCGAGCGCGTTTTCGGCGAGCAAGACCGTCCCACCCGCGGTGAGCGGCAGGAAGATCTCGAACACCGACAGGTCGAAACAGACCGAGGTCGACGCGAGCAGACCGGATCGCTCCTCGGCGTCGAACTCGCGCCGCGCCCAGGCGAGCATCGCCGCGGCCTGGGCATGGGCGATCGCCACACCCTTCGGCCGGCCGGTCGAGCCCGAGGTATAGATCGCGTAGGCGAGCGACGACGGATCGATTTCGAGCCCAAGCTCCCCTTCGATCTCGGGTGCCGACTCGGCAGGAGGCTCCGGGGAAACCACGGTGAGCGCGGCGAGGGCCGCGGCCGCCTCCAGATCGCGCGCCGCGAGCGCCGTGGCCAGGCGGGACAGGAGCGCCTCCTCTCCGATCACCAGCCGGCTCTTTGCGTCCCGCAGCATCCAGGCGAGCCGCTCGGGTGGATAGGCCGGATCGAGCGGCAGGTAGGCCGCGCCCGACTTGAGGACGGCGAGCAGCGCGACGACCAGCGGGATCTCGCGCGGTAGGCAGACCCCGACGAACGTCTCCGGTCGAGCGCCCAGGGCAACCAGCCGCCGGGCGAGCCGATCGGACGCGTCGTCCAGCTCGGCGAAAGTGAGGGCGTGGGCGCCGCGGCGCACGGCCACGGCCCACGGGGTTTCGGCCGCCTGTGCGCGGAACAGCGCCGGCAGGCTCGGGAACGGTCGGTCGGTGAACGAGCGGCCGGCGAAATCCGGGCCGCGCGGGTCGGCGGGGGGATTCCAATCGACGAGCAGCTGCCGCAGCTCGGGCTCGGCGAGCGCGGCGGCCATTCGGGCGGGGCGGTCCGGATCGGCCATCGCCCGTCCGACCAGGGCAGCCAGCTCGCGTGACCAGCGCTCGATCGTCTCGCGGTCGAACAGGTCGCCCGCGTACTCGATCGCGCCGAAGATCCGACCCTGGCGGTCGGCGAGCCCGAGCGACAGATCGAACTTCGGAGGCGCGAACGGCAGGTCGATCGGCCGCAGGGAAAGCCCCGCCGCTTCGAGCTTCGGCTCCGGGGTGTTCAGGAAGGAGAAGAGCGTCTGGAAGATCGGCGAGGCGCCGAGGTTGCGGTCCGGCGATAGCTCTTCGACGAGCCGCTCGAACGGCAGGTCCTGATGCGCGAACGCCTCGAGCGCGGCGCGGCGCGATCGGGAGACCAGCTCGCGGAACGTGGGGGAGCCGGGGCCGCGCGACGCGCCGCTCGCGCCATCGCGACCCTCGCCTTCGGCCTGGCGGGAGAGGCGCAGACGGATCGCGAGAGTGTTGACGAAGAAACCGATCAGCCCGGCGATCTCGGCCCGGTTGCGATTGGCGATCGGCGTGCCGACGACGACGTCCTCCTCGCCCGCGTACCGGCCGAGGAACAGCGCCCAGGAAGCGAGCAGGATCATGAACGGGGTCGCCCGCTCGGCGCGGGCGAAAGCGCGCAGCGAGTCGGCGACCTCGGGCGACAGCTCGAACGCCACGTGACCGCCGCGCGTCGTGCGCGTCCGGGGGCGGGGCCGGTCGAGCGGCAGGCGTAGCTCGGGGGGAGCGCCCGCCAACGCTTCGCGCCAGAAGCCCACCTGACGAGCCAGCTCCTCGCCCGCGAGGTAGCTCCTCTGCCAGACCGCGAAGTCGGGGTACTGGATCGGCAGAGGGGGCAGAGGCGCCCGGAGGCCGGTCTTCGCCTCCGCATAGAGCGCCGCCGACTCGGCGACCAGGATCGACGACGACCAACCGTCCGAGACGATGTGATGGAGATTGAGCAGCAGCGCGTGGTCGTCGTCGGCCAGCCGGACGGCGAGCGCGCGCACGAGCGGACCCGTCGCGAGCGAAAACGGCCGCGCCGCCTCGACGAGGAGCACGCGGAGGAGCTCCCCCTCGCGCCGGGAACCCGAAAGCGAAGTGAGATCGACACGCGGCAGTGCGACCGGGCCCGGCGGCGAGATCCGCTGCACGGGGCCGGTCTCGGTCGCGGCGAAGGTCGTCCGGAGCGCCTCGTGGCGGGCGACCACGCTCGCGAGCGCCCGCTTCATCGCGCCCACGTCGAACCGGCCGCGGACCCGGAGCGGCGCGGGGATGTGGTAGGTCGGATCGCCCGCCCCTTCGAGCAACTCGAGCACCCAGAGGCGGCTTTGGGCGAAAGAAAGCGGCAGCGGATCGGGCCGCGGATCGAGACGCGGGATGGCGCGCGCGGCGAGGCTGGGCGTCTCGCGCGAGCCGGATGCCGTGACCGTAACGGCCGTCGCAGCTTGGCCTGTGCCAGAGCCCGTTGCAGGCGCCGCCGCTCCGGGGAGCCTCGCGCCGACCGCTTCGAGCCCGGCGGCGAATGCGGAAAGCTCGGGGTGCTCGAATAGCGCGCGGAGGGAGATCTCGACGCCGAGCGAGCGCTCGACCCGCGTCGCGAGCTGCGCCGCGAGCAGCGAATGCCCGCCGAGATCGAAAAACGTCGAGCCGCGGCCGATCCGAGCGAGGTCGACGCCGAGCACGTCGGACCAGAGCCGGGCCGCCTCGATCTCGAACGGCGTCTTCGGCGGCTCGAACGGCGCGCGCGCCGGGGCTTGCGTTTCGTCCCGACCGAGGAGCTGCCCGAGCGGAGCGTCGAACCGAGCGAGCCGCCAGGCGGGGTCGTCGGGAGCCGCGAAGGCGCGACCGAGGAGGTCCGAGAGTCCGTCCGCCCAGCGAGCGACCGTCTCGGGAAGGAACAGGTCGAGCGCGTACTCGAATGCCGCGACGAAGCGCCCCTGACGCTCGGCCCAGATGAGCGAAAGGTCGAACTTGGCGACCTCCGAAGGAAGCTCGATCGGCTCGATCCGCAGCCCCGGGGCCGCGAGGGCTCCGATGCCCGTGCTCTGGGCGCTTTGAAGCGCAAACAGCACCTGGAAGACCGGCGACAGGCCGGGCTCGCGGGGAGGATCGAGCGCCTCGACCAGGCGTTCGAACGGCAGGTCCTGATGGGCGAAGGCGTCGAGCGTCGTCCGTCGCGCCCGGCGGACGAGATCGCGGAACGTCGGCTCCGGCCCTCCGTCCTCGGGCTCCGGCGCCAGCCGCAGGCGGAGCGCGAGCGTGTTGACGAAGAACCCGATCAGGCCGGCGACTTCCGGGCGGGTCCGGTTCGCGACCGCCGTGCCGACCACGAGATCGGCGACGTTCGCCAGGCGCCCCAGGAACAGGCCCCAGCCGGCGAGCAGGACCATGAACGGCGTCGCCCCCTCCGCGGCGGCCAGCTCGCGCAGCCGGTCGGTCGCCGCGTCGGGCAGCTCGAAGGACAGGACGGCGCCGCGGCCGTCGCGCACGGGCGGGCGCGGCCGGTCGAGCGGCAGGCGCAGGGCGAGCGGCGCGCCGGACAGCGCCTGGCGCCAGGCGGCGAGCTGGCTTTCGAGCTCGGGGCCGGCGAGACGGGCGCGCTGCCAGACGGCGAAGTCGGCGTACTGAATCGGCAGCGGCTCGAGCGCCGCCGGGCGCCCGGAGAGCGCGGCTTCGTAGCAGGCCACGGTCTCGCGGACGAGGATCGGCGACGACCACCCGTCCGAAACGATGTGGTGGAGATTCAGGAGGAGCGCGTGCTCCTCCGGGGCGAACCGGATCAGCAGGGCGAAGTGGAGCGGCCCGTCCGCGAGCGAGAAACGCCGTGCCGCTTCCACGGCGAGGAAGCGCTTCGCCTCGGGCTCGCGGGCCGAGACCGTGAGCCCGGCGAGATCGACCTGCGGCAAGGGAACCGGCCCAGGCGGCCGGATCTCTTGGGCCGGTCCTTCCGGCGTCGCGACGAACGTCGTGCGCAGCGCCTCGTGCCGGGCGACCATGGCCCCTAGGGCGGTGCGAAGCGCCGTCGGATGGAGCGCCCCGCCCAGTCGGAGCGCCGTCGGGACGTTATAGGCGGTCTCTCCCCCTTCGCCGTCCCGAGCGAGCCGGTCGAGCCACCAAAGGCGGCTCTGGGCGAAGGAAGCGGGGAGCGGCTCCGGGCGGACCGCGAGGCGCGGGATCTCCCGGCCGGTCGGGGTCGCCGATCCCGCGGGCGCTGACGGAGCGCCAGCCGTCGCTTTCTGGGACTCCGCGATCTCCCGGGCGACCGCTTCGAGCGTGGGCCGTTCGAACAGCGCGCGGAGCGACAGCTCCACCTTCCAGCGGCGTTCGACCTCGAGCGCCAGCTCGACCGCGAGCAGCGAGTGCCCACCGAGGTCGAAAAAGCTCGAACCGCGGCCGACGCGGACGGGATCGACGCCGAGCAGTCGCGCCCAGATCGCCGCCAGCTCGCGCTCGAGCGGCGTCGTGGGCGAAACGAACGGCGTTCCCGCCTCGACGACGACGAGGGGCGGCGTGGACGCCGCGGCTTCCGGCAGGGAGCGCCCGCCCGCTGTACCGATCGCCTCGTCGGGCCGGGCGACGAGCGCGCCGATCCGCTCGACGAGCGCGCGCGGGAAACGCTCGGCGGTCTCCTGGGCGAAGAGATCCGACGCGTAGTCGAGCGTCGCCCGCCAGGTCCCTCCTTGCTCCACCACGCCGAAGCCGAGGTCGAACTTCGCCGTCACGACCGGCAGCTCGATCCCGTCGAACGAGAGGTCGGCCGCCTCCGGCCGCGCTTCGGGCGTGTTCAGGAAGACGAAGAGCACCTGGAAGAGCGGCGAAAGGTCCGGACGCCGCCGAACCTTCAATTCCTCGACCAGGCGGTCGAACGGCAGGTCCTGATGGGCGAAGGCGCCGAGCGCCATCCGGCGGGTCCGCCGCACGAGCTCGCGGAAGCTCGGAGCCGCCCCTCCCGGCCGCTCCGGCCGGAGGTCGATCCGCAGCGGCAGGAGGTTCGCGAACAGGCCGATCAGACCGGCGGTCTCGGCGCGGTTGCGGTTGGCGATCGAGGTGCCGACGACGAGGTCGTCCACCCCGGCCTCGCGCGCGAGGAAGACGCCCCAGGCGGAGAGCAGGACCATGAACGGCGTCGCCCCTTCGGCTCGGGCGAGCTCGCGGACGGCGTCCGCGATCTCGGGCGCGATCGGAAAATGGAACGCCCGCCCGCGGCCCGACGCCACGCCCGTGCGCGCGAAATCGTGGCGCAGCGGCAGCTCCTCGGGCGCGCCGGCGAGCGCGCCGCGCCAGAAGGCGAGCTGCCGCTCGAGCTCGGCGCCGGAAAGGAAATCGCGTTGCCAGACCGAGAAATCCCGGTACTGGATCGGCAGCGGCGGGAGCGCCGGTGGAGCGCCTCCTACCGCCGCGGCGTAGAGCGCCGTCGCCTCGGCGACCAGGATCGAGGAGGACCAGCCGTCCGAGACGATGTGGTGGAGCGTGAGGAGGAGCCCCTGCTCCTCCACGCCGGCCGACGAGCCGAGAGCCAAGCGCAGCGCGCGCAGGAGCGGCCCGCGAGCCAGCGAAAAGGGACGGGCGGCCTCGGCAACGAACAGCCGTCTCGCCTCGGCGTCGCGCGCCCCCGACGGACAGGCGGCGAGATCGACCGCGGGCAGGGGAACCGGCGCGGCGGGCTCGATGCGCTGCACCGCTCCCCGCTCCCCGCTCGGGAAGGTCGTGCGCAGCGCCTCGTGCCGGGCGACCACGCCCGAGAGCGCGGCGGCGAAAGCCGCCGGGGAGAACCGTCCGCGCACCTTGAGCGCGGTCGGGATGTGGTAGACCGGATTGCCCGGATTCAGTCGGTCGACCAGCGAGAGGCGGGCCTGCGAGAACGAGAGCGGCACCGGGCCGAACCCCGGAGGCAGTCGCGGGATCGCGCCTTCGACGGCCGCGTCGGGCGCCTTTTCGGTCCGCGCCGGAGCGCCCCGGGCGCGCAGCTTTTCGAACAGGCGCGCTTTTTCTTCGCGCGATAGACCCGCGACGGGATGCCTGGCGTCGCTCATGGCGCTTCCTCGGCGATCATCTCGGACAAGAGCTCCGGATCGAACGCCGCGAGCTCGCGCTCGACGATCCGGTCGGCGAGCTCGCCCAGATCGCGCGCGTCGAACACCTCCTGGAGCGAAACCGCGACTCCTGCGCGCGACTCGAGCTCGGCGACGAAGCGCGTCGCGAGCAACGAATGCCCGCCGAGGTCGAAGAAGTTGTCGCGAAGCCCGACCCGCGGCACGCCGAGGACCTCGGCCGCCACCGCGGCGATCTGCCGTTCGAGATCGCTTTCCGGCTCGACGAAGCCGCTCGCGGTCTTCTGCTCGGGCGCCGGCAGGGCGCGCCGATCGACCTTGCCGTTCGGGTTGAGCGGCAGCGCCGGCAGGAGCACGATCGCGGCCGGCACGAACGGCTCCGGCAGCCGCGCCGCGAGACGCGCGAGGACGTCGCTCGCGATCTCGTCCTCGCTCTGGCCGGCGCGGCCGGAGACGCCGAGGTGGCGCAGCTTGTCGAGGTTGAGGCTCGAATCGTCGCGCAACGCGACATAGGCCACCAGACGGCGGTCGCCCGGACGATCCTCGCGCACCATCGCAACCGCCTCGCGCACGCGGGCGTCGGCGAGCAACGCCGCTTCGACCTCCCCCAGCTCGACCCGAAAGCCGCGGATCTTCACCTGGCCGTCGCGCCGCCCCTGGAACTCGAGCACCCCGGATCGCGTCCAGCGCACCATGTCGCCGGTGCGATAGAGCCGCCCCCCGGCGCGCTCCGGAGTCTCCGCGAACGGGTCGGGCACGAACCGCTCGGCGGTGAGGTCGGGGCGCCCGAGATAGCCGCGCGCGATCCCGTCGCCCCCGGCGAACAGCTCACCCCACGCGCCCGCGACCACCGGCTCGCAATCGACGTCGAGCACGAACGCTCGGGCGTTCGCGATCGGCGTGCCGATGGGCATCGGGTCGGGCACGGCGGCGGGGTCGTCCACTCCAAAACAACAGGTGAACGTCGTGCCCTCGGTCGGGCCGTAGCCGTCGATCAACCGGCCGGGGACCCGCCGCAGCGGGGAGAGGGTGGAGAGATCGGCGACCGCCTTCCGCACCGGCTCGACCTGGAGCGCGTCGCCGCCCGCGAGGAGCTGCGAGAGCGCCGGCAGCCCCGCGAAGCCGTAGTCGGCCATGGGATGGAACAGCCCGGCCGTGAGCCAGAGCGTGGTGACGTCGAAGCGGGCGAGCGTCCGCTTGATCGCCGCGGGCGAAAGGGGCCCGGACGGGGCGAGCACGAGGCGCCCACCGTTCAAGAGCGGCCCCCAGATTTCGAGCGTCGAGGCGTCGAAGGCGAGCGGCGCGAACAGCAGGAACACCTCGTCGCGGCCGAAGCGCGCGAAGTCTGTGTCGCGTACCAGGCGCACGATGTTCCGGTGCGCGACCCAAACACCCTTCGGCCGGCCGGTCGAGCCCGAGGTGTACATCGCGTAGGCGAGGCTGTCCGGCTCGGGGCGCTGCGGACGTCCGTCGAGCCCGGCGAAGAAGCGATCGTCTCCGCCGTCGAGCGGCATCTGGACGGCGGTCGCCGCCGCCACCGAGGCGGGCAGCGCGTCGAGCGCCGCGCGCTTGCCGAGCAGGATCGCCGCGCCGCAGTCGCGGATCAGCAGCTCCTGCCGCTCCGGCGGATAGCTCGGCTCGATCGGGACGTAATACCCGCCGGCGGCGAGGATGCCGAGGATGCCCACGATCGTCTCGGGGGCGCGCTCGGCGACGATCGCCACCGGCATCTCGCGGCCGACGCCGAGGCCGGCCAGGCGCCGGGCGAGCTCGATCGAGCGCCGGCCCAGCTCGCCGTAGCTGATGCAGAAGGAGAGGTCGAAGGCGTCGCCCCCTTCCTCGCCCGAAATCGGACCGACGAGCGCGATCGCGTCGGGCGTCGCCGAGACCTGCTCGGCGAACAGCTGCGGAATCGTGGCCCCGCGCGGGAAGGACGTGGCGGTCCGGTTTCGCTCGACGAGCAGCGCTCGTCGCTCGGCATCGGACAGGATCGGGAGCGCCGAGAAGCGGACCCCGCGGTCGGCCGTCGCCGTGGCGAGGAAGGCGCCGAGGCGGTCGACCAGCCGGCGGACCGTCGCCTCGTCGAACAGCGCGGTTGCGTACTCGAACAGGCCGAGGATGCGCTCCCCTTCGCGCCCCGCGACCACCGTCAGGTCGAACTTCGCGGTGCCCGAGCTCGCCGGCTCGGGGGCGAGGTGTAGCTCGCCCAGGTCCGCCTCGGGGATCGCCGCGTTCTGCCACGTGAAGACCGCCTGGACGATCGGCGGCCGGCTCCGGTCGCGCGTCGGCTTCAACTCCTCGACCAGCTTTTCGAACGGCACGTCGCGATGGGCGTAGGCGTCGAGCGCTTCGGTCCGAACGCGCGCGACGAGGTCGGCGAAGGTCGGGTCGCCGGAGGCGTCGACGCGAAGCGGCATGGTGTTGACGAAGAATCCGATCAGCCCTTCGAGCTCGGTCGCGTCGCGGTTCGCGATGGTCGTGCCGAGCACCAGGTCGCGCACTCCGGCGGCGCGCGCGAGCACCGCAGCCCAGGCCGCGAAGACGACCATGAAGTCGGTCGCACCGAGGTCGCGCCCGAGAGCGAACGTCGCGCTCGACACACTCTCCGGCAGATCGATCCGGAGCGCCGCCCCGGCGATGCTCTGGAGCGCCGGACGCGGCCGGTCGGTGGGAAGCTCGAGCGCCTCCGGCGCTCCCTCCAGCCGAACCCGGAAATGATCGACCTGGCGCGCCAGCTCGTCCCCCTGGAGCCAACCGCGCTGCCAGGCGGCGAAGTCAGGGTACTGGATCGGCAGAGGCGGCAGCGCCCACGAGGACGCGCCCGACGAGCTCGAGCCCTGCATCGTCCGCGACCGGTAGACCGCGGTCGCCTCGCGCACCAGCACCCCCATCGACCAGGCGTCCGAGACGATGTGGTGCATCACGAGCAGGAACAGGTGCTCACGGCGGCCGGTCGCGACGAGGGCGCTGCGATAGAGCGGCCCCCGCTCGAGGTCGAACGGCAGCACCGCGAGCGCGTGGGCGATGCGGCGCGCTTCCATTTCGGCCGTCGGTCCCTCCGCTTCGCGGGACAGGCCGCGGAGGTCGATCGAAGGGAGGACGCTCCGGCCGAGAGGGGCGATCTTCTGGACCGGCCGCCCGTCCGCAGCCAGCGCGAACGTGGTGCGCAACGCCTCGTGGCGTGCCACCACCTCGCGGAGCGCCGCCGCGAAGGCGGCGACGTCCAAGGGGCCATGGCAGCGGATCGCGAGAGGCAGGTTGTACACCGCGCTGCCCGGGGCCATTCGGTCGAGGAACCAGAGCCGCTCCTGGCCGAACGACAACGGAAGCGGCCCGCCGCGGTCGATCCGCGCGAGGGGCGGCCGGCCGGTGCCCGACGCGGTGGTGCCTGGCATGCCTCCTTCGCCTTGGAGGTCGAGCGCCGCGGCCAGCCGGGCGACCGTGGGGTACTGAAAGAACGCGCGCACGGGAACCGGCTTGCCGAGCAGCTTCGCCAGCCGGTGCGACACCTGGGTTGCCAGCAGCGAGTGACCGCCGAGCTCGAAGAACGAGTCGTCGGCGGCGATCGGAGCGATGTCCTGGTCGATACCGAGCACCTCGGCCCAGACGTCGGCGACCAGGAACTCGGTCGCGGTGGAAGGAGGCACCCAGGCGCCGCCGCGCCCAGCGGCCGGCTCCGGCGCCGGCAGCGCGGCACGGTCCAGCTTGCCGTTCGTGTGTCTCGGCAGGGAGGGCAGCAGCACGAACGCTCCCGGCACGAACGATTCGGGCAGCGACGCGACAAGGAACTCGCGCAGCTCGGCGGTAGAGAGCGCGGGCTCCGGCTCGGCGGAAACGATGTAGGCCACCAGGCGCGTAGTCTTTTCATCCGCGCTTCCTGGAATCGCGGGGCCGTCGTTGCGCGCGATGACCACCGCCTCGGCGACCCGAGGGTGGCGCAGGAGCGTGGCTTCGATCTCGCCCAGCTCGATCCGAACACCGCGAATCTTCACCTGAAAATCCAGGCGACCCTGGTATTCGACCGCGCCGTCGGCCAAGCGGCGGACTCGATCTCCGGTCCGATAGAGACGGCTGCCCGGCGCGCCACAAGGGTCGGGCACGAAGCGCTCGGCCGTAAGCGCCGGCCGCCCCAGATAGCCGCGCGCCAGTTGCACCCCTCCCAGGTACAGCTCGCCCGAGACGCCGACCGGCGCCAGGTGGAGCGACCGGTCGAGCACGTGCACCGCGGTATTGGCGACCGGAAAACCGATCGGCACCAGAGGGACGGGACCGGTCGGCGGGCAGGGCCAGAACGTGACGTCCACCGAGGCCTCGGTCGGGCCATACAGGTTGTGCAGCTCCACACCCTCAAACCGCCGCCGAAACCGCTCGACCAGATCCGGGGTGAGCGCCTCGCCGCTGCACATCACTCGCTGGAGCGACGGAAGCTCGCCGAGATCGGGCGAGTCGAGAAAGGCGCGAAGCATCGACGGCACGAAGTGAAGCGTCGTGATCTTCCGCTCGCGGATCGTCGCCGCGAGATAGGAGGGATCGCGATGCCCGTCGGGCTTCGCCACCACCAGGCAAGCGCCGACGGCCAGAGGCCAGAACAGCTCCCAGACGGAAACGTCGAAGCTGAACGGGGTCTTCTGCAGCACCCGCTCGTCGGCGCCGAGCCGGTAGGCCGACTGCATCCAGAGGAGCCGGTTGCGAATGCCCGCGTGGGGCACCATCACGCCCTTCGGTCGGCCGGTCGAGCCGGAGGTATAGATCACGTAGGCGAGGGTCGCGCCGTCGATTCGGCTCGGCGGCGGCAGCGCGGGCGAGCTCGGGTCGGCCGGAGCGATCAGCTCCGCGCGGCAACCCGCGGGCAGCGAGGCGGCGAGCTCGGCCCGACTCAACACCGCGGCGGGGCGCGCGTCCGCGAGGAGAAAGGCCAGCCGTTCCTCCGGGTAGCTCGGCTCCAGGGGCAGATAGGCCGCCCCGGCCGCGAGCACGCCGTAGATCGCCACCATCATCTCCAGCGAGCGATCGAGCAGCACTCCGACCACCGCGTCTTCGCGGACCCCCAAGCGCCGCAACCGCCAGGCGAGGGCGTTCGCTCGGAGGGCCAGCTCGCGGTAGGTCAGGCTCTCCCCGCCGAAGACCACCGCGGGAGCGTCGGGCGTACGCTCGCACTGCGCCGCGAACAGCTCGTAAAGATTTCCTTCGGCGCCTCCGGGCCAGAGCACCGCAGTGTCGTTCCATTCCGTGACGATCTGATGGCGCTCGGCCGGCGCGATCGGATCGAGCGCCGAAAGCGGCAGGTCGCGCGCCGAGACACCCGCGTCGAGCAAACGCTCGAGCACGCTCTGCATGCGCCAGACGGTCGCGCCGTCGAACACGTCGGAATTCCATTCGAAGCGGCCGCGGATGTCGTCCGGCCACTCGTACATCCCCCACATCAGATCGTAGCGGCTGTTGTCGTCGTGAACCTCGACGGTCTCGAACTCGAGGCCGGTGAGCTCCTCGGTCGTGAAGCTCTGATCGAGCAGCAGCGCGGCCACCTGGATCACCGGCGCCCGGCCGGTGGTCCGCTCCGGCTGGAGCGCGTCGACCAGACGGGTGAACGGTACGTCCTGGAAATCGAACGAGGAGATCGCCGCGCGGCGCGTCCGCTCGACCAGCTCGGGGAACGTCGGGTCGCCGGTGAGATCGACCGGAATCGCAAGCTGGGTGATGAAGAAGCCGAAGATCTTTTCGAATTCCGGCCGGTTGCGGTTCGCGCTCGGCGTGCCGACGATCAGCCGCTCCTGGCCAGAAAAGCGGTGGAGCATCGCGGCGATCGCCGCGACCAGGACCATGAACGAGGTCGCCCCGACGCTCCGCGCGAGCGCGCGCCAGGAGCCCGGCGCCGCGCTGCCGAAGCTCACGTGGTGGAGCCCGCCCGCGAGCGACTGGGTGGACGGCCAGGGACGGTCGACGGGCAGGTCGACGAACAGCGGCACGTCGGAGAGAGCGCGCTGCCAATGGTCGAGGAAGCGGTCGATCACCTCGCCCTGGAGCCAGTCGCGCTGCCAGACGACGAAATCGGGATACTGGACCGGCGGCTCGGGGAGCGGCGACGGCCGGCGCAAGTGGTACGCGTCGTAGATCGCCGCGAGCTCCTTCCAGAAGTACTGGAAGGTGATCCAGTCCGTCACCGTGTGATGCACGGTGAGCAGGCAGACGTGCTCCTCGGCGCCGAGTCGGAGCAGATGGAGACGCGCGAGCGGCCAGCGCTCGAGGTTGAACGGAAGCCGGGCGTCGAGCCGCTGGATGCGGTTCGCCTCGGCGGCCCCGCGCGCCGCGGGAAGCGCCGCGAGATCGAGCAGCGGCATCCGGACGTCCACATGCGGGAGCACCCGCTGTACCGGCGCGCCCTCTTGCTGAGGGAAGTAGGTGCGCCAGGCGGCGTGGCGACGGAAGATCTCGGCGACCGCGGCGAAGATCGCCGGAAGGTCGACCCGACCGCGCATCCGCGCTCCGAGGTCGATGTTGTAGGCGGTGCTCTCCGGCTCCAGCTGATCGAGGAACCAGAGGCGCTCCTGGTCGAACGACAGGGGCCAATCGCCCGCGCCGTCCGGCGGCGTGACCCGGCGCAACGGAGGGGGCGGCGGAGGCGCCACCGAGGGCGCCGAGTCGCCCCCCTCGCCCGAGAGAAACGCGGCGAGGCCAGCGACGGTCGGCGCGTCGAAGATCGCGGTGACCGGGAGCTCGCGATCGAGCCGCGTGCGGACCGCGGTCGCGAGCTGGATCGCGAGCAGCGAGTGGCCGCCCAGGGCGAGGAAGTCGTCGTCGACGCCGACCTCGGCGATGCCGAACAGCTCCGACCAGATCGCGGCGAGCGACCGCTCGAGGTCGGTTCGGGGCGGCGCGTACGGAGTCGCCAGAGCGCGCGCCGACCGCGGTCCTCCCGAGGCGGCCGTTCCAGCGACGCCCACTCCTCCCGAGGCTCCGGGCGCGTTCGCCAGCTCGGCGAGCGAGGCGGCGTCGATTTTCGCGTCCGCGGCGAGGACGGCCGAAAAATCGCGCGCCGAAACGACCGCCGCCGGCACGCCGGAGAGCAGGAGCCGGAGGAACGCCTCGACGCTCTCCTCGGCGCCGATCCCCAGCGCGGAGGGAAGTCCGGCCGCCGAGCCGCCGCCTGCGAGCTGGCCCATCCCGGCGGCGAGCCAACCGTTCCACTGATAGGGGTCCCACAGCGGCGCGATCACGCGCCGGCCCGAGGCGGAGAGCCGCTCGGCGAGGCTCGCGAGGAACGCCGCGGCGGCCGCGTGCTCGAGCTGACCGAAGCTGCCGGTCGCGCCGAGGTTCGAGGGGAAGAAGGCGAGGAATGCCTCGGGATCCGGGGCGAGCAGGACAGACCAGAGAAGCGCGCCGGAGAGATCCGGCCGCAGCGCCGCCGCGAGAGCGTTCGGCTCGCGCAGGGCGGCGAGCCCGCCCCCGGCGCCGCTCGCGGTGTGGCAGACGCCGGCGAGCCGGCCGAAGCGGGCGCGCGCCCCGACGAGCGATCGCTCGGACTCCTCGGCCGGGCCGCGCCAGATCTCAGTGGCTCGCGACGCGGCGAGCAGCGACCGGCAGGCGGAGGCGAGCGGACCGCCGCCCGCCGCGAGGGCCGCCCATTCGCCTTCGGCCGGGAACGCCTCGGGGAGCAGGAGCGCGAGACGGGCGCCGCGGCCCGCCAGCGCCTCGGCGAGCGCCGGTCCGACGCCGGACGAGGCGTCGGTGATCAGGATCGGCAGTCCGGGAGCCAGGGACGCTTCGCCCCGATCCAGGCGGACCGGCTGCCACGCGAGCACCCGGCGCGCTCGGCCGCGCCGGACGATCAGGTCGGCTCCCCGATCGGCCGGGGCGAGCGCCTCGGCGAGGAGCGTGGCGATCAGCTCCTCTTTGGGAGCCTCGGGGGACAGGTCGACGGCGCGGGCGGCACCGTGCATCAGCTCGCGCCCTACGACGCGGAGTCCCGCGGCGAGCGCCGCAAGGCGGGGATCGCGAGGCTCCTCGTCGTCGGCGGCGAGCAGCCCCGATCCCGCGAGGAGGAGGTCGACCGCGGCGCCGCCGAGTGCGTGGGCGAGCCGGCAGACGGCGCCGAGATCCCCAGCGACGTCCTGCGAGGCGCCGAAGCCTCCGAGGACGACGATCCGGCGCGGTTTCTCCTCGGCGAGCAGCTCGCTCCAAGTTTCGAGACGCGTGGGCTCTTCGAGCAGCGCGACACGGACCGCCGCGCCGGCCGTTTCGATCCGCCGCGCGAGCGGCTCGGCGAGCCCGGCGAATCCGCCGTCGACGATCAGCCAGGGGCCGGCCGCGGCGAGCGCGCTTTCGCTGGGAGCCTCCGGCGCGAGCGTCCGGCGTAGGTCGGGCAGGTAGAACCAGTCCGAGATCTCGAGCTTGGCGGCGGCGGCCGCCTCCTCTCCACCCCGCCCGAGCGCGCCGGCGCTCGGCGCCTGCGTTCCGCGCAGGCCGAGCGCTCCGTCGCGCGGCGGATCGATCCAGTACCTCGCGCGCTCGAACGGGTAGGCCGGCAGGTCGACGATCCGCCGCCCCGAGGGGCCGAACAGCGCCCTCTCGTCGATCGACACGCCGAGCGTCCAGAGGCGGGCGATCGCCGCCAGAAGAGGCGCGAAATCCGAGCCTCCGGCGCTCGCCCCGCGGACGGTCTGGATCGTCGCGAGACCGGCCGCGGCGCGGGGTTGCTGCCGCGCGAGCGCGCCGAGCGTGGCGCCCGGACCCACCTCGACGAGGATGCGGCGCGGATCGGCGAGCAGCTCGGACAGCGCCTCCTCGAAGCGGACCGTCGAGGTCAGATGGCGAGACCAGTAGGCCGGATCGGCGAGGTCGTTCGGGCCGATCCACCCGCCGGTGACGTTCGACAAGCGGGGGATCTCGGGCTTCGCGCTCTCGAGGCCGCGGACCAGCTCCGTCAGTCGGGAGGCGACCGGCGCCATCGCCGGGGAGTGGAACGCATGGGTGGTCGAAACCGGCAGGCAGGCGACCCCGCGCTCGGCGAGCGTCCGCGCGACCTCGGCCACGGCTTCGGGCGCGCCCGCGACGACCGACAGGTGCGGCCCGTTGACCGCGGCGAGGGCGATCTCGCCCGTGGGATGCGCGGCTAGATAGGAGGTCAAAACCGGCGCGACGTCGGCCGCCGGAAGCGGCACGGCGAGCATCGCTCCCGCGGGCAGCTCGGCGATCCAACGCGCTCGCGTCGCGACCAGCCGCGCGGCGGCTTCGAGCGGCAAGGCGCCGGAGACGTAGGCCGCCGACAGCTCGCCGAGGCTGTAGCCGAGGACGGCACCCGCCCGCACGCCCCACCGGGCGAGCAGACGCGCGAGCGCCACCTCGACCGCGAAAAGCGCCGGCTGGGCGCGCTCGGTCGGGGCGAGATCGCCCGCGGGATCTCCCCCGCCGCGCCGAAGCAGCGCCTTGAGATCGAGCGCCCCTTCCGGCCGAGACGCCGGGGCGGCACCGCCGAACAGCAGCGCGCGAAGGTCGAAGTCGAGATGCGGCGCGAGAGCGGTCGCCACGCGGTCGAATTCCTCGCGGAACGCCGGCTCGCGCTCATAGAGCTCGCGGACCAGGCCCGGGTACTGATCGCCGAGGCCGGGGAAGAGCAGCGCCACCTCTCGGGCAGCGCCTTCGGTCCCCGTCGCCTCCGGCTCCCCTTCGATCCAGCGCGAGGGATCGCGCAGCGCCGCCGCCGCGTCGACCGCGTCCGCGGCCACGACCGCGCGGCGCAGACGCTGCGCCCGGCGCCCTACGCCGAGCGTCCAGGCGACGTCGGCGAGATCGACCGTGGGTTCCGCGGCGAGCCTCGCGGCGAGCCGCTCCGTCGCGAGATCGAGAGCCTCGCGCGTACGCGACGACAGGAGCAGGGCGTGGAGCGGCCGGGACGAGGAGAGCGTCGCCTGAGCCTCCGGAGCCTGCTCGAGCACCACGTGGACGTTGGTGCCGCCGAGCCCGAGGGAGCTCACGCCCGCGCGACGCGGCGCGAGGTCGGCCGGCCAGGGGGTCGCCTCGGTGGGCACGTAGAACGGGCTCGACGCGAGGTCGATCTCCCGGTTCGGCCGCTCGAAATGGAGCGTCGGCGGAATCGTTCCCCGCTCGATTGCGAGCGCCGCCCGCGCGAGGCCGGCGATCCCCGCGGCGGCGTTGGAGTGGCCGAAGTTCGACTTGGCCGAGCCGACCGCACACCAACCGAGGTCGTCGGAGTCGTCTCGGAAGACGCGCGAGAGGGCCGCGATCTCGATCGGGTCGCCGATCGGGGTCGCGCTGCCGTGCGCCTCGACGAACGCGATCGAGCGCGCCGAGACCTCCGCGAGGCCGAGCGCCTCGGCGATCGCCTGCGCCTGGCCGGGGACGCTCGGTGCGGTGAAACCCACGCGGGCCGCGCCGTCGTTGCTCGTCGCCGTGCCGCGGATCACCGCGCGGACCGGCCGTCCGGCGGCGAGCGCCGCCTCGGCCCGTTCGAGCACCGCGACGCCGACGCCCGAGCTCGGCACGGTCCCCTCGGCGCGGGCGTCGAAGCTCCGGCAATGTCCGTCCGGCGAATGGATGTCTCCCGCCGCGTAGCGATAGCCGCCGACGAGCGGCACCGTGATCGAGCTGCCGCCGGCGATCGCCACGTCGCACTCGCCCGCGAGCAAGCTCTGGCAGGCCAGGTGGACCGCGAGCAGAGAGGTCGAGCAGGCCGACTGCGCCACCACGGCGGGACCCTTGAGGTTCAGCTCGTACGCGAGGCGGCTCGCCAGGAAATCGCGGTCGTTCAGGATCATCGCCTGGAGACCGCCGCCGGAGGCGAGCGCCGCCGCGTTCGGCAGGATGTTCGCGATCAGGTAGCCGTCCATCCCCGAGCCGACGAAGACGCCGATGCGCCGGCCCTCGGCGTCGAACCGATCGGGATCGATCCCCGCCGCTTCGAGCGCCTCCCAGGCGACCTCGAGCAGCACGCGATGCTGTGGATCGAGCAGCTCCGCCTCGCGCGGCGTGAAACCGAACAGCCCTGCGTCGAAGAGATCGGCGCCGTCGAGCAGGCCGCGCGCCTTGACGTAGGCCGGATCGGCGATCTCCGCCTCCGAGACGCCGGCGGCACGCAGCTCGTCATCGGAAAGGCGAGCGATCGTCTCGCGCCCCGCCGCGAAGTTCGCCCAGAGCGCCTCGACCGTCGAGGCCCCGGGGAAACGGACGGCGAAGCTCACGACGGCGATTCCCAAAACGCCGGACATGCCGGAGTCTGGGGCGTCCGAAAGCTCGCGGTCGGGGGTGGACGGGGCGGGGGTCGCGGTCGGCTCTTGGATCATGGCTCTCTCGATTTCCGTCTCTTTCCATCTCGAAGGCAAAACATCATCAGATGCGACGCCGGACGCGAGCGCGCCGCCGTTCGAGCTCAGCGAGCCCTTCGCGGCGCTCGACGCTGCGCAGACGGGCGGCCGACAGTTGCTCGACTTGACGCGCCTCGACCTCGGCCCCCCCGGTTTCGGAGAGGCTCGCGGCGAGTCGGCGCAGCGTCGGATGCTGAAACAAAGTGACCAGGGGAATCTCGCGGCCGATCTCGACCTGGACGCGGCTGTGGAACCGAACCAGCGAGACCGAGCTCGCCCCGAGATCGAAGAAGTTGTCGTCCAGGCCGGCCGCGCCGAAAAGCTCGGTCCAGAGCCCCAAGAGGCGCGCCTCGAGTCCGCCGGCCGGCGGCGCCTCGAACGACCGCGCCTCGGGCGTCCGCGCCTCCGGGGCGCCGAACGCGGGCAGCGCGCGGCGGTCGACCTTCCCGCCGGGGGCGATCGGCAGTGCGGGGAGGACCGCGATCGCCGCTGGAATCATTTGGACGGGGAGGCGCGTGGCCACGTGGACGAGCAGCTCCTCCGGCGACGGAGCGGCGGACGGAGCCGCCACCCAGGCGACGAGGCGATCGGCGAAACGGTCGGACCGCTCGACCCCCGCAACCGCCGCGGCGACCGCCGGATGGGTCACCAGCGCCGCCTCTACTTCCCCCAGCTCGATGCGGAAGCCGCGAAGCTTGACCTGCCCTCCGGGACCTTCCACCCGGCCGAGGAACTCGAGGTCCCCGCCGGGCAGGTGCCGGACGAGGTCGCCGGTCCGATAAAGCCGCGCGCCGCGATCCCCCTCGCCGGTCGACGGATCCGGCACGAACCGGTCGGCGGTGAGGTCGGGGCGATCGAGGTAGCCGCGCGCGAGGCTTGGGCCGCCGAGCAACAGCTCCCCCACCACGCCGCGCGGCACCGGGCGGAAATGGGCATCGACGACGGCAACGCGGATGTGCGGCATCCCGCGGCCGATCGGCAGGCGT
>JBGAGQ010000041.1:0-53856 GCA_044226625.1 Thermoanaerobaculia bacterium
TCGGTCCATTCGGTGAAGGCCACCTCGGCCACGAGCTTAGGCTCGACCCAGGTGACATCACGGGCCTCGGCTCCCTTCGGAGGATCGACGAAGGCCGGCGTCTTTCGAACCAGAGGCTTCAAACGCCTTGCGAGCTCGGCGAGCATTTCGTCGTCGAATCCCGTGCCGACCTTGCCGGCGAATTGGAGATCCTTGCCGCGGTAGACACCGATCAGCAGCGCTCCCAGGTTCGAGCGCGAACCTTTGGGCGCGGTGTAGCCGCCGATCACCACCTCTTGGCGGCCAAGGCATTTGATCTTGAGCCAGCTCGTCCCTCGGCCGCTTCGATAGGGAGCGGCGCTCTCCTTCGCCACGATCCCTTCGACGCCGAGCTCACAGGCACGCGCGAAGAACGCCGCTCCCTTGCCCGTCATGTGATCGTTGTAGCGAAGGACGCCCTCGGTCTCTCCGTCAGCGAGTAGCACTTGCAGCCGCTCCTTCCGTTCGAGGAGCGACAGTCCGGTGAGGTCCTGCCCGTCGAGCTCGAGGAGGTCGAAAACGAAATAGGTCAGCTGGGCATCGCGACCGGCGCGCAACGCGTTCTGCAACCGCTGGAACGAGGACCGGCCCTTCTCGTCGAGCGCCACGACCTCTCCGTCGAGGAGCGCGGATTCGACCGATAGCCCGGCCACGGCCTCGGCCACCTGAGGAAACCGTTCCGTCCAGTCCTTGTCGTTGCGGGAGGTGAGCTTCGCCTGCCCGCCGCCGACCGAAGCCAGGATGCGGTACCCGTCGAGCTTGAGCTCGTAGAGCCATCCGGCCTCCGTTGGCGGCTCGGCGACCAGCGTCGCGAGCTGAGGCGGCACCGCCTTCGGGAGGGAACCGCGCTTACCACCCGCTGGGGTTTTCTTGGCGTTCGGCGCAGCTTTCGCCGCAGGTTCCGACTTGGTTCGCGCCTTCTTGGTGCCGGTGGCTTTGGCGGCGGAACGCTTCTCGGGAGCGATCTTCTCCTCGCCCGAGCCGGATCTCCACACCCGATCGGGCGACGCCGCGATCTCTTCGAGCGTCCTGCCGGTTGCGACGCTCTCCGGCCGCTCCTCGAGGACGTCACCCTCGGCGAGGGGCCGAGCGCTCTCATCCTCCTCCTTGATCAGCAGCCAGTTCGGCTTCGGGTCGCCGCCCTTGAGGCGAATGAGATTCCAGCCTCCGCGTAGCTTCTCGCCCTCGAGGCGGATCTTGAGATGGCCGTTCCGCCACCCTTCGACCGGATCGCCCTCGGGGTGCCAGCTGCCCTGGTCCCAGAGCAGCACCGTACCGCCGCCGTATTCGCCTTTCGGGATGATCCCTTCGAACGAACCGTATTCGATCGGATGGTCCTCGACCTCGACGGCCAGCCGTCGCTCCTTCGGATCGAGCGACGGGCCTTTCGGCACCGCCCAGCTTTTGAGCACGCCGTCGCTTTCGAGGCGAAAATCGTAATGCAGCCGCGTGGCGCCATGCTTTTGGATCACATAGCGGCCCCCCTTGGTGCCGGACTTCTTTTTACCCTCTCCACTTGGCTCGGGAGTGCGGTCGAAATGGCGTTTCCGACGATATTCGGCGAGCCCCATGGAACTCGGAGGTTGCACTCTCCATGCCGAGAAAGGCGCTCGAGGTCCGGCAACCCTTGCCTCGATGTAGCCGATCAGCGCACAGATTTGCCGCCCGGCTTTCCTCGCGGTTTCGCTCGGATCGGCCCGCTCAATGCCGCTCGAGCCGCGCCAGGATGCGTTTCATCTGATCGATCTCGGATCGTTGCGACCGGACGATCGAGTCGCAGAGCTGTCGGATCTCGTCGTCCCGAATCGGGGCCTCGTCGCACATCAGGATCGCTCCCGAGTGGTGCGGGATCATCGACTTGAGGAACTGCCGGTCGCCGATCGCGGTTTGCTTCCGAATGGCGAACCAGAAGCCGGCCAGGGCCAAAGCCGACACCGCGACGATGACGAGGTTGACCCTCTTGTCCGGGTACATCCCGCCCATCAGCGCGAGCTCGATGATCGCCATCGCGGCCACCATCAGTCCGGCCATGTAGATCTGATTCGAGTTGGGAGTCGCGTCCGAGAACGTGTCGACCATCGCGTACATGAGTGCGAACATCGCGGCGAACGAGACGAGCATCATCGCGGCAAACCGGCCGTAATGCCCCCCGCCCTCGTGATGGCCTTCCGCTTGTCTACGGCCGTCCGGTGCTGAATCTCTCATGAAGGTCCCTTCCTCTCCTTAGGCCCGCTGGCATTCAGGGGCTTTCGGTCGTAGGGAGCAATCGATGCGCCACTCCATGTCCGTTAGCCGACCCGAGCCCTGCGAGGGCGTACCCGTCTCGAGTTCGGCCTCCTCCCTTGGCGCCTACCCGTGTGGACGAAAGAGAAAGACAACCCGGTGGTGATGGACGCTCCGTCGGCGTCGCCAAAGAACTCTGAGCCTCGCGTAGGAGTCCTCCTTCCCGTGCCCCCGCCTGGCAGGGGGCGGGGGTGGTGCGCCCGGGAGCGCGTCTATCCCGGCGATTGTCTGTATACTTATGTTTATACCCGCGTGAGGGCTCTCCTTCGCCAGCCGATCGGTCTCGGTAGGTTCCCTCCTACTCCCGCCCGTTCGACTCAACGGATTGCCAACGGACGTTTCCTATACGGGGTAGACACCCCGATCCGGAGTCTCGCTCCGGACCGATGTCCATCCCTTGTCTTCGATTGAGAGTGCGATGAGATCGATGCCCCTTGTAGTTCGCCTCCGTGGCAGCGCGGCTTTTGCCCAGTTGGGAATCACCGCCTTCCTTTTTCTCTTCGGCTCTATGGCCGCTCGGGCGGAGCTGGGGACGGGAAGCCTCCTGATCGCGGGCACGCAGCTCACGGTCAGTCCGGAAAGCCAGACGGTTCCGTTTTCGACTCCAACGATCGTTCAGACGACACTCGAGGGGTTCGATCCCGACCGCGGCACGCTGCCGGCCGATCTGCGCGTGCTGGGCGATCTCTCCGGGCCGGAGATTCCAGGGACGCTGACGCTCGAAACCCGCCCGGGCGAGCCGTTCCGCATCCCGCGCTTTTCGCTCGAAGGGGAATACGTCCTCGACGACATCCGCCTCGTTCGCGGCGACCGGCTGCTCGCCTATGCCCAACCGCGGTCGGCGGTGATCCGGGTGACGCAGATCCTGATCACCAAGGTGACATCGCGCGCCCTCACCCTCGACGAGATCCGCAGCCGCGGCATCGTAATCTCGGGCGAAAACTTCAAGGCGTTCGATTTCACATTCGGCTTTACGGTCGAAGGTCGGACGATCGACTACGACGTGCCGATCCTCTGGCGTCCGCACGGCGAGCCGGCGCTGCCGGTGTACGGTCCCGAGGCGGGCTCGGCGGCGGTGCGCTTCCAGCCGCCGCAATTGGCGCCGTTCGTCCTCGACTTGAAGCCCGAGCCGGACCAACCTTCGGATTCGGGCGGCTGCCTGGACCCGAGCGGCGATTGCTCCATCCCCGATCCGCCGCCGGTGCCGGGAGTGATCCTCTTCCCGACCGACTCGAGCCTGCTCCATCAGTTCTTCTCCGTCGTCCTGATGGTCCAGAACGGTGCCCCGGCCGGCGATCCGCTGGTGATCCGGGATCTCACCGCGAAGATCAATCTGCCGGCGGGGCTGCGCGCGGCCACCACGGAGCCGCCCACTCCCCTCGGAACGCCCGTGCCGGTCCACGTACCTGGCCCCGACGGTAAGCTCGGTACCGCGGACGATCTGACCTTCCTGGTCGCCCAAGCGATGGGCGAATCGGAGTTTCTGGTCGAAGGGTTGCGGGAGGGGACGCACGTCGTCTCGATCGACCTCGACGGCGTTCTCGAAGGGTTGCCGACAGGGATTCGGCGCATCGGCGGCGTGGCGCGCGGCGCGGTGCTGGTGCGCGATCCACGCTTCGCGATCCACATCTCCCATCCGGACGTAATCCGGCGCTCCGAGGAGTACTCGCTACGCCTTTCGGTCTCGAACGTCTCGAACGCGCCGGCCAACCTGCTGAGCATCGGACTGCCCGCGAGCGGCATCGCGGGCGCCGAGCTGGTCGATCCGAGCCAATTCCGCAAGACCATCGCGACCCTTCTTCCAGGGGAATCGAAGAGCGTCGAGTTCCGCCTGCGGGCGCTGCGCACGGGACGGGTGACCGCCTCGGCGGCGCGCACCGACGCGACGGCGACGCCCACCTTCGACCTGGTGACCGGCGTGGGCGAGACCGGCATTCCGTTCTCGCCTAATTCGATCGTCCTTTCGCGCTCGTCCGAAGCGCTGCCCGCGGCGCTGGTCGACTCCGCGCTCGACCTCGCGGGCCTCGGCCTCTCGCTCGCCGAGGCGCCTGCGGCGAGCCTCGCTCCCGGTCTGCCGCAGATCTCGGGTGCCACCGTCGACCAGCGGGTCTGGCAGCTCGCGCAGGCGGGGCGTCACGTGTCGCTCGGCGAGGATCTGTTCGACAGCACGGCGGTCTTCGCCTCCGAATGGCTCGGCGCGCGCGATGCCGACTGGGATTGGGATTTGCTGCGGCGGACGACCCAGACCGGCGGGCGCTTCGTCGCCAGCCTCGCCAGCATCCTCACCGCCGAAATCGCCGCTCACGGGGCCGAGACGGCGTTCGAGCGCTTCGCGAGCACCACGGCGTTTCTGCCGCCGCTCGGCGGCGCGCTCGCGACGGGTGACGGGGTGCATCTGGAGGTGGCGAGCCGTACGAGCGGCCGGCGCCTCACCTCGGGAGCGGGCGCGGGCAGCGACGTCCGCGATCTGCCGTTCGCCGACCTGCTGCACGGTAGCGGCGCCGAATGGGCTCTCCTGGGCTCTCCAGAGGCGGGGGGATATCGCGCCCGGGTGTTTGCCGATCACGCGACGACGTTCGAGCTGCAGCTGCTGGTGACGGCAGCGGGGCCCGAACTGCGCGCCCTGCGCTTCCGCGACGTGCCGATCGGCGCCGGAGGCTCGGCGGTCGTCGAGTGGACGGCGGGCGACGGCTTGCCGTTCCTTTCCGTGGACCGCGAAGGCGACGGCGACGAGGACGATCGGATCCCCGCGCTCGTCGAGGTCTTGTCGCCGCGGCCGTTCCAGATGGTGTCCGCCGTGCAGAACGCGCGCGTCGACCCGACCGGGCACGTGGTGGACGTGCTGTTCTCCGGCGACGTCGACCTCGCGAGCCTGATGCCCGCCGATCCGACCCATTTCGAGATCCCGGGCAAGCTCTCGAACGGCGGTCTCCTGCCGGTCGAGCAGGGCAACTACGTTGAGCCGACCGTCGAAGGGGGCGAGCCGCTCCATCGCAATCCGTTCGAAGGTCTTCGCGATACCCGGGTGGTCCAGGTGGTGTTCAACAATCCGCTCTCACCTTATCTCCAGCAGCTTCTGAAAGCGGGGGGCGTGCGGAGCGTGCTCGGGGAGACGGCGGCGACCGTCGAGCGACCGGTGCTCGTCACGGTGACGACGCCGGGCGGCCTCGTCGAAGGGCGGATCATCGGCCCGGACGGCGCACCGCTTCCGTCTGCCCTGGTCTCGCTCACCGAGACCGACCTCGATCCCACGACGGGCGATTGCGTGCGCCACAAGACCGCCGCGGTCCGCGCGGACGAAAGCGGCGGTTTCCTGTTCGACTACGTCCGTCAGACCGAGTGCAGCGCGCCGTTCGAGCTTTCGGCGAGCGATCCGGCGAGCGGCAAGCGCGGCACGGCGGCAGGCCGCATCCGCTTCGTCGGCAGCCGGATCCGCCTGGACATCGTCCTGCTCGGGCGCGGCAAAGTCCAGGGAACGGTGCGCTACGACGACGGCACGGTCCCCTCGGGACTGTCGATCGTCGGTTACAGCCCGGCGTTCAAGGAAGGGCGCTCGGCGCGGATCGATGCGGCGGGAAACTACGACGTCGGCGATCTTCCGGTCGGCACGATCAGTCTTTCGGCGACGGCGGGCGACGGCAGCTTCGCGCTCGCGACGGTCGAGATCCCCACCTCCGGAGCGACGGTCGAGCGCGATCTCGTGCTCTTGCGCCGCCCCGACCATCCCACCGGCGAGGTGCGCGGCACGGTGGTCGAGTCCGACGGCGCGACGCCGGTCGCGCAGGCATTCGTCGCGATCTACGTCGACGGCAATTTCCTGGGAGTCCGGCGGAGCGACGTCGACGGCCGGTTCGACTTCGGCGTCCTGCCGACCGGGGTGGCCGAGATCGAGGCATTCTCGCCCGAGACCGGCCGCGGCGGCGCACGAATCTTCTTCGATCTGCTCGCCGATCGAGCGAACGACGTCCGTGTCGTCCTGGTAGACGAGCGTGGCCTGGTCGAGGGGCACGTCTACCGGCGGACCCTCTCGGGCGTCGTGCCGGTCGCGGGAGCCGTGGTCTACGCCTCCGAGACGCCGTTCCACACCGTCTCAGACGCGACGGGAGCCTACCGTTTGGAGAACGTGTTCGCCGGTCTCGTCACCGTGCGAGCGGCGGATCTCGCCACGCAACAGTCGGTGGCCGGAAGCGTCAACGTCCGCGACGGCGCGGTCGCGAACCTCGACCTCTATTTCGAGGTGAACGAACGCGGATCGATTTCGGGGGCGATCCATGACGCCACGGGAGCGCCGCTCGGCGGCGCCACGATCCACCTCGCGACCGCCGATTCCGACCACTGGATCGCCGAAGCGATCGCGGATCCTTCGGGGAGCTTCGCGTTCGCCGACGTCCTGCCCGGTACCTATGACGTCCACGGCTATCGGGAGGAGGACGGGGCGCGGGCGCGGATCGCGGTGCGCTTTGCCGGCGATTCGGCGTTCGCCGACCTCAGGGTCTTCCGCGGCACGATCCGCGGCCGCGTCCAGGCGGCCAACGGCGCGGGCGCGCCGATCGGTGTGGTGGCGCTGGTGCGCTATCGAACCTCGACGGTACGCCTGGGCTTGATCGGACCCGACCTCTCGAGCCACGACCTCGAGACGGCCTCGGACGGGACGTTCGAGATCCCGAACGTCCTCGCGGGCCCCTACTCGCTCACGATCTCGAACGCGCTCTACGGGTCGCGCTCCTTTACCGGCGACATCACCGCGCAAGGGCAGGTGGCGACGCACGACGTCCTCTTCGAGCAGAACGGTCGGATCACCGGCACGATCTTCGATCAAGACGGGGTGACGCCCGTCGAAAACGCCCTGGTCCGCCTGGTCCATCCGAACTTCTTCCACGATCCGACCGGCTACGAGGTCCGCTCCGGCCCCGACGGCCGCTTCCTCGCCGACCTGATTCCGCCGACGCCGAACGCGTTTCCGATCGACGTCTTCTACGACACCGGCGCCGTCCACCGGAGCGCCCGGGCCTGGGTGCGGTTCACCCAGTTTCGACAGCAGCTCGACGTGCCGATCACCCTGCTCAAGCAGACACGGGTGAGCGGGCGCGTCGAGGACGCCGACGGCAACCCGGTGCCGCTCGCCGACGTTTTCCTGCGTGGAGCGGAGTTCCCGAACCAGACGCTTGAGCAGCAGACCGACGAGACGGGGGCGTTCTCGTTCGCGAACGTCCTCGAAGGGCCGGTGACGGTGAGTGCCACGGCGCCCAGTCTGGGCGGTCTCTCCGGCAAGACCGCGACGGCGGTGGTGGCGGAGAACGCCGAGGTCCACGACGTCGTCGTGCGCCTCGAAGCCACCGGGGAGATCCGCGGCAGGCTGCTGTCGCCGGTCGACGGATCGCCGGTGTCCGGAGCTTCGGTGATCCTCGTGCGGTTCGGCCGGCTGCTCGACTCGGCGACCTCGGACGATCAAGGCCGCTTCGACTTCCGCCTGCTGCCGCTCGCGCCGTACCGCATCGAGGCCTCGGATCCGCGCACCGGACGGCAGGGGCGGAAGGAAAACCTGCAGATCGCAGCCAACGGCCAGATCCTCGAGGTCGACGTCGTTCTCGAAGCGCGCGGCGAGGTAGTCGGCCGCCTGGTCGACCCGAGCGGCGACGTGCCGGTGCCGGGCGCGCCGGTCCGTCTCGTTTCGGCCGGCATCCTTCCCCTGACCACCTATTCGAGCACCGACGCGCTCGGCGCCTTCGAGTTCCTGGGCGTGCCGCAGGGGAGCTTCACGCTCCTCGGCTACGAGCCGGAAGGCCGGCGGAAGGCGATGGGCGACGGGCAGATCGCGACCGAGGGAGAGCGGGTGACGGTCGACCTCGTGCTCGAACCGCAGGGAGTGGTCTACGGCACGGTAACGCGCCCGACCGGCCAGCCTGCCGGCGCGTTCGCTCCCACCAACGTCGTGCTCTACCAGGACGGCCTCCGGATCGGCGCGACGCTCGACAATCCGTTCCGTTTCGAAGGGGTGATCGTCGGCCATTCGTTCGAGCTCAAGGTGACGGAGCCGGGCGGAGATCACATCGGGCGCGTCCGCGGCGTCGTCGCCTCGGCCGGCCAGGACGTCCAGGCCGACGTGCCGATGCAGTCGGTCGCGACCGTCGAGGTCGAGGTGACCGACGGCAACGGCGCCCCGGTTCCGGGCGTCGAGGTGGTCGGCCTCACCACCATGCTGGTCCTCGATTCGCCCCAGCTCTTCGGCAACGGCGTGGTCAACGGGACGACCAACGCGCTGGGGATCGCGACGTTCCCGCGCCTTCATGAAGGGACGATCCAGGCGATCGCCCACGATCCGGTGAGCCAGATCGGTGGACAGGTCTCGGGCGTCATCAGCCTCGACGGCGTAACGACGCGCCTGCATCTGATGCTCGAGCCCGCGGGGATCGTCAAGGGGCGTTTCGTCACCTCGGACGGCACCACCCCGGCGGCCGCGGCGCTCGTCGTTCTCACGAGCCACCCGGGAACCTTCAGCGCGTACGCCCTGCGCAAGGCGGCGGAGCCCGACGGCACGTTCAGCTTCCCGGTCCGTCTGGGGATCTTCACGATCGACGCCGCGCAGGACCTCGGGCCGGGGCGCTTCTTCGCCTTCGGCCGGATCGACACGACGGGAAAGGTGTTCGATTTCGGCACGGTGGTTCTCGACGACGAGAGCCCGAGCCTGCTCGGCATCGAGCCGGCCGATGGCGCCACCGGCGTGCCGATCGGCCAAGCGATCCGGGTGCGTTTCAGCGAGCCGGTGCAGCCGCTCGGATCGCTCGAAGCGATGATCGGCCTCACCCAGGTCGCGAGCACGTCGAGCTCGGGCGGCCAGGCGATCCCGAAGGTCACCACCTACGCGGACGGCGGCGCGACCCTCGTCGTCACGCCGGGGTTCCCGCTCGGCAGCGAGAGCTTGTATCGGGTTTCGGTCGAGGCGTCGCAGATCCTCGACCACGCCGGCAGAGGTCTGCCCGGCGGCCGGGTGGAAACGCATTTCGCGACCGCCGACGTGGTGGCGCCGAGCGTAGTCTCGGTCGTTCCCTCCTCCGGCGCGATCCAGGTGCCGCTCGCGGCCGACGTCCACCTGACGTTCAGCGAGGCGCTCGCCGCCGCGAGCCTCGACGGCTCGCCGTTCCAGCTGTTCGACCGGACCGCGGGCGTCGGCGTCGCGACCGCCTTCTCCGTCGCGAGCGGCGGCCGTGAGGTCGTGCTCACGCCGCTTTCTCCCCTGCCCGACAGCCACGCGTTCGAGATCCGGGCGACCGGCGTACGAGACCCTTCAGGCAACGTGATGCCGCCCTATACGTCGCTCTTCACCAGCCTCGACACGACGCCTCCCGCGGTCGCGCTCGCGGCGCCGTCGCCGATCTATCGAGACGTCTCGATCGCGCTCGTCGCGACGCCGGTCGCGAGCCCGGATGTCGCCTCGGTACGCTTCTATCGAGGCGACTCCCTGCTCGGGACGGTGGCCGCATCGGCATCGACGCCGCCTTTTACCTGGAGCTACTTGCCGACAGCCGCGGACGAGACGGCGGGAACGGTGACGTTCGCCGCCGAGCCGATCGACCGAGCGGGCAACGTGGGCGCTCGCGCCACCGCGATCGCCACGGTCGAGCCGCCGCGGATCGCCCTGACCGTGCCGCCGACGGTCGTCCGCGACGAGGCCGCGACGCTCGAAGTCCGGCCGGTCGTCGGACCGCAGATCGCCTCGGTCCGGTTCTTCAAGGGCGAGCAGCTTCTGGGAACGGCGACCGCCTCCGCTTCGACGCCGCCGTTCGTCTGGACCTACACGCCGGACGCTGCGGATGCCGCCGCCGGTTCGATCACCTTTGGCGCGGAGGCGGTCTACCTCGCGGGCAACACCGGACCGCGGGTGACCGCGACCTCGACGGTCGACGCGAACGCGCCGTCGCAGGTCACGATCACCACCGTGCCGTTCGTCGAGGTTCATCCCGGCGCGAGCCTTCAGGTGAACGCCGAGATCTCGGACGCGAACGGCATCGTTTCGTGGTCGCTCCTCCTCTCCGGGGCGGTCGAGCAGACGTTCGAGTCGGGCCCAGTGTCGGGCGACTCGTTCTCGATCTCGGAGACCGTCGTGGTCCCGAGCGATCCCGCCGTTCTCTCGGTCGCGATCCGGGTGCGCATCGTGGATGGGCTCGGCAAGGTCTTCCTCTCCGACCCGGTCTCGGTCCCGGTCCAGGCTCCTCCGACTCTCTCGTTCGCCTGCCCGGAGTCGCGGAACTTTCACGACACCGTCTACGTCGCTCCGGGGCTGCGGGTGCACTTCGTCTTGAACGCCGCCGACGCGAGCGGCATCTCGAACGTCTCGACGACCGGCCCGCTCGGTTCGTTCGCCGATACGGCCGCGCCGTTCGAATTCGATCTGACGGTACCCGGCACGGGCACCACGTTCACGCAGAGCTTCACGGCGGTCGATCGGACCGGCGCGAGCCGTTCGATCACCCGCCGGTTCCTGGTGATCTCGGGCGCGGCCACGCTCGGAGCGGACGTGACGCTCGGGGGCGAGCGCCCGAATCCTTATCTGGAGGTCGGCGCGCTGGTGGTGTCGAGCGGGCGGACGCTCACGCTCGACGGGTATGTCGAGCTGCCGGCGCTGATCGTCGCCGACGGCGGCCGGGTCGTGGTGCTGGCGGCGACCGGGACCGAGGTGCCCGACGCCAAGCTCTACCTGTTTCCCCAGGGGAGCCAGCCGGCGCTCTGGGTGGCCTGCCAGGGGACGCTCGACGCGAGCGGCCGCGGCTTCTTGGGCGGCGGCTCGGCCTCGCAGTCATCGGCCGGCGCCCCCGGACGGGGCGTTGACAACGATCCGACCGAAGGGGCTCCCGCCGGCACCGGTGGCAGCCACGGCGGGCGTGGCGGCGCGGCGTCGCCGAACCTCGATCCGCTCCTCGGCGCGCCGTTCGACTCGCCGTTCTGGCCGACCGAGCCGGGGGGCGGTGGTGGCGGCGGCGCGACCGCGGACGGCACGGCAGGCGGCGGCTCGATCGAGATCTACGGCTTCGGCAACGAGATCGTGATCGACGGCGCGGTGCTGGCCAACGGCGCGAGCGGCGCGGGGCCGACCGGCGCGGGCGGTTCCATCCTGATCTCGCACAACGACCTGCCGATCTTCCCCGAGCTTTCGGCGACGGCGAGCCGCGAACGGATGCGCAAGGGTTCGGCTCCGCGTGCTCCTGGAGCGGTCGGCAACGCCTCGCCGTTCGAGGCGCTCCGCGGCGCGGGCAAGCTGGAAGCCTCGGGCGGGGCGTCGACCTCGAACGGACCGACCGGCGGAGGCGGCCGAATCGCCCTCTGGGGGATCGTCGAAGGGGCGTTTCGCGATCGCGCGGTCGCCGCGGGAGGGAGCACCGGATCTACCGTCCCGTCGGAGGTCGGCGGCGGCGGAACGATCTATCACCTCGGGGGCGACTACCCGGAGGAGAGCCAAGACGTCCAGCCGGTCTTCCCACCGTCCATCCAGACGCTTCGCGTCGACAACGCGGGCCGTACGACCGCGAACGCGACGGCGCTGCCGAGCGTCGGCGAAGGCACGGTCACCTCGTTCGACGAGACGAGCTTCCAGTTCACCGACCTCTCGGCCGATTGGAGGAGCAGCCTGCTGGGGGCTCACGTCCGCTTCGGCGACGACGGCTCCGGTCCGCTCTGCTCGGTCGCCGCGCACGCGCATCACGTCGACACGCTCCCGCTGTTTTCCTGCTCCGTAGGCTTTCCCCCGGCGAGCGGGGTGGGGACGCCTTACCTCGGCCTGTTGCAGATCGACGGCCTGTCGCTCCGAGGCGGCGGGCGGCTCGATCCGGCGGCGCTCTGCGAGGCGAGGTCGATCGAGGTCGACGACAGCTCCGCGCTCCTCGCCGACTGCACGCCGCCGATCGGCTTTGCGGCGCCACGGCTCTACCAGCACTTCGCGCCGGGCGAAGAGATCGTCGTACGCCTCGCGGTGCGCACCGACGTGAGCCTCGCCTCGGCGACCGCCACCTATCAGGGCGTCGCGACGACCGACGATCAGGCGCCGTTCGAATGGACCTTCGCCGCGGCCGATCCGGGCCAACCGGTGGCGCGGGGGATCTCGATCGATGCGACCGACGAGGCTGGCGTCCACCATCTCTTCGACACCGTGATCTTCCTCGACCCCGTGACCCCTTGACCTTGGGATCGACCGAGCCTTTTCGATGAGAATTCCTATGCCTTCGCTCCGCACTCTTCGCTCGTTCGCCTGGGGCCTGTCGCTCCTCCTTTCGGTTTCCGCGGCCCGCGCCGTCGGCACGCCCGTTTATTCCGAGCCGTTCGAGACGTACGGCGCTCCGGGAGAGCCGCCGGGATGGTTCGACAGCTCGCCGGGCCATCCCGGAAACGAGGCGCCGGGGCAGTTCAAGGTCTGGAACGACCCGACCCTCGCGGGCAACCACGCGTTTGGACATAAGGGGGCCTCGGAGTCGTATTCACACTACCGCGCGCGGACCTTCGCCGCGGCCGACGGGTTCCGTTTCGAAGGGCGCCTCCTGCGCACGAAGTCGAAGGCGCATCTCGGGGTGACATTCCTCTCCGATTTTCCGGTTCGCGACGAGCACTACCGGTTGGCGCTCACGAACGACAACGGCACGGTCCGCCTCGAAGGTCGCGGCTCCGGATCGGCGAACGGCGACACGGAGTCGGACGTCTCTTTGAGCCTCAACGTCTGGTACCGCTTCGTCGTTGAGGTGGCCAAGGAAGGCTCGCTCCAGCGCATTCGAGCGAAGGTCTGGAAACAGGGACAGGGCGAGCCCGCGGCGTGGCAGATCGACGCCACCGACTCGAGCGGCGAGCGGCCGACCGGCTGGATCGGCGTCTGGGCCGAAGGGAGCGGCGAAAAATACTGGGACGACCTGAACGTCTCGAGCTCCGCCGCGGTCGACCAGGACCCGCCGTCGATCCAGATCACCGAAGGCGGATCGGTGCTCGTCGACGGCGCGCTCTTTGCGCGGTCGGTGGTGCCGACGATCCAGGTCGTCGACGCCTCGCCGGTCACCTCGTCGGCGACGCTCGACGCCCAACTCTTCGCCTCGGGAACCGCGGTCTCCGCGGAAGGCTCGCACACGCTCGTCGTCTCCGCGACCGACGCCGCGGGGAACTCGGCGACGAAGACCGTCCATTTCACGATCGACACGACCGCGCCCGTTTTCGTTTCGATCCTGCCTCCGAACGGCAGCCTCACCCGCGATCCGAGCGTCGTCCTCTCCGGGCAGGTAACGGGGGCGGCGACGCTCTCGATCGACGGCGCCCCGACGGCGCTTTCGGGGACCTCGTTCTCGAGCGCGGTCCTGCCCCTGGCCGATGGGGTTCGGACGATCCCGCTGGTCGCCGCTGACGCGGCAGGCAACTCGACGACGTTCCTCTATCGGATCGAGCGCGACTCCCTCGCGCCCCAGATCTCGATCGCCTCGCCCGCCTCGCCGGTGGTCGGCTCGGCGCCGATCGAGGTGAGCGGCACCGCGACCGACGCCCACTTGGCCTCGGTTTCGGTCGGCGGCGCGGCGGCCACCCTTTCGGGCTCGACGTTTTCCCGTGCAGGAGTTCCGCTCGTCGAAGGCGGCAACTCGATCGCGGTTCAGGCGACCGATGCCGCCGGCAACGTCGCGAATCTCTCGATCTCGGTCGTCCTCGACACCCAGCCGCCGGTGGTCACGATCACCGAGGAAGAGCCGGGACAACCGGCGCAGCCTCTCGTCGACGGCAGCCGCTTCCATCGCGACGTGACGCCGCGATTTACGGCGACCGACGCCACGGAACTTTCCGTGGTGGCGCGCCTCGACGGCGTAGCGTTCGTGTCCGGTTCCACGGTTTCGGAAGAGGGACCGCACGAGGTTTCGGTCGAGGCGCTCGACGCCGCGGGCCACCGCACCGCGAGGCTCCTCCGCTTCGAGATCGACCGGACGCCGCCGGAGATTTCAGGCCTCGATCCCGAGGAGGGCTCGTTGCTCCGGACGAGCCCCGTCGTCATCCACGGCCGTGCCGCGGCAGCGGCGAGCGTCTCGGTCGGAGGCCGGCCGGCGACCCTTTCGGGTGAGCTCTTCACCTCCGCCCCGATCGATCTTTCGGACGGCGCCAATACCCTCGCAATCGCCGCGGAGGACGCCGCGGGCAACCGGACTCTCGCGACCCTTCATCTGATCCTGGACACCGCGCCTCCAGCTCTCTCGATCGACGAACCGGCCGAGGCCGCGGTCCTCGGCGCATCGCCGATCACGGTTGCCGGCTCCGCGAGCGACCCGCATCTCGAAGGAGTGCGCGTCGGCGGGATCGAAGCCGTGCTCGCGGCCGGGACCTACCGTCGCGACGGGGTACCGCTCGCCGCCGGGGCGAACACGCTCGTCGTCGAGGCGCGCGACGGCGCGGGCAACACGACCCGGTTGGAGCGCCACGTCGTGCTCGACGCCGATCCGCCGGTGGTGCGCCTCCTCGTCGCCGGGGCCGAGCTTCTCGACGGCGCCCGCTTTGCGCAAGCGATCTCGGTCGCGATCGAGGTCGAAGACGCGACGGCGACGACGGTCGAGGCGCGGTTGGACGGCACGCCGTACGCCTCGGGAGCCGCGATCGGAACCGACGGGGTGCATACGCTGTCGGTCGTCGCGACCGACGCCGCGGGGCATCGGACGGCGCGCGCGGTCGAGTTTTCGATCGACGCCTCGGCGCCGGTGTTCGGCGCGGTCGCCCCCGAGGACGGCACGATTCTCTCGGCCGCCCAGGTTTCGATCTCTGGCCGCGTCACCGACGCGACCTCGGTGGAAGTCGACGGCGCCGCCGCGACGCTCCAAGGAAACGACTTTACCGCCGGGCCGTTCGCGCTCGTGGAGGGCGCGCGAACGTTCCATCTCGTCGCTCTCGACGAAGCCGGCAATCGCGCGGAGACGACCCTCACGGTCGTCCGCGACGCGACCGCCCCGGTCGTGACGATCTCAACGCCCGCCCCCGACGCTCTGATCGGAACGACTTCGATCTCTGTCACCGGGACCACCACCGATCCGCACCTTCAATCGGTCGCGGTGAACGGCGTCGCGGCGACTCTCGCCTCGGGCGGAAGCTCGTTTACCGCGGCGCAGGTGCCGTTGGTCGAAGGGGACAACGAGTTGGTCGCCCGGGCCCTCGACCGGGCGGGCAACGCGGCCGAGGCGCGACGCTCCGTGACGCTCGACACGACGGCTCCGGAGATCGCGATCCTCGATCCGGCCGCGGGTACGGTCGTCGCGGCCGATTCGATCGAGGTCTCGGGCTCGGTCTCCGACGCCCATCTCGATCGCGTCACCGTCGGCGGCGTCGCGGCCGTCGTCACGAGTGGGTCGTTCCGCGCGACCGTCGCCCTGGTGGAAGGACGCCAGACGCTCACCGCGACGGCGGTCGACCGGATCGGCCATTCGGCCGAGGCGACCGTGTCGGTCGAGCGTCGCTCGACCGCGCCGCGGATCGAGATCGATTCGCCGGCCGAGGGATTCCGGACCTCCGCCGGATCGATCGCCGTCGCGGGCACGGTCGAAGAGAGGGAAGGTCTCGTCGTCACCGTCGCCGGGCTGCCCGCGACTCTTTCGGCGGGACGTTTCACCGTGGCCCAGATTCCCCTGGTCGAAGGGGAAAATCGCCTGATCGCCCGCGCTCGCGATCCGCTCGGCAACGAGGGTGTGCACACCCGGGTGGTGGTCCGCGATACCGAGGCGCCGCGGTTCGTCCAGAGCGATCCGGCGGACGGCGCGCTCGCGATCCCGGCGGGGAGCGCCCTTCTCCTCACCTTCTCTGAGGAACTTGCGGTTCCGGCCGCCAGCTCCATTCGGCTCTCGAGCGGCGGCGCGGAACTTGGCGTCGGCCTGGAGCTCACCGGAGAGACGCTCGTCGTCCGTCCGTCTTCGTCGCTCCCTGCCGGCGCCTCGGTTTCGCTCGAAGCGACCGCGGCGATCCGCGATCTCGCGGGCAACCCGCTCGCGAACCCGACGACGCTTACGTTCCACGTGGCCGACCGGGTGCTGCCTGCCGCTCCGGTCCTTTCGCCGCAGCCGCCGGCCGCGCTCTGCGCCGAGGTCGTGACGCTCACCGGTTCGGCCGAGCCGGGGTTAGCGCTGCTGGTCGAAGGCGGGGCGGGGTCGGTATCCGGCCGTGCGGACGACCAGGGCGCGTTTTCGCTCGCCGTGCCGCTCGCGCCGAATGCCCTCAACCGCCTCCGTCTCTACGCGCTCGACGCGTCGGGCGAGCGCTCCTCGCCGGCCGTGGCGGATCTCTACGCCGACTGCGTGGCCCCCGCGGTGGTCTCGGCCGAACGTCTTGCGGATGCCTTCGCGGTCGGGTTCTCCGAGGAGATCGCTGCCGCGAGCGCCACAGGGTCCGTGGGACTTCTCGGCGCCGGAGGGCCGATCGAGGGTTCGATCGAGCTTGCGCCGGACGGTCGGTCGCTGCGGTTCGTCCCGGCCGTTCCGGTCGCCGAGACCGCGCCGGTGCGCCTCACGGTCGAGACGTCGATCCGCGACCTCGCGGGGAACGCTCTGCCCTCTCCGTTCGTCCGCCGGTTCGGCGGCGAGGCCGGGGAGAGCTTCTTTGCCGGGACCGCGCTCGACGCGGGAGTCGGCCGGCCGCTCGCCGGAGTGCTGGTCGTGGTCGAGGCGACCGACGGTCTGCCTCTAGACCTGCCGCTCGAACAGACGACGCTCGCCGACGGCCGGTTCCAGCTTGCCGTGCCGGTGGGAGCCCACCGGGTTCGCTTCTCGCGCGAGGGGTATACGCCGGTGTTCCGAACGGTCGCGACGGATTCGACCGCGGGGGTGGACGTGTTCGATCCTCGACTCTCGCCGGGTGCGCCGACCGTAACCGTGGCCTCCCCGGGCGGCCGCGCCACCGGTTCGGAAGGTGCGTACCTCGACGTTCCTGCGGGCGCGCTCGCGGAGACCGCCGCGTTCTCGGTGACCGCGCTCTCCGAGCAGGCGCTCCCCGCCGTCCTACCGCTCGGCTGGTCGCCACGCGGTGCCGCCTGGATCGAGGTCGGCTCGTCGCTTTCCCAGCCGGCCACCCTGCATCTGCCCGTGGAGGCGCCGAATGGCGTCGAGCTGGTGATCGCGGCGCTCGACGCCGCGACGCTCACCTGGCGCGTCGTCGGCAGCGCCCAGGTCTCCAGTGGAGCGGTGGCGATCTCGGTCTCGAGAGGTGGCGGTTACGCCGCGCTCGATGCCGACCGCGGCGCGACGGCTCCTCCCGCTCCGGTTCCCGGTACGCCGCTCGGCGCCTCCACCCCGGGTGGCGAGGTCGCGAGCGCCTCGGTCGCGTTCGATCCGGAACAGGTCCTCCCGGGTCAGCGTTCGGAGGCGACGGTCGGCTACGACCTCGGCACCGATCCGGCAGCCCTTCCGAGCGGCACGCCGCTTACCCTGGAGGTGCGCGAGGAGCTGCGTTTGCTCGGTGGCGATGTCCGCCGCGAGCCGCCGTTCTTGGCCGACCTGTCGATCTATCGCACGAGCGACGGCGCCCCGCGCTCGAAGTTCTTCCTTCGCCCGTCGGAGGCGGCGGAGCTGCTGCCGATCGAGCTCGGCCGCGACGACGTGACGGTCGACCGGTACGGCTCGGGCGGCGCGGGCGGCAACGTGGTCGGCCCGGGCGGCGGAAGCGTCACTTCCACTGAGGGGGACCGGCTCGACATTCCGGCCGGCGCGCTCGATGCCGCGACCGTGGTCACCGTCTCCCGGCGGACGATCGCCGAGCTTCCGCTCGCCTTGCCCGCCGGACTCGCCCCGGGGGACGTCCTGGGCATCGTCCAGCTGAATTTGGGAGGACGCACACTCCATCTTTCGGCCGCCCTTTCGCTGGCCCTCGGGAGCGCTCCTCCTTCGGGTGAGGACGGCCTGTTGCTCTCCGCCGTCGATCGCGGACGCGGCGTGGTCCTCGAAGCGGTGGCGCACCTGCTCCCGACCGCCGAGGGGTGGACGACCGCGCCGATCGACCCGCTCGATTTGCCGTTCGACGGGGTCCGCCGCGGCGGCTTTTATCTCTTCGTGCGCACACCGCCGCTCGGCTTCTTCCGCGGCACCTGTTTCGGTACGAACGGCGTCGCGCGCGGCGGCATCGAGGTCTCGGTGCGCGACAGCGGAGTCCGTCCGTGGCTCCAGGCGAGCGTGGAGCCGAACGGGCGGTACGTCCTTCCCGCGGTCGTGGGGGCGAATACGGTCCTCGCCCGCGATCCGGCGACGGCGACCGGCGGCGACTCGGTCGAGGTCTCGACGGCGATCCCCACGGCCGGCGCGCGCGTCAACCTCGATCTGCAGCTCCAGGTGATCGGCCCGCGCCTGGTCTCGACGACTCCGGTCGACGGAGCGACCGGAGTTCCGCCCGGTATCGAACCGACGGCGACCTTCTCCGAAGCGGTGGCGCCGACCTCGCTCTCCGGAGCGATCCGCTTGACCGAGATCGCCGCGGACGGCACCGAGCGGACCCTCGACGCGGCGATCGAGGCGCAGGGCGCGCTGGTCCGCGTCGTCCCAGCCGCGACGCTCGCGCCCGAGACCCTCCATGAGCTCAGCGTTGGCACGGGGGTGCTCGACCTCGAAGGCAACGCGCTCGAAAACGCCGCGGCGATCCGCTTCACGACCGCCGAGGCCGCGCCGGAAAACGGCGCGCTCGACCTGACGAAGGTCTCCCTCCTCGAACCCGACGCGTCGGGCATGGCGCGCGTCGAGGGCGCTCCGGGAGCGGTGCCCGCCCACACCCTGGTGGTGGTCGAGAACGCGACCTCGCTCGTTTCGGTCCCTTCCGCCGAAGCGGCGGCCGACGGCTCGTTTGCGCTGGAGGTCGCCGCCACCGTGCGCGACACGCTCCTGCTTCACGTTCTGCAACCGGGAGCGAACGAGCTGGTCGTCGAGCTCGGTCCGTTCCTGCACCGGGACCGACGCGGCGCGCTGGTCGGTCCGCGCGGCGGACGCTTCACGACGGTCGACGGCTACGCGGTGGGGGTCGCCGGGGGGACGTTCGCCGACCTTACGCGGGTCCGTCTCGCGCCTCTCCCCACCGGATCCGAGGCGCCCGCCCTTCCCGATTGGCTCGCGAACGGAGCCGATTTCACGCTCGATTTCGGCGGCGCCACGGCGACCAAGCCGCTCGAAATCGCCCTGCCGCGCCCAGCGGGGGCGACCGGCGACGGGCCGTTCCTGCTGCTCCGGCGGATCGACCTCGACGGCGACCGCGCCTGGATGCTCCACGATCTCCTGCGCGTGGACGGCTCGCGGTTGACGACGACCGAGGCCCCCGCCGGTCAGGCGGCGCCGCTCGCCGTCGCGACGCTCACGGGTGCCGACGCCCCCGGAGGAGGAGTCGTCGGAAACGCCGGCCAGAACCCGAAGGCCTATCTGCCGGGTGCAGCCTTCGCGGGGACCTATCGGATCGCTGCGCCGACCGTGCCGCTCGCCTTTGTCGCCGCCTCGTATCCACCCGGCGGTGGCGTTTCGTTCGCTTTCGGTGAGGACGAAGGGATCGGCGCGGCGATCACCGCGGCGATCGCCCGGCTGCTCCCCGGCAACGCGATTCTCTTGCCGGTCCGCCTGGGACGGCCCGTGCATCTCGTGATCCGCGATCTGTCGAGCGGCGTCCTGCGCTTCGACGGCGAGCTGGGCGCACCGCCCGTGGCGGGCGAGGTGACCGTGCTGCCGATCGACGCGCTCGGCGATCAACGGGCGCCGTGGCCGGTCGGCGGCTCGCCGCTCCGCTTCTTCGCCCTCACCGCGGCGGCGGGCGACGCGGAGATTCTCCCCGGCGTCATGGTCCGCTTCTTGGGCGGCCAGCTTTCGGTTTCGGCCCAAGACGGTGCGCTTCCCGCCGGCATCCAGGCCCGTCTGATGGGCATCGACGACGGCGCGGTGAGCGTGGCGGACAGCTCGCCGGAGGGAAGCCTCGCCCTCTCCGTGCCCGCCGTTCTCGGACGCCGCTACGTCCTCGGTCTCGGCGCGAAGATCGCGACGAACGAAGCGATCGAGGTCCGCTGGAGCGAGGCGCTCAGCGCCGACCTCGACGGCATCACCGTGCTCGATGCCGACGGGCGCGACGTCGCTCCGACGAAGACCGTGCTGGACGTGGGCGATACGGTGCGGCTCGCTCCGGAAAGCGCCTGGCAGGCGGGGGGGACCTACACGCTGCATCTCGGGCCTCCCGTCACGGATGCCGCCGGCAACCGGTGGAACCGCTCGTTCGACCTTCGTTTCACGGTCGGCTCGAGCGAGGTGCTCGACACCTTCGACCTCGCGAGCGTGCGCGAGATCGCCCGGCTCGGCAATTGGTTGTTCGTCGCGGCGGACGCCGACGGTCTCGTCGTGCTCGACGCGGCGGATCCGCGGCACTTGAGGAACGCGGTCGCTCCCGCGTTTGCCTTCGAGCTGCCCTACCGCGATCCCGTCCGCGCGGTGGCGATCGACGCCCACAACCGCATCTTGATCGCGGGCGGCGGCGTTCAAGGCTTCGGCCAGTTGAAGGTGCTCGATCCTCTGCGCTTCGATCCGGCGGCGATCGCGGCCCATCCGGACGACCCGGAGGTCCGCTTTGCGGCGTTCCGCGGCACGGCCCTGATCTCTGACCCGTTGCAGCCCGACGTCGGTACGCAGCTGCCCGAGGGGGCGCCGCGGAAGATCGCGATCCTCTCGAACGACGTGACCGACCGCTGGGAGGCGGGGAGCGCCGCCCCCCATCCGCTCTCGGCGACGCTCGAAGCGATCGGCACGGAGGGGCTCGCGACGCTTTCGGTCTTCGGCGACGACGCCGCGCCCCACGCCCCGGTCACCTTACGTAGCGGCGGCCGTTGGGCGCGGGTTCTCGCCGACGAGTCGGGCCATTTCGTGGTCGATCTGCCGGTGCGGCGCGGCGACGAGGTGGAGATCAAGCGGAACCAAAACACGCTCGCCTACGTCGCCACCCTCGGCGCGGGGATCGAGGTCGTCGACGTCAACGCGATCTTCGACCGGCCCGAGCCCACGTCGCCGCGCGCGAGCGATCTGCTCGGCGTCTACAGCGGCGAGCACGATCCTTCGCTCGTCCTCTGCGGGGAGGGCGTGTCCGACCTCGGCTCGGCGCTGCTCGACCTCGACGGCTTGTTCGATGCCGGAAACGTCCATCCCCTCACCATCGCCGGGTCGGTGGGCAACCGCGGTCTCGCGCTCCTCGAGAGCAATCCGCAGTCGGCCGGGGAGATGTCGTTCCTGTCCGAGCAGTGCGCCACGTTCGACGGGTCGCGCGCCGTGGCCGGGCTCGAAACGCTGTTGGACTACGGATTCGATTTGGACGGCGACGGCACGATCGCTCCCGCCGAGCGGCGCGACTACGCGTTGCTCGCGCATCGGGTGGCGGGAGTCCTCGTCTACGACGTGACGAACCGCGCGGCGCCTCACCTCGTGGGACGCATCCGCGTCGGATCCGCCTCGGCGATCACCGCCGACCGTGGCGCGCGCCGCCTCTACGTCTCGATCGGCGCCGAAGGGATCGCGATCGTCGATTTCGATCGCCTGCCGAACCTCGATCCGCTCGACCGCAACGGCGACGGCCGGGACGACCGGATCGTCGAGACGATTCCGCTCGGACCCGTGGATTCGGGCAACACGAACGCGCCGGTCTTCGTCGCACCGGAGCTCGGCCTGGTCTTTGCCGGCGGCCAGGGGCGAGGCGTCAAGAGCATCGCGATCGGTCATCCGGCGCTCTACGCGGTCGATGCGGAATCGGGTGGCACGGGAAGCCCGATCGGTCGGCTGGTGCCGTTCGGAGTTCCGGGCGCCTCCTCCTCCGACACCGGCGCGTTTCGGTTGATCGCCTATCTGCCCGGGGTCCTCGCTTCCGCGGTGAGGTTCGACGTCGCGAGCCTCGGCGCGTCCGGTGTTTCCCTGCCGCCGCTCGGTCCGTCGACCGGGCTGTCCGGTGCGCCGAGCGTCGGCTACACGGGCTCTTCGGGCATCACATTCCGCCGCGAGAGCGATGACCCGAGAGAGGACGGCATCTCGCGTTACGTCTCCGAGCCGATCGTCGCCCTCGGCGACCTGCGCGCCTCGCGCGCTTGGAATCGCACGGCGCGGGAAAACGAAGCGTGCGTCCATTGCATACCGCCCGTCCTGCTCCCAGCGGATGCCAAGGAGATCCTCTCCGGAGATTCGATCTCGATCCGGCCGGGCTCGACGCTCGCGACCGAGCTCGCCTCGATCTACGGCGCCGAGCGCGCCGCCTCGTTCCGCCTCGACCTCCCTTCAACCCGTTGGGAGATGGCTCCCTCGGTGCGCCAGGAGCCTCGACTCGGAGCCAATTTCGGCGCCGGCGAAGCGGCACCCGGCACGCTGCTCGGCTCGGGCGAGGCGACGTTTACGGCGACGGATCTCTACGTCAAAGGGCGCGGGCTCGATTTCGCCTTCACCCGCACCTATCGCAGCCAGACCGCGGGGAGCGGGCCGCTGGGACCCGGTTGGGACTTCGGCTACCACGTCCGCCTGCGCGAGCTGCCCACCGGCGACGTCGAGCTCTACGACGGCCGCCTCCGGCGCGAGCGTTTCGAGAAGGGCGCCGACGGTAGCTACCGCTCGCCGAAGGGGTTGTTCGCGGTGCTCACCAAGAGCAGCTCCGGCTTCCTGCTGATCGAGAGCGACCATTCCTTTGTTCGCTTCGACCTCTCCGGCCGGCTCACCTCGATCGCCGACGGGCTCAAGGATTCCGAGGCGACCGGCAATGAGATGCGCTTCGAGTACGACGCCGCGGGCGAGCTATCCGGCGTGGTCGACTCGCTCGACCGACGCTATGCGTTGACCTATCGCAGCGACGGCCGTTTGATCCGCGTCGCCGATTTCGACGGCCGGGTCGTCCAGTACCGTTACGACGACTTGGGCCGCCTGCAAGAGGTGGAGTTGCCGGAGGTCACTTCCGGGGTGATGCCGGGAGTGGGTGCGCGCGTAACCCGGTATTCGTATGAAACGGTGACGCCCGCGACGGCAACGGCTGCCGCTGCCGAGGATCTGGCGACCCGCTGGACGGTCGCCGACAACCTCACCCAGATTCTCGATCCGCGGAGTTTGGTGCCACTTGCTCTGACCTTTACCGACGCCGACGGCGATCAACGCGCCGACGAGGTGACGAGCGAGCAGTGGGGGATAGGGACGGTGACCTTGGCCTACGACTTCGCCGCCAAGAAGACCATCGTCACCGACCGTCGAAGCCATGCCACGACCTACCAGCACGACTCCGAAGGCCGAGCCGTCCGGCGTGAAGACCCGGCGAACGCCGTCTGGGCCTGGTCCTATGACGACGAAGGTCTGCCGGTCGAAGCCACTTTGCCGCTCGGCGGCAAGACTGAGTGGACGTACGGCACCCGAGCCGACCGCCGCGCCCGCGGCAACGCGACGCTGATCACCGAGACGCCCGACGAGCGCGGACCGAACGGCAGCCCGGCCACACGAACCACGGAGATCACCTACCAGGGCTGGTCGAACCGGCCGACCCGAGTCGTCGATCCGCGTGGAACGGAGACGACGATTCGGCGCCTGCCGACCGGCTTGCCGATCGAAATCCATGGCGCCGTCGGCACTCCGGACGAGACGATGACTCGGATCGCCCACAACGAGCACGGGCAGCCGACGGAGATCGTCGATCCCAACGGACACCGGACGACGTTCGACTACTTCGACGCCGGTGTGGACCGCGGGTACCTGCAGCGCGTCCTTCGCGATCCCGCGGGATTGAGCCTGACCACTTCGTTCGATGTCGACGCCCGCGGCAACGTGGTCCGAAGGACCGATCCTCGCGGCGTCCGGACCGATTTCGCTTGGAACGAAGCGGACTGGCCCGTCTCCACGATGGTTGCCGCGTCCCCGTCGAGCGACGGTGCGCCGGCATTGCGCTACGCGACGCACTACATGCATGACGCCATCGGCCAGCTCTTGGAAACCGAAGAGCCGGATGGTGACGACGGCAGCGGGGTGCTCAAGGTCAAGCAGCGGTTCGGACTGCTCGGCGAGTTGGAGGAGATGCGACACGAGATCGGGCCGGGCACCGAGAGCATCGTGTCGTATGACTACGACGAAAACGTCAACCGGGTGATGATCACGGCCCCGAACGGCCAGAAGACCCATTGGATCTACGACGAACGAGATCTGCCGCAGGCGATCACCCGCGGCTTCGGCGCGGCGGAGGCGGTGACCGAGACGCTCGGTTTCGACGCCGAAGGCGCCTTGATCCGGCGCGTCGATGGTCGATCGAAAGTTTGGCCGATCGAGTACGACGGTTACGGTCGGACGATGATCACTCGAGACCCGCTGGGGAATGCAAGCGAGGTCACCTACGACGCGGGGGACAACCCCCTGCTGAGCATGGCGCTCGACGCCAACGGCAACATGCTCGCGGAAACCAAAGCCGAGTACGACGCGCTGGGTCGCCGTAAGAAATCGAAGCAGATGCTCTGGGAGCCGGGTGCCACCCGCGCTGCGGCACGGGAGCTGGTGACGACCTATGACTACGACGGTGTCGGGAACTTGATGGCGATTACCGACCCGCTTGGACACGCGACGACCTATCACTACGATAGCGCCGACCGCCTGAAGATGGTGCGTGACGCCGTCGGCAATGAACAGGAGATCGAGCTCGACGGGCAGGGCAACGCCATGCGTTTCATCCGTCGAGAGCAAGTCCCGGTGGGACCGCCGGTGACCGTGATCGAAACCGCCAAGTACGACGCGCTCGGCCGCCCGATGGAGCGGAGCGACGCCTTGGGCAACACGTGGCACACGACGTGGGATGCGCGGAGCCGCGCTCGGCGGACGACCGATCCGGAAGGGGCGACGACCATCCGCACGTACGACGGCCTCGATCGCATGGTCCTACAGGAGCGGCCGGAGGGAATCACCGAGCACTGGACCTACGACGAGAGCTCACGCCTCCGCGCCTATTCCGACGCCAGGAACCAGACGACTCGGTACGACTACGACCCGCTCAACCGTGAGATCGAGATCCGCTGGCCGGACGACACGAGGAAGACCTTCGCTTTCGACGCGGCCCACAACGTCCGCGAGATCCGTGACCCCAACGGCAACGTCGTCGTCCAAGAACACGACGGGGCCAACCGCCTCTTGGTGCGCACCATCACCCCCGCTCCGGGTGTCGTCGGTCCTACGTCCGAGACGTACGCCTATGACGGCTTGAGCCGATTGACGTCGACAACCTCCGGTGGGCAGACGGCCGGCTTCGAGTACGACTCGCTCTCCCGCGTCGTACGGGAAACCCAGAACGGTCGCGCGGTCGAGTCGACGTACGACGACGCGGGCAATCGTGCGGCGCTGCTCTATCCCTCGGGCCTGAAGGTCGGAACCCACTTCGACGAGCTGGATCGGCTTCGATCGGTGATGAGAATGGGTACCTCGGACACGCCGGTCGCGTCTTACGGTTATCGCGGGCAGGATCTCCTGGCGGAGCGAAATGTCGGCGGCCTCTCGGGCCGGATGGTGTTCGACGGCGCCCGGCGCCTCACCGCGACGACCTATCAAGACCTGGCCTCGGCGACGGCCTTCGGCGAGACCCTGGGTTGGAACAAGCGCAATCAGCTCACGAGCCAGTCGCGTGCCGACCTGAACGACGCAGCGAAGCTCTACCAATACGATCCGGCCGGAAGGATCACGGGAACCCTTTCGTATCGAGGAGAATTGCCCGCCGACCCGACGGGACTCGACGGCGAGCGTTTCCGTTACGACACCGCCGACAACCTGACCGAGCAGTCGAAGAAGGCGTTCGGGATCGACCAAGTGACGACGCTGCCCGTCGACCCCTCCGGTCGCAACCGTCCCGCTTCGATCCACGGCATTCCGCTCACCTGGGATCCAAACGGCAACCTCACCGACAAGGGCGACCTGCACTTCGAGTACGACTACCGGAATCGCCTATCTCGAGTGACCCGCAGCGGCCAGGAGGTCGCGACCTACGGCTATGACGCCTTCAACCGTCGGGTCGAGAAGTCCGTCGATGGGAGCACCCAGCTCACCTCATGGTCCGGATGGCAGGCGCTGGAGAAGTCGGAGAACGGTCAACCGACGGAACGGAGAATTTACGGCAACGGCATCGACGAGCTGGTTCAGCTAGAGAAGGTCGAAGCCGGAGTGAGCCTGACCTACGCGCCGGTCTACGACGCGAAGGGAAACCTCGCCCTGCTGACCGATGCGAACGGCAAAATCGTCGAGCGGGCCAATACCTCTACCTACGGCCAGACCACCTGGTCCGCGGACTCGACAGCGCCGACGATCACGCAGTTGCGGCTCCGGAGCGGAACGCTGGAGCTCCGGACGAGCGAGGAGGTACGCCTTGCGGCACTCCTGTCGGCGCTCACGAGCGGCAAGGCCACCCTCGTCGAGACGGGGACGAATCACCTAATCCAGGTACTTGCGACGCAGCCTCCGGGCATCACCCGGACCCGTCTGGCGCTGACGCCCTCGACCGCGATTTCGCCCGGCACCGAGCTGCGCCTGCGCATGGAGCCGGAAGCGATCGAAGATCTCTTCGGCCATTCGCTCGATGAGCCTTTCGAGCAGACACTTACCTGGCAATCCACCGCCGACACCGTCCTTGCGGACACGGCAGCGCCCGAGATATCGCACGTCCTGTTGCGCGGCGCGAGCTTGGAAGTTGGCTTCAGCGAGCCGCTGGACGCCGCGGGTGTCGCCGCCGCGATCCTCGTGGACGGCCAAGCACAGACCTGGACCGCAGGAAGCGACGGCGAAGTCTGGACCGCCGCCAATGTGCCGGACGGAGACCATACCCTGACCATTGGCGCCTCGCCGCTCGATCTTTCGGGTAAGCCCCTCGCGGAGGAATTCGAGAAGCCCTTCCGGATCGAGGCGAGCCATCCCGACCAGATCGTCTACCGGAGGCCCGATTCCTCGGAGCTTCCGACGTCGGCGACCGGTGCCGTGCTTACCTTCCAGGGCTTGGAGCTCGATCCCGAGACGGGCTTGCTCTACGTGCGCAACCGGTACTTCGATCCCGAGCTGGGGCGCTTCATCACGGCCGATCCGTTGGGGTATCCGGACGGCCCGAGCGGGTATGGGTTTGGGGCCGGGGATGCCGTGAATGGTCGGGACCCGATGGGGCTACAGGAAGGGGCGGAGATTCGGCAACGTCAAAAAGATGCAAATCACCTCGGGTTTGATCCGCTTCACGGTCAAGAATCAGCAGAGGCTATTCGGCGGACGCTATCCGACCCGTACACTCAAGGTCTTCTTCAAGTCCTGGGCGGTTGTTCCGAAGCCACTCTTGGGGCGATATCGGCGGCAGGTTCCGCTGGAGCAGCTGCGATTCCCGGACTATTTGCGATGATGCATGGTTCCGACACCTGCGCTGCGGGCTTGAAAACGCTTTACTACGGTCAGTCGAACGACACAATCACTGAAGAGGGTCTTGAGAGGGCTCTAATTTATTCTGGCGTTCCTCCAGGGCGGGCGAGATATCTGGCTCAGCTTGGAGACGGCCTTCTAGGGGCGTTGAACTCGGCGTACGCATCCCGAGCGTTGATGCCGGAGTTTACGGTTCTTCCGCCGCCGACGCCGATGACCAACGAGGAGATACTGGATCTCGGGAAGGGACCGTTGGCGCCTGAAGCGGCGGCGAATCTAGGGGCTAGCATGGAAAGCAAGCCGCTTGCGCTTGGCATCGATGCTCACCTGGACGCCTTCGCAAGGGCGAGGGGAGCTTCCACTTGGAAGGAATTCTCAGACAGCACAAATTGGCGATCTGGAGTCCTGGATGCTCTTGCCGATAATGGTCGGACAGTCTATTTCAATTTGGACGGCGTAGATGTCTGGGAGGGTTTGCAACGCGCTGCCTCCGGCAGGGGAGGCGCCACCGACTGGGAGCTTCTGATGATCAAGCAGAATCCGCAGTTCTGGGATAAGCTGATCTTCTGGAAAGACGGTTCGCCAGTCCCGAATCCATTTCAGTAGGAATTTTTATGACGAAAGACAGTCTGGCTACCCGAACATTTCAGCTATGGGAGTACCGTGTCAGCCACGGTTCCCTCCTGATTCGTAGCCCTAGAGTTCAGGGCGTAAAAACGAACCTGGACATTGTCTTCTTGGGGGTCGAGTACTTGGCCCTACCGCGATACCTTCACGGTGTTGAGATCGTGGAAGCACTGCCTGACGAGCTGGCAAGGCTGGGAGAGATTTTGGGAGAGCGGATGTCGGAATTGCTCGTCCGTGTTCTTGTTTCGTCAGGGCAACGGCATCCGATAGTGGCTGCCTTTGTTCGATTAGATGAAAACGAAAACGAAATATTTGATAGTCCTTTCACGTAGTACGGTATCCCGTCCACCTGTCCGCCGAGGTTCCTCGGTGCCCCGCAGGCTGAGTTTTGGCGGCTTCCGCGCTCGTTCGGTGTCCCGTCCACCTGTCCGCCGAGCCTCCCCGCTGTTCCTGGGGGCTGATTTTGGTGGCTTGTCCGCTCGTTCGGGCTCCCTGAACGGCCCGCCTACCGACTCCACTTTCGGCTTTTCCCCCTCCTCAGACCGTTCTACAGGTACCCGAGCCATCCGGAAGCACACCTTCTCTGTGGACGGTCGAGTGCTTTGTCTTCGGCGCTCCACTTCCCTTCTTCGTCAGTCTGGCACGTAGAAGCCTGAGAGCACGCCGCTCCAAGCCTGAAACCGCCTGCGTTTGCCAGTTCGCGCCGGCTCTCTCTCGCCCTTCCAGACCTCGGCGGGGCGTGAGACCCTGCAGGTTCTGGTGCGGCCTGACGTGGTTGTACCAGAGGCGAAAGAGGGGCAGGTCCGGCAACTCTTCGCACGCGCTCGGTTTTGCGGCCCGCAGCTCGCGCAGGCATTGCTTGAAGGTGCCGAAGAAGCGTTCGATTCGCCCGTTCTGCCAGGGGGCATGGAGTACGGTCCGCTGGTGGCGGATGCCCAGCAGCCAAAGGGCCAGACCGAAGAGCTTCGACGTAAAGGTGGCCTCGTTGTCGGTTCGGAGCGTCGCTGGCCGACCGAAGCGATCGATCAGGTCGAGTACCACGCGAAGCACGGCGACGGTGGTCTTGCGATCGAGCTCCTGAAGCGCAAGGCAGGCGCGAGTGCCGTGATCGATCACGCCGAGGAGGGGGCGTAGACCGCTCTTGGTTCCAACGTACGTGAGATCGAGCGCCCAGATGCAGTTCTTCCCGTAGCGCGCGGTCTTCGCTGCCGCAGGTTGCGGCGGGCTCGCATTACCTCCTCCTGACTGCTTCTGAGCAGGTTGGCGACGTAGCTCTTGCCGATGGTCATCCCCTTCGGCCCGGAGTACAGGCGGTTGAAGGTGCACGCGATCGTACGGCAGCCGGCCTTCGGAATCAGCGCCTTGAGCCGGATCACTTCCTTCCGGACCCAGGGCGGCTTGGGGCGGAAGCCCAGGTGCACCCGGGCGGTCGGAGTGCTCGCTTGGCGTCGGCGCGTTAAGGCCAGGATGCTTTGGCGATGGCCGCGGAGAGCCAGTAGGGCCGCAAGTCCGACGAGCCCGAGGAGGCAGAAACACAGAGCCATCATGGGCTGAAGGTACCGCAGGGGACGAGTTCTCGGCGCCGATCGCTGCGAGGGTTCTCGGACGGCTCGGACCCACGTCAGGGCGGTTCGGATCGAGGTCTGGACGGCTCGGATTGGGGTCTGGACGACTCGGGCTCAGACGTTCGCTTACGACGCGGCCCACAACGTCCGCGAGATCCGTGACCCCAACGGCAACGTCGTCGTCCAAGAACACGACGGGGCCAACCGCCTCTTGGTGCGCACCATCACCCCCGCTCCGGGTGTCGTCGGTCCTACGTCCGAGACGTACGCCTATGACGGCTTGAGCCGATTGACGTCGACAACCTCCGGTGGGCAGACGGCCGGCTTCGAGTACGACTCGCTCTCCCGCGTCGTACGGGAAACCCAGAACGGTCGCGCGGTCGAGTCGACGTACGACGACGCGGGCAATCGTGCGGCGCTGCTCTATCCCTCGGGCCTGAAGGTCGGAACCCACTTCGACGAGCTGGATCGGCTTCGATCGGTGATGAGAATGGGTACCTCGGACACGCCGGTCGCGTCTTACGGTTATCGCGGGCAGGATCTCCTGGCGGAGCGAAATGTCGGCGGCCTCTCGGGCCGGATGGCGTTCGACGGCGCCCGGAGGCTCACCGCGACGACGTATCAAGACCTGGCCTCGGCGACGGCCTTCGGCGAGACCCTGGGTTGGAACAAGCGCAATCAGCTCACGAGCCAGTCGCGTGCCGACCTGAACGACGCAGCGAAGCTCTACCAATACGACCCGGCCGGAAGGATCACGGGAGCCCTTTCGTATCAAGGAGAGCTGCCCGCCGACCTGACGGGACTCGACGGCGAGCGTTTCCGTTACGACACCGCCGACAACCTGACCGAGCAGTCGAAGAAGGCGTTCGGGATCGACCAAGTGACGACGCTGCCCGTCGACCCCTCCGGTCGCAACCGTCCCGCTTCGATCCACGGCATTCCGCTCACCTGGGACCCGAACGGCAACCTCACCCACAAGGGCGACCTGCACTTCGAGTACGACTACCGGAATCGCCTCTCTCGGGTGACCCGCAGCGGCCAGGAGGTCGCGACCTACGGCTATGACGCCTTCAACCGTCGGGTCGAGAAGTCGGTCGATGGGAGCACCCAGCTCACCTCGTGGTCCGGCTGGCAGGCACTGGAGAAGTCCGAGAACGGTGAGCCGACGGAACGGAGAATCTTCGGCAACGGCATCGACGAGCTGGTCCAGGTGGAGAAGGTCGAAGGGGGAGCGAGCCTGACCTACGCGCCGGTCTATGACGCGAAGGGAAACCTCGCCCTGCTGACCGACGCGAACGGCAAAATCGTCGAACGGGCCAATACCTCTACCTACGGCCAGACCACCTGGTCTGCGGACTCGACGCCGCCGACGATCACGCAGTTGCGGCTCCGGAGCGGAACGCTGGAGCTCCGGACGAGCGAGGAGGTACGCCTGGCGGCACTCTCGACGGCGCTCACGAGCGGCAAAGCCACCCTCGTCGAGACGGGGACGAATCACCGAATCCAGGTACTTGCGACGCAGCCTTCAAGCGTCACCCGGACCCGTCTAGTGCTGATGCCCTCGACCGCGATTGCGCCCGGAACCGAGCTGCGCCTGCGCCTGGAGCCGGAATCGATCGAGGATCTTTTCGGCCACTCGCTCGATGAGCCTTTCGAGCAGACGCTCACCTGGCAGCCCACCGCCGACACCGTCCTCGCGGACACGGCGCCGCCCGAGGTATCGCACGTCCTCCTGCGCGGAACGAGCGTGGAGGTCGGCTTCAATGAGCCGCTGGATGCCGCGGGTGTCGCCGCCGCGATCCTCGTGGACGGCCAAGCACAGACCTGGACCGTAGGAAGCGACGGCGAAATCTGGACCGCCGCCAACCTGCCGGATAGCGACCATACCCTGACCATTGGCGCCTCGCCGCTCGATCTTTCGGGTAAGCCCCTCGCGGAGGCATTCGAAAAACTCTTCCGGATCGAGGCGAGCCACCTCGACCAGATCGTCTACCGGAAACCCGATTCCTCGGAGCTTCCGACGTCGGCGACCGGTGCCGTGCTTACCTTCCAGGGCTTGGAGCTCGATCCAGAGACGGGCCTGCTCTACGTCCGGAATCGGTACCTCGATCCGGAGTTGGGACGGTTTGTCACGGCGGACCCGCTGGGGTATCCGGATGGGCCGAGCGGGTATGGATTTGGGGCAGGGGATGCAGTGAATGGACGGGATCCGATGGGGCTTGCCAATGCAACTTCTGGTGTTTCGATTCCCAAAGCTAACCCAGCGGCTACCGAGGACGCCAAGCGGAGTCTTAAATTTCTGGGAAGGATGGCCTCCAGGGCAAATACACACCTCTTAAACATACCTGTCTACGTCGCGCGGATTCCGGGCGCAACCATGGCATCGCTCGGTAATTTGTCGAAACACGCGAGTTACTTTGCCGACTGCTTGATCGTGCACACTGAAGAGTGCGCGCGAGAATTACTGGGCGCGATTAGATCCACTCCGGATTACGTCGATTCCCAAACGAGGGCCTACCTCGACGCACCGGCTGAGGAGCATGCTGATGCGTGGAGCGATCAATTGACGCTGACGGCTCTTTTCGGGCTTTTGGGTTCTACAAGTGAAGTCGAAGCTACATACCTGGGGAACATGAGGGCTCCTCGATTACCATTGCCTGAACCTGAGGTTTCCCCTCTTCCCTCTGTTCCAAAGCCAGGGCAGGTCCCAAGAGCACTATCGAATGCGGAGGTTCGGGCCTGGTACAACGCTCGGGTTCGTACTGTCGATGTGTCCGGCGCCCTCACAAGGGAAACCGCGGAGCGAGTTTTTGCAGCGCGGAATGCACTTAAGGTCGAGGCTCGCGGTATGATGGGAGACAGGGCTGCAGCGGCTGAATTGGAACGCACGGATCCGATCCGGACATTCGAGTTCTACGTCCAGAAGTACTCGGGGCAAGGATACTCAGGAGAGTTACTCTGGCAGCGGATCATTCAGGGAGGCAGAACACCAAATAAGGCCGTGAACGAGCGGTTCGGGGTAGACTGATGACGACGATTCGATCGGTCAATGAGTTGACGAGAGCGACAGTCACCTGGAGGAGGGTGGCACCTGGCTGCTGGCTCACAACGGTCGCAGGGGAGGAGTGTTCGTTGGAGATGAATGATTTTCCAGATGAGCCTATGTATACAGTCCGAGCTTTTGGGGAATCTGTTGACATCGAAGACGCCCCAGGCTCGTGGGCAATAGAGATGCCCCCACCGTGAACTTGCAGTTATGTGCGCTGTCTCTCAAGATTTTCCAGCGAGATTCTTACCGCTGCGACTACAGTATGTTGATTCCCCGTTGTGCCGTTGTCCCGTCCACCTGTCCGCCGAGCTTCTCGGTGCCCCGCAGGCTGAGTTTTGGCGGCTTCCGCGCTCGTTCGGGTTGTGCCGTCCACCTGTCCGCCGAGCCTCCCGGCTGTTCCTGGGGGCCGATTTTGGTGGCTTGTCCGCTCGTTCGGGCTCCCTGAACGGCCCGCCTACCGACTCCACTTTCGGCTTTTCCCCCTCCTCAGCCCGTTCTACAGGCGCCTGAGCCATCCGGAAGCACAGCTCCTCCGTGGACGGCCGATCTCCCTGTCTTCGTCTCTTCCCCTTCCCTCCTCAGTCCAGCACGTAAAAGCCTGAGAGCACCCCGCTCCAAGCCTGAAACCGCCTGGGCTCGGCAGTCTGCGCCGGCTCGGTCTCGCCCTTCCAGGCCTCGGCGGGCGTGAGACCCTGCAGGTTCTGGTGCGGCCTGACGTGGTTGTACCAGAGGCGAAAGAGTCGGAGATCCGGTATCGCTTCGGCCTCGCTCGGCCTTGCGGCCCGCAGCTCTCGCAGGCATTGCTTGAAGGTACCGAAGAAGCGTTCGATCCGCCCGTTCTGCCAGGGGGCATGGAGTACGGTCCGTTGGTGCCGGATGCCCAGCAGCCATAGCGCCAAGCCGAAGAGCCTCGAGGTAAAGGTGGCCTCGTTGTCGGTCCGAAGGGTGGCCGGCCGACCGAAGCGATCGATCAGGTCGAGCAGGACGCGGAGCACTGCGACGGTGGTCTTGCGATCGAGCTCCTGAAGCGCGAGGCAGGCGCGAGTGCCGTGATCGATCACGCCGAGGAGGGGGCGTAGACCGCTCTTGGTTCCAACGTACGTGAGATCGAGCGCCCAGATACGGTTCTTCCCGGTAGCCTGCGGTCTTCGCCGCCGCAGGTTGCGGCGAGCGCGCATCACCTCCTCCTGACTGCTTCTGAGCAGGTTGGCGACGTAGCTCTTGCCGATGGTCATCCCCTTCGGCCCGGAGTATAGGCGGTTGAAGGTGCACGCGATCGTGCGGCAGCCGGCCCTCGGAATGAGCGCCTTGAGCCGGATCACTTCCTTCCGGACCCAAGGCGGCTTGGGGCGGAAGCCCAGGTGCACCCGGGCGGTCGGAGTGCTCGCTTGGCGTCGGCGCGTTAAGACCAGGATGCTTTGGCGATGGCCGCGGAGAGCCAGTAGGGCCGCAAGTCCGACGAGCCCGAGGAGGCAGAAACACAGAGCCATCATGGGCTGAAGGTACCGCAGGGGACGAGTTCTCGGCGCCGATCGCTGCGAGGGTTTTCCACGATCACCTCTGCTCCGGGTGTCGTCGGCCCTACGTCTGGGACGTACGCCTATGACGGCTCGAGCCGATTGGCGTCGACGACCTCCGGTGGGCCGACGGCCGGCTTCGAGTACGACTCGCTCTCTCGCGTCGTGCGCGAAACTCAAAACGCTCGCGCTGTCTAGTCGACATACGACGACGCGGGTCGAGCGGAAGGCGGACGACCAAACCCAGACGACGGTCTGGAACGGCTGGCAGTCGATCGAAGAGTACGCGGGCAACGCCCTCGACGAGCAGAAAGTCTACGGCCTCGGTCTCGACGAGGTGGTCGAGCGGGCGAAAGCGGACGGGGCGGGCGGCTTCGATCGCTATGGGTTGCTCTATTCCTCGACGGGCGAGCCGGCGGTGCAGATCGCCGCGGACGGCCGCCCCGTCGAGCGGTATGAACACTCCACGCTCGGAGAACGGAAAGTCCTTGTCGACGTCGAGCGCCCGACCGTAGGCCAGGTGTCGGCGACGCCGAGCAGCATCCGGATCGAGCTGTCGGAGCAGGTTCGGGCGCCGGGTGAGACAACCGGTGCCTCCGGTTCGCTTCGCGCCCAAGGGCCCGATATCGCTCTTACCGACGCCGCGACTGGCGCCTCGATCGATGTGATCGCGAAGCTCGCCCCCGCGCCCGGCCCCGGCCTCGAGCGCCGCCGGTTGGAGATCGACGTGCCGAGCCCGCCGCCTGCTGGCACTCAGGTGAAGTTGAGCCTGGCACCGCAAGCGCTCGAGGACTTCTTCGCCAACCGCCCGGACGGCATGTCGGAGTGGACCTTCGCCTGGCCGGCATCGGGACTCTCGATCGTCGAGGACACGGCGCCGCCTGAGCTGGTGCGGGCGCTGCTCCGCGACGGCAAGATCGAGGCGACGTTCTCGAAGGCGGTCACGCCTGAGGGCTTGGGCGATGCCGTCAGCGTCGACGGTGCGTCGGTCGCCTGGACTGTTTCTGGGAACGGACTCGTCGCGACGACCTCGGCTGCGCTTTCGGGAGGAGCGCATCACGTCGAATTCGGCACGGCCCCGATCGACCTCGCGGGGAAAGGTTTGGCGACTCCGATCGCGGTCGACCTGACCGTTCCTTCGGCGCTCCTCCGCGCCCAGGCGGGGAACGTCCTCCTCGTCTTCGAGCCCCGCAATCCGCGGGAGTTGGACCAATCGCCGACCGGACAGCAGGCGAGCTTCCAAGGCCACCCGGTCGATCCGGAAACGGGCTTCGTCTACCTGCGGAACCGGTACTTCGATCCGGAGCTGGGACGCTTCATCACGGCGGACCCGATGGGGTACCCGGACGGCCCGAGCGACTACGCCTTCGGGGCTGGGGATGTGGTGAATGGGCGGGATCCGATGGGGCTCGAAAGACCGCTTCCAAGGTCCATTCAGCCGATTCGTCCTGACGAATCGCTGAGCGAACAGATGATGGAGGACCAAGCTTGGAAGGCATTCTGGCGCTATCAGGACCGTCTCGAACGGATCGAGAACGCGATCGCTCGCGGCCTCCAAAGTGTTCCGAATACCGCCACTGAGGAGGAGTGGCGAGATGCCGTTCAGAGCGAGCTCGCGCGTGAGATCGGTCCAACCTACGCTGAGGCGGAAATGTGGAATCGCTTCGGTCCCGCAGGTCCCTGTGAGACGAATCAAAGCAGGATCTTTAGGAATGTCGGCAACACGGCCGGTACAATTGCTCCCCACCTCTGGTTCGCGTTTCAGGTGGAGATGGCTGTTCTTCCTTTCGCCGATGCGGGTGCGGTCGGTGTCGAAGCCTCGTATCTGGAGGGCTTGAGGGCTCCTCGGGTGCCTCTGCCGGAACCGCAGATTCCTAGGCAATGGGGCAGCGGGTTTTCTGGCCCGGAAGAGTTGACGCAGAACCTCCCGAGGAGGATTGCAACAGTCGATCCCAGCACCGTAAGGTTTAGCCAGGACAGCATCGGCCGAACCTTCGGCGAGGGCGGGACGCTTCGCGAGGCGATCGAAGGACTGCGAGACGGTTCGATATCTCCGGAGGCTTTCCCTCCTATACGTGTCTTTGAGCGCAACGGCCTCAGGTTTACGCTTGACAACCGACGGTTGTTTGTTTTTCAACAGGCAGGCGTCCCGATACCTTCGGTTCAGGCAACCGTAGAGGAGATCGCGGCAGATGCATGGAAGTTCACAACACGTAACGAAGGCATTTCAATTCGCGTCAGAGGTGGACTATGAAGCTTGTCGAACGTGCCCAGGAAGTTAGAACACGCGAGGATCTGGAGGTTTTCGTGCTCGAGCTAGGCGCAGACCTCCAGGCGAATCCGAGCGAATGGACGAACCCGAACCTGGGGTCATTTCTCGAAGCGATGGCAGCCTGGATCTCAGACATGGAAGCCTACTATCAGAACACCGGCCAGGAGTACTCGGATCTGTCACCGTGGAAAGTCGTTGCCGACATGTTGATGGCTGCGCGCATTTACGAGTAGCTTGAGTTGTGCCGTCCACCTGTCCGCCGAGCCTCCCGGCTGTTCCTGGGAGCTGATTTTGGTGGCTTGTCCGCTCGTTCGGGCTCCCTGAACGGCCCGCCTGCCGACTCCACTTTCGGCTTTTCTCCCTCCTCAGCCCGTTCTACAGGTGCCCGAGGCACCCGGAAGCACACCTTCTCTGTGGACGGTCGGTGGCCTTGGGGGCAACTATCCAGAGCCACGACTGAGTCTCGCCGGAACGCAGGAACTAGAATTACTGGAGGTTGCAGTGGGAGATCAACGGGTCCAAGTCGAGGCGGAGACCTTTGTAGGGCTCACCATCTCTGGCCCCGTTGATCTTCTTGACAAGCTCCAGGGGATGCTCACAGATGGTACTCGTCGAGAGGCTCGGTTCAATTAGTTGTCCCTGAGCAGGAAAATTACAGACTCTGGGACGTTTCCGGTGGGGACGTTGGTCGATACCGCTCGGGCGGACCGAATCCTCGTCCCGGTAGGAAACAATGGTCTGGCGGTCTATCAACTCGCACCCAATGGGACTGCGAAGCTGAAGACGATATTGACTGCGAGGTGATGGAAAGCAACGAGGAGTTCGAACTCAGAGTGAGCGAGGACGATCGAGGTGGCGCGTACCTCAGGTTGCCGGGACACCCGGGAACAGCACCCGGAGTCGTAAAGAGGAGCGTGAGCCTGCGAGAGCTAATACATGAGTACGTGGGGCCGGACGTCAACCTCGATTTCTGTGAAGGGGACAGACTCATCGGGATCGAAGTTGTTGGATAGAGGGAGATTGGAGCGACTCTGTCTTGGCTCGCAGATCAAGTGGTGTCCCGTCCACCTGTCCGCCGAGGTTCCCCGGTGCCCCGCAGGCCGAGTTTTGGCGGCTTCCGCGCTCGTTCGGGTTATCTGAACGGCCCGTCTTCCAACTTTTCTCTTGTGTGCCGTCCGTCTGTCCGCCGAGCCTCCAGGCTGTTCCTGGGGACTGATTTTGGTGGCTTCCGCGCTCGTTCGGGCTCCCTGAACGGCCCGCCTACCGACTCCACTGTCGGCTTTTCCCCCTCCTCAGCCCGTTCTACAGGAGCCCGAGGCATCCGGAAGCACACCTTCTCTGTGGACGGTCGAGTGCTTTGTCTTCGGCGCTCCACTTCCCTTCGTCAGTCTGGCACGTAGAAGCCTGAGAGCACGCCGCTCCAAGCCTGAAACCGCCTGCGCTTGCCAGTTCGCGCCGGCTCTCTCTCGCCCTTCCAGACCTCGGCGGGCGTGAGACCCTGCAGGTTCTGGTGCGGCCTGACGTGGTTGTACCAGAGGCGAAAGAGGGGCAGGTCCGGCAACTCTTCGCACGCGCTCGGTTTTGCGGCCCGCAGCTCGCGCAGGCATTGCTTGAAGGTACCGAAGAAGCGTTCGATTCGCCCGTTCTGCCAGGGCGCATGGAGTACGGTCCGCTGGTGGCGGATGCCCAGCAGCCAAAGCGCCAGACCGAAGAGCTTTGAGGTGAAGGTGGCCTCGTTGTCGGTTCGGAGCGTCGCTGGCCAACCGAAGCGATTGATCAGGTCGAGTACCACGCGAAGCACGGCGACGGTCGTCTTTCGACGGCTCTTTTCGGGCTTTTGGGTTCTACAAGTGAAGTCGAAGCTACATACCTGGGGAACATGAGGGCTCCTCGATTACCATTACCTGAACCTGAGGTTTCCTCTCTTCCCTCTGTTCCAAAGCCAGGGCAGGTCCCAAGAGCACTATCGAATGCGGAGGTTCGGGCCTGGTACAACGCTCGGGTTCGTACTGTCGATGTGTCCGGCGCGCTCACAAGGGAAACCGCGGAGCGAGTTTTTGCAGCGCGGAATGCACTTAAGGTCGAGGCTCGCGGTATGATGGGAGACAGGGCTGCAGCGGCTGAATTGGAACGCACAGATCCGATCCGGACATTCGAGTTCTAGGTCCAGAAGTACTCCGAGCAAGGATACTCAGGAGAGTTACTCTGGCAGCGGATCATTCAGGGAGGCAGAACACCAAATACGGCCGTGAACGAGCGGTTCGGGGTAGAAACCTTTACGAGGTTTTGGTGGGAGGGGAAGGGCGGCGGCGGGGGTGTCGCTTGACATCCTGAACGGCCCGCCTACCGATTCCACTTTCGGCTTTTCCCCCTCCTCAGCCTTTTCTACAGGCGCCCGAGCCATCCGGAAGCACACCTCCTCCGTGGACGGCCGATCTCCCTGTCTTCGTCTCTTTCCCTTCCCTCCTCAGTCCAGCACGTAGAAGCCTGAGAGCACCCCGCTCCAAGCCTGAAACCGCCCGGGCTCGCCAGTCTGCGCCGGCTCGGTCTCGCCCTTCCAGGCCTCGGCGGGCGTGAGACCCTGCAGGTTCTGGTGCGGCCTGACGTGGTTGTACCAGAGGCGAAAGAGTCGGAGGCCCGGTATCGCTTCGGCCTCGTTCGGCCTGGCGGCCCGCAGTTCTCGCAGGCATTGCTTTAAGGTACCGAAGAAGCGTTCGATCCGCCCGTTCTGCCAGGGGGCATGGAGTACGGTCCGCTGGTGGCGGATGCCCAGCAGCCAAAGCGCCAAGCCGAAGAGCCTCGACGTGAAGGTGGCCTCGTTGTCGGTTCGGAGCGTCGTTGGCGGACCGAAGCGATCGATCAGGTCGAGCACCACGCGGAGCACGGCGACGGTGGTCTTTCGATCGAGCTCCTGAAGCGGTAGGCAGGTGCGAGTGCCGTGATCAATCACGCCGAGGAGGGGGCGAAGGCGGGTGTTGGTTCCGACGTACGTCAGGCCGAGCGCCCAGATGCTGCCGGTTTGGCGGTGCGAAGCATCAGGTTCCAGGCGGGAGCTGTTGCAACTAAGATACGCTTTCTCCCTCAGGCTGCGGAGTAAATTGTTCCCTTCTTGGAGTAGGGGGTGTTGGTGGAGTGGTGTTGCGCATCGTTCGAAGGTCATTTCGAGAATGCAGGTCGTCGTGGCCTGGCCGTGTTCTTTGCCGGGGGCGAGGCAAGGCCGATGTTCGTTCTTCAAGTGCGCGCAGTCGAAGGTAACCCAGAGGGGTTCGCGTTTGGTGGTCCAATCTCTCTGGTCACTGAAACACTGAAACGGGGCTGCAATATTGTCCTTGGTGCGGACGCCACTTAATGACTTGGTACGGGCAGGGCCTAGAGCTGCTGACCAAATGCGACCTAGCAGTCGGTTGGAAGTGACCATTTCGGGTTAAACTTCCAGGCATCCGGCCTGGCGAGACTACCGGCTGCCCCCAGGGCCTGAATTTGCTGCCTGTCCGCTCGTGCGGGGCTCTTGAGCTATCCGTCTTGGGTGGAATGGCGCCTGCGGCGGTTGTAGAAATTCTCGATGTAGTCCTCGATCTGCCAGTGGGCCTGCGCCATCGTCGCCCACCGTCTGCGATGCTCCAGTTCCTTCTTGAGGGTCGCAAAGAAGCTTTCGGCGGCCGCGTTGTCCCAGCAGTCGCCCTTTCGGCTCATGCTCGCTCGATAGCCTCGACTCCTTATCCGACGCTGGTAGACCGTCGACGCGTATTGGCTGGCTTGATCGCGGTGCACGATCGAGCCAGCCCTCCGGCTGACGTGTCGCAATCGCGTGATCCAACGGCGCGTGGGCCACGGCGAGCTCCAAACGTGGACTTAGCTACCAGCCCGCAACTCGACGGGAGAAAAGGTCCAGCAAGACCGCCAGATAGAGCCAGGCCTCCGCCGTCCAGAGGTCGAAGCGGATGCGGATCTTTGCTTAGATTCCGATGGCTTAATTTATTTCTTATGTCTTGGTAAGGAGAGTCGAAGGCATGGCCGCACCGAACTATTACGAGGGAGCCTGGGATCTCGCGGCTCGCCTCAGGGCTGAGGGCGGTCGTCGGCGGAGTCACCCATTGCTCAGGTAGTCGCTAACTTGGGCTACCCAAGCTGGAAACCGGCTTGGCTCTTCACTATCTCCGACGACGCCCTGGAAGAGGATTGGATTAACGTACGCCGCAACACAGAACAGGATGCGGTGCGATCGATCGGCGAATTCGATTTTCTCTCCCCCGAATTCGATTTTCCGGTCTGCGAATTCGAATTTCTCCCCCGCGAATTCGTTCATCGGGCTCCCGAATTCGAATTTCTGGGCCCCGAATTCGAATTTCCGGCGCCCGAATTCGAATTTCTCTCTCGCGAAATCGAATTTCTGGGTCCCGAATTCGAATTCGCCGTCCGCGAAATCGAATTACTTAGCCAGAAAATCGAATTCGGCCAGGAAACTCTCTGACTGGCTGCATGATTTCTACTGGATTGGCCCAACAGATGGTGCGCCCGAGAGGATTCGAACCTCTGACCTACAGCTTCGGAGGCTGTCGCTCTATCCAGCTGAGCTACGGGCGCCTTGGTTTGCGAACGCCGGGGGTCGAGAGGGTGGCTCGACCTTCGTTCCGTCGTTCCGCTTTGAAGAACCGCGCCACTTTAGAGGAAGTGGCCTGCCTGGAGGGATTCGAACCCCCGACCCGCGGCTTAGAAGGCCGCCGCTCTATCCAACTGAGCTACAGGCAGCCGAGGCACGCAGCCCGTCACCGTAAATCGTGGGAAGAGTCTCCCGGCGATTGAATTCGGGGCGCCCAGATTTGAACTGAGGACCCCCTGCGCCCAAGGCAGGTGCGCTACCAGGCTGCGCTACGCCCCGACGGAAACGCGCGAGCGAGTCTAGTGCAGCCCGAGCAAGGGGGTCAAATCGGCGGCTCGACGGAGGGCGAGGTCAGCTTGGAGGGGCCGATCGTCGGCGTCGGCGGGTCAGGAAATCGGCGAGGAACGCGGTCGGGGCGCGGCCCGGGGCTCGGACGTCCGTTTCCGGGTGGCGTTCGCCGAGCAGCAGCTCACGGGCGCGCAGACGGCCGAGCTCGAAGGTGCGGGTGATCGTGCTCCAGTCGCGCTCGACGAAACCGATCGGCAGGCGATGGCGCGGACGGAGGATGACCATCCGGTCGATCAGCTCCGGCGGCGGCCGGTGGTCGGTGTCCTTGGGGCTGCGGGCGAGACCCCCCTCGCTCTCCCCTTTGTTGGAGAGCAGAACGACCACGTCGCATCCTTCGGCGAACGCCCGCTCGTAATGCAGGTTGTCCGAGAGAGCCCCGTCGGCGTAGCGCTCGCCGCCGATCCGCGGCGGGCGGGTGTAGAACGGCGGCAGGTAGTTCGAGGCAAGAAGGAGCTGGAAAGGATCCGGGACCTCGCGGACGCCGAGGAGGACCGGCGCGCGATCCGACAGCCGGGTGAGGCCTACGTACAGGGGCAGAGCTTCAGGCGAGAGAAGCCGTGCCGTCCCGACGTAGCGTCGGAAGCTGCGCCGGTGGATCTCGGCATAGCGGAAAGGGGAGGCGGAACGGAACAGGTTTCCCAGGTCGAGCGGCGGCATGCGATGAAACGCGCGCCAGTAGGAGCGGAGGCGGTCGTCCGTTCCCGCAGCGACCGCCGCGGCGTTCCAGGCGCCCGCCGATACGCCGATCGTGAGCGATGCCCGGATGCCGAGCTCGCGCAGGGTATCGAGCACTCCGACCTGGAAGGCGCACCGCGCCGAGCCGCCGGAGAAGACGAAACCGATCTTTCGCGCCGCGCGGAGCAGTTCGAGGGGAGGGATACCGGGCGCTGTCGCCTCCATCTTGGGAATTATAGGGAGGGACGCAGCGGATGGAATCGCACGGCGACACGGAGGGGGGAGGGCCAACGCCTCCCGGGCCGCGTTTTTAGGTCCACCGACCGAACACGGGCGGAGGCTTTCCGCTCACTCCTGTGCCTTCTAGGAGGCCGGCTCGATCTCCGTTAGCAATAGCCGGTTGACCAGCTTGGGGCTCGCCTGGCCGGTGTCGGGGCCTGCTGTCGCGATGCGCTTCATGGTCTGGGCGACCAGGAATCCGAGCAGACCCGTCTTGCCCGAGCGGTACCGCTCGACCTCGGTCGGATGGGCGGCAAGCACCTCCCTTACGATCGGCAGGAGCTCGGGGCGAAGGCGGTCGAGCTCCTCTTGCTCTTCAGCCGACAGCGGCTCGGGCGCCTTGGCTTCCACGACCTTGGGAGGCCTGGGTGGCGCCGGCGCCGGCGGGCCGGGAACGGCCTGGGGCGCCTGCTTCTGTGCTTCCAGGGCCCAAGAGTCGCGGAGCGGGACGGTGCGATTGAACACCGGCGCCGCGGCGGTCGAGTCGATGGGGTCGACGAAGAAATACCCCTGGCGCTCGAATTGGAAGCGCTCCCCGAGATCGAGAGCGAGCGCGGCGGGCTCGATGCGGGCTCCGGAGAGGATTTCGAGCGAATTCGGGTTCAGGTAGGTTTCGAAATCGCCTTCCTCGAGGTCGGGGCGCTCGACCTTGAACAGCCGGTCGTAGAGCCGCACCTCGACCGGACGCGAGGTCTCGGCCGAAACCCAGTGGAGCGTCCCGGGTACCTTGCGGCCGTCGGGCGAAGAGCCGCCGCGGCTCTCCGGATCGTAGGTGCAGCGGACTTCGACGACTTCGCCGGTCGCGGGATCCTTCACCACGCTCTCGCAGCGGACGAAATAGGCGTAGCGCAGCCGAACCTCACGGCCCGGCGAGAGGCGATGGAAACCCTTCGGAGGAACCTCGGCGAAGTCGTCCCGCTCGATCCACAGCGTGCGCGAGAACGGCACCTTGCGGCTCCCTTCCTTCGGCACGTCGTTCGGATAGAGGGGCGCCTCGAGCTCCTCGGTCTGGCCCTCGGTATAGTTTTCGATCACCAGGCGGAGCGGCCGCAGCACGCACATCACGCGCGGGACGTCCGGGTTCAACGCCTCGCGCTGGCAGTGCTCGAGGAGCGTCACGTCCACCGTGCTGTTCGCCTTGGCGACGCCGATCCGATCGCAGAAATCCCGCAGGGCTTCCGCGGTGAACCCGCGGCGGCGGAAACCCGCGAGCGTCGGCATGCGCGGATCGTCCCAACCGGAGACGAGCTTCCTCTGCACGAGCTCGAGCAGCCGGCGCTTGCTCATCATCGTGTAGGTGAGATTCAGGCGCGCGAACTCGGTCTGCCGCGGCGGATCTTCGAACGGCAGGGAGTCGACCAGCCAGTCGTAGATGTCACGGTTGTTCTCGAACTCCAGGGTGCAGAGCGAGTGAGTGATCTTTTCGAGCGCGTCCGAGAGCGGATGGGCGAAGTCGTACATCGGGTAGATGCACCAGGCGTCGCCGCGCCGGTAGTGCGAGGTGCGCTTGATCCGGTAGAGCAACGGATCGCGCAGCTTCATGTTCGCCGCGGCCATGTCGATCTTGCCGCGCAGGACGTGGGCGCCGTCCTCGAACTCGCCGGCCCGCATGCGCGCGAAGAGGTCCAGGTTCTCCTCGACGGTTCGGTCGCGATAGGGGCTGTTGCGCCCCGGTTCTTTCACCGTGCCGCGGTACTCGCGGATCTCGTCTTCCGAAAGGCTGCAAACGTAGGCCTTGCCGCGCCGGATCAGCTCGACCGCGAAGTCGTAGAGCGCCTCGAAATAGTCGGAGGCGAAGAACAGCTTGTCGCCCCAATCGAAGCCGAGCCACCGCACGTCGCGCTGGATCGAAGCGACGTACTCCTCGTCCTCGGTTTCGGGGTTCGTGTCGTCGAAGCGGAGGTGGCAGGTGCCGCCGTACTCGGCGGCGAGGCCGAAATTCAGGCAGATCGACTTGGCGTGGCCGATGTGGAGGTAACCGTTCGGCTCAGGGGGGAATCGGGTGACCACGCGGCCGGCGTACGTACCGGCGGCGCGGTCGCGGTCGACCAGGTCGCGAATGAAGTCGCGGCCGGGAGCGTTCGAAAGGGTGTCGGACACGGGCGTAGATCCTTGAGAAAGGGGAGAAATCCGGCCCGAAAGATATCATCGCGGCGCCGCCCTCGGGTTCAGGACCCCTTCGAGGGCGGCGGATCGAAAGCTACCGAAGACACCCCTCCGAAAGGTCGATCATCATGCCGAGTCAAAGCGAAAAAGCGGAAACCTTCTTCCGGCTCCACGTTCCCGGAGAGCCGGTCGTGCTGTTCAACGTGTGGGACGCCGGTAGCGCCCGGGTGGTAGCTGGGGTAGGCGCCAAGGCGCTCGCGACCGGCAGCTGGTCGGTCGCCGCCTCCTACGGCTATTCCGACGGCGAGGAGATTCCCTGGAACCTCGCGCTGTCGAACCTCCGCCGGATCGTCGTGAGCGTCGACCTGCCGGTCTCGCTCGATTTCGAGGGGGGATATGGCCGGACCCCCGAGGCCGTCGCCGGGAATTTCGCCCAGGCGCTCGACTGCGGAGCCGTCGGCTGCAACTTCGAGGATTCGATCGCGGGCGACGATCAGAATCTCTACTCGATCGAAGAGCAGGCGGCGCGGATCCGCGCCCTGCGCACGGCGGCCAAAGACGCTGGGGTCGAGGCGTTTGTGAACGCCCGGACCGACCTATTCCTCATTGCCGAGCCCGCGCGCCACGATGCTGCGCTGGTCGACCAGGCGCTCGAACGAGCGGCGGCCTACGCCGAGGCGGGGGCCTCGGGTCTCTTCGTCCCCGGGTTGGTCGACGAGCGCTTGATCCGGAAAGTGTGTGAAGGCACGCCGCTGCCGGTCAACGTCATGTGGTTCGAGGGCGTACCGGCCCCCGAAAAGCTAGCTGAACTAGGCGTCGCCCGCATCAGCCACGGCCCGGGGCCGTACCGCCTGGCAATGAGGGCCCTCGAAGACGCGGCGCGAAAGGTGTACGAGTAAGTCGCAGGGGGAAAATACGGTAAGGGGGCTGGGCCATGTCGGTTCAGGCCCCCCACCTAACCTCCCCCCGCAAGCGGGGGGAGGGATCCTTCGGCGGACGCCTGCGATGTGCGCCCCCTCCCCCGCAGGCGGTGGGGGGGATCCTTCGGCGGGCGCTTGGGATGTACACCCTCCTCCCCCGCTTGCGGGGGAGGACGGAGGTGGGGGAAATGAGGAAAGGGAGGCTCGAGAAGCCGCTTTACCGCATCTCAACCAACGCCCGCGCCACCTCCGGCTGGTTCGGATCGAGCGCGAGCGACCGCTCGAGCGCACCACGAGCGGCCGCCGGATCCCCAGCGCAGAGGTAGGCCAGCGCGGCAGTGCCCCAGGCGAGCGGATCTTGCGGACCGATCTCGGTCGCGAGCACGAGATCGGCTCGCGCCTCCTTGCAATCCCCGCTTTGAAGCCGTTCCTTGCCCCGGTCGAGCAGTCGCGGCAGGGCATCCGGCAGCCCCGCGCGCGCGGCGCGACGGAGCAGGTCGCCCGATCGGACGGGGTCGCTCGCGGCGAGAAGGTCGCTCAAATTCCAGAGCGCCGAGGCGGAGCTCGGATCGATCGCGATCGCCTTCTCGAAAGCGGCGGCAGCCTCGGCGGTTTGGCCCCGAGCGCGCCGAATCAACCCCTCGTTGTTGTAGGACCCGGGGGTGCGGGTGCCGTCCTCGCCTGGGAGCACCGCTCGGGGCGCCCGCTCCGGCTCGCCCGCGCCGAGGTAGCCGAGCGCTCGAAGCGATTCGAGCTCTTCCTTCGAGGCCTGGGTTCCCTCGGATGGAGCCTCTGGCGCCGGCGCTTTCCCGCGTTCGAAACGTGCCGCGTAATCGACCTCCTCGCGGGCGGGCTCGAGCGTCGCGGCCGGCACGCCGGGGAGGGGAGGCCCGGCGAGCCCGCGCCCGGGCGGCAAGCCGAGCAGCGCGAGCAGGGTCGACGCGACCTGCTCGATCCGGCCGCGAGTCCGCGCGGAAGGCGGCGCGATTCCCGGCCCGAGGAGCAGGTAGATCCCCTCGTCCCGATGCCAGAGGCCCGCGGTCGCCGCCTCGGCGCTGCCGGCGTGGACGGGGCGCCCCTCCCCCCAGCGAAACCCATGGTCGGAGGCGAGCATCAGGATCGCCCCTTCCTTCTCGGCGATGGCGGCGTAGCGACCGAGAAGGCGGTCGATCTCCGCGAAATAGCGGCGGGGTACGTCGGAGTAGAGCGCGAAGTCGGCCTCGGAGACCTCGGGCCCCTTCGGCGCGAAAAACGGCGCGAACAGGTGACCGATCGCGTCGGTCCCTTCGAAGTAGACGATCGCGAGATCGGGATGCGTTTCCTCGATCGTCCGCCGCGCGAGCTCGTCGTAGACCAGGGTTTGAACCAGGATTCGGCGCAACCCCTCGACTCGGTTCTCCAGCCCGGGCGGCGCGGCGAGGAGCGCTTGGAGCCGCTCGCGGTAGAGGCCAGGAAGGTAAGCTTCGATCGCCCCGGCATCGATCTCCCGCTCCGCCTTTTGGCGTGCCTCGAGCGCCGCGGCTTCGCGTTGGCGGGGCCAAACGAGGCCGGGGGGAGGAGTGCTTTCCCGCGTTGGGAACGAGAACAATCGATCGGAGACGAGCACGCCCTCGACCGGCTCGGCCGGCCAGGTCGCCCAGAGCCCGAACACCCCGACGCCGCGGCCCGCGCTCGACGCCATGTTCCAGATCGCGGGCACCCGCCGTTCCACGGAGGAAATGGGCTCGCGGGCGCCCGAGCGGGGATTGAACCGGGTGAAGTCGAGAATCCCGTGCTCGAGCGGCGAGACGCCGGTCATCATCGTCGTCCAGAGCAGGGGAGAAAGGGGAGGCTGCGCGGTCTCGAGCACGCCGGAGTGGCCGGTTTTCAACAGCCGCGCGAGGTTCGGCATCGTCCCGTCCGCCGCGAACCGATCGAGCAGCTGCCAGTCGGCGCCGTCGAGGCCGACGAAGAGAACGCGCGGATGAGACGGGGGGGTGGCTCGACCGCAGGCGACGAGGAGGGAGAGCGCCACCACGAGCAGCGACTCGAGCACGAGCCGGGGCGCCCCTGGCCGGGTCATTTGGACGGTTCTCGGAGCACCGATCGGAGCGCCGCGTTCAGCACGATCCCGAGAGTGATCGCGAGAACCACGCCGTTGCCGAGAAACAGCTTCGCGATCGGCGGCAACGCAGCAAACCACTCCTTCTGCGCCCCGGCGACGACCGGCAGGGTAAGCGCCACGGAGAGCGTGATCGCGGTGGTGAGCAGGTAAGCGTCGTCTTTCCTCCCCGATCCGAGCAGGCGGAGGCCGGCGGTCGCGATCATGCCGCAGATGACGAGGAAGACCGTGCCGACGATCGGGCGCGGGATCAGGACCAAGAGGACGCCGAGCTTCGGCGAAAGGCCGTAGAGCAGAAGGAGCACGGCGGCCACCTGGACGACGCGCCGGCTGGCCACGCGGGTCGTGGCGATGACGCCGGTGTTCTGCGAGTACGTGGTGAGCGGCAGCGCGCCGAAGAACGGGCCGATCGCCGAGGCGATCCCTTCGACGGTGATGCCGCGATGGATGTGGCGCAGCCGATATACCGTGCCGGAAACGGCGCAGGTGCCGGCGTAGTCGCCGATCGATTCGGCGATCGAGCCGACGTAGCCGATGATCACGCCGATCACGGCGCCGGCCGCGAGACGCCATCCGTCCCAGGGAGCGCCGAAGGCGAAAGGCCGCGGCAGCGCGAGCCACCGGGCGCGCGAGAGCGCCGAGAAATCGGCGAGCCCGATGGGGCCCGCGATGGCGACTCCCCACAACAGGAGCGAGAACAGGAGCGCGCCTCGCGCGAGCACGCCCAGTCGGAGCCGATGGCCGATCACGGTGAGGAGGACGATCGAGGCGACGGTGCCCCCGGCGAGGGCGAGCATCTCCGGCCGCGGATCGGCCAACAGCCATCCGCCGGCCACGCGGGCGAGCGAGACGCCGATGGTCAGGACGACGATGCCGCAGACGTAGGGAGGGAGAAAGCGCCGGAGCGAGGCGAGAGCGCCCGAGAGCCCCAGCGCGGTTTCGAACAGCCCGCCGACGAATCCGGCCATCCACATCGCCGGGGCACCGAAGATCGAGCCCGCGGTCGCCATCGCGCCGGTGTCGGTCGCCGACGGCCCGAGGATCGACGGGAGGCGATTGCCCCAGGTCGCGTTGGCGAACGTCGCGATCCCCATCAGCACGAGGCAGGCGGAGATCATCGCCGCGGTCTGCTCCGGGCCGTAACCCACGGCGCCCGCCACCAGGATCGGGAGGACGTACGGCGAGACGTCGACCAATGTGTGCTGCCAGGCGTAGAGCAGAGTCTCGGCCGGAGGAGGCACGTCCTCGATCCCGTAGTCCGGGATGACGGCTTCGAGCTCTTCGTCCCACACCGGCTCGTCGTCCGCCATGGGTTCGGCTGGCCGATCCTCGCGCGCCGCGCTCATGCCCGCTCTCCTCGAAAGGTTCCGGTGAGGGCCTCAGTGTAGATTAACCTTCCGCCGCCATGGGACGAGAAGACCGCAAGGGCCCTCCAGGTCCGACCGATCCGGAGGCCGGGATCTTCCAGGGGCGCTCGATCGCGCGCCGGTTCGTATCGCCCGACGGGATGACCGTTCTGGTCGGCAAGACCGCCGAGGACAACGACGTTCTGTCGCTCAAGCTCGGCAGCCCGCGCGATTTCTGGCTCCACGTCGCGGGCGATTCGGGCTCGCACGTCGTCGTGCGCAACCCGGAGAACCTCGCTCGGCCGTCGCGCGAGACGCTGCTATTCGCGGCCGGGCTCGCCGCCGGCTTTTCGAAGGCTCGGAACGGAGGGCGGGTGGCGGTCCATTGGACCACCTGCGACGAGGTGAGCAAGCCGCGCGGTCTGCCGCCGGGCAAAGTCCAGCTCGGCCGCTACGACACGGTGCAGGCGGCGCCGATCCGAGGCGCAGGTTGAGGAATCGCGACGCGGCGGACCGAGCCGAGGATCGAGCGCCGGAAAGGCTCTGATACCCTTCGCGCGCCATGAACCGACCGACGATCGCCCTCGCGCTTTCCGTTCTCTCCTTCGTCACCGCTCTCCCCTCGCTCGCCGCACCCCCGGCGCAAGCCCCGGCGGTGAAACCCGCGGTGGAGGCGATTCCCGCGCCGCCGGACGTCGCGGCGCCGCCAGCCGACGCGCAGACCACCGCCTCGGGCCTGGCCTCGAAAGTGATCCAACCGGGCACGGGAACGATCCGGCCGGAGCTCACGGATTCGGTCAAGGTGCACTACACGGGCTGGACCGTCGACGGCAAGATGTTCGATTCGTCGGTCGCCCGCAAGCGGCCGATCGTCTTTCCGTTGAACGCGGTGATCTCCGGCTGGCGCGAAGGGGTCCAGCTCATGCTCGAAGGGGAGAAGCGCCGGCTCTGGATCCCGGCCAAGCTCGCCTACGAAGGGGTTGCCGACCGGCCTCAGGGGATGCTCGTTTTCGACGTGGAATTGCTCGAGATCTTGCGCGTCCCGGAGACGCCCGCCGACGTCGCCGCGCCGTCCGCGGACGCGGAAAAGAGCGCCTCGGGGCTCGCCTGGAAGGTGCTCGAGCCCGGAACCGGAACGCGCAAGCCGTCGGCGCAAAGCATCGTCCGCGTCCACTACACGGGCTGGACGGTCGACGGAAAGAGATTCGATTCGTCGATCGCCAAAGGTGCGCCCGCGGTGTTCAAGCTCACTGAGGTGGTCCCCGGCTGGACCGAGGGCCTGCAGCTCATGGTCGAGGGAGAAAGCCGCCGTTTCTGGGTTCCCAAAGCGCTCGCCTATCGCGGCGCGCCGGGAAAACCCGAGGGAATGTTGGTCTTCGACGTCAAGCTGATCGAGATCACAAAACCCTAAGTTTCAAGAAACCCGGCAGAAAATGCACATTTTGCTGTACACTCGGCGGCACAATTCGCCGGCCCTAGGGCCCTTTCCTGCGATCGCAGTAAGCATTTGTGAAAGGTATTCGCATGAAAAGACCGACCTTGACCGGGATTCTGCTGTGCGCGGCAGCCGCCGCGTCTGCACCGCCACTCCAAGCGGGCGAGTCCTTCATCCCCATCGCGCGTAACCAGCCGAACGGCGGCGGCACGAGCCGCACGCTGGTGTTCGTCACGAACCTCTCGTCGTCCTCGAAAACCTTCCTCTCCCAGTTTCTGGTCGCGGGCACGGACGGGGTGGCGAATCCGGGGGAGACGACCAACCTGTCGATCGCCGCGGGACAGACCATGCAGCTCGCGACCAGCGTCCCCATCGGGGCGACCGGTATGCTGCGGATCGACGGCCCGTCGGATCTCCTGATCGACGCGCGCCTGGATACGGTGAGCGCGCAAGGCGGTGTGCTCTCCCAGTCCCGGGTGCCGGTGTTGAGCCCCGAGCGGAACACCCCGGCGGGCGAGACGGTCTACCTGCAGGCGCTCGAGCGCCGGGCGGATGGCAAACCGCTCACCGACTTCGGCATCGCGAACCTTTCTCGCGACCCGTCTTCCTGTACGGTCGCCGCGGTCCGAGCCAACGGCGAAGCGATCGGCTCGGCGGCCACGTTCAGCCTGTTTCCTCTCTCCCTTCGGGAGTTTCCCGAGGTCTGGGTCACCCTGGGAATCCCCGAAATCGCGGACGCGCGGATCTCGGTGACCTGCAGCCGGCCCTTCAACACCTTCGCGTTGGTCTTCGACGTCGGCGGTCCGCGGACCGTGGCGGTGACCCCGGGTGGAGTGCTCGATGGAACCCTCGAGCCGATCATCCGGCCCGGGGAGGTCGAGTTCAACGTGCCGGGCGACTTCCTGATCGCCAAGAACGGTGACTCCTTCCGCACCTACAACATTCCGTTGGTGCCGAACCAGAAGTATCAGAAGGCGATCGTCGACTTCGACATGTTCCTCAACAAGTTCCCGCCCGGCCTGTTCACCGGGGTCACCTCGATGCGTCGGACGCACCGCGATCGGCACCAGCGGATCCTGTACTACGGCATCCAGATCCGAAACGACAACAAGAAGACGAACCTCGACCTCGGCGACGAGGTGCTGGTGCGCAGCGGCGGCGGGGTGTGGAAGAAGAGCACCCAGTACCACATGCACTTCGAGTACGACTTGACCACGAACCGGGTCACCCTGATCGCGACGCAAGACGGCCGGCAGACCCTGTCGTTGTCCGGTCCGCCGCAGACTCCCGAGCTGGTGGACAACGGCAATGCGATCAGCGTCGACTTCGGCCAGACCGGCATCGCCGACGGCGCCTATTTCCCGCCGATCGGCTGGGTCTACTCCAATCTGCAGGTGAAGTTCGAAGCGAAGGAGGACTGAAGCGATGCTTCGCACGGAAACACGGCACCTCACCCTTCTGCGCCGCGGCATGATCCTCGGCGTTGCTGCCCTGGCCGCTCTGGCGGCCCGTCCGGCCACGGCCGGCACCGCTCTCATCCCGATCGCCTCCAACCAGTCGGTCAACGGCACGCTCTACCTGACCAAGCTTTGGGTGACGAACCAGGGCGGCTCGGCCCGTCGCTTCTCGACCAAGTTCATCGCGGTCGACGCGAACGGAACGCAGGCTCCCCCGTCCGGCCAGATCACCGTCGGCCCCCGCTCGACGATTCTCCTCACCAACGTCGCGCCCATGGGTCAGGCCGGCATGCTGTTGGTGACGGGAGCGCCGCAGTTGGTCGTCTCCGCGCGCCTGGAGGCCTTCGGCACCGGCGGGGCTCTTGCCTCGGCGAACCTGCAGGCGGTCACCGGACGTCAGGTTTCGGTCGCGGACGCCACCGTGGTGCTCCAGGGTCTCGCGCGGCGGACGGACGGCCTGACGACGAGCATCCACGTGGCGAACACCACGACGCAGGCGGCGACCTGCGTGCTCAAGGCGTTCCGCAAGGGCGGCCAGCAGATCGCCCAGAACATGACGATCTCCGTCAAGCCGCTCTCGCTCCGCAGTTTCGACGATGCGTTCTCGACCCTGGGAGAGACCCAGATCGCCGACGCGCGTTTCACGGTGTCCTGCAACAGACCGTTCTATGCGTTCGCCCGGGTCCAGAAGCCGGGCACGGCCGAGCTCGAGGTGGTCAGCCCCTCGGCGACCGTGGGCCGCGCGCCCTCGGTCACCAGCCTGGCGGACGATCCGGCGGACCTGCCGCAGGGCGACGCCTATCCCGAGCCGGACGAGTCGGCGCTGTCGGCCGCGGCAGTCGAGTTGGCTCCGGCCGACGTCGCCGCGGACGGTACGCTCACGATGGAGGTCCCGGGCGAGTTCCTGCGCGTCAAGCAGGGGGCTTCGTTCAAGGCCTACACCCTGCCGCTGCGCGAGAATCTGGAGTACGGCGAAGCGGAGATCGAGTACGATCTCGAGATCGCCAAGTGGCGGACGCCGTTGTTCCACGGTCTTATGGGTTTCAAGCGCTCGAATCCCGACCGGCGCCAACGCGTGCTCTATCTGGGCTTTCTGATTCGGGGAAGCAGCGGATTCAAGACGATTTTGGATATCGGTAAGGATCCCCGGACCGGCGAAGGAGAGCTGATCAAGAGCAATACCGGTCCCTGGCGCGAGCGGAACAAGTACCACGTGAAATTCCGCTACGACACGGTCGCCCGTCGCGTGACGATGACCGTATTCAAGAACAGCCAGCTGATCCAGACCCTCGCGGGCGAGATCAACAACCGCGACCTGCGCGACCTCGGTCCCGGCAAGCGGGTGACCCTGGACTTCGGCATGACCGGGATCGCCGACGGCGCGTATTTCCCGCCGCTCGGCTGGGTCTATTCGAACCTGAAGGTCAAGGTGTCGCCCCGCTAGCGGCACGCTCCGTCTCGAAGCTCAAAAGGGCCTCCTCCGGGAGGCCCTTTTTCATCGCCCTCTTTCCCGCAGCCTCAGGCCCCTACATGACATAGAGCGCGGCGAAGGTTTCGATTCCGTCCCAGAGGTTCTGGAGCCGCAGGTTCTCGTCGTGGGTGTGCTGGTTGTCGTCGTGGTTGGCGATCGGCACGATGAGCAGCGGCACCCCGAGGACGGCATCGAACGCGGCGAGCGGCAGGCTTCCCCCCAAGGTGGGCAATCGGACCAAATCCCCGTGCGCGGCCTCGAGCGCGGCGACCACCCGGCGCGCCGCGGGAAGGTCCATGGGCGTTCGGATCGCCCGGTAGCCTCCCGGCTCGCGCTCGATCCGCGCGACCCGCGGGTGGGCGAGGCGCTCGCTTTCGGTCGGCTCGTCCTCGGTGACGAAATACCCTTCCTTCCGGACGTGGTCGATCACTCGAT
>JBGAGQ010000042.1:0-53439 GCA_044226625.1 Thermoanaerobaculia bacterium
CATGCGGCGATCGTGGAGAGGAGGCTGGTCGAGCTAGCCCACCGAGGCGGCCGGTGGCGCTTCGGGCAAGGCACTTCTCCGCCGCGACAAGTGCCTCTCGAGACGGTCTCTCACCGTCCGCAGGTGGAGCACCGGGTAGACGTTGAACAGAATTTCGATGAGGAGGAACGAGACGCCGAACCCCGGACGACCCGTGAAAAACAGGTAGGCGACGTAAGGGACGAACGGAATGGAGACCCAGAAATGGGAAGCCTCCGCCGCCTCGACGGACCGGGCGAGCGCCCGTAGGTCGGGCCGGCCCTTTTTCACATAGACCGCCAGGTTGAGGACCCGTAGCGGCGTGTCCCGCAACACCTGCCCGAACTGAGGAACGAGCAGTCCACGGCAGAGCCTTCCCTCCCGCTCGCAGCTCCGAATCTTCCGGAGGGGACCGGGCATGCGAAGCGTATAGATCGGCTCGGCCACCTTCGAGAGCCCGAGGAAATAGAACATCAGGAGCAGCCCGAGCCAGGGCGAATCGGCTCCGATCACCCGGCGCAGCAGCCAAAAGCTCACTGCGAAGGCGAGCGCGACAGCGACGAGCAGGACGTAGCGGAAGAGCTTGGCCAAGGCAGCGACTCCTGGCGGCCAGGCGAAGCTACTGACCCGCGGGCGGCTGCCAGAGCTCGACCTTGTTGCCCTCCGGATCCATCACCCAACCGAACTTCCCGTACTCGGAGTCGTCGGTCTTGTCGAGCACGTCGCACCCCTCGTCACGGAGCGCCTGCAGCAGCGCCGCGAGGTCGTCGACCCGGTAATTCACCATGAAGGACGAAGTGCTCGGCGCGAACTGCTGGCTCGTCTCGGAGCCGATCGACCAGACGGTCATCCCCGTCGTCGGGTTTCCCGCCTCATCGGCCCAGAGAAACGCCGTGCCTCCCCAATCCTGGACGTCGATACCCAAGTGCTTCTTGTACCAAGCGCGGAGCGCGACGGGATCCTTTGCCTTCCAGAAGATCCCTCCGATTCCTGTGACTCTCTTCATGGGAACCTCCGAAGTGCGGCCATGCTGGAGACCGATTGGGATGGACGGGGCGTGCTGAAGTGGAATTCGAGATGGTCCATCCTATCGCCCTTCCGGCTCGTCGAAAGCGGGCTCGCGCGCGCAGACGGCGGACCGGCATGCTCGCTTCGATTGAACTCCAACACGGCGCGTACGCCCCCGATCCCGCGTGGAGTGCTCTGGAGGTCTCGGCGTCGAGTCCGAATCCCTTCTCGTGGCGGCCCTGGAGGAGCAAGGCCGGACCGAGATCGTCCGCTCGGACGCCTTCGTCCTCGCGCAGAAGGCTTGAGGCCTATGCCTCGCTGATCGTCACGAAGTATCCGTCCGGATCGCGAAGCGAGAACTCCCGCGACCGCGTTTTCGAATTGACGTGGGGCTCCTCTTCGAGCGGTAGCCCGAGAGCGCGAACCCGATCGAGAGCGGGGTCGAAATCGTCAACGCGGAAAAAGAGCAGAAGCCCGTTGCCCGGTGCCTCGGGGGCGGAGTTCGTCAACGTCGGATGCTCATGAGCGCCCCATTCGTGAAGGCAGACGAGAACCGTCCCCTCCTCGTCGAGGATCTGCCCAAAGTACTCGTGGGCCGGAGGAGTCGGCGTCAAGCCGAGAAGCTCCTGGTACCACCGACAGCTCGCCGGGACGTTCCGGACTCCGAGAATGGTCCAAAGGCGTTTCATTGGGGGCCTTTCGTTCCGGCGGGAGATCCGCCCCTGGGGCTCTCCCCGGTTAGCACCGCCGTCCCTTCCTCCGTTGCCTCGACACGACGCAAGGCATCGACGAACACGTCGATGTTTTGCCGCCGCTATAGGGATTCTCAAACTGGTTTTCCCCGTGGACCAAAATAACCACCCGAATCTTCCATCTCGACCTTTATGACCGAATGTCCGACGCCATCGGTGGTCCACATGTGGAGGTCACAGTAGCCCCATCGGGCTCGACGGCGAAGCTCTCATAGGGGCACGGCCCAACCTTACTCCGCAAAGGCGACCATCGCTCTCGGTCCCCGGGGGAGAAGTTGACCCGTCGGCGTCAATTGCGTCACACTGTGACACATGAAACGAGTCTCCCTCCGCGAGCTGCACGAGAACACCGGATCGCTCGTCCGCGAGGCCGTGCTTCTAGGCGGCATGGTCATCACAGATCGTGGCGAGCCCATCGCTCGCATCGAGCCTGAGACCCGCTTTGTCGACCGGCCATTTCAGCGTCGACGGGTGCTTCCCGCCTTTCAGGAGTTGCTGGACGCGGGCGCCCTACGAGGCGGTACCGACAGCACTCAGATCGTTCGTGAGGATCGCGACGGCGGTTAGGCCCCTGGATGCTTTACTTCGACGCCGCCTTCATCGCTAAGTTCTATCTACAAGAGCCGGAGAGCGAAGCCGTCCGCGCGCTAACCGAAGACTCGCCCGGAGTTGTCAGTCTCGTGATCGGGCGGCTCGAAACGGAGCTGGTGTTCTCGCGCAAACATCGCGAAGGAGCTCTCACCGCGGCGGCGCACGAAGCTCTCATCTCCCAATTTCAGATCGACTGCGAGGACGGTCTCTGGAACTGGTTGCCGGTCACCAACGACTTGGTCGCCGCCGCGCAGGAAACGACCCGTCGCCTTCCTCCCCAAGCCTTCGTGCGCTCCCTAGATGCCCTCCACCTCACCTGTGCAAGCCGGCACGGATACGCGGTCATCTACTCGAACGACAAGCGGCTCCTGGACGCCGCGCCTCACTTTGGACTTCAACGCGGCTCGCTCCAGTAGTTCCCTGGAGCCAGCCTCTTCCCAAGAGTCCGCTCGTTCGTATCGAGGCTTTTCGCTCTTCGACGGATCGTGCAGGAGAAGTAGATATTCCGCCTTCGGCGGCTTGCGCTTGGCGAGGAAAGCGTCGACCGCCTGGACCAGTTGGCAACAGAAATCCGGTCGGCTCACCGGATCAGTCGCGGCGCCGCGGAGGGCGAGGACTTACAAATGGTGGAGGCGCTAGGATTCGAACCTAGGTAGGGCGAAGCCCGGCAGATTTACAGTCTGCTGCCATTGACCGCTCGGCCACACCTCCAAAGAACTGCGTGCTGCGGGCGCCAGGAAAGACCGGGAGGGAGCCGGCACCCGGGCTTGAACCGGGGACCCCCTGTTTACAAGACAGGCGCTCTACCGCTGAGCTATGCCGGCGGGCGCCTGGGGTCTCCCCCAAGGGCGAGGCGGGAGTGTACTTGCTCGGAGGTCGGTTCCGCAAGGGCCCGGAAGGCTTGGCGCCGGGGGCAGGTGCTCCGGACCGAGGCGGCATGATTTGGGGCGATCCCGAGACGGACAAGGCCACGCTCCGCTCAGGGGAGAAGAGCTGGAAGTCACCGGTGGTCCGGCCCGGAACAGTCGTGAGCTGGAAGGTTTCACCGGTGATCTGGCCCAGAACAGTAGTGAGCTGGAGGATTTCACCGGTGATTTGGTCCGGAACAGTGGTGAGCTGGAAGATTTCACCAGGGATCTGGCCCAGAACAGTGGTGAGCTGGAAGATTTCATCAGGGGTCTGGCCCAGAACAGTGGCGGGCCGGAGGATTTCACCAGTGATCTGGCCCATAACAGTAGTGAGCCGGAAGATCTCACTAGTGGCCTGGCTCTAAACAGTGGTGAGCTAGACGAATCCAGCAGTGGTCGGGGCCGGCTAGGAGGCGCCCCGACCCCGCGAGCGCTGCCGGACCGCTTCGTAGAGGACCGCCGCTCCCGCCGTCGCGATGTTCAGCGATTCGACGTGGCCGCGCATCGGGAGGCCGATCAGGCGGTCGCAGTTCTTCCGGGTGAGGTCGCGGAGGCCGCTCTCTTCCCCACCGAGGCAGATCACCACTTTGCCCGTGAGGTCGATCTCCCAGGGTGGCTCTCCCTGGGCGTCGGTGCCGTAGATCCAGAAGCCGTCCTTCTTGAGCTGGGCGATCGCCATCGCCGAGTTCGTGATCCGCTCGATCGAGAGCCACTCGCTCGCCCCGGCGGAGGTTTTGACCACCGTGGGCGAGATCGGCGCGGCGCCGCGGTCACGAATCATCACCTGCCCCACACCCGCCCCTTCGCAGACTCGGAGAACGGCGCCCAGGTTGCGTGGATCTTGGACGTCTTCGAGCAGGACGCGGAAATCCGGGTCGGCCTCGCTTTCGACCGCGGCGACGGCAGATTCCCGCACTTCCGCCACCAGGCCGTTGTGCGCCGGGCCGGCAAGCGCGGCAAGCTCGCGCTCGGGCACGTCGAACAGCTCGATCCGGTGCCGGAGGCAAAGCTCGGCCACCTGCTCGCGCCGCGCGCCGCCGCGACCGCGCGCGACGAGGACACGAACCACCTCGTGCGGGCGGTGGCGGAGCGCCTCGCGGACCGGATGGAAGCCGTAGAGGAACATGAGGGGCGGGGGCGCTTGGCGCTCCCGTTCAGACCTCCAGGATCTGCTGTTCCTTCTTCGAGAGGGCGGTGCCCACCTCGGCGATGTAATGGTCGTGGAGCTTCTGGATCTCGTCGAAGCCGCGCCGCTCGTCGTCCTGGCTGATGGTCTTGTCCTTCTCCATCTTCTTGAGCTTGTCGTTGCCTTCCCGACGCGCTTGGCGGATGCCATTCTTCGCGTGCTCGGCGATGTCGTGGGCCTTCTTGACGATCTCGCGGCGGCGATCCTCGGTGAGCGTCGGCACCGGGATGCGGATCACCTTGCCGTCGTTGCTCGGGTTGAGCCCCAGATCGGCCTTGATGATCGCCCGCTCGATCGCCGCGATCTGCGACGGATCGTAAGGCTGGGCGACCAGCATCGCCGCGTCGGCCACCTGAAGGTTCGCGAGCTGGTTGAGCGGCGTCGGCGTGCCGTAGTACTCGGCCGTCACGCCATCGAGGAGCTGGAGCGAGGCGCGCCCCGTCCGCAGGTGCTTGAACTCGTGGTGGAGGTGATCCACCGCGTGCTTCATGTGGATCTCGATCTCGAGAAATAGCTCTTTCATGGGAATTTTCCTCCGTCGCTAGCGGTGCCAGGGGCCGATGAGAAGGTCGGGAAGATCTTCTCCGCCCGGTTTCGGAGTGTCAACCGCCGGCCGGGTGGGTCGCCCGGCCGGCACGGCATATCGTCGCATCGGATCCCGGAAACGGGAGCTTCTGCTTGGAATGGGCTCGACCGGATCAATCGCGGACGATCGATCCGATCCGCTCGCCGCAGATCACCCGGCGGATGTTGCCCGGGGTGCCGAGGTCGAAGATCGAGATCGGGATCTTATTTTCCCGGCAGAGGCTGATTGCCGCCGCATCCATCGCCTGGAGGTTCTTCTCGAGCACCTCCTGGTAGGTGACCTCCGGCAGGAGGCGGGCGTTCGGGTCGAGTTTGGGGTCGGCGGAATAGAGCCCGTCGACCTTGGTCGCCTTGAGCAGGATCTCGGAATGGATCTCCGCCGCGCGGAGCGCCGCGGCGCTATCGGTGGTGAAGAACGGGTTGCCGGTGCCGGCCCCGAAGATCACCGCGCGACCTTTCTCCAGGTGGCGGATGGCCCGTCGCCGAATGTACGGCTCGGCGATGTCGCGGATGTCGATGGCGGTCTGGACCCGGGTCGTGACTCCGCGCTTTTCAAGGGCGTCTTGGAGGGCGAGCGCATTGATCACGGTGGCGAGCATGCCCATGTGATCGCCGGTCACCCGGTCGATCCCGCGATGGCTCGCCGCGAGGCCGCGGATGATGTTGCCGCCGCCGACGACCACCGCCAACTCCACTCCGAGGGCATGCACCTCTCGGAGCTGGTCGGCGATGTCGGCGACGACGGCTTCATCCAAGCCGAACGGCTTGTCGCCCATCAGGGCTTCGCCGGAAAGCTTCAGCAGAATCCGGCGATAGGCCGGTCGGGGCTCTTCGCTCACCAGGTCACTTGGTCCCGATGGCCGCGGCGACCTCGGCGGCGAAGTCGTCCTTGCGCTTCTCGATCCCCTCGCCGAGGCGGAAGCGGACGAAGCGGCGGATCTGGATGTTCTCGCCGATCGTCGCGACCTTCTCGACCACGAGCTCGCCCACGGTCTGATCGGGGTTCTTCACGTACGGCTGCTCGAGGAGCACCGCCTCGGAATAGAACTTCTCGATCTTGCCGTCGACGATCTTGTCGACGATGTTCGCCGGCTTGCCCGCGGCGATCGTCTGCTCGCGGTAGATCGCCCGCTCGCGGTCGAGCACATCGGGCGTGACCTCCTCGCGCCGGACGAAGCGGGGCTCGGCCGCCGCGATGTGCATCGCGATGTCCTTGACCAGCTCCTGGAACTGCTCGGTGCGAGCGACGAAGTCGGTTTCGCAGTTGACCTCGACGAGCACGCCGAGCTTGCCGCCGGCGTGGATGTAGGAGCCGACGGCTCCTTCCGCGGCCACTCGCGCCGCCTTCTTGTCCGCCGCGGCGAGCCCCTTCTTGCGCAGGAGGTCGACGGCCGCTTCCATGTCGCCCTTCGACTCGTTGAGAGCCGCCTTGCAATCCATCATCCCCGCGCCGCTACGCTCGCGGAGCTCCTTGACCATCTGAGCCGTGACTTCCATCGCAACCTCCTTCGGGTGGTGCCGCCCCGCCCTGGGCGGGGCTTTTTTGAAACGCGCGGCAGCGACCGCGCGAAGAAAAGACGTGAAAACGTTGAGACGCGATTCCGAGAGCCCGGACAAGCGAAAAGGTCAGCCCGGGAGACCCATCGACTGACCTTTTCTCGTGTCGGCGCAGCCGCGTTCTCGGCGAAGAGAGGCGGCTCGCCCGTCAGAGGCCCGAGAGGGTTAGACCGCGGGGGTGCTCTCCATGCTCGCGCCCTGTCCCGGCGGCGGCATCATGGGGGCGTCCTTGGCCTGGATCTCCTGGTCGCGCTCAAGCTTGCCGGCGCCCGCGAGGTAGGCGTCGGCGATGCGCGAGGCGAACAGGCGGATCGCCCGGATCGCGTCGTCGTTGCCCGGGATGATGTAGTCCACGAGCTCCGGATCGCAGTTGGTGTCGACCACCGCGATGACCGGAATGCGCAACTTGATCGCCTCGGAGATCGCGATGTCCTCCTTCTTCGGATCGATCACGAACAGCGCGTCCGGCAAATCGCTCATCTCGCGGATGCCTTCGAGGTTCTTCGCCATCCGCTCCCGCTCGCGATCGAGGCGCAGCCGCTCTTTCTTGGTGAGCGAGCTGTTCGTGTCGGCGAGCCGCGCCTCGATTTCCTTGAGCTTCTGGATCGAGGTGCGAAGCGTCACGAAGTTGGTGAGCGTGCCGCCCAGCCAGCGGTTGGTGACGGAAAACTCGCCACAACGCGCCGCCTCTTCGGCCATCGCCTCCTGCGCCTGACGCTTGGTGCCGACGAACAGGATGCGCTTGCCCTGGCTCGCGAGCTGATAGACGAACTCGGCCGCCTGCTCGAACAGCTTGAGCGTCTTCTGCAGGTCGACGATGTAGATGCCGTTGCGCTTGCCGAAGATATAGGGCTTCATCTTCGGGTTCCACCGCCGGGTCTGGTGTCCGAAATGGACGCCAGCTTCCAGCAGCTCTTTCATGGTGACTCCGACCAAGAGACCCCTCCTTACCTAGCGCTTGCTGAACTGGAACCGGGCGCGGGCGCCGCGCTGGCCGTACTTTTTACGTTCCTTCTTGCGCGAATCGCGAGTCAGCAGTCCGGCCGACTTCAGGCGATCGCGCAGCTCGCCGTTCCACTCGAGCAGGGCGCGCGAGATGCCGTGACGGATCGCGCCCGCCTGGCCCGCGCTGCCGCCGCCGAGGACGGTGACGACGATGTCGAACTTCTCCGCCGTCTCGGTGAGCAGAAGGGGTTGCTTGATGACCATCTTCAAGACTTCGTTCGGGAAGTAGTCGTCGAGGGTGCGGTCGTTGACCTTGACCTCGCCGTTGCCCAGGCGCAAAAAGACCCTCGCCGTAGAGGTCTTGCGCCGGCCGGTGCCGTAATAGTGCAGATCGCTCACTTCGTCGTCTCCTGTTGGCTCGCCGCTGTCGGTCGCGTCAGATGGCCTTCGTCACGTCGAAGGAGGCGGGCTGCTGCGCCTGGTGCGGATGCTCGGCGCCCGCGTAGACCTTGACCTTGAGCTTCAGGCGACGGCCCAGCTTGTTCTTCGGCAACATGCCCCACACGGCCCGCTCGATCATCAGCTCGGGGCGGCGCCGGCGCAGCTTCTCGGCGGTCTCCGACTTGATGCCGCCCGGGAAGCCGCTGTGGCGGTAGTAGACCTTCTGTTGCTCTTTCCGCCCGGTGAGCACCGCCTTCTCGGCGTTGATCACGACCACGAAGTCCCCGGTGTCCAAGTGCGGAACGAAATTCGGCTTGTGCTTGCCCATGATCAGGCCGGCGACCACGCTCGAAAGGCGACCGAGAGGCACGCCCGCCGCGTCGATCACCCACCAATCGCGTTCGATCTCGGACGCCTTGGGGCTGTAGGTCCTGTTCATCTCATCTCCCTGCTTACGCGTCTCAAAACGGCCCGAGGCTCGCACCGCTGATCCGGTCAGCCGCCGAGTTTCGGTATCGATACCTGAAGGTCGATGTCCAAAGCACTGATTTCAAAAGGCCAGCCCGCAACGACGAACCGAGGATGCGCTCTGGGGTACCCGGCTCGCGGGAGGGTCGAGAAGCGCTCGACAAACAGAACCCCGCCTCTGCCAGGCAAAGGACCTCCGAGTTTAGGGATGGAGGGCGGGGCTGTCAAGGGGACCCCCGCGAGGAATAGAGAGGGGGGCTCGGGAGCGCCGCAAGTCCGGAGGAACCCGGGCCAGGGGCGCGATACCTACGACAGGCGGCGGTAATAGGGCATAAATTTCCTCGATTGTCAAGAATTGCCCCGGCGTTTTCCGTCTTCTAAGATCGGGTTCCCTCCGGCCCAAACCCCCGCGCCCCGACGATTCCGACGAGTGGCGCGGCTCTCGAACCCACGGAGAACGAGGAGCGTCTTTTCCCATGTCCGAAGCGAAAGCGGATGCCAAATCATCAGACCGCCTGAAGGCCATCGAAGGAGCGCTCTCCCAGATCGAGCGCCAGTTCGGCAAGGGGGCGATCATGCGCCTCGGATCGCGGGAGGGGTTGGTGATCGATTCCATCCCGACCGGCTCGATCGCCGTCGACTGGGCGATCGGAATCGGCGGTTTCCCCCGCGGCCGGGTGGTCGAGGTCTACGGCCCCGAGTCGTCGGGCAAGACGACCCTCGCCCTTTCCGTCGTGGGTCAGGCGCAGAAGAAGGGAGGCGCCGCCGCCTTCATCGACGCCGAGCACGCGTTGGACGCGGAGTACGCAAGGAAGCTGGGGGTCGACATCGACAACCTCCTCGTCTCGCAGCCCGACAACGGCGAGCAGGCGCTGGAGATCACCGAGATGCTGGTCCGCTCGAACAGCGTCGACGTGGTGGTCGTCGACTCGGTGGCGGCGCTCGTACCGAAGGCGGAGCTCGAAGGCGAGATGGGCGATTCTCACGTCGGCCTCCAGGCGCGCCTCATGTCCCAGGCGCTCCGCAAGCTGACGGCGATCGTCGCCAAGTCGAACACCTGCCTGATCTTCATCAACCAGATCCGCGAAAAGATCGGCGTCATGTTCGGCAACCCGGAGACGACGACCGGCGGCCGGGCGCTCAAGTTCTACGCCTCGGTCCGGATCGACATCCGGCGCATCGCCTCGATCAAGGACGGCGAGAACGTCACCGGCTCGCGGGTGAAGGTGAAGGTAGTGAAGAACAAGACCGCGGCACCGTTCCGCCAGGCCGAATTCGACATCGACTACGGCGAAGGGATCTCCCGCGCGGGCGAGCTGATCGACCTCGGCGTCGAGCACAAGCTGGTCGTCAAAAGTGGCGCCTGGTTCAGCTACGGCGACATGCGTCTCGGCCAGGGCCGAGAGAACTCGAAGCAGTTCCTCCGCGACAACGCGGAGCTCGCCTCCGAGATCGAGAACAAGGTGCGGGAGAAGCTCGGCATCCCGACGACGGCGGCGGAGGGGTAGAGCCCCCTCCTCGATCCTTCCCCACAAGCGCGGGAGGAAGCCCGGCGGAACCTCCAGCTGTGCCCTCAAACGCGCTCGTAATTCCAAAGACCTCCGCCGAAGAGTCCCTCCCCCCGCCCGCGGGGGGAGGCCAGGAGGGGGGCCGCTTCTACCCCTCCCCGTCCGGCTTCTTCGTGACGTCCCTGAGCGCCGGGAGCTGCGCCATCAACTTCCGTAGGTCGATCCCCGACAGCCCTTCGATCACCGCCGGCAGCTCTGCGACCATCTTCGCCACGTCGCCGGTGAGCTTCGAGGCGCCGACTCCGTCGCCGCCGGTCGAGACCATGGTGATCCGATCGGTCTTAGAAAGCGGCTCGGCGACCGCCCGGGCGATCTCCGGGAGCGAGCCGATGAGGAGCTGCAGGACGGCGGCCTGGTTGTATTCCTTGAAGGAGTCGGCGCGCTTCTTCATCGCCTCGGCTTCGGCCGTGCCCTTGAGCGCGATGATCTCGGCCTCCGCGGTGCCGGTGACCCGCAGCACCTCGGCCTGCGCGCTGCCCCTGGCGCGGGCAGCCTCCGCCTGACCTTTGGCTTCCTGCTCGACGCGGGCGCGGTTGGCCGTCGCCTCCGTCTCGATCTTGTAGCGCTCGGCGTCGGCTTGGCGCTTCACCGTCGCCTCGAGCTCCTTTTCGCGACGCTGGATCTCGCGCTCCTGGACGTTGATCTGCTGTTCCTTTTCGACGATCGAGACCTGGATCTCTTCCTTCTTGAGCTCCTGGGAGGTCTTCGCCTTCTGGATGTCGTAGGCGAGGTCGGCCTCGGCGCGCTTGATGTTCACCGCCCCGTCGTATTGCGCCTTCTGCGTCTCATAGTCGCGCTGCGCCGCGGCGATCTGGGTGTCGGCGGCGAACTTCGCGACGTCGCCGAGCTGGCGCGCCTGCGCCGATTTGATGTTGGCGTCCCGGTCCGCTTCGGCCTGGGCGATCACCGCGTCGCGCTTGATCTCGGCGATCTTCGGCTTGCCAAGGGCGTCGAGGTAGCCGTGACTGTCGCGGATGTCTTTGAGCGTAAACGAGACGACCTGGAGCCCCATGTTCTGGAGGTCGGCGACCGCCACCTCTTGGACCGACGCGGCAAATTGGTCGCGGTTGCGATAAATCTCCTCGACGGTGAGGGTGCCGATGATCGCGCGCAAGTGCCCTTCGACCGTCTGCCGGGCGATGTCTTTGATCTCCGGAATTCCCTTGCCGAGGAACTGCTCCGCGGCGGTGCGGATCGACGCCTCGTCGCCTTTGATCTTGACCTGGGCGACCGCTTCGACCACGACCGGAACGCCCGGCTTGGTGTAGACCTCTGGGGTCGTGATGTCGAGCGTCATCACCTGGAGCGACAGCAGGTCGACCCGCTCGAGAAGCGGGAAGATGAACGCGCCGCCGCCGGTCCGGATGCGGAAGCCGGTGGTCTCCGTTTGGCCCCCCGCGGTCTGGATCTTGTGCTTGCGACCCGAGATGATCATGACCTCGTTCGGGCCGACCTTCTTGTACCGCTTCGCGATCGCGATCAGAAGGATGAAGAAGACGAGCGGAACGACGAAGAAGACGAAGACCGCCGCGACGGTGCCGTAGTTTTCCATGGACCGATCTCCTCGGAGCCGCTAGGCCTGCGGCCGGACGTAGAGCGTGTTGCCGAGCGTTTTTTCGATCACGACGAGGCGGCCTTTGGGAACCGCCGAGCCATCGAGGGCGCGCGCGGGCGAGTTCTCGCGCCGGCCGCGCACCTGATAGGCCACCTCCCCGGTCCCTCCGGCGGGGATGGCGGTGATCACCTCCGCCTCGCGCCCGGCGGTCTCGCTCACGCTGTACTCGCTCCCGCCCTGGGTCTGCTTGAACAGCCAATCGAGCGCGAGATACGCGGCGAACGCCAGGATCAACCCCGAGCCCGACGCGACGAGAAGCCCCGGAACGGTTCCGAGGCCGAGCAGGTAGTGGGCGACGATGCCGCCGCCGCCGAACCCGGTGACGAACGTCGCCGCGGTCGTCCCCGTGATCGGATGTGCATGGCTTGCATCGACCGAATCGAGATGCCCGGCAAAGTCGTGCCCGCCGACGTCGACGTGCACGTCGGCACCTCCGATCAGGTCGGAAAGCCAGCCGAACACCCCGGTCATCAAGGCGTAGACGACTCCCAACCCCAAGAGGCAGATGTAGATCAGACCGACGCTCATGGCCACCTCCTTGACGACCCGGCTGTAGAGGCGAAGTGGGAAGGGAAGTTTATCGCAGAGGCCGTGGACCGCCGCGCTGGGCGCGATCGGGCCGGCTGTTGGGTTGCGATGACGCCAACAGCCTGGGGGGCGACCTGCGTCAGTGGTAGGATAATATGTCGGAGGAAAAATCGGATCATGCCAAAAGCCAAGGTTTCCGTGACGATCGAGGGTTCTCTTCTCACCCAGATTGATCAGATGGCGCATGGGGCGAGCCGCAGCGAGGTGGTCGAGAACGCCTTGGCCGGATGGCTGCGGGATCGCCGCCGCGAGAAACTCGAAGAAGAGATTGAGCTTTACTATCGCTCCCTCACCGTCGCCGAGCGCGAGGAAGACGCCGAATGGGCGGAGCTCTCGGGCCAAGTTCTCGGTGAATCCTGGCGATGAACGTCAATCCGCTCCGGGGGTGCCTCTACTGGGTGAAGATTCCCAGCGAGCCCGGGGGGAAAATTCGGCCGGCCCTCGTCGTTTCGGTTGAGGCTCGCAATCGCTTGGCGAGCGACGTGCTCGTGATTCCGGCCACCACCACCCTGCACCCAGCACCGACTCATGTGCGATTGAACAAGGGCGCAGGCGGCGTGCCCATGGATTCCGTACTGAAATGCGAGCAGATCACGACGCTCCCCAAGCACCTGCTCAGCGAAACAGCCCTCGGCGGCCCACTCTCGGGCGCGCTCCTGGAAGAGGTTGAGCGAGGCGTGCTGCGCGCGATCGGAGTCGCGATCTAACGTTATGGTGCTGGTCCGAAGCGTCGACGCCTCTTCGCGGTCGAAACCAAGAACGAGATCTGACCCTCAGCCCAGGCCAACGGCCTGAGTTGCGATCTATCCGACGGCCTGGGGCACGACCGATCGAGCGACGCTACGAATCCAGATCGAAATCCTCCCCGTTCGCGCCGAGCTCGCTCACCACCGCACCGATCGACCGTCGCGAAAACCCCTTGGCCGCGAGGTGCCGCGCGAGCGCGCTTGGATCTCTCTTGCCGCGGCGCGACCACCTGGCGGCGGCTTCTCGCGCGGCATCGAGGTCGTCGTCGGGGATTTCGGAGAGGGCCGCAGCGACCGCCACGGAGGGCGCGCCGCGGCGCTCCAGCTCGGCTTTCAGCTTGAGCTTGCCCTCGGCACCTCGGGCGAGGCGTTGGGCGACGAAGGAGCGAGCGGTCGCGGGGTCGTCGAGGTAGCCTGCCCGCTCGAGCCGGTCGAGCGCGGGAGTGATTTCGTCTTCGGGGTAAGAGCGGGCCGCGAGCTTTTGTTCGAGCTCGCGGCGAAAGTGGGGACGGGAACCGAGCAGGCGGACCGCCTGCTCGTAGGCGGGCGGTTTCTCGCGGCTCATGCGGCTTTGCCGTCGATCGCCCGTGCGCGGGTCAGTTGTGTTCGATCTCGAACGAGGCCGCGCCGAGCAGGTCGTTTTCGGGCGCGAGCTCGATCGACTCCTCCATCTGCTCGCGCGAGATGTCCGCGGTGAACTGCACGCCCTGGATCTTGAGCTTGAACTCGTCCGGGTTCGAGGCGCGACGGAGCGCCTCTTCGAGCGTGATCAGACCGCCCTTGTAGAGCTGAAACAGCGACTGGTCGAAGGTCTGCATCCCGTACTGGCTGGTGCCGCCCGCAATCTGCTCGCGGATGAACTTGGTCTTCTCCTTGTTCTCGATGCAGTCGCGAATGTAGGGGGTCGAGATCATCACCTCGACCGCCGGCACTCGGCCGATGCCGTCGGCGCGCGGCAGCAGGCGCAGCGAGACGACCGCCTTCAAGACCGCCGAGAGCTGGATGCGGATCTGCTTCTGATGGTGCGGCGGGAAGACCGAGATGATTCGGTTGATGGTCTCCGTCGCGTCCAAGGTGTGGAGGGTCGAGAAGACCAAATGGCCCGTCTCGGCCGCGAGCAGTGCGGTCTCGATCGTCTCGTAGTCGCGCATCTCGCCGACCAGGATGACGTCGGGGTCCTGACGGAGGGCGGCGCGTAGCGCGCCCGAAAACGCGCGCGTGTCGACGTCGATCTCGCGCTGGTTGACGATCGATTTCTTGTCGCGATGGAGGAACTCGATCGGGTCCTCGATCGTCATGATGTGCTCGGAGCGGCCCGCGTTGATCGAGTCGAGCATCGCGGCGAGCGTGGTCGACTTGCCCGAACCGGTGGTACCCGTGCAGAGGATCAGACCGCGGCGCTCCTCGCAGATCCGTTCGAGCACCGGTGGCAGCATCAGCTCGCGCATCGTCTGGATGCGCGCCGGGATGACGCGGAGCACCATGCCCACGGCACCACGCTGCTGGAAGACGTTGCAGCGGAAACGGCCGAGGCCCGGGACGGAGTAAGCGATGTCGAGCTCGTACTCTTCCTTGAACCGCTGCTTCTGGCGGGCGTTCATGATCGAGAACGCCATCGCGATCGTGTCTTCCTGGAGCAGTCGCTTCAGGTCGGCAAGTGCGATCAGGTCGCCGTCGACGCGGATCACCGGGTGGCTGCCCACCTTCAAGTGAAGGTCGGACGACTTACGCTCGACCGCGATCTTGAGCAGATCGTTGATGTTCATGGGCAGCTCGCTCCGCTCAGGCGACCGTCGCCGCCGCTTCGACCGGCATCGCCTCGGCCGGGCTCGCTTCGCCCGCTCCGGCGACTGCGTGGAGCCAGCCGTGGCGGTCGGGCGTCTCGCCGGTGATGATGCGCCGGAACTCGGCCATCAGCCGTCGCGTGACGTCGCCGGGACGTCCGGCGCCCACCTGGATCCGATCGACCGTGCGAATCGGCGTGATCTCGGCCGCGGTCCCGGTGAAGAACAGCTCGTCGCAGACGTAGAGGAGGCTCCGCGGGATCGTCTCTTCTTGGACCGGAATGCCGAGGTCACCGGCGAGAGCCGTCACCGTGTCGCGGGTGATGCCGGCGAGGATCGAGGAGGCGACCGGCGGCGTCAGCAGCACGCCGTCCTGGACCAGGAAGAGGTTCTCCCCGGATCCCTCGCTCACGTATCCCGCGGTGTCGAGCGCAATCGCCTCGTGGAAGCCGCCGAGGACCGCTTCCATCTTGATGAGGCCGGCGTTCATGTAGTTTCCGGTCGCCTTGGAGATCGCCGGCACCGAATCCTGCGACGGACGCCGCCAAGAGGAGACGCAGACGTCGACCCCTTTTTCGAGCGCCTCCTCCCCGAGGTAGGTCCCCCAGGGCCAGACGCCGATCGCAACCTCCACGGGCGATTTGAGCGGATTGACCCCCATCGGCCCGAAGCCTCGGAAGGCGATCGGCCGGATGTAGCAGGCTTCGAGCCCGTTCGCCCGGATCGTCTCGTCGACTGCGGCCACCAACTCCGCCGCCGAGAACGGCAGATCCATCCGGCAGATCTTCGCCGAATGGACGAGCCGATCCACGTGCTCCGCGAGGCGAAACACCGCCGAGCCCGCTCGCGTCCGGTAACACCGGATTCCTTCGAACACGCCGGTGCCGTAATGCAGGGCGTGGGTCATGACCGGAACGGTGGCTTTTTCGAACTCCACCAGCCGGCCGTTCATCCAAACCCAGCGGATACCTTCGAACGGATGGTTCGCCATGGCGGGCCCCCTTGGGGAATGCGGACAGAGGTCCTGAGCGGGCGATCGTAGCCCAAGGGGGGGTGGGTGTCCATGACGCTCCGCGGCGTCAGGGATGTCACCCGAGGCGGGGTTCGAGCAGCGCCAGCGCCGCCCCGGCGACCGCCGCGGTCTCGATCCTCAGAATGCGCGAACCGAGCGCCCGCGGCTCGAACCCGAGCGCGTGGGCCTCCCGGAGCTCACCGTCCGAAAAACCACCCTCGGGACCGACCAGCAACGCCGCCTTCCCCCCGGCGTCTACGGCGAAAGCGCCCGGAGCTCCGCCCGGATCGAGCAGCCAACGGGTGTCGCAGCCGGTCCCGAGCGATTCGAGCCGGTCCCAGCGGTGTGGGCCGTCGATCATGGGAAGGCGCGCCCCGTGGGACTGCTCGAGGGCGGAGACCGCGATCCGGCGGAGGCGTTCGAGCGCGCCCGAGCCGAATTCGCGCGGCGCGCGCTCCATCTGAAGGAAGCGGACGGCGGCCGCCCCCAACTCGGTAGCCTTTTCGATCAGCCAGGCGGACCGCTCCGGGCGCAGCGTCGGCACCAGCAGGGTGAGGCGCACCGCCGGCTCGTTTGCCGGCATGATCTCCACCGGCTCGACCGGTGCGATCCAGCCCGCCTTCCGGTCGATCCGCGCGATCTTCGCCGCCCGCGCATTTCCTTCGCCGTCGACCAGCCGGATGGATTCCCCCACTTCGGCGCGGCGGGCGCGAAACAGGTGGCGGTAGGTCTCCCCTTCGACCAGGATTTCCCGGCCGGAGGCGAAATCCTGGGGAGCGACGACGAGGGTGATCAAGCCGCCGCCGAAACGAGGCGGAACGCGACCCATTCGTTGGCGACCCTTCGGGCGCGCTCGACGAGCCCCAGCGCGCCGACCCAATGCAGGATCTCGTCCCCCCGTTCGGTGAGGATGCCGGAAAAGATCAGCTCGCCCCCGGGCGCGAGCCGGTCCGCGACCGCCGGAAGCTCGGCCTCGATCTCCTCGGGGAGGACGTTCAAGAGCAGCAGATCAAAGCGGGATCGCGGATGCGGCGGGGCGACGAGCGCCGACAGGCGCCCGGCGAAGTGGAGCGGGAACAATCCGTTCAAGCGGCTGTTGTCGCGAGCGTGGATCGGCGCACCGGGATCGACGTCGAACGCGACGGCGGCTCGGGCGCCGAAGCGGAGCGCGGCGAGCGACAACACCGCGGTTCCGGCGCCGATCTCGAGCGCCGAACGGCCCGTGACGCCCCCCTCCGCGGCGAGGTCCTCGAGCAGCTCGAGCGCCAACCGCGTCGACTCGTGGCTACCAACGCCGAATGCCGAGCGAGCGGGGAGACGCAGGAGGTGGCGCCCCTCCGGGACTTCCGACGGAGCCTCGTCCGGCTCCCGGGGGTCGAGCCAGAGCCGATGTCCCACGGCGAACGGCACGGCGCTCTCTCGGTACCTGGCGAGCCAGTCGACCGCGGGAACCCTCTCTTCGCCAAGGGATTCGACCGCCTCGCCGAGGCTGGCGCTCAGCTCGGCGAGGTCGGGTTCCGGCGTGGCATCGTCGAAATAGGCCTCGATGCGAACGGCATCCCGGTCGAGGGGTTTGATCTCCACGCCCAAAGTGCCGGCCGACCAAAGCTCCGCCGTGAACAGCTCCTCGAGCTGTGCGGGCACCCGGTAGAAACGGCGGATCTCAGCCATCGTCAGGTTCTTCGACCGCGCTTTCGAAGCGCGCGGACCTTTCTATCGATTGCGGTCCGGAGGCGGCTCTCCGTCGCCCGAATCGGCGGGCGGCGGCGAGGGATTGCGGTTCGTGCCGCCGAAGACCTCGCGCAGCCAACGCCGGAACGGATGCCCGCGGTCCGCGGAAACCTCGCCGGCGTCCTCGCCGTCGAGCGGTTGGCCGTCCTCGTCGTAGCCGCTGGTCGAATCCCAACCGGTGTGGCGATCGCAGAGCTGCGACGGCACCTTCCCGGCGGGGAAGACCTCGGTGATCGCGGTCGGGCAATACTCGGTCGCGAGCGCCCCGGTGGTCGGATCGATCATCGCCGTCCGCAGGCCCGGGGGCGACTTGAACGCCGGATAGCCCGCGGGCCCCTTGACCGCATAGGTGAACCGGGCCCAGATCGGCAAAGCGCCACGCGCGCCGGATAGGCGCGTCGGAGAGTTGTCGTCGAACCCGACCCAGACGACCGTGGCACGGTTGGTCGAATAGCCGCCGAACCAGGCGTCACGCCGGTCGTTGGTGGTGCCGGTCTTGCCGGCGAGCGCCCCCTCGATTCCCTGGGCGCGCACACCGTAGCCCGTCCCCCGATCGATCACGCCTTGGAGGAGCGTCGTGACGAGGTAGGCCGACTGTGGCGAGATCACCCGCTCGGGCGCCACGAGCGCCTCGCCTTCGACCGGTTTGCCGAACCGATCGAACACCGCGTCCAGACCGTGGATCTCCGGCCGTACCCCTCCCGCGGCGAGCGTCGCGTAAACCCGGAGCAACTCGACCGGCGAGACCGAGGTCGCGCCGAGGGCCACCGCCGGGAAAGGGTCCATCTCGGCCTCGACCCCCATCTTGTGGGCGAGCGCCACGACGTGGTCCATGCCGACCTGGAGCGCGATCCGGGTGGTCGCCGGGTTGTAGCTGTGCTCGAGGGCCCGGCGGACCGTCACCCAACCGTGGAAGCTGCCGTCGTCGTTCCGCGGGCTCCACGGCTTGCCCGCCATGTCGATCGTCAGCGGCGAATCCTCGACGAAAGAAGCGGGGGTCCCCTTACCCGATTCGAACAGCTGGGCGTAGACGATCGGCTTGAACGCGCTGCCGGGCTGACGTTTCGCCTGGCTCGCGCGGTCGAACTGGCTGCGGGTGTAGCTCCGCCCGCCGACGTAGGCGAGCAGGCCGCCGGTCGCCGGATCGACGGAGACAAGCGCGCCCTGGAGCGGATCCTTGCTCTCCCCCTGCGGTCCCTTGGCTTCGAGGTCGGCCAGACCGTTTTCGACCGCGGACTGGGCCGCGCGTTGGTCGGAAAGGTCGAGCGTCGAATAGAGGGCGAACCCGGCATCTGAAAGATCGCTGATGCGGAACCGCCGCTCGACCTCGTGGGTCATCGCGTCGCTGAAATAGGGCGCACGGCGCCGGGTCGGAGGCTCCGGCTCGGCGACCACCGGCGAGGCGATCGCCCGTTCCACCCGCTCCGGCTCGGCGAGGCCGAGCTCTTGAAGCCTGCCGAGAACCCAGTCGCGACGCTGTTTGCAGCGGTCCGGATGGGAGATCGGCGAGTACGGGGCGGGCGACTGAATCATGCCGGCGAGCGTCGCCGCCTCGGCGAGATCGAGATCGCGCGCGTCCTTGCCGAAGAACGCGCGCGCCGCCGCGCCCACCCCGAGCACCGAAACGCCCCCGCTCGACCCGAGGTAGATCTCATTCAGGTACGACTCGAGGATCTCCTTCTTGTCGTAACGGACCTCCATGAGAACCGCGAGGATCGCTTCCTGGGCCTTGCGTCCGAGCGAGCGCTTCTGGGTGAGGAAGATGTTCTTGACCAGCTGCTGGGTGAGGGTGCTCCCCCCTTGGCGAATCCCATGACCGCGGACGTTCACCCAAACCGCCCGGGCGACGCCGCGTACGGAGATCCCGGCGTGCTCGAAGAAGCTGTCGTCCTCGGCCGCGAGCACCGCGTTCACCAGATCTTGGGGCACCTGCTCGAGCCGCAGCGGCCGGCGCTCTTCGAGCTTGGGTCCATAGTAGGAGGCCACCAGAGGGGGTTCTAGGATCACCTCGTCGACCGGACGGCCGTCCCGGGTGATCGAGACCACGCGCGATTGCGCCGTCCGGATGTCGAACCGAGCGCCGCCGCGCTCGCCCACCGGCGTCGGAAAGTAGCGCAGGTGGACCTCGAGCCGATCCCCCTTGCGCCGATAGCGGCCCGAGGCGAGAGGTCCGTCGCCCCCGACGGAGCGATAACCCGCCGCGCGGAGCTCCGTCACCGCGCGATCGAGGCTGCAGGAGCCCCCTTTCTCGAGCCGGTCGATCCGCGCGTAGAGCCGCGAGGGCTGGCGAAGGACCATGTCGCCGAATCGACCGACCATCCGCCAGAAAGGAAGGAACGCGAGCAGGACGACCACGAACAGGCCCAGGGCCCCCCAAAGCACGCGCTTCCGGCGCCAGAACCTCGGCGGAGCGGCGTTCGGCGGGACGGTGGGAGGAGCGGAGGGCATGGACCGGCTGGGAGCCTAGCAGGTCCGCCCGCGGGAGGCCACGCGGGGACGGGGTGAGCCGCGGAGGCCTCGTGGAATCCCAGCCTGGATCCGCCCGGATCCGGCGTTGATTCCACAGGCCTCCGCGGGTCTCGGGTCGCACTCGATCAGAACCGGTAGGAAACCCCTGCCGAGACGTCACGACCGGAGAGGTCGATCTTGCCGAAATCCTTGAAGTCGTCCCCGAGCTCGTCGTCGACCTGATGCCAACGCCCTTCCGCGAAGAAGCCCCAGTTGCGGCCGATCGGAACGTCGAAGCCCGCGAGCCAGAAATAGCCCGAGGCTTTCCCCTCGGCCACGGAGTCCGCACGGAAGATGGTCGGCGGCGGCGGGTTGAAATCGATGAACCGTCCGTCCTCTTCGAGGCGGTACGAATACAGGCCGCCACCACCTCCCACGTAGGGACGGAACGCCGCGTTCCGCCCGGTCAGGTGAAAGACCAGTCCGGCGGTGAGCGAAGCGATGTCGAGGGTGGCCCGGTGGGAGACCTCCCCGCCGCGCGGATCGACGAAATCGCGGTACGAGGCGTCAGTCCGGCCTTCGTAGGCGGAGCCAGAGAAGAGCAGGCCGAAATGGTCGTTCAACTCAAGCAGATAGTCCACGCCGCCGATCGCGTCTTCCAGATCGGACGCCGAGCCCGTGAAATCACGCGCTTTCTCGTCCCAATACTGGGAATCGCCCTCCGGCCGGAACGAGCCGAGCCGAAAACGGATGGACTGGTCGATGGGGCCGCTCGGCTGCGCCTGAGCGGCAGCCGCCAGCGCGGAGCCGAGCAGCACGGCGGTCAAAGTCGTACGCTTCCACATGGTTCGAACTCCTCCAACGCCCTGTCTCAATAAAGGGCGATCGATGTCCAGTCGATCGAAAGAGCAACGGCGATGCCATCGAGCGGGAGAGCCGAGAAAAGTCCTGTTTCTCCAAGCGTTTCGAGGAAATCCAAGGCGCTTCGAGAACATTCTTCGCCGCTGCGCGTAGAGCAAACGTATCCGCGAGAGGACGACCGCCCCGAGCCGCCGTCCTCTCGTCCTTGGCGGGTGAACGGCCGCCGCTTATACTGCGCCCCAAATGTTCAAGGTTTTGGTTCTCGATGACGAGTCGATGGTGGTCGACATGCTCGCGCTCGCCCTGCGCGCGCCCGACGTGCACCTGACCACCTGCCTCGAAATCGAAGCCGCCGAGGCCTTGCTCGGGCAGACCCGCTTCGACGCGGTGGTGACCGATCTATCGGTCTCTCCGCTCGGCGGCCTGGAAGGCGTGCGCCTGATCCGTTTCGTCGCCACGCACTTCCCGGATACCTCGCTCTACGTCCTTTCAGGCTTCCTCGACGAAAGCGTCCGCTCGATCTGCCATCTCATGGGGGTCGCCGCGGTACTCGACAAGCCGGGGGGATTGGGCGAGCTGCGGCGCCTCCTGCTCGCCGAGCAAGCGCGCAAGACGGCCGCCGAGAGCTCAGGACCGAAGCCCGCGCCGCAGCCGCCGACCGTCGAAAAGGTGCCGCTCCTCGAGAGCTTCCTCTCCTCCGGCCCGCTCCACGCCTTGCTCCAGCCGGTCGTCCCGCTCGCGGACGGCGGACCGCCGTTCGAGGTATTCGGAGTCGAGGGGCTCGCCCGCGGGCCGGCGGGAGCGCTGCTCGGTATGCCGTCGCTGCTGTTCGCCTACGCGTCCAAGAAGGAGCTCGCGTTCGAGGTGGACCTTTTGTGCATCCGTGCGGCGCTCGCGGAATTCCAGCACCTCCCAGGGCCGCTCACGGCGTTTCTGAACGTCCAGCCGCGATCGCTCACCCACCCCGAGTTCACGCCGCGCCTCGTCGAGGCGCTCCGGACGGCCGAGGTCGACCATCGGAAGGTGATCCTCGAGCTCACCGAGCAGCACACGATCCTCAACCCGAGCGCTTTCGCGGCGACGCTCACCAAGCTGCGTGACCTTGGACTGCGCATCGCGCTCGACGATTTCGGCGAAGGCTGGTCCAACCTGAACCTGTTCCTCGACCTGCGCCCCGAGTTCCTGAAGATCTCCTCCGCCTTCTGCCGAGGCGTCGACGCCGATCCGTTCAAACAGGCCCTCGTCCGGTCGACCGCCGAGATGGCCGCGCGGACCGGCGCAAAGACCGTGATGGAAGCGGTCGAGACCCCCGCGGAAGCCGAAGAGATCCGCCGCCTCGGGATCGACTACGGCCAGGGTCATTTCTTCTCGCCGCCACGAACCGGACGCGAGATCGCGGCGGACGAAAGCTTGTACATTCCGCGCGCCGACTGAATCTTTTACTTCCGCTCCTCCTCCGATCGTCCTCCGTGAGGTGACGCTCGGTCCGCCTCAAAAAGTCCGCAAAACCGCCGTTTTGAGAGATCGACCCGGGCTTCTCTCGCATGCCGATCGCTCCAAGACCGATGAAAATTTGCGCATAACGTCTACAATTTGGCCGAAATTACTCGACCAAATTGTAGGAACGTGTCACCGTTTTTTCGGTTCGCCACACTTGACACCGGTTACGGGTCGCTTGGTCGCGGTTTTTCCGTCTCCGCGGGGTGCTTTCTCACGAATTGCCTGAGCCTCGTGCTCAGCAGAGGACTTCCTCGCCCGAACCTCGAACCGAGCGCAACAACAACTTACGATCTCTTGAAGGAGTAGTCGATGTCGATTGAGAGCTTTCACCGTTCCCTCCAGAACGCTTGCGATTCGGACCCCTTTCTGGCTCGCCTTCGCGACATCACGAAGATCGAAGAGCCTTCGCTGGCCCTGGCTTCCGGCGACGATCCGGATCTTTCGTGGCCCGTCTGGAACGGAAACTCCCTGTCGGCTACGCCCGCGATTGCCTAGCCTGCTTCAGGGCTGAGCGTTCTCGTTCAGCCCTGAAGGTTTTTGCTCCGAACCTTCCTCAAGATAATTTTCAGTCTAGCCACCCTTAGGTGATGTTGAATCCGCTGGCTCCCGATAGTGCTGTTCGAACAATTCCGAGATTTGAGCGTATCAAGCGCTTGATCACGGAACTTCCGGAAATAGGCCGTTGGCCGGACATGAAGGAGATTATCCGGAGTACGGCGCATCGAGAGGATCTCTCAGTTTGGGAGTACCCCGTCGTCGCATGCATCGCTTCAGGTGGAACCGAGGAACAGGCTCTGCCATGTGCAGCAGCCATCTTCTGCGCCCTTAGCGCGATCCATCTCATCGACGATCTCCTCGACGAGGATCCCCAGGGCGCGTTTCGCAATCTCGGAGCGGGGCGTGCCGCTAATCTCGCCTCGGCCTTTCAGGCCGCCGCACATCGACTGATCGAGAGGGTCCCTCCCGGCTCGCGATCCTCGGATCTCCAGGCTCAACTTTCCCGCGCGTTCATCGCTACCGCCAGCGGTCAGGAGCTCGATACCGTCGAGGCGAAAACCGAAGCAGATTACTGGCAACGCGTCGAGGCGAAGACACCGCCCCTTTTTGCCGCGGCCTTCGCTCTTGGAGGCCTGATGGGTGGGGCCAGCGATGAAGCTGTTTCTGGCCTCGAGGTTCTGGGTCGCAACCTCGGCCGTTTCGTGCAAGTGAGCGACGATCTTGCCGATGCGCTCGACGTACCGGCGAGCGCCGATTGGAAGCGACCAAGAAACAACATCGCGCTTCTGTACGCCATCACGGCAGCCCATCCGGACCGAGAAGAGTTTATTCGTCTTGCGAGGGAGGCCGAAACACCAGCTGCACTCGCAGTGGGCCAGAAGATCCTTTTCAAGTCGGGTGCCGTGAGTTACTGTGCGCTTCAAATGGATCACTTCTCCACCGAGTCTCGCCGCCAGGTGCAGGCTTTGTCGATCCGGTCACGCGCACCCTTACTCCGGATCGTGGACCGCCTGATCAAGCCCCTTGAGCACCTGCTGTCTTACCCATCAAGGGAGAGACTCGGAGGGGTTGCGGAGCTGAGGTGACTCAAAGGCCGCCCCGCCGAGCCGTAGACCTGACGTGGATCGCGGCGTCTCTTCTGGTCCTCGCCCCGACTCTGTATTACTCCTTCGCCGCTTTCTACCCTTCTCTCGAGGTTAGCCTCAGCTCCGACTGGAAAGTCATAGAAGCTCCGGAATGCCGGACGTCCGAGAACTGCCTGCGAATGGGAGAGCAGGTCGTCGCGGTAGGCGATATCGACCATGGCCGGTTCAAAGCGGATCGAAGTCTCGAGCTCTTCCAAGGGTTCTTGGCGAATGGAACAACTCTTTATACGGTGATCCGAGACGGAGAGAAAGTCAAAGTTCCCGGCCACTGGATCGAGGGGCCGAAGGCGTTGCTGGACCCTTCGTTCCCACAAGCCTTCCTGCCGCTCATCTTCTGGACCTTTGGCACCGCGATCGTCCTGTTTCTGAGACCCCGAGACGGACGGTGGCTCGCCTTCGTCCTGTTCGCCTACAACACGTCCATCCTCCTCTCCTCGGGCCTCGCATCGGCTCGCCACGCCGCCGGCTCGGCGATCGTCTTTCACGTCGTGGTTTGGTTATTTCTCCCTTTGGCGACCCACATTCACACGTTTCTACCGAGCTCCCTTTTCGGCCGCTGGGGAGCGGCTGTGCTGGCTCCCCTCTACGCCGTTTCACTGCTCCTTGCCCTGCTCGACTCTCTTTACCTACTCGGTGGCTTTCCGAGCCTTTTCTGGATGTATTTCTTGGCGGGCCTGGCGCTTTCCTTTCTCTTCTTAGTCGTTCGGCTTCTTTTGCCGGCTCCACCCGCCGTGCGCCAAGCGACGCGCATCATGCTGTTCGGCGTAACCTTCGGGTTCGCACCAATCGCCTCGGTTTTCGTCGTGCTCCCCCTGGTGGTGAGCCGATTGGGTGCAGCCGCTCCCGACTCCAAGACCTGGCTTCCCTGGGCGAGCGTTATTTTTCTGGTTGCGACACCGATCCCTCCCGCCACTTACATCTACGCGATCTACAAGCAGACCCTAGGAGCGTTGGAATTTCGCGCAAACCGGCTGATCGGCGCCTACAGCTTCTGGGCGCTTTATCTCACCGTGGCGATCGGTTTGCTTCTCTGGATCGGCTCCCAAGGCTATTCGGGCCGCCCCGGCACCCTCGCTGCCCTGCTCGCCACCTCAATCCTGTTGGTGATCCTGGCGCCCAGCCTGCACGACCGCTTCCGAACTCTGGTTGACCGGCATATTTTCGGCATTCGCCACACCCAAGAGGAGGTCGTTGGACTTGTGGCCGATCGAATTCCACGCGCCTTCGATCGCTCGGTTCTCGCCGCGACCCTGGTCAACGAGATCCTTCCGACCCTTCTAATCCGGCAGTCCGCACTCTATCTGTTCGAGGAGCGGGGCATTGAAGAGCTTTACTCCCAAGGGCTTCCCCCTCACGAGCAGCCTCTCGATCGTAGGGAAATTGAAGGCTTTCTCGCCCAGGGTCGCAAATACCTGCGCGAGCCGCAAGCCCGAGGCGCGGAACCTCGGAGCTGGGTCCGGCTGGCGCTCCCTCTCGAAGTGAAGGAGGAAAACCTCGGCGTCTGGCTGATGGGCCGGCGCGATCCAGACGACTACTACCCGGCGAGCGACATCCAGCTTTTGTCCACAGTTGCCAATCAGGTCGCCCCGATGCTCGAAAACATCCGCTTGTACGAGCAGGCCCAGGGAGAGATCGAGCGGCGTAGGGCGATCGAGCTGGAGATCCGCCAGAGCGAGCAGCGGTTTCGCGCCCTTTTCGAAGCGACGCTCGAAGGGATCGCGATCGTCCGCCACGGGACCGTTGTCGCGGTCAACAGCGCACTCACCGCGATCTTCAACGTGCCGGCTCTGGAGCTTCAGGGAGTGGCACTTTCGGAGCTGGTCGAGCTCGAAGGTCTACCCGAGGAGTCTCTCCTGAGCGAGCCCCTCGAGACGGTCGGTAGGCGCCGAGACGGATCGCTGGTGAACCTCGAAATCGCGGGCAAACGCATCTTGTTCCAAGGCGAAGAGGCGACCGTGGTCGCAATCCGCGACATCGAACGGCGCAAGCGTGACGAGGAGGAGAAGGACAGGCTGCAGCGCCAGCTCCTGCTCGCCGAGAAGATGGAGGCGATCGGCCGCCTCTCGGCCGGCGTCGCGCACGACTTCAACAACTGTCTACTCGCGATCTTCGGATACGGCGACCTACTCAAGGAGGTCTATCGCGACGACGCCTTCCTTCAGGAGAACCTCAAGGGGCTACGCGAGGCGAGCGAAAAAGCGGCGGCTCTCACCCGCCAGCTTCTCGCGTTCTCCCGGCGCCAACCGGTCGAGCAGCGGGTGATCGACTTGAACGAGTCGATCTCCGGGCTGCTCCGCATGCTCCATCGCCTGCTCGGCAACGACGTCGAGGTCCGCACGGGCTTGCACCCCGACCTCCCCACCGTGCGCTTGGATCCGAACCGGCTGGAGCAGGTCCTCGTGAACCTGGCGGTCAACGCCCGGCACGCCATGCCGGACGGAGGCGTCCTTACCATCAGGACCGAGCCGGTCACCGTCGCCGACCAAGCGCCCGCCGAGCACGAGGTCCCGCCGGGAGTCTGGGCTCTGGTCGTCGTTTCGGACACCGGCGTCGGCATGGACTCCGAAACCCTGGGACGGATTTTCGAGCCCTTCTTCAGCACACGCGGGGTCGGCGAGGGTACCGGTCTCGGTCTCGCGACCAGCTACGGCTTCGTCCAACAGAGTGGCGGCTACATCTTCGTCGACAGCGCGCCTGGGAAGGGGACGACGTTCAGCGTCTATCTGCCTGCCCATCTCGAGCGCGAGGTCGACCTCGGTCCGGCCCCCGAGGCCGGCGAAACCTCGGGCGACGAAACGATCCTCCTCGTCGAGGACGAGGGCAAGGTCCGCGAAGTCTTGCGCCGTATCCTCGAAGGGGGAGGGTATCGGGTCCTGGCCGCCCCGACCGGCGATGCGGCGATTGAGGTCGCGGCCGGCTACTCCGAAGCGATCGACCTGCTGCTCACCGACCTCACGATGCCCGGTCTCAAAGGAACCGAGATCGCGGCCCAGCTGTCCGAGGAGCGTCAGGGGCTCCGTGTCCTCTATATGTCGGGTTATCGGAACGAGGCCGTTCCGCTCAAGGGCGAGGGCCCCTTGTGCCTGCAGAAGCCGTTCTCAGCGACGGTCCTGCTGCGCGCCGTCCGCCGCGTGCTCGACGGTCCGCCTTCCGAGATCTGATCCTCAATCCCTCCCGTCGCCACCCCTACGGGCAGGCGCGGAAGGTCACCCCACCTCCCCCTCCGAGGTGCTGAAACCGCCGCTCGAACGCGCTAAGGTTGCGCCCCGATGGACGACCTCTGGCAGCCGATCCGGTTCGACCGCGCCCTGGTGGCGAAATACGACCGCCCCGGGCCGCGCTATACGTCCTACCCGACCGCGCCGCATTTCCGCTCTGACTTCGGGCCCGCCGAGCACGCGGCCCTGCTCGCGCGAAGCGCCGAGATCGATCGGCCTCTGTCGCTCTACGTCCACATTCCCTTCTGCACGACGCGCTGTCTGTTCTGCGGCTGCAACGTCAAGATCGCGCGGGATCGGACCTGGGGCCGGCGCTACCTGCCGCTCCTCGAACGGGAGGCGGAGCTGTCGGCCGCAACGCTCGGCGCGGAACGGCGCCGGGTGGTCCAGGTGCACTGGGGAGGGGGCACGCCGACCTTCCTTCCGCCGGAAGACCTCCTCGATCTCATGGCGATCCTCCGCCGCCATTTCCGGTTCGACGAGGAGTGCGAGGTCGGGGTCGAGATCGATCCCCGCGAGTGCTCGCCCGCACATCTCGACGCGCTCGCCGCGGCGGGCGTGAACCGCCTGAGCTTCGGCCTCCAGGACCTCGATCCCGAGGTGCAAAGGGCCGTGCGACGGGAGCAGAGCGCGGCCGAGACCTGGGAGGTGATCGACGGGGCGCGGAGCCGCGGGATCGGCGAAAGCGTGAACGTCGACCTGATCTACGGTCTTCCGCATCAATCCGAGGAGAGCTTCGCCGAGACCGTCACCGAGGCGCTCCGGATGTCGCCCGACCGCCTGGCGCTGTTCAATTTCGCCTATCTGCCGCAGATGTTCCCCCATCAGCGGGCGATCGACCGCGGCGCGCTTCCGGACCCCGAAACCAAGCTGTCGCTGCTCGAACAGACGGTCTCGGCGTTCATCGCGGCGGGCTATGTGTTCATCGGCATGGACCATTTCGCCAAGCCCGACGACCCGCTCGCCCAGGCGCTTCGCGACCGGACCCTCACGCGTAACTTCCAGGGCTATTCGACCTTCGACGAGACCGACATCGTGGCTCTCGGCGTGTCGTCGATCAGCCAGGTGGGCGACGGCTACGCCCAGAACGTGAAGAGTCTGGAGGAATACCGGCAGGCGATCGAAGCCGGGACTCTGGCCACCCAACGGGGCCTCGCGCTGAGCCGGGAAGATCTCCTGCGCCGCAGCGCGATCATGGGTCTGATGTGCCACTTCCGGCTCGACCGCCGCGCGTTCGCCGATCGGTGGGAGATCGACTTCGACCGCCATTTCGCGGCCGAGCTCGACCGGTTGGCACCTCTCGTCGACGACGGTTTGGTCGAGGTCGACGAGGATCGGATCGAGGTCACCTCCATCGGGCGCCTGATGGTGCGGAACGTCGCGATGGCGTTCGACGCGTACCTCGAATCCGAGACGGCCGGCCGCTACTCGCGCACGGTCTGAGCGACCGACGATGTCCGACACAGGGAGCTCGAAGCCGCTCGACGTCCTGGTCGTCGGCGCCGGAATCTCCGGTCTCACCGCGGCCTTTCGCCTGAAGAAGTCCGGCCTCACGGTCGCCGTGATCGAGGCGAGCGGGAAGGTCGGCGGGGCGATCGAGACTCGATCCGAGAACGGATTCCTCTTCGAGCTGGGCCCGAACACCGTCCTCGAAAACCACCCGGCGATCGGCGAGCTCCTACGCGACGCCGGTCTCGTGGCCGAAGCCGACGGCGGCCGCATCGTCGCCTCGCCCACGGCCAAGAAGCGATATCTCTGGAAAGGCGACCGCCTGGAGGCCCTCCCCGGGGGCCCGCCGGGACTCCTCCGGACTTCTCTGTTTTCCTGGGGTGCCAAGCTCCGCCTGCTCCGCGAGCCCTGGATCGACCGGAGGAACCCGGCCGAGATCGCCGCCGAGCCCGACGAGACCGTCGCCGCCTTCGTCCGCCGGCGGCTCGGTAAGGAGATGCTCGACTATGCCGTGGGTCCGTTCGTCTCGGGCGTCTACGCTGGCGACCCCGAGCGGCTGGCGGTGCGCTGGGCCGTGCCGAAGATCTTCGCGCTCGAGGAGGAGCACGGCAGCCTGATCCGGGGCGCCTTCGCGAAGCGCAAGGGCCCCGCGCCCGGGGGGGCAATGTTCACCTTTCCGCGAGGGCTCGCCACCCTGCCGGAGCGCCTGGCTCAAGAGATCGGCGACGTGCGGACGGGGGTCGCCGCCAGGAAGGTGGCGCCGAGCGGCGACGGATTTATCGTCGAGACCGACGCGGGGCCGATCGCTTCCCGCAAGGTCGTCCTCGCGGTTCCCGCCGACGCGGCCGCCCGGCTCCTCGAGAGAGCCACCGAGGGCCGGAGTCGAGAGCTCACCGAGATTCCGTACGCGCCGGTCGCCGTCGTCGCGCTCGGGATCGCCCGCTCCCGGATCGCCCACCCGATGGACGGCTTCGGCTTCCTCGCCCCGCGCCGGGAGAGCCTTCGCCTCCTCGGCTGTCTCTTCCCGTCGACGATCTTCCCCGGCCGGGCCCCCGAGGGGCACGTCGCGCTGTCGGCCTTCCTCGGCGGCCGGACCGATCCGGAGATCGCCGATCCCTCGATCTGGAACGACGGTCGGCTGCTCGGCCTGGTGCTCGAGGAGCTCGGAAGGGCGATCGGTCTTTCCGGCGCTCCGGAGGTTGCGATCATTCGGCGGTGGGCCCGCGCCATCCCGCAGTACGAGGCGGGGCACGGCCGCTTCGTCGATCTCGCCAGAGAGATCGAGCGCGCGCTTCCGGGGCTCCGTTTCGCCGCGAGCTTTCTCGGCGGGGTTTCGGTGCCCGACTGCATCCGCACCGCGACGCGGATCGCCACAGAGATCCAGGGCGCCTGACGCCCCGTCGCAAAGCTTTTTCTCGATTCGGCGACGGCGTAAGGAATGTGCCGCCCTTGCGGGTGGTTTCCTCTTTCGCCGATCCTGTTACAAGGAAGTAGAGTCGAGGTAGACATGTCGATACGCGACGGGAATTCGAGCAAGCTCGGCTTGAGGGTTGGCGCGCGCGCCCACTGGGCCACCGCGGCCTCTCTCCTTTTCGCCGCGTGCACCGCCTCTACCGGCCTCGCCCCAGCGCCTCCCTCGCGACCGGTCGCGTCCGGTCTCTCCGTTCCTCCTCCCGTCACCTCGGTCGTCCCGCAGCGCGATTGGACGGACGCCGTCCTCTATTTCGTGATCGTCGACCGCTTCGCCCTCCAAGGGCTGACCGAACATCTGGACGAGATCGCCGACCTCGGCGCCACGGCCCTATGGATCACGCCGGTGGTGAAGAACATCCCGGGCCCGGTGACCGGAGCGGGATTCCCGGATTGGGGGTACCACGGCTATTGGGCGGACGAATTCCTTTCGCTCGATCCGCGGTTCGGCTCCGAGGCCGAGCTCAAGACGCTGGTCGACGAGGCACACCGTCGCGGAATGAAGGTGCTGCTCGACGTGGTCTACAACCACGCGGGCTACGACTCGCGCTATCTCTCCGATCCTCGGACGAAAGATTGGTTTCGCCGCGAGGACCGCGGGACCTGCGGCTCGGACGATCTGACCACCTGCGTGGCCGGGCTGCCGGACTTCAAGACCGAGATCCCCGAGGTCGCCGAATACCTCCTCAATGCCCAACTCGGTTGGGCGGAAAAGAGCGGCGTCGACGGCTTTCGTCTGGATACCGTCAAGCACGTCGACCATCCGTTCTGGCAGGAACATCGAAAGCGGAGCCGCGACCGGCTGGGCAAGGGATTCTTCCTGATCGGCGAGGTCTGGGGGGGCGACGCGCAGTCCCTCGATCCCTGGTTCGCCGGCGACGAGATGGACGCCGGTTTCGATTTCTCCTTTCAAGGGAGCGCGATCGGCTTTCTCGAAGGGCGAGGCCGGACCGCGGCATTCGACCACTACCTCAAGGGGCGCGAGAAAGTCCGCACCGGCTATCTGCTCTCGCCGTACCTGTCATCCCACGACGTCCCGGGCGCGCTCTCGCTGCTCGGCGGCGACGTGGCGAAATTTCGGCTCGCCGCCCTCCTGGAGCTCACCGTCTCCGGCCTGCCGATGATCTACTACGGCGAGGAAGTCGGACGCCCGGGCGGCGATTGGCCGGAGAACCGGAGCGACATGCCCTGGGGCGCGCGCGACGTTCTCCCTGGCAAGGGGAGACCGCGGGACGAAGGGCTGCGCGCCTTCTACAAGCAGCTGATCGCGATCCGGCGCGCCCATCCGGCGCTTTCGCGCGGCTCGTATGAAACCGTTTCCAAAGAAGGCGACCTGCTGGTCTTCCTCCGCCGCGACGCGGCGTCGAACGACGTCGTCGTGGTCGCGGTGAACCGCGGCGCCGCGGCGGCGACGGCGAGCTTCGCCGCGCCCGCCGAATGGGCCGGCAAGAGCGTCGTCGACGCCCTCTCGGGCGACGCCGTTCCGCCGGGCGATCACGCCGATCTCATCGACTTCGTCGTGCCGCCGCTCGGGGCGCGCATCCTCACCCTTTCATCTTCCGGAGGCTAGCGGACCATGGCGGAGGTCGTCTTCGACGGCGTCAAAAAGTCGTATGGACCGGTCACGGTGATCGAGTGCTTCGATCTCGACATCCACGACAAGGAGTTCATGGTCCTCGTCGGCCCCTCGGGCTGCGGCAAATCGACCGCCCTGCGCATGATCGCGGGCCTCGAAGAGATCAGCGGCGGTGAGATCCGCATCGGCGGACGTCGGGTCAACGACTTGCCGCCGAAGGACCGCGACATCGCGATGGTCTTCCAGAGCTACGCGCTCTATCCGCACATGACCGTGCGGGAAAACCTGGAGTTCGGCCTGAAAATCCGCAAGACCCCGAAGGCGGAGATGGATCGCCTGGTCACGGAGGCGGCGAACATCCTCGGCATCTCGCAGCTGCTCGACCGCAAACCGAAACAGCTGTCCGGCGGACAGCGCCAGCGCGTCGCGCTCGGCCGGGCGATCGTCCGAAAACCATCCGTCTTCCTGTTCGACGAACCGCTGTCGAACCTCGACGCGAAGCTCCGCGTCCAGATGCGCGCCGAGATCTCGAAGCTCCAGCGGAACCTCGAGACCACCACGGTCTACGTCACTCACGATCAAGTCGAGGCGATGACCATGGGGCATCGGATCGCGGTCATGAAGGACGGCCGGCTCCAACAGGTGGGCACGCCGCTCGAGGTCTACGAGCAGCCGCAAAACCTGTTCGTCGCGAGCTTCATCGGGACGCCACCGATGAACTTCGTGCCCGGTACGGTGGCGAGCCACGGCACCATCTTCAAGACGTCAGGGTTCGAGCTGCCCGTTCCCGAAGCGCTTCGGGGCTCCGCGGGAGCCGACGGCGCCAAGGTGGTGATCGGCATCCGGCCCGAGAACGTCCGTACCGGTGGCGCGGGACAGGGCGCCCGAGGGCCGACGACGCCGATCTGCGTGACCGTCGAATTCGTCGAACCGCTCGGTCACGAGGTGATCGTCCACGGCCGCATCGGCGACGACCTCCTGGTCGCGAAAACCGATCCTCACCAGGCCCCGGAGGTCGGCACCGAGCTGCCGCTTGAGATCGAGCTCGCGGCCGTGCATGTCTTCGACAAAGAGACCGAGATGCGGCTTCGGGCCGCCTGAAGCACCCCCTTCGAGGAGACTCCCACGATGCGCACCCTACGGAACCTGACCCTCGCGGCCCTCGCCCTGTTGGCCCTCGCCCCGACCGCCCTGCGCGCGCAAAAGGAGATCGTGGTTTGGCACGCCTACCGCGGCGACGAGAAAGCCGCCTTCGAAAAGGTGGTGGCGAACTTCAATGCCTCTCCCGCGGGCAAAGGGCTCAAAGTCACGACCCTCGCCGTTCCCTATGACGCGATGGCCGACAAGATCACCGCGGCCGTGCCGCGGGGCAAAGGGCCGGACGTCTTCATCTTCGCCCAGGACCGCCTGGGCGGCTGGGTCGCGGCGGGCAACACGGTCGAGCCGCTCGATTTCTTCCTCGACGCGCCGACCAAGGGCCGGTTCCTGGCCACGACGCTCGCGGCCATGACCTATCAGGGGACCACCTATGGCCTCCCGCTCAACTTCAAGGTCATCACTCTCATCTACAACAAGGCGCTGGTGAAGACGCCCCCGAAGACCTCGGCCGAGCTGGTCAAGCAGGCCAAAGCGCTCACCGACGCCGGATCGGGCAAGTTCGGGCTCGCTTACTCCTACGCCGACTTCTACTACCACGCGGCGCTCATGAACGGCTTCGGCGGCGGCGTGTTCAACGGCCGCAAACCGACCCTCAACCGGACCGAGAACGTCAAATCGCTCGATCAGCTGAACAAGTGGATCGGGCTCGGCATCATGCCGTCCGAGCCGTCGACGGCGCTGATCACCGCCCTGTTCAACGAGGGCAAGGCGGCCATGGTCTTCTCCGGCCCCTGGTTCCTCGGCGAGGTGAACGACAAGAAGATCCAGTTCGGCCTCGCGCCCCTGCCGACGCTCGACGAGGCCGGGGGCAAGCCGATGCGGCCGTGGATGACCGTCGAAGGGGTCTACGTCTCGGCGCAGTCGAAAAACAAAGACGCGGCGTTCCAGCTGGTCAAATACCTCACCGACGTGCCTTCGGCCAAGGTCCTCGCGCTCGAAGGGCGCCAGTGCCCCGCCAACAAGGGCGCCTACGCCGACGCGGCGGTCGCCGGCGATCCGATCCTCAAGGCCTTCCGCCAGCAGGTCGACGTCGCCGTGCCGATGCCCAACCTTCCCGAGATGAGCATGGTCTGGTCTCCCGCGACGACCGCGATGAACACCGTGGTGAAGAAATCCGCGACGCCCAAGGCCGCGCTCGACATCGCGCAGAAGGAGGTCGTCGACCGCATCGGGAAGCTGCTCAAGTAGCACGCTGCGGAGGGAAAGGGGAACATCGGGTCATGGCGAACCTCGCGGAGAAGCCCGTTCCTCACCGGCGCCGGTTCCTTCTGGGGCTCGCGCTCGCCGGTGCCCTGGTCGGCATCGCCGGCCTCGGCCTGCTCGGCGCCGCGAACGTCCGGACGGCGCGCGAGACCGCGGAACGGTCGGCCGGCGTCACCCTACAGGCTCTCGCCGACCTGATCGGCAAGGCGGGCGGCGGCACGGGCCCGGCGACGGAGGCGGCGACCGGCGGCGGGATCAACGACGAGCTGGGCGGCCTGGACACCCCAGGCGGCGGAATCGGCTCCGAGCTCGACGCGGCGACCGGCGAGGCGCCGGCTTCGGACGCGACCGATGCGGGCGCTCGGGTTCGCGACGCGGTCGCCCGGTTCGCCGCGGCCCATCCGGAGGTCTCCGCGATACGCGTCGTCACCTTCGACGGGATCCTTCTCGAAGCTTCGACCGACCCCGCCGATTCCGGCGAGCACGCCGCGCCGCGCAAGCTCGAGCGGGAGGAAAAGCCTCTCTACGACCTGGGGCAGAAGCTGCGCGCCGCCGTCGAAGGGAACCGGGAGACGGGAGAGCAGGCCGGGGCGCGTGCCGAGGAGGTCGACGTCGCCCGCTCCGAAGATGGAACGCTCGTCCTCTCTACTCCGCTCGAACGGGACGGCGCGGTCGCCGGGCTGATCCAGCTGGCGGAGAAACCGGCCGCCGATCCCGCCCATCGGTCGTCGCGGCCGATTCTCCCCGCGCTGCTCACGGCGATCTCCCCGGCGGTCGCCCTGTTCCTCCTCGCGCTGCTCGCCCGCGGTTTGGGAAACCGGCGTCGCTTCCTCGCACCGCTCGCCGTGATCCTGCTCGCCGCGGGCACCTGGGGCTTCGTCGGCTTCGCGTCCCGGAGCCTCTCGGCGCAGAGCCAGGCGAACGCGCAGGCGATCGCCGCGCGCGTCCAGGCCGAGCGGGCGGGCAACGAAAAGCTTGCGGGCGAGCTGGGGCTGCCCGCCGACTTCGACGCCGCAAGGTGGGACGTCGATCTCTATCGCCAGCCCCTCGGTTGGGTCGACGCGGCCGGCGCGGTCGATTCCGCGACGCTCGCCGCCGAGACCGTCCGGTCGACCGGAAGGACGAACCGTGCGCTCGCGGTGGTCTTCTGCCTCGCGCTCGTCCTGCTCGGATTCGTCGGCTTCGGGAGCGCCGCCCGGACGATCGAGAACCTGATCTCCTTCCGCGTCGCCTACGCCTACACGCTGCCGGCGATCTTCGGCATGCTGTTCCTGGTCTTCCTGCCGTTCCTCTACGGCGTGGCCCTCTCGTTCACGAATCGAAACCTATACAACACCAACAAGCCGATCTGGGACATCTGGATCGGCCTCGCGAACTTCGCCGACATCCTGGGCGACTTCCACGTCTATACGCGAACGGCGGAAGGCCTGGTCTGGAACTACCACAACTTTTATTGGACGTTCGGCTTCACGGTGGTCTGGACGATCGCCAACGTCACCATCGGCGTGACGCTCGGCCTTCTGCTGGCGCTCGCCCTCAACACCAAAGGGCTCGCTTTCCGGCCGTTCTACCGCGTCCTGCTGATCCTCCCCTGGGCGATGCCGAACTACATCACGGCGCTGATCTGGAAAGGGATGTTCCATCCCCAGTTCGGGGTGATCAACCAGGTGATCCAAATGTTCGGCGGCTCGCCCGTCGCCTGGTTCGACCAGCCGCTCACGAGCTTCGCCGCGGTTCTTTCGACCAACGGCTGGCTCTCGTTCCCGTTCATGATGGTGATCTCGCTCGGCGCCCTCCAATCGATCTCGGCCGATCTCTACGAGGCCGCGCGCGTCGACGGCGCGAGCCGCTGGCAGCAGTTCAAGGCGATCACGCTGCCGTCGCTCAAACCGGCCCTGGTGCCCGCGATCATCATCTCCGTGATCTGGACCTTCAACCAGTTCAACATCATCTACCTGGTCTCGGTCGGCGAGCCCGGCGGAGCGACCGAGATCCTGGTGACGCAGGCCTACAAGCTCGCCTTCGAGCAGTACCGCTACGGCTACGCCGCGGCCTACTCGGTGGTGATCTTCCTCGTGCTTTTCGCTTACGGAAACTGGCAGAACCGGGTGACCGGCGCCTCGGAGGGGAACTGAGCCATGAAACGTCGCGGCGACGAGCTCCCTCACTGGCCGCTCCACATCTTCCTGATCGTCATGTTGATCGTGACGGTCTACCCCCTGCTCTGGGTGGCGACGATCGCGCTCTCGGGCGGTCAAAGCCTGTCGATCGCGAACGTCCCGGCGAACGCCGGATTCTTCGACCGGTTGCGGGCGGTGATCCCCTGGCCGAGCGTCTTTTCGCTCGCCAACTTCCGCGACCTCTTCACCCAACAGCCCTACGCCCGCTGGCTCGCCAACAGCGCGATCGTAGCGCTCGCGACGACGTTCCTCGGTGTCTTCCTCGCCTCGACCGCCGCCTACGCGTTCTCCCGATTCCGCTTCCCGGGCCGGCGCGCGGGGCTCATGATGTTCCTGGTCTCGCAGATGTTCCCGGGCGTGCTCATGATGATCCCGCTCTACATCATCATCCAGTGGCTCCAGCTCGGGTCGACGTTCACCGGCCTGGTCCTGGTCTACACCACGACGGCGATCCCGTTTTGCGTCTGGATGATGAAGGGGTACTTCGACACGATCCCCAAAGAGCTCGAGGAGTCGGCCCTGATCGACGGCGCGTCCCAGGCGACGATCTTCTTCCGCATCGTCCTGCCGCTCGCCAAACCCGCCGTCGCGGTGACCGCCCTGTTCTCGTTCATGACCGCCTGGAACGAGTACATTCAAGCAGCCACGTTCATGAACAAAGAAATCAAATACACTGCGCCGGTCGGCTTGAAATTCTTCGTCGGCGGGTTCTCGGAACAGTGGGGCTACTTCGCGGCGGGCTCGATCATCGCCGCGATTCCGGTCGTCCTGCTGTTCCTGTTCCTGCAACGGTTCCTGATCTCCGGCTTGACCGCCGGGGCGGTGAAGGGATGAGAGCCATGAGCGCGGACGACCCGGTCGGCGCGGCACGGTTCCTTCGAGGCCGCGTGCGCAAGGCGCTCGGCGCGCTCGAAGGGTCGTTGGAAAACGCAGCACCCGAACAAACTTCGCGGGCGCGGATTCGTCGCGCCCTCGCTTGAGAATGGAGGCAGAACATGCGTAACGCTTGGTGGAAGGCCGCGATGGCTACTCTCGCGCTCGCCACGGCGGCTCCCGCGCTCGCCGGCGACGTCTCGTTCAAAGATCCGACCGGCGACGACAACGGTCCGGGCACCTACACCTACCCGACCGACACAGTCTACAAGAAAGGCTCGTTCGACCTGACCGGCCTGGACGTCAAGGTCAAGGGGGACAAGGTCGAGTTCTCGGTCGGCACCAACTCCGCGCTCGACGATCCGTGGCGGATGGGCGGCGGCTTCTCGGTCCAGATGGTGTTCATCTTCATCGACACCGACAACGTCGAGGGGAGCGGCAACACCGACGGCCTCCCGGGCCTGAACATCGCGTTCTCGCCGAAGAACGCCTGGGACAAGGTGGTCATCCTCTCGCCGCAGCCGGCCTCGCGCGTCAAGTCCGAGGTCGAGACCAAGGCGGGCGCGATGAAGGACGCGATCGTCGTGCCGGGACGCACCAAGGGTTCCGGACGCAACATCTCGGCGACCGTCGATTTGAAGGAGCTCGGCGGCGGCGACCCGAGCCGGTGGGGCTATCAGGTCGTCATGCAGTCGAACGAAGGCTTCCCCGCTTCGACCGACCTGCTCACCCGCAAGGTCAACGAGTACGAAGGGCAGCATCGCTTCGGCGGCGGCAACGACGGGGAGTGCGACCCGAACGCGGTCGACGTCCTGGCGGGCGAAGCCAAGGGCGACGCGAGCGAGGTCGAGGCGCAGCACCAGATGCTCAAGTTCGAGTGTGGACCGGACGGCAGCGCCAAGCAGAAGGCGACGCTCACCATGGTCCACGCCCACTGAGGAATGCAACCTAGGAAAACAACAGGGACGATTGGAGTTGGAGTGAACTTCGCAACCGGTAGGGAGGTAGAAAGATGAATCGCAAGCGCATCGGAGGGGTGCTGCTCGCGCTCGGCGTCACCATGGCCATCGTCACGGCCGGCGCCGCATCCGCCCAGCAGAACGGGCTGGTGATTGGCGGCACGACCTATACCAAGTGGCTCTGGGGGAACCAGCGCGTCAACGGCTCCGTCTACAACTTCACGACCGTGCCCGGAGAGGGCTACGGCGACAACGGCCAGGGCTCGGAGGTCGAGCTGCTGCTCTCCGCCCGGCTGTCGAAGGAAGTCGAGGTCAAGGGGCGTCTCCACAGCCGTTTCAACCAGAACTTCTGGACCAACTTCGGCGGCTTCGGCGGCCGCAACCCGGCGCTCGAAGATCCGCCGGCGGGCGGCTGCACGGGCGGCGACTGCGGTGAGTTCGATCCACGCTCGAACCAGTACGTCAAGCTCCGCGGGGTCTCGGTGACGCTCACCCCCGGCTACAAGTGGATCGACTCGGCGACGATCGGCGCGAACGACTTCGGCCAGTTCGATCCGTTCGTGATCGGCCGTCTCCGTTACATCGACCGCGACAACGCCTCGGGACTGCTGTTCCAGGGCTCCGGCGCCGGCCGCAAGTTCACCTGGGACGCGACGCGCATCTCGCTGCCGCGCCTGTTCGCCGGCCCGAACTTCACGACCGGCCAGTTCCACGCCGCCGACGCGTCCTACGGCTTCCAGACCAAGTTCACGCCGAGCTCGAAGTTCGATTTCGGGTTCATCGCGAACTACAACAACGACATCGAGGTCGACGCGACGGACCGTAACCTGGACAACGGGCGCGACATCCGCACCCGTTTCCGCGACACGGTGGTCGGCGCCAAGTTCGGCTTCCACCCGAGCTCGAAGGTCGACGTCGCGGGCGCGTACTACCACTCGAGTTCGGCCTCGGCGGACGACCTCGCTCCGGCGAGCTTCTTCGGCCTTTCTGGCTTCTCGCCGGTGCCCGCCGGCAAGCATGACGACCAGTCCTGGCGGTTGGACGTCGACTTCAACGATCCGTTCGACAACGGCTTCTCGGTCAACGTCCAGGCGTTCGACATCGGCGCCGAGTACGTCGCGCTCATGGCCGCCCGCCGCGAATCCGACGTCCTGCTCACCGAGGGACACGACGCGACCTACGCCTTCCCCGGCCCGAGCAACGCCTCGTTCGGTGTCTTCTCCGGCAACCCGACGCGGATCGGCGTCGGCGGCTGGGACGGCAACATGCAGCAGGTGGCGACGATCAACGTCGACAACGAGTTCACCGACTTCGACGAGCCGGCCGCCGAGACGGTGATCGGCTGGAAGGGCATCACGGTCGCCCCGTCGCTGTCGCTCGGCGGTCTCGACCTCTCGGGCGAGATCACGCTGATCGACTACAACACCAACTGGCAGGCGTTCGGCGACGCGAGCAAGAACGTCACCTCGACCGTCTACCCGGTCAACGAGCTCGACTCCGGCGTCGGCCACAACTTCCGCAGCGCCTACGCTCCGTTCCAGGACAAGGAGACGAAGATCGGCGTGCTCCGCGCCAAGTACCTCTGGGACATCGGTAAGGGCGTCGACGTCTTCGGCAAGATCAAGTTCATCGACGAGACCGACAAGCGCCTGAACGACTCGCGCTTCCTCCCCTACCAGGCGGGTTCCTGCCCGGGCGGCGGCCAGGCGTGCGCCGACAACAAGCGGTTCTACTCGCCGGGCAACTCGACGGCCGACATCTACGGCAATCCGCCGGTGATCACGGTCAACGGCGTCACCGGCTACCAGTGGAAGCCGTTCGACAGCATTTCGGACGACGACCGCGACCTGAACTACAAATTGCTCCAGATCGGCGCCGGGTACCAGGTCACCGACGACCTCTACACCTCGGTGACCCTCGAGCACTACGACACGACGCTCAAGGACGGCAACACGGCGTTCCAGGCCTATCAGCTGCATGAGATCGCCTCGGGCGATCACAACCTGGACAAGATCATCCTCAAGGCCCGCTACATCCTGGCCGGCGCGGAGATCGGCTTCGAGTACCAGTACAACACGGGCTCGTTCGATCCGAACTTCGGCGGCGGCTTCGTGCCGCAGGTTGCGAACGAGCAGATCTCCCAGGATCACAACGTCCCGGTCGGCTCGCTCGGCTTCACCGGTCGCTTCGGCGGCTGGAACAGCCTCGAGAAGCGGGACTTCTCGCAGCAGCGGGTGAAGGCCTTCATGAAGGTGCAGTTCTAGGCCGTCGACTCGTCTTCCTCAGGAGCCCCAAAAGCCCGGCGGCCGCTCGGCCGCCGGGCTTTCGTGCGTCAGGCCTGGTAGAGTCGGCGAGCCTCTTCTTTTCTCATGGAGCTCGATCCCCTGCCATGGCGCAAGACCTGAACGCCGCACTGGAAACCTCCGCCGACGTCCTTCAACTGATCGCCAAGAAGACGCTCGATCCGGACGAGCGGGCGCGGGTGATCCGCGAGTCCGTGCAGTACTGGACCGACCACGTCAATCCCGGCTTCCTCCAGTACCGCAAGTCGGTCTCGACCGACTACACCGCGGTCGAATGGGACGACGAGGGGGCTGTCTTCCGTGACATCCAGGGCAAGGAGTTCATCGATTGCCTCGGCGGCTTCGGCATCTACGTCGTCGGCCACCGGCACCCGAAGGTCCTCAAGGCCGTGCGCGACCAGCTCGACCGGCAGGCGATCCACTCCCAGGAGCTGATCGACCCGCTGCGCACCTATCTCGCCCATCTCGTCTCCCAGATCACGCCGGGCGACCTGCAATACGCCTTCTTCACCAACTCCGGCACCGAGTCGATCGAGGGGTGCCTCAAGATGGCGATGCTCACCACCGGCCGGAAGCACTTCATCGGCATGGTGGGGGGCTTCCACGGCAAGACCCTCGGCAGCCTCGGCGGCACCTCGAAGGCCGTCTTCCGCGAGCCGTTCCTGCCCCTGCTCCATTGGTCGCACGTGCCGTTCGGCGATCTCGACGCGCTCGCCCAATTCATGAAGACGTGCGATTTCTCGGGCGACCGGATCGCCGGCGTGGTGATCGAGCCGATCCAGGGCGAGGGCGGAATCAACGTCTCGCCCCCCGGATTCCTCCCCGGCGCGCGCGAGCTGTGCGACCGCTACGGCGCGATGCTGATCCTCGACGAGGTCCAGTCCGGCATGGGGCGCACGGGGAAGATGTTCTGCTGCGAGCACGATGGAATCACCCCCGACCTGATCGCCCTCGGCAAGGGCTTCGGCGGCGGCGTGATGCCGATCGGAGCCTGCGTCGGCACCCCGAAGACCTGGGCGCGCTACATCGAAAACCCGTTCCTCCACACCACCACCTTCGGCGGCAATCCGGTCTGCTGCGCGGCGGCGATCGCGACGATCCATGTCCTGCTCGAAGAGGGCTTGATCGAGCAGGCGGCGGAGAAAGGGGACTACTTCCTCGGCCGCATGAACGAGCTGGCGGCGTCCCACCCCAAGGTCATGGTCTGCGGGCGCGGCCGCGGTCTGATGCTCGGCATGGAGTTCGTGAGCGACGAGATCGGCTACGCCGTGGCGAAGAACCTCTTCGCCCGCCAGATCCTGATCTCCGGCACATACATCAACTCCCGCGTACTGCGCGTCGAGCCGCCGCTCGTCATCTCGCGCGAGCAGATGGACCGGTTCCTCGGGGCGCTGGAGGATTCGATGGAGGCGGTGGCGCACGAGCACGGCCTATGAAACCAGCCTCTGAGCCCTCGGCTCCGACGCTGATTCCCACTCGGTTTCGAGAGCCGATCTGGCGGGATCTCTCCTACCCGATCGGATCTACTCAACTGAGCGCAGAGCTCGCAGGCGTGCCGCAGTTCTCTATGCTCAGTGTGGCGTTCTCTGGAGTGCCCTACCAGTGGAGGGACAAGGGGTACCTGCACCAGTTGGCGCACCAACCGCGTCCGGTGCTCGAAGCCTTGTACTCGAACAAACGCGTCGGCTTTAGGACTAGCAATGACGACGTCGCCCGCGGAGCTTTCGGAGAAAAATGGGACCTGACCGTGTACGCCGTACCGAGCAGCCTCAAGGCCACGATCCGTGCCGCCCTCGGTGCCGAAGGTCTCGCGACCGTGCGCGATTGGCTCGCGAAACCGAGGTCCGAAACCTGGCGCGGAGACAGGCGCCACCAGCTCGAGATTCTGTATGACTTCGACGCTCGGGTGATGAGTTGCCAGGAGAATCGGTAAGAGCACTTCGCAGACCTCGTGCGAACTCGATCATGTGCTCGGCCGTTCGATAGCCGAAGTGTGAAGAAATTGACGAGCTTGCGTTTCTTGCCAGTCGGAATTGAGTTTGTTGGCTGCACGCCACCTCCGAATCGTATCTTCGGTGAAATTCTTCTCATCCAGGATCGCTTGCTTCAGGAGGTGGCAGAATAGCTCGGTAAGCTTCCCATACACTTCTGCAACCTGGCGCTGTTTGCGAGCTTCACTGGTTTCCAGCTTATTGATCATTGACCGGGTCGTTCGTATTGCGAGCCAGACATCGGCGTTCGTTCTGCGGCGTAGTTCTCGTAACCTAATTCCTTGAACAGCGGCGACTAGAAGGCCCACCACGCTCGACGCCGTTCCAAGTATTGTCATGGCTGAAGCAGTGTCCATTTTCACAAGCTCCTAAATAGCGACCCGCTCCCGCTCACCCCCATTGATTGCACAAAGCACAATGAGAAGAGAGACATGGGCCAAGGAAGATACACGAGTATACTTGAGTGATGCCAAAGAAGATCGCCGGCTCCTTCATCAACCTTGTTCACGAGGCCACCCTTAAATCTTTCTGGCGCCGCAATGCGCTTTGGCGTTTCCTCAGACAACAGGGGATAGCCGATTCATTCCTAGCCACCTGGGAAGAATCTGAGTCGAAACGTGACTTCCTCGACCGCCTCTTCATGAAGATTCCATCTGCTCCTGAAGGCCAGAGGCTTATTCTCGGGATGGCGCAGGATCTTGCGGCCCAGGACTCCTTTCCAGACTTGATGGGCTGGGAGGACAGCTCACAGCTCCTCCAGAACGCCCGCTCTGCGGTCGCAAATCTTAAGAGCGCCCTTGCGCGACTCAACAAGGAAGTTGTTCTGGAGCGCGACCGCCAGGAATCACAGGCTCGAGTTCAGAAGCTTTATGAAGAAAGCGCGCAATCACGTTCGAACCTTGACTCTCTTGGTGCCCGACTTGGAAAGCTAGCCACTTCACTAGGAACGCAGCAGGCAGGCTATGACTTTCAAGATTGGTTTTACGATCTTGTGGCTCACTTTGAGGTGGTCTTCCGGCGACCCTACATCACCGCAGGCCGCCAGATCGATGGCTCCATTACCGTTTCCGGGACGACTTACCTTATCGAGACCAAGTTCACCAGGGATCAGGCAGCGGCCGAGGATATCGATTCCTTTTTCAAGAAGGTCACCGAAAAGGCCGATAACACGATGGGTGTTATGGTTTCAATTTCTGGATACTCGGCAGTCGCCATAGCCGAGGCTTCAAAACCTAAGACGCCCCTCCTCCTACTTGATCATGGCCACCTCTACCACGTACTTGGCGGAATTGCTACCCTTCCGGAGGTCATCGAACGAATTCGCCGCCATGCCTCCCAGACCAGCGAGTCCTACTTACCAGCCTCATTGTTGAACTGTTAACAGTGTCCCTCCTCGAAAGGATATCGAGCTGCTAACTAAGCGGGCACCAATCGATGCCTTCAAGTTAGACCTACGCAAATTTAGACCGCCCGACACTGACCCGAGACTCGGAATAGGGCTCAGCTATCCAACCAGTTCTCGACCCGAAGTTCCGGCACGCGGGAGAATTCTTCGACGTTCGCCGTGACCAGGATCAAATCGAGCGCCAGCGCATGGGCGGCGATCAGCAGATCGTTGGGGCCGATCGGCATTCCGCGCCGGTGGAGATCGAGCCGAATCTCGGCGTATCGACGATCGGCGGTCTTGTCCAAGGCGAAGACCTCCAACCTTTCCAAGAGGGCTTCGATCCGGTCCGAAAGCCGGAGTGAGCCCTTCTTGGCGGCGCCGAATCGAAGCTCGCAGGCGACGATGATGCTCGTGCAGACCTTGGCCTCCCCCACGAGAGCGATCTTTCGGGCTACCTGTCCCTCGGGATTCCGCAGCAGGTCCGACAGGACGTTGGTGTCGAGGAGATACCGAAAATCGGCCATCTCAGAGATTGACGTCTTCGAGAGGCTCGAGATCATCGATCTCAGGGAAGTCCTCGTTCAGAGGTTCCCAGCTCGACACCAGCTCGAGTAACGATCGACGGGGCATCGGTTCGACGACCAACCGATTGCCTTCCTTGCGAAGAATTGCCTCCTGGCCAGGAAGCTCGAGGTCGCGTGGGATGCGGATCGCCTGGTTCGTTCCGTTGCGAAAGAGGCGAACGACTCGATCGGGCTGCATGAGATCCTCCTACCGCAAATGCGGCCTATGCGACGCATAGGTTAGCATGCCAGACTGAAAAACCTCGGACCTCTCCACCCGCGATCCGCACCCTCACCCTTGATTCGTAATAGGCGCAACTTTCACAGGAAGGCTCCGTACAACGCTCTCGTCCCGGCGCCGTGACCGGCGCCTAACCCACAAACCGCAAACTCGTCGCCGGAAGGCTCCCAAGCCTTCCCCGCGAGAGCCTTACCTTGAAGGAATCCGCCGATGCGAATCGTCTCGTTCCGCTCCCTGTCTGCCCTCACGCTTTTGAGCGCCGCCCTGGCAGCTCCCGCCGTCGCGGCTCCTCCTCGTCAAGATTCGTTTTCCGTCACGAACGTCCGCGTATTCGACGGCCAACGAGCGATCCCCCACGCCACGGTCGTCGTGCGCGACGGGGAGATCGTCGCGGTCGGTCCCAACGTCCATGCCCCGCACGACCTGCCGGAGATCGACGGCACCGGCCAAACCCTGATGCCCGGCCTGATCGATTCGCACGGCCATTCCCGCGACCGGAGCGAGCTCGAGCGCTCGGCCCAGTTCGGCGTCACGACCTTGATGGACATGTGGTCCGTTCCGCGTTACGTGGCGCGGATGAAGCGGGAGCAGCGCCAGGGCCGCGCGACGGATCGGGCGGACATGTTCAGCGCGATCAGCCCGGCGACCCTGCCCGAGGGATACCCGTACAACTTCACCCCGGACGAGGTCGAAGAGCCGACCCTTTCGAGCGCCGCCGAAGCCGACGCCTTCGTCGACGCGCGCTTCGCGGAAGGATCGGACTACCTCAAGCTGATGATCGAGGACATGTCGGTCACTACGCCCTTCACCATCCCGACCCTCGACGGCGAAATGATTCGCGCGCTCACCCGCGCCACCCATCGTCATCGAAGCCTCGCCGTGGCCCACGTCACCAAGGGCGAGCTTGCCCAGCTCGCGGTCGACAATGGTATCGACGCCCTCGTCCACGTCTTCGTCGACGAGCCGATCAGCTCCTCCCTGGTCGCGAAGATCAAGCGCAAGGGGATCTTCGTCGTCCCGACTCTCGCGGTCGAGGAATCGTTCGTGGACGCGAGCGGCGGCGCCGAGCTGGCCGCCGATCCGGACCTCGCTCCGTATCTGACGGCGGACGAAATCGCCTACCTCCTCACCTCTCCGGGCCTGCTCACTCCCGACCAGCTGGTGAACGCAAAGGCAAACGTCGCCGCCTTGCGCGCCGCCGGGGTGCCTCTGCTCTCGGGCACCGACTCGCCGATCTACGGGGCCTTCCTCCATCGCGACCTGGAGCTGTTGACCCTCGCCGGCCTTTCGCCGAAGGAAGCGCTGGTGGCCGCAACCTCGGCCGCGGCCGATTCCTATGGGCTCGACGACCGCGGTCGCATCGCGCCGGGGCTACGCGCCGATCTGCTGCTGGTGGACGGCAACCCGCTCGAAGACATCAAGGCGACCCGGCGCATCCGGCACATCTGGAAAACCGGCGTCGAGGTCGAGCGCCCGCTGCCGTCGCTGTTCGGCGCGGCAAACCGCTCTGCCGCCTCGACCTTGAGCCCCGTCTGCGGACACGGGCACTGATGTAGAGCCAGAGGGCGCTCTTCCACCGCGCTCCGACGCAGCCGGAGAGCGCCCTGCCCTTCTTCCCTCCAAGTCCCTTCGACCTTCGCTGACCCTTTTCTGGACCGCGGGCGCCCACCGCCGGTGCGCCCCTTCCTTGCCATCTCGTCCGGGCTCGCCCGGAAAGGGAGGATCCATGTCCCGTCCCATCTCCACGCTTCGGCGGCTCGGCATTTCCGGGCTCGCCTTGCTGCTCACCAACACGGTCTGCGCCCCGCCGTCGGCCCTCGCTCTCTCGCCGGCCGATCCGGCTCCTTCCGTCGAGGAAACGCTCCCGCCGCAGGATCCAACTCCGGACCAGCCTCTCCCGACGGAGCCGGACCCCGCTCCCGAGGTCGTCAAGAGTCCCGAAGAGGAGGTGACTCCCACGCCCGAGCCTTCTCCCACGGCTGCCGACACCAGTTGCGCCTGGGGCTCGAACGGCGCGTGCAACCTCTGCGTCCCCAACGTGCCGGGCCAGTTCGCCGCGCTGCGCGATCACGGCGAACCGCTCGGCTTCAAGCACGACGGCCTAGAGCTCAACGTCGCCTATCCGAGCAGTAACCACATCGAAGGGATTCAGCGCCTCCCGATCGGCCAAGGGCGCACGGTCGTGATCGCGAAACGCGACGACCGGGCGGACGGCCAGATCGGCCTGGTGGTTACGATGGCTACCCGCAATGGCTCCGGCGTTCGGTTCCGCTCGAACCGGCTTTCGACCTCGATCGCCCAACCGGAAGACACGCCTCCGTCGGGATCCGATCGCGTCTCGGCGACGCTGCCGCCGCGCGACCACTACCGTCATGCCGGCGGCATGCAGGCCGCGGGCAACGTCGTCGCGATCCCGATGGAAGAGGGTCCCGGTAACGGCAGGATCGCCCTCTACGACTTCAACATCGCAAACACCACGCTGCCGTTCGCGTTCGTCGAAGGGACCACCCCGGCGGCGGGCACCGCTTCGCTCGCGAAGCTCACGCCGAGCCAGTGGGTCCTGCTCCTGGGGCATGGCGACGCCAAGAAGCTGGAGGTCTTCAAGTCCTCCTCGGGCGACCTGCGCGCGCCCGGCAACGTCTGGACCCGTACCGAGATCTGGGAGGACTGGAAGGTCAACGTCTGGGATTCGTACCAGAACCTCAACTTCGTCACCGATTGCAACGATGGCCAGCTCTACCTGATCGGTACCGGCCTCGGCGTGCGGTGGGGCGCGATCGGAAGCGACTACGCCCACCTCTATCGCGCGTTCGCGGACGGCCCGCTCCGGCTCGAGCACGTCGCCGCCAAGCAGTTCTACTGCAGCAACGACGGCTCCCGGCAGTGCAACTTCGACGCGGGCTCGGGCGTGTTCGTCGGGGCCGACCGCAAGCTCGTGATCTACGCCACGGAGCACGCGGACGACGGACCGAGCGGCTCCGTCCGCCTGGTCGAGTTTCGCGGCACCTGGCCGAATTCGAACTGTGGCTCCTCGTTGAATGAAGCGTTTGTCGATTTCTATGACGATTCGGACTTCAGCGATCGGGGATTCATCTTCGACTACCTCGACCGCTTCGCCAAGAACTGGTCGAACTTCGGCCAGATCGACGCGTTCAACGACAAGGCCTCGGCCGTCCGCTGGTGCATCCCCCGGGGCAACCGGGTAAGGATCTACGCCGACTCGAACTACAAAGGAAGCTCCAAGGACCTCGTCGGTACGGGCCAGCTCCAGCAGGTCAACCTGTCGAGCTGGAGCTTCAACGACAAGACCTCGTCGGCGCAGTGGCTGGCGTACTGTCGAGCTGGAGCTTCAACGACAAGACCTCGTCGGCGCAGTGGCTGGCGTATTAACGACGAGTCTAAGGCGCCGCACGAAACGACCAGAGATCCCCCGCCCGGGATCAACGATCCCGGGTGAAGGATCAGTGGTCCCGCGCGAAGGAGCAGTGGTCCCGCGGGAAGGAGCAGTGATCCCGCGGGAAGGAGCAGTGATCCCGCGCGAAGGAGCAGTGATCCCGCGCGAAGGAGCAGTGGTCCCGCGCGAAGGAACAGTGATCCCGCGCGAAGGAACAGTGATCCCGCGCGAGGGAACAGTGATCCCGCGCGAAGGAACAGTGATCCCGCGCGAAGGAACGGTGATCCCGCGCGAAGGAGCGGTGATCCCGCACGAAGGAACAGTGATCCCGCGCGAAGGAACAGTGGTCCCGGGCGAAGGAGCAGTGATCCCGCACGAAGGAGCAGTGGTCGCGCGCGAAGGCTCGGCACCGGTCAATCCCTCGATCAGGGCCATCAGCTTCTCCGCCTCCGCGGTCGACTCGTCGGCCGGCAACAGCGTGCGCACCCGGTCCCAGTGCGCCCCGGAGAGCACGTCGCCTTGAGGCTCGTGGACCCGATCGAGCGCTTCCTTTCGCCGTGCACGGTAGCGCTCCCGCTTGCGGGTGGCGCTCGGGTGCGGAGCGAGCGGGAGGTCCTCCGCCGAGGCTTCGATCCGTCGTCCGATGCCGCGCGAGCGCTCCTCCCCCGCGGCCACTCCCGCCGGATCCAGGCGACCACCTGGGATTGGACGAAATCCGCCAGGGTTCGAACCGTGATCCACCCGCCCGGCCCGGGTGCCGCCCCGCCGCGGAGGCCGTCGAGGACGGCGGCGGTGAAGACGCCGTTCCTACGCTTCGGGTCGTCGTAGGCGAAACCGCCGAGCGTAGCGCCCGACAGGACCACCAGTCCGCGCGCGCTGGCGATCGCTTCGGCGAAGCCCTTACCCATCGCTGCGCCCGTCCCGTCGCAGCGCGCCCGGAAGACCTGTTCCCGGCAGGCGTCGAGCAGCACGAGGCCACGCCCGGCGCGCGATGCCTCTTCGAACACCTCGGAGACGGCGACCCCGGTGCGCAGCTTACGATCGGCCAGCGAATCCGCCGCGACGAGAAAGTCGCCACCTGCATCCGTCACCCCATGGGTCGCAACCGACAGAAGCGCGAGGCCGCCCGCCGCTCGGACGCTCTCGACCGCCTCGGAGACATGGCGGTAGACGTCGCGCTGCCGCGCGGTCGAGAGGAGCGCACCGCTCTCGCGCAGGGCCAGGAGCCGCCGCGCGCTCTCTTCCTTCTTCGGCTCGCCGGAAAGCAGCAGGACGGTCCGCTCGGGGGCGATGAGCGAAAGCTCGAGAACGAACAGGTGGGCGAGATCGACCGCGTCGTCGACCGCGAAAGGGACCTCGGCGATCCGTTCGTCTTCGAAGGCCGACACCCCGACGAACAGCCCCGCCGAGGCTCTCGGATCGAATCCGATCGAACCGCGAGAATCGAGCCCTTTTCCGAGCGTGCGCTCCGCCAACGAACCTCCCTGTTTTGTCGCGAATTCCGAGGGGAAGTTTATCGGTGTTTGCGCGGCAACGGCGTCGACGCCAGCCCCAAGCACCGGCGAAATCTCTTGACGCTGTTCGACCGAGGCATCATGATGCCTTCATGAGGACAACCCTGACACTCGACGACGATCTTGCCCAGGAGCTCCACGAAGCTTCCCGCAAGAGCGGCGAGAGCTTTAAGTCGGTTGTCAATTCCGCGCTGCGCCGGGGACTGCGGATCGTGGACAAGCCGGCCTCGCCTCTTCCGCGATTTGAAGTTAAGGCGAGCGATCGCGGCTTCCAGCCAGGAATCGACGTTTTCCGCCTCAACCAACTCAATGACGACCAGGAGATTGAGGATTTTCGGCGCGAACTGGCGGAAGCGACGGCGAAGAAATGATCCTTCCTGATCTCAACCTGCTCATCTTCGCTTACAACAAGCAAGCACCGGGACACTTGAAGGCCAAGGCCTGGTGGGAGGCTTGCCTGTCCGAGGAATCTCGGCCGGTTGCGCTGCCGTGGGTCGTGCTACTCGGCTTCCTTCGGATCATGACGAGCCGTCGAGTGCTTCTGGCGCCGATGACTCCCACCGAGGCTCTCGGCCACATCCGTTCCTGGCTAGACCGGCCGCAGACTACGATCTTGCATCCTGGCAGCCGCCACCTTGGCATCCTTGAAAGCTTGCTGGGCCACGCGGGAACGGCGGGAAATCTGACGACCGATGCCCACCTCGCCGCTCTAGCCATCGAAAATGGAGCCGAACTCTTTTCGAATGACTCCGATTTCTCAAGTTTTCCCGGCCTACGGTGGACCGACCCGACAAGCTGAGCGGAATTGAACGATTAGAGCGATGGAATCCGGCCTACGCTGGTTCCAAGTGCCCCCGCCCGGAATCCCCCATCTCGACCTTGCCGTCGGGGAAGTACTCCCGCCAGCGGTGTGTGACGGTCGAGGCGGTCGCCTCGTCGGCGAAAAGCTCCTTCGGATACCAAGGCTTCATCCGGGCGTCGATGGTAACCGGCGGTTTGTACGAGAGGTGATGCCGGACGACGTCGGTCGAGGCGGCGTGGAGGTCGGCCGCGGGCTCGAAGCGGGTGAAGGTGGTCCAGAGGAAGTTCATCGCGCTTGCCGCCGCCCGGCGGGCCTCGTCGGTGAGGACCACGAGGGGCCATTCGGCAAACGCCGGGTGGGCGGCGAAACGGGCCGCGGCACCGGGCTCGGAGTGGTAGGACGGCGCGCCGACCACGAGACAGCCGGGGCAGTAGACGAGGACCTCGCCGCAGCCGATCGGCAGGTCGGCGGCGCGGAACTCGCGCGGCAGATCGCGCACCGGGTCGCCGAGCCCGAGCCAAACGCCTTTCGAGCCCTCGTTCACCTTCGGTCCGGAATAGTCGAGCGTGTCCATCGAGAGGTTCGAGAAGACGTAGAGGTCGGTCTCCGGTCGAGTTCGCTCGAGCAGGTGGACGAGCGTCGCGCGGAAGTCCTTGAGGTCGACGGGCCGGTCGACGACGAGCAGGAACTTGGTGAGCGAGAGCTGCCCTTCGCCCAGGATGCGGAACGCCGAGGCCATCGCTTCGCGCCGGTAACGCTCGCGGACCACGGCTCCGGCGAGCGAGTGGTAGCCGGTCTCGCCGTACGACCAGAGGTCGAGCACGCCGGGCATCACGAGCGGGAAGAGCGGCGAGAGAAGCTCCTGCAGGAGATCGCCGAGGAAGAAGTCTTCCTGGCGTGGCTTGCCGACGACGGTCGCGGGGTAGATCGCGTCTTTCCGGTGGGCGATCTTCTCCACCTCGAAGACCGGGTAGTCGTGCTGGAGCGAGTAGTAGCCGTAGTGGTCGCCGAACGGCCCCTCCGGCCGGCGCACCCGCGGCGGCACCTTGCCGATCAAGGCGAATTCCGCTTCGGCGATCAGCGGATGGGGGCCGATTCCCGGCACCCGGTCGAGCCGGCGACCGGCGATCAGGGAGGCGAGCATCAGCTCGGGAACGTTCTCCGGGAGCGGCGCGATCGCGGAGAGGATCAACGCGGGCGGGCCGCCGAGGAAGACGGTCACCGGGAGCGCCTCGCCTCGCGCCTCGGCGACGGCGTAGTGGAAACCGCCACCCTTGCCGATCTGCCAGTGCATCCCGGTCGTCCGCGCGTCGTGGACGTGGAGCCGGTACATCCCGAGGTTGTGGCCATGGCCGTCCGGATGTTCGGTGTAGACGAGCGGCAAGGTGACGAACGGGCCGCCGTCCTCCGGCCAGGTGGTGAGGACGGGGAGGCGGTCGAGCCGGACGCCGTTCGACACGACCTCCGTCACGGGCCCCGAGCGGCGCGCCTTCAAGCCGATCCGCAGCGCCTCCCCGGCTACGTCCCGGGCGCCCCAGAGCTTCGCGGGGGTTGGGGGAAGGATCTCCTGCGCGAGCGAAACCAGACGCCGAATCAGCCGGAACGGGCGCTCGCCGAACGCCAGCTCGGCCCGTTGCGGCGTCCCGAACAGGTTCGTGACCAGAGGAAAGTCCGCTCCCCGAACGTTCGTAAACAGGAGCGCCGGACCGCCCGCCGCGATCGCACGGCGATGGATCTCCGGTACCTCCAGGCGCGCATCGACCTGCGCTTCGACCACGGCGAGATCGCCGTTCCGACGCAGCTGGTCGAGGAAATCGCGGAGGTTGGGAAAACCGGAGTCGTTCACGGCCGCGGAGTCTATCCGGCGAGCGAAGGTCCCCACCAATCGGTCGCAATCGGTCGCAATCGGTCGCGATCGGTCGCGATCGGTCGAAGCCATCGGCGGGCAACCTCCGGCTTCCCGCCGCGTAAGTGTAGGTCGCGATACAGTTCTCACTCAGAACATCTCCCGTTTCGACCGCCGAGCCCGATTTCGCACCCGACCGCCAACCTTCTCCCTCCAAGGGATCGAGGATGATCGCGATGATTCCAGCGACCCCGACCGCTCCGCCCCCGTCCCGTCGCCGCGTGCGAGGGCACCTTCGCCGAGTGCTCCTGATCGTCGCCGGGACGCTGGGCATCGTGCTGCTTCTCGCGATCGCCTTCGGCCTCTGGTTCTGGATCCAGATGACCGCGAGCTTGCCGCAGCTCGACGGACGGGCGAGCGTGCCAGGGCTTTCGGCGTCGGTGGAGGTCGAGCGTGACGCGCTCGGCGTTCCTACGGTCCGGGCCGCGAATCGCACCGACGTCGCGCGGGGCCTTGGATTCCTGCATGCCCAAGATCGCCTCTTCCAAATGGATCTGATGCGCCGCCAGGGGGCGGGCGAGCTCTCCGAGCTATTCGGCCCGGCGGCGATCGAGATTGACAAACAGCACCGCCTGCACCGCTTCCGGAGTCGCGCCGAAAGCCGCTTGAAGAGCCTTCCGGCCGACCAGCGCCAGATCCTCGAAGCGTACGCCCAAGGGGTGAACGCCGGCCTGCAAAGCCTCGGTGCGCGGCCGCCCGAATATCTCGCGATTCAACAGAAGCCGGCGCCGTGGAAGCCGGAAGACTCGCTGCTCGTGATCTACGCGATGTTCTTCGAGCTCAACGACGCGAAGGACCGGCGCGATTCCGACCGCGGGCTGATGCGCGATCTGCTGCCGCCCCAGATGGTCGCCTATCTCACCGCCAACGGCACCGAGTGGGATGCGCCGATCGAAGGGGAGGCGATCCTGCCGCCGCCGATGCCCGGTCCCGAGGTCTTCGACCTCTCCCACGAAGCGCCGCCCCCCGCGGCGAAGGCCGCCTCCTTCAATCCGCCCGTCGCCCCTCCCTTCGGCGAGCTTTCCGCGGCTGATCGCCAGGCCGTCGGCAGCAACAACTGGGCGCTCGCCGGTGCCCACACCGCGGACGGGCGCGGCCTGCTCGCCAACGACATGCACCTCGGGATCTCGGTGCCGAACACCTGGTACCGCGCTTCGCTGATCTGGAACGATGCCTCCGGCGCCGGGCGAAAGACGACAGGGGTCACTCTGCCCGGTACGCCGATGGTCGCGGTCGGCTCGAACGGCCACGTCGCGTGGGGTTTCACCAACAGCTATGGCGATTGGACCGATCTGGT
>JBGAGQ010000043.1:0-52699 GCA_044226625.1 Thermoanaerobaculia bacterium
CCGACACGAAGATCCCCAGCCGCCCCCACCGGCAGCGACCGGACCGCTCAAGACCGCCAAAAAGCGATCAGCATCGCGCAGCCGATGACGGCATAGAGCGCGCGATAGCGCGTCTGCAAACGGTGGATGCTCGCGTAGCCGAGGCCCTCCCGCTGGGCCCGATGGGCCCAGCGCAAGTGCAGCGGAGAGAGCGCGGCGAGCGCCGCCAGCGGCAGAGGAAGAAAGCCGCTGAACGCGAGGACGGGCAGCAGCGCATAGGCCACCGCGAAGAGCGCCAGGCTCGCCCCAAAGGTGCGACGCGGCCCGAAGCGGGCGGCATGCGTCCGGACTCCGTTCAGCACGTCGCCCTCATGGTCGCGGACCTCCTGGGTCAGATGGCCGGCAGCAAAGGTGATTCCGAAGAAGGCGCCCACAGCGAGGCCGCGGAGGTCCAAACTTCCCGCCAGCGAAGCTCCGAGCAGGAAATGGAGGGTGCCCCCCGCCAGGTGAGCCGCCGAGGAGAAGAAGGGCTTGCCCTTCCAATCCAGACGAGGCAGGGAGTAGAACGCGCTCAGCGCGGCAATGCCCGCGGCGAGGCCGAGCGGGAGCGCCCCCAGGCGGCTCATCAACACGAGGCTCAGAGTCAGGGCAACTAGGGCCAGCAGGCCGATCTCGTTCGAGGCGACGCCACGGGCAGTGAAAACCGCCGAGGCTTTGTGGGGATCAACGAGGTCCTTGGTCTCCCCGGCCCAATCGTTGAGCAGGAACACGTGCGCCACCAGCAGGAAGTTGGCGACGAGGAGCAGGACGAGCGATTCGAGATGGGCTTCCGTCGCGCGCCCTAGAACGAGCACGGCGCCGAGCAGCGGCGAGCCCTGGAGGACGAGGATCTCCGGCAACCGAAGGCAGGAGAGATAACGCGCCGCCGAGGCTCTAGCGGAGGCCGGGGCGGCGAGCGTGCGAAAACTCATCGAAAATCCTCAACCAGAGGGCGTACCCGACGTCCTCCGACCAATAAAAGCGGGACACGGTGGCCGACAGGTCGTTGTGATAGAGCAGCGGCGGATCCTTCCTCAATATTGCGAAATCGTCGGCGGCGAGCCGGCTGAGCACCGATTCGGCATCCGACCTGAGGCCCTGGGATTTCTTTTCCTGCGCGCCTCCGAGGCGTTGGGCGACGGTCGTCCAGACCTCCTGTCCCGCCACGGTCGACCGCACCCTCGCCGACGGCAGCTCGATGTTGCAGCCGACGCGCTCGAGGTCCGCCTGGCGCAAGGTCGGAACGAGCGGAGCCTTACCGTAATAGACCCAGATTCGATCCTGATCGATCGCCGGCCGGAGCGCCGCGCAGAGCGCCCGTGCCGCCGCCGGCCGTTCCTTGGCGAACAGCAGCATCAAGTGCATCTGGATCGCGACGTCGGCTGGATTCGGGTCGCTTCCAGGATCGAGGCACTGGTATCTCTCTCGCGGCGCGAGCCAGGTTCGGTAGAGCCCCTCGGACGTGCGGTACTCCTCCAGGGTCGCAAGCGCGGTTTCGAGCCGCCGGCGGTCGCGGGCGGGAGCGAGCCGCCAGACGAGCGCCGTATCGTCGCTGTCGGGAGTGATCGAACATCCGAGTGTACCGATCCCGGGACCGTCCGGCAGGCCGTGGTAACGCACCAGGCCGTCCGCCTCGATCTGGGCGGTCAGGTGCGCTCGCGCGCGATCCAGGTTGGATTCGAGGCCCGCTCGCGCGGCGACCGGTTCGAGCAATTCCACCAGCAGCGAGGTAGTGAACGTGTTCATCTCCGGACGCGGCGTCTCGTAGCGCGTCTCGCTGGTGTAGCTGGTGAGCCAGGAGCCGGGCCCTTGCTGATGCTCTCGGATGCGCCCAGCGGCCGCCTTCGCCGCCGCATCGAGGTCGACGCCTCCGGGAGCACTTCCCCCTGGGGCGCGCGAGGCGTCAGCCTCCTTCACAACCACTGTCCGCTCGCCGAGGTACCTCCCCTCCCCCCTCTCGGTCGCCCAGGCGAAGGCCGTGAGGCGGTGCTCACCGGGTACGAGGTCGCCCGTCCGGAGAGGGATGCGCCAACCCGCGGACGCCGTCTCGCCGACCGCCTCGCGCACGTCCTGGCGGTCGTAGAACAGGCGGGAAGCCACCGTGCGGTGGCCGTCGATCGAGACCGCCACCCGGTCCGCCGTCGCGCGACCGGCGAGCGCCCAGCCGACGGCGACCACGGGCTCGCCCACCTCTATGGTGGAAACCGGAAGGCCGTCGACCTCGAGGGAGTCGAAGCTCCCTTGCATCTCGATCCCAAGATCCGTCGGCGCCGGCCCGTGGCGCAAAGCGGCGGCGTACGGGGCGTTCCGCCAAGTCCACGCGGAAGCGGCGGAGGCCACCGGACCGTCGATCGCGCTCACGAACCAGAACGCACCGATCCCTTGAAGCCCCACGGCAGCGCCGACCCCGAGGCCGAACACGCCGCGGCCCAGCGTTCGGAACGACGCGACGACCGGCGCAAGCATCCAGACGAGCAGCGGCAGCAGGTCGGTCATATAGCGCGGTCCCCAGTAGATGCCGTTCCGCCAATCGGTCTTCGCGTACATCAGGAGCTGGAGCACGGCCGCGATCCCGATCGCCCAGCCGAGCCCGCGCTCCATCGGCGGATACCTCCAGACCCAGGCGAGGAGCAGCAGGAACGGGGAGAACACGAACAGCCCTCGCCCCGGGCTGAACAGTAAGCCGCCGAGACCGGAGAGGAGATCGTGGTCGAAGAAAGCGGCACGCCCCATCCGTCCGTAAGCACCCGCGAAATTACCGGCCATACGGAGGTTATAGAACAGCACCAGCCCGACGGGAAGGGCAGCGGCCGCCGCCAGCCACGGCCACCGGCGGCCGGCCCAGACGAGAGCGTACGCTCCCAGAGCGGCCGCGATAATCGCGTCGGGAGGCCGGTTCCCGGCGAGGAGCCCCAGCAGGAACCCGACCGCCACGGTCCGCCATGGGCTCGACGGAGCGGTCAGGAGGAAGAGGGCGCCGACACCCAGCAGCTCGGCCAGCCCGTGCTGCCAGAGCGCCTGGCTCGAGATCATCCAGGTCGTGGTGCCGAATGCGTACGCGCACGTGAGCGCAAGAGCGATTTCCGTCGTGACCCGCCGCCGCAGAAGAAGAAAGAGGAACGCCGCGGACAGCGCCGCGACGAGCGATGCCGCGAGCTTTTCCATCACCCGCGCCACGTGGTCCAGCCGCGCGTCCGTCCAGCCTTTGAGGTGTAGGTACGCGACCGCGGGAAGGTAGAGCGGGGCGAGTAGCATCGGCTGCACTACCGGATAGAGCGACAGCGTGGGTCCGCCCGGAACCGCCACCATCCAGAACGCCGTGCTGCCCCGCCCCTGCGCGACGATCGGCGCGATCGGATCGAGCGCGAGCGTGTGGTACCGCCAGATCGCGAACGGCAGATACCGCGCCGGATAGGTGTCGCCCGCCCCGATCGATCGTCCGTTGGCGTTGTAGATGCCGAAGCAGAGGAGACCTACCAGAAGGCTCGCGCAAAGATCGCGGCGGGCGGGCTTCCCAGGAGCCGAGGGCGGCGCGGACGTCGGCGCAGTGGTCCGCGCGATCCGCTCTCGGCCGCTGGGAGCTTCACGCATGGCCCCGAAGATATTTCATCCCGGTGTCGCACATCAGCGTGACGATCGTCGCCCCCGGGCCGAGATCCTCGGCGACCCTCAGGGCGGCGACGACGTTCGCGCCCGTCGAGGTTCCGGCGAAAATCCCTTCCTCGCGCGCGAGGCGGCGGGTCATCTCGACCGCATCTTCGGTCGAGACCGGTTCGATTCGATCGGCGACGCCCTCGCGCCAGAGCGGCACCACGAACCCGGCGCCGATGCCGTCGATCTTGTGCGCGCCCGGCGGCTTGCCCGAAAGGACGGCCGACTCGGCGGGCTCGACGGCGACGACGCGAAGCCCTTCCCGGTGGCGCCGCAACCCTTCCGCCGTCCCCCGCAGCGAGGCCGCGGTGCCGACGCTCTGCACGTAGGCGTCGATCTCCCCGCCGGTCTGCGCCCAGATCTCCTCGGCCATCTCGTCGTAAGCGCGGAGCTGGTCTGCGTTGCTCAGCTGGTTCGTCCAGAAGCCCTCCGTCTCCTCGGTGATCCGCCGCGCCGCCTCGACCATGTCGCGCGTGAGCCTCTCGGTCATCCCGCCGCTCTCGCTCTCCAATACCTGAAGTTTCGCGCCGAACCGCCTCATGTGGTCGAGCTTCTCCCCGGCGAACGCGTCGGAGGTCACGATGTGGAGCGTGTATCCCTTGACCGCGCAGATCATCGCGAGTGAAACCCCGGTGCTTCCAGCGGTGTATTCGACCACCGAGCCCCCCGGCCGGAGACGCCCGTCCGCCTCCGCCGCCTCGATCATCGCGAGCGCCATCCGGTCCTTCATGCTGCCGGTTGGATTCTCGTCTTCGAGCTTTAAGAGGATGCGCGGACCGCTGGCCGGCACCACACGACGCAAGGCCACCACGGACGTCTTGCCGATGCGATTCAAGATGTCCGGCCGAATGGGTCCCCAACCCGTGCTCATCACGATCTCCCGCGGAAGGTTTGTTTCGTCCTGAGGGGCCTTAACCGGTGCGAGGGGAGGAGAAATTGCAGCGTGACGCCCCGCGATGGAACGTGCTAGGAATGGTGCCTCGAAAGACTTACGAGAGAACCCAAATGCCCTCGTTCCGCGAAGGTTGGCTCCGCGCCCGGAGCGCGTTTCTCATCGTCTTCCTCTCCATGGTCGGCTGCGGGGCGCTCTTCATCGGCCTCGAGCTCGCAGGGATGGACGACTGCCGTCAGTTTCCGGGGGTGCTCGGGCGCGACGCGTGCGAGCGGTTCGGGTCGATCGCCGCTGCGGCGCCGTGGATCCTGCTCGGGGCGGCCTGCATCGTCTTCCTGTTCAAGGGCTCTCGGTGGCTCAAGGAACCGCCCACACCACCCACGCCTCCCTTGACTCCGCGGTCGCGACGAATCACCAAGATCATTCTCCTTCTGATCGGCCTCTGGATGATCGTCGACGGCGGTTTGCTCGTCACCCGGGTCGAGCCCTGCTCCGACCTGAAGATCGGAGCGGGTCAATACAAGGCCGCGGGAGACGGGCTCGCGAAGCTCTGTGAGTGGCTGGGACCGTGGGTCCCTGGCTTGTTCTTCATCGGCTTCGGTGGGCTGATCTTGTTCGGTCTCTACAAAGGAATGCTCGACGGCGAGTGAGCCGGCGGGCCGGTCACACGGCCGTTCGGCGGACGGAGCCTCTGAGATCACACTCCCGGGCTTCACGGAACGAGAGAGAAATGCTACTCGCCGGGTCTCAGCGATTCACCTCCACCCCCAGGCGCCGCAGCTCTTCGACGACGCGGCGGCTGCGCTCTTCGAGGCTTCGGCGTTCCTCCGGGCTCGCGAAGATCCAGGCTCCAGCGAGCCGGGCGGCCTCTTCGCTAAGGCGGCGGATTTCCGGTGAGTCGGGAGGGAGGGTGCGGCGCCGCTCGGCCGCAAGCCGGTCGAAGCGCTCTTTTCGTTCGACGGAGAGCGCTTGGGCGGCGAGACCGGCGCGCAGACGGGCGATTTCGAGATCATCGTAGCGGGCAGCCCGGGAGGCTTCGGCGGCACGACGCGCGTCGGCGGTCGCTCGGCGGCGGGCCGGGACGAGCGCATCCTGGAGCGAACGAGCCGTGACCTTGCGGCCCCGAACGATGAAGACGTCGGTGGGAGCGGCCCGCTCGACCCGGCGAATCGCCTCCTTTTCTGGGAGGCGATCGAGCACGACCGGGCGGGAATCGGCGCGACCAGCCGGAGTAACGAGAAGGAAGCTGGCGGCGAGCCCCAGCGGGAGCAGCGACCGTACGATGCGGCGTTTCCGGGTGTTGCGGTCCATGGCGTTCTCCAGTCGGCCCAGCGTTCGGGGCGGATGGCAGGGCGAAGCGTCCATCGATCTGGCGCTCATTGGAACGGCACTCCGCGCGGCCCTTCGATCACCAGCTCGACGGTGTAATCGATCGTCTTGCAACCGTCGACGTGCCAGGAGACGTCGCCCGAGATGGCGCTCGCTCCCAGCGTGAAGCCGGGGGTTCCGGTGATCTGGCCGGAGCCGTAGGGCTGGTGGACGCCGACCGCCGCGAGCTTCCAGCCGTTCGCGAGGCTCGCCGTGTAGTGGTCGGTTCCGCTGCCGCCGCCCAGGGCGCAGATGCCGAAAAAGCCCAAGATCGGAATCGATTGGTGCCACCCCTCGATCGAGGTCGTCGGCGCGCCGGAGAACTCGCATCCGTCGATCTTGTCATTGCACCAGTTGCATGAGACTTCGTTCGCGCACGACGCCGAAACCGCGGAGGGTGGCAACGTCTGAAAGTCGATCGCGGGCGAAAAGACCACCGGATAGAGGTTGCTCTGCTTGCCGTCCGCTCGAGTCGCCCGGAAGAACCCCGTCTGCGCCATGGCACCCGACGCGTCGAGGGGGATTCGGGCGAGGATGAACTCCTTCGTCCAAGCGCCCGAAGAGGGGCCGATCTCCAAGGGAATCAGCAGCTCCCCACCCGTCGGATTCTTGAGCAGGAATTCCAACTTTCCCTTCCCGGAACCGGCGAAGACGAAGTCCTTGCCATCGATGACCAGCCAATCGCCCGGGGCGACCCCTCCGACATAGTCGACGCTCACGATTTTCGGCGGCCCGGTGTTGACGAGTTCGATGATCGCGGCGCAGATGCCGGGGTTTACGTCACAACAGTCGAAGATTTTCTCGCAGACTTTGAACAGGGGGAGGAAGAAGGGGCAGGCTGTATCTGCTACCTCGATCTGGCTGGTCACCGTGCCGCCGCAGCCGGTCGCCTTCAACGGGAACTTACCTTTGGGGTAGGAATGGAGGATCCCGGCTTCCGTCGGCGAAAGCGTCGCCTTCGTCCCGTCGCCGAAATCGAGCTCGATCGAGCAGTTTCCCTCGCGCAGGACGAAGATCTTTTCGAGCGAGGTCGGAGTCGCCAGCGGATACCACGGGACGATGCCGGAGATCGAGCCCACCGCCGGAGCGTCCTTCACCTTGACGGAGAAGGGGCCGCCGAGATTCGCCTTGTCGACCGTCGAAAACCAGGTGACCCCCTCCTGCACCATGTCGAGGGTGAGGACGTAGTCGCCCGCCTCGTCCGGTGCTTGGATGACCATCGAGACCTTCGCCGAATCCCCTTTCTTCATCGTCTTCGGCACCGGCGTGCGCTGTCCTTCGAGGTTGGGCCCTTCGCTCACGCCGTTCAGCGACCAGTGATAGAAGAGATTGAACTTGGTGTCCGCCGCGCAGTCGTCACGCGTCCAAGGGTTGTCGCCGGTGTTCTGGATCACGACATCGAGGGCCAACACCTGGCCGACGGTGACCGCCGAGGGAGGGGTCGCCGTGAAAGTCACGCCATAGCCTGCCGCTCGCGCGCCCGCCGAGCAGAAGACCAGGGCTACGAACGCGCACAGGCGCCGCAATCTGCCCGATCTCTTACGCATGGGATGTCCTCAGGAATATGCCGGTTTCCCAGGTTGGGCCGCAGGCCCATCCGATTCGTTACGCGGTTGCGAGCGGTGAGCGGGTTCGACTAACCTAGCCTCGGCTCCACGCCGACAAGCCTCGGACCGCTCGAAGGTCAGGAGATTCCCTCATGCCACAGTCCTCTGTCGTCGAGCGCTTCCTGCGCTATGTGACCTACGACACCCAGTCCTGCGAGAATTCGGATACCTACCCGAGCACGCTCAAGCAGCTCGACCTCTTGCGCCAGCTCGTGGACGAGCTTCGCACCCTGGGGCTCTCCGACGCGGCGATCGACGAGCACGGCTACGTGATGGCGACGATCCCGGCGACGACGCAGAAGGCGGGCGTGCCGACGATCGGCTTCATCGCCCACGTCGACACCTCCCCGGAGATGAGCGGCGCGGGGGTCAAGCCGATCATCCATCGCAACTACCAGGGGGGCGACATCGTCCTGCCCGACGATCCCTCCGCCGTGCTCCGCCCGTCGGAACTGCCATACCTGCTCGAGCGGATCGGCGACGATCTGATCACCGCCTCGGGCACGACGCTGCTCGGCGCCGACAACAAATCGGGCGTCGCCGAGATCATGGCGGCGGCGGAATTCTTGCTCGCGCACCCCGAGATTCCCCACGGACCGATTCGGGTCGGCTTCACACCGGACGAAGAGGTGGGCAACGGTACGAAATACCTCGACGTCCAGAAGTTCGGCGCGCTCTGCGCCTACACGATGGACGGCGGGCGGCGCGGCGAGCTCGAGTACGAAAGCTTTTCGGCCGACGCGATGACGATCACGTTCAAGGGGCGGAACACCCACCCCGGATTCGCCAAGGGTGTGATGGTCAACTCGATCAAGGTCGCCGCCGACTTCATCCACCGTCTTCCCAAGGACGGCCTCGCCCCCGAGACGACCGAGGATTATGAGGGGTACGTCCATCCGTACGTGGTCGTCCCGAGCGTTGACCAGACGGCGGTGAAACTGCTGATCCGCGACTTCAAGACCCCCGGCCTCGGCGAAAAGGAAGCCTGGCTCGCGAAGCTCGCCGAGGAGACCGTTGCGGACTGGCCCGGCGCCTCGTTCGAGTCCAAAGTGGACGAGAGCTATCGCAACATGCGCGAGGTGCTGGACCACCACCCGCAGGTGGTCGAGAACGCGCGCGAGGCGATCCGCCGCGCGGGCATGGAGCCGCACACCCAGCCGATCCGCGGCGGCACCGACGGCTCCAAGCTCTCCTTCATGGGTCTCCCCACGCCGAACGTCTTCGCGGGCGAGCAGAGTTTCCACTCCCGGTTCGAGTGGGTCTCGGTCCAGGACATGGAGAAAGCGGTCGAGGTGATCGTTGAGCTCGCGAAGGTTTGGGAGGAGCGGACGTAAGGGAACTTCGGGCGCCAGTCGGTTTCGCGGTTCACTCGTAGCGAACAGCTAACGAACCGTGATCTTCACGACGTTCGAAGGGAACGAGAACCCCGCGCCTCCTCTCGCCAGCACTCGGAAGCTGTAGGTACCTGGCCCCGGCGGAAGGAAAAAAGCAAAATCGAGCTTTCCTCGATCCTGGTACTCCTTGAAGTCTTCGGCGTCCTTTTTGATCTCGATGACGTAGGCGGGCGGTGGACTCGTCGGACTCTTCCGCCAGGCTAGATAGAACTGAGCTTGGTCGAATCTTCGAATGGTTAGACTGGAGGCCGATCGGGGAACCCTCGTGGGCTCGAGGTATTTCCGAAGCCGGCTGAGACCTCCGCCGAATCGACCGTCGACCTGCTTGCTCTGCGCCAACCCGGGGCAGTCGGCCACCGAAGTTGGTCCGCAGTGACCTCGAAGTTGGCCTTGGATTACACCTCCATCCGATAGCAACGCGGATCCCGAGCTTCCATTCCAGGTCGCCCCGCGGGGAAAGGTCGTGCCCGGCATCGGAATGTCGTCAAAATAACTGAACACATAGCTCGGATACCCCGCGTCGGCACACGACCGAAGGCCGGCGGAGATCGCGACCGTGAACTTCATCGGCAAAGCACACGGATGCGAGAGCCTATGGTGAAGGAGGTTCGCCGGAGGAGGCGAGAAATCAGGAGGATCTACCCCGGCCCAATCAAGGAACGTGCGGCCCGGCGGGAGTCGTTGGAGGCGGAGAAAGAGAAGGTCCACCTCCGGCATCCGCTCGAGAACGCGGCCGCCGTTGACGCGATGAAGCTGGGACAGAGGAGGTGTCGCACCGTTGCAGGTTGCGGGAATGTAATCGAAGTAGGACTCGAGACCGGTCAGAGTGGAGCTCGCTCCCAGGCAGTGGCTGGCAGTAAGCAGGTAGGGAATCTTGGTTCCGGGTACCGCGTCGGCGACCAGCGTGCCGGTACAAGACCAGGCTCCGGCGCCGGCGATCAGGTCGACTCTCGCGACCGCCTTCTTCTCGGATTCGATGTTGCGGTAGAGGAGATACTGGTCGACCCCATCGTCGTAATGCACCGGGTGAGCGCAAGCGGCGTCCACTAGGCATGCCTCGACAGGACACGCCGTGTTTCCCAGGCTCGAGAGATCGAAGATCTCGAGCACGGAATCCACCGTGAGGGCGTAAGAAGCCCCGGCGGCGCCATCCGGAACGGGAACCTGAACCAAGAGATGCGCAACCGGACCCGCCACACTTGGAGTCCAAAGATCGCCCTCCCTCTCTTGAAGTTCAAGCCCAAAGGCGGTGACGTCATAATCCTCTGTTCCGAAGACCCAAAATCTCGTCCCAGGCGGATATCTCCGAGGAGCGAGGTGCAGTCGGAGGCGATAGGAATCCCGAACGTCCACCGCGGCCGCTAGGTAGACTGCGGCGGACCGGGAATCCACGAAACCTCCCGGCCGGAGCTTCACCGGGTCCCGGGGGTTCACCGAGAGCGTCAACGGCTCTTCAAGGGCTCGGACGAAGCCGATCTTCAGCGGAGGCGTGCCCGAGGTGTTCCACTGGACGAGCTCCTTCAGATCGTCGGGCGAACCTTCACGCGCAGGAACCAGATCGGCCTGCGGAAGGCCCTCTCGCAGGCGGCTCCATACGGAAGGTAAATCGCTGATTCGGAGGGTGGGCCCCACGGCGAGTTCGCTGGCGGGATAGGCGGCGCGACTCGCTGTCGGGCAAAAAAGCAATGCTCCACAAAGCAGGAAGCGGAGGCTCATGGCGCACCTCGTCACATCCTCTAAATTTACTATTTATTTTTTGTTAATTCAAGCTCTTCCGGTTTTTGCCTCAGCCGCAGACCACCCGTACCTGCAGCGTCCTTCCCGCCTCGACCTTGCCGAGCACCCCTCCGGGAAGGGACCGGCCATCGACCTCGACGTTCGCCTCGCCGAGGCGGAGCCCCGGCTGCCGTTCGATCTCGACCTCCAGGGTCGCGCCGCGGTAGGGGCGACGCATCCGGGCGCGCGGCCAGGAGGGGGGCAGACAGGGACGCCGAGCACGTTCTCGGCGACGACGCGCGGCAGCCAGGCGGCCGAGCCGGTGTACCAGGTCCAGCCGGCGCGGCCGCGGAAGGGGCTCTCGGGACCGTCGACGTTGCCTGGCAGCACGTAGGGCTCGGCCCAGTAGAAGTCCGGCTCGTGGAGCGACGGGTTGATCCAGGCGAGGAGCCGCTCGACCGACTCGCAGTCGTTCATCGCGGCGGCCGCGGCGATCGCCCAGGTTGCCGCGTGCGTATACACGCCGCCGTTTTCGCGCAGCCCCGGCGCGTAGCGAGTGATGTAGCCGACCGTCTCGTCCGGCTCGCTCCACGCGGGAGCCAGAAGCAGCGCGCCGACGCCCGGGCAGAGAAGGTGGGTGCGCACGGAGGCCCAGGCCGCGGCGGCTCGCTCGGGCCGGGCGGCGCCTGACAGGACCGCCCAGGTCTGGGCGTTCAGGAAGATCCGGCCGAACCGGTTGTCGGCGCTGCCGATCCAGGTGCCGTCGTCGCGCGTGGCGCGGCGGTACCAAGCGCCGTCCCAGGCGTGCTCCTCGATCGCCGAAAGATAGGCGGCGCGGCGCGCGAGGAAGTCCTCGGCCTTGCCCGCCTCGCCGCGGCGGCGGGCGATCTCGGCCCAGTCGGCGAGCAGACCGACGAGGAACCAGGCGAGCCAAACCGACTCCCCCGCTTCCAGCAGACCCACGGCGGAAAGACCGTCGTTCCAATCGCCCGCGCCGATGTAGGGCAGTCCGCGCTCGCTGGTGCGGGAGAAGACTCGCGCGAAGGCGCGATCGATGTGCTCGGAAAGGGAGCCCGGCCGCGGCTCGTCGAGATACGGCGCGCGGTCGTCGAGCAGCGCGAGCTCCCCTACTTCTTTGGCGTAGTTCGCGGTGACGAACGCGAGCCAGAGCAGGTCGTCGGTCATCCGGGTGACGTGGCCCTGCTCGGTGAGCGGGTGCCACCAGTGGACGACCGATCCGTCGGCGAACTGGTGGCCGGAATGGAGAGCGATCTGCGCCCGGCAGCGCGCGGGCTCGATGGTGAGCCAGACCTGCGAGTCCTGGAGCTGGTCGCGAAATCCGAACGCTCCGCTCTGCTGGTAGTAGCCGGCGCGCCCCCAGAGCCGCGCCGAGATCGCCTGGTAGCGCAGCCAGTTGTTCGCCAGCCGGTCGAGCGAGGCGTCGGGGGTTTCGATGCGGAAGCCGGCGAGGAGGTCGCGCCAGCGCGAGACCGCGCGCTCGAACGAAGCGTCCATCGCCTCCGTGGGGGCGAAGCGCCGACCGAGCTCCGCGGCCGAGCCGGCCTCTTCCGTGGTCGCGAGGACGAACCCGCCGTCCCACCGGCCGTTACCGGGCAGGTCGATCTCGGCGCGGAGGACCGCGATCGGGTCGTAATGCCGGCCGAACCGCCCGGCCCAGAGCCGCGTCGGCTCGAGCGCCACGGGGCGCCGCCAGTCGCCGCCGATTCCGAGGAACGCCGCCTTGTCCCCCTCCGCCGCGGCGATCGGCTGCGCGGAGACGAACGCGCTCCAAAACGGGAAGGAGGTGTTCCAGTGCCCCCAGCGGGAGCTTCCGACGTCCCACATGTGGCTGCCGGCGACGATTCCCGGCAGCTCCGGCAGCCAGCGGGTTTCGAGGAACAGCTTCTGGAACTCGCGCCGCGGCGCGGGCGAGGTACCGCAGTTCCATTCGAGGAACGGAACGAGCGAAAGGCGCCGGGCGCGTCCCTGCCGCTCGACGAGCGAGACGCGCCAGATTTCGACCGTCTCGTCCGGGACGACGAACAGCGTCCAGGTCGCCCGGACGCCGTCGTGCTCCGATTCGAAGGTCGTATAGCCGAGACCGTGCCGGCAGACGTGGCCGCCGAGCTCGAAGCCGCACGGGGCGGGGGCGAGCGAGGCGATCCGGCCGTCCTCCCGATCGCTCAGGTAGAGGAAGCGGCCGGACCGGTCGTCGGCGAGATCCTGCTGCCAACGCACGATCGCGCCCAGCTGCGAGTTGTCGATCCAGGAAAAGCCGCTCCCCGTCTGCGACACCGCGAGCCCAACGCGCGGATTGGAGATCACGTTCGCCCAGGGACGCGGCGTCCGCGGGTCGGTGATCACGTATTCGGAACCGTCGGCTGAGAAATGCCCGTAGCGGTTGTGGTCGTGCCCTGCGCTCATCTTCGATGCCCTCTCCGTCCCAGATTCCTCAATCGGCTTCAAGGCTTCCGATCAACGTCCAGCCCACGCCTCGAGGGCCGCAGCTCCACCGTCGTCGGAACACGGCGGACCGTCACGGTCCCGTCGCCCGCAATCGCCGCCGGCGCGCCGTCCACTCGCGCTTCGCCCGTTCGGCCTTCGAGGGGCCAGGTGAGGACGAGCCCTCCCGGCGGGATCTCCAACCCCTCCCCTGAGATCTCGTATCGAACCGCCTCGCCCTGGCGTGTGAGGCGGTAGCTGAGCGCTCCCCACGGGGTGCGCATCTCGGCCACGCCGAGTCCGCCTGGGCGTCCCGGCGTCGGATCGAGCCAGGACGCCGGGATCCCCGCCCCGAGGACGAGCGCCTCGTCCGACCTCCGCTCGTAGGCGAACAGGTCGAGCGCCGAGCGGACGAAGTCGGTCGCCACCCAACCGTGCGGCAGGTCGCCGACGAACCGCGCGGCGCGCGGGTCGCGGCTCACCACCTCCGGCCATTGGTTCCAAGCGAGAGGGCGCCGATCGCCAAGATAGAAGTCGAGGGCGGAAAGCGCCCGCTCCTTCCACCCGAGCCGTAGGAAGGCTCCGACGTGGCGGATCTCGTACGGGGTATAGACCTCCCAAGGCTTCTCGCCGGAGCGGCGTGCCGCGAGATCGCGCCAGAACGTTTCGAACGTAGCGTCGAGTGCCGTCTTCGGCAGGCGCCCCTCGAGCCCGGCGGGATCGAGCGCGATCGTGGTCGCGGTCGAGTCGAAATCTGCGAGGTCGGCCGAACCGGGAACGTAGGCGATCCCGGCGCGCGCCCGGGTCTTTTCGATCGAGGCGAGCAGGTCGGTCCGGAATTCGTCGCGCCGCGTTCCCCAGGTCGCGGCAAGGTCGGGACGTCCCAGCGAGCGCGCCAGGTCGACCGCGTCGTCGAGCCCGCGATAGGCGAAGAAGTCGTCCCAGTAAGAGTGGACCGCCTTGGCCGAATACCCCTCGTGGCTGATCGATTCGGGAAGCAGGCCGTAGGCGGCGACGCCGTTCCGTCCATCCTGGGCGCCGCGCCAGGCTTCGGTGCGCCGCGATTGGCGGAGCGCTTCCAGGTGATCGACCACCCTCCCCACCAACGGGAGCATCCGCTCACCCCAAGCTCGATTCTCGACCGGGTGGTCGTGACGGCCGTAGCGATAAACCTCGGCGATCAGGTGGATCAGCTCGCCGTGGCTGTCGTGCTCCGGCACCGAGTCGGCGCCGCGCCGATCGACGCAGCAGGAGACCGTGCCGTCGGGTGAAACGTAGCCAGAGAACCAGTCGACGAACTCGCGCACGGCGTCGATCTCGCCGAGCCGCAGGAGCGCTACCCCCGTCAAGGCGCCGTCGCGGATCCACGAGCGGGCGTAGGCCCGCGAGCCGGGTTGAAACGCCGGGCCGTCCCGATGGACCAGAACCCAGGCGAGGCTCGAGCGGACGGTTCGCGCGATCGGCTCCGCCGACGGCGGCAGGTCGAGGCGGACCCGGCCGAGGCGGCGGCTCCAGGCGGCGGCGACCTCCGCTTCCAGAGCGGCGAAGCGTTGCGGTCCGCCGGCCGCGAGCTCGGCTGCGGCGGGGCGAGACGCCGGGTTGGAGCCTCCGGCGGCGACGACTTCGAGGGCGTCGCCCGGGGCGAGAACGAACGGCCAAGCGAGGAGGCCGGTCGCTTGGCCTTCGGGGTCGACGACCTGGGAGCGCGCGGGGAACGTGGTGGAGGCGTCGGCGAGACGCTCGACGGGGTTGCCTTCATCGAAGGTCAGCGCGCCGAATTTCGCCGAGGGAGACGTGAAGAGGGAAGGCTCTCCTTCGATCTCGACGGCGTGACCGTCTCCGAAAAGGTGGGAAAGCCGCGAGGTGCCGCCGGGATCGTTCAGGAACTGCTGGGGCGGGTTCACCTGGAACGGTCGGGCCGCGAGGTAGAGGGTTCCGGTGCGGCGCTCGTCGGAACGGTTTTCGAGCCGATACCGAGCGAGGAGCGCGCTGCCGGTTTGCACCGGGGCGGCGAGCGCGGTGATCGAGAGCCGAAGCGCCGGGGTCTCGGCCGGAAAGCTCCAGGCGACGGTCGGGATCGGCAGGTCCCCCTCGGCGAGGGATTGGTCGATACGCGCGTCGGCCCAGGTGATGAGGCGGCTCGGTGCGCCGGAGCTCGACTCGAGCCGAACGAACGGCTCAAGAGTGTAACGCTCGGCCATCTCGATGGCGCCATCCTCGGAGACCAGCATCTCCACGGGATCTTTGTCGACGCCGACGACCGTCCAGTAGCTCTGCTCGCCGAGAAAGGCGCGCGGATAGGCGCCGCGCGGCGCCTCGGCGGCAAGCATCGAGACGAAGGCGTTGCGCGAGGCGCCTACCGAAAGAGGCCGGACGGACGGGACGATGAGGCCGAATCCCTCCGGCCCCGGATCGCGCATCAGGAGGCGGAGCACACGGGCTTCCGTCTCCGGCAGGAAGAAATCGGTCCGTGGAGCGCCTCGCGGCTCGGCCTCGCGGACGAGGTGGAAGGTCTTGCCGTCCTCCGAGGTCTCGAGCGCGACACGGCCGGGAGCGCGCCCCGGAATCCAACGAATGCTGAGCGCCCCCACCTCGGTGAGCCCTCCGAGGTCGAGGACGTCCGGCCGAGCACCCGTCGAGTCGGTCGGCAGGCCGGTTACGGCGAGCCTCGGCGGGGTTGGGCTCGCCTTCTCGCGCGGTACCACGCCGAGTTCGGAAATCCAGACGGTCCCCTTGCCCCCCGAGGCGGCGGTGACGGTCAGCTCGAGCTGCGCGAGACGCCGGAGCGGTGGCGGCGATGCGGAATCGGGTCCCCAGGCAAACGAGACCTGCCGCTCCCGCACTCGCCACGGCTCGGCCGTGTGCGGCCAGGCGACGTTGCGGAAGACGTACCAATAGACGTTCTCGCGCGCGTCCACGAGCTTGACTTCCAGGTGGTTCGACGGCCCATCGCCGCGCACGTCGAAGCGCACCTCCCACCTCTCCGGCAGCTCCAATTCCAACGCCCGCCGGGCGGCCGCCCAGCCTGCGCGGCCATGAAAGTCGTACTCGAGCCGAAGGGCAGGCGCCCCGGAAGGCTCGCGGTCCGCCGAGATCGCGAGCGAGACTCCATCGGCTGGAAGCGATTTCCAGGCGACGGGGTCGAGCAGATCGGAGGCACGGGCGGGGGAGGCGCCCAGCGCGAGATCGAGAACGACAACGAGAAGACCGACGGCGACCTTGGCCGCCCAGCCCCAACCCGCGGCGAGCTCCTCTCTGTTCATTCCTTCACGCTCCCCATCAGGATCCCCTCGACGTAATGCCGCTGGAGGGCGAAGAACAGGAGCAGCACCGGCAGCACCGTGATCACGGCGCCGGCCATCATCAGCTCGGTGTCCTGGACGTGCTCACCGGAGAGGTTCGCGAGCGCCACCGGAAGCGTCTGTTTCGCCTCGTCGGTCAAGACGACGAGGGGCCACATGAAGTCGTTCCAGGCGGAGAGAAAGGTGAAGACGCCGAGCGTCACCAGGATGGGCTTGAGCGCCGGCAGAACGACGGAGACGAAGATCCGCATTTCCGAGGCGCCGTCGACGCGCGCGGCGTCGAGCAGCTCGTCGGGGATCGAGAGCGCGAACTGGCGGACCAGGAAGATACCGAACACCGTGGCGATGCCGGCCACCAGGACGCCCAGCCGCGAATTGACCATGCCGAGTGATTTGATCTCGAGGAAGAGCGGCAGTACCCCCACCTGCGGCGGAACGACCAGGGTGGCGAGCAGCAACGCGAACAGGCGGTCGCGCCCTTTGAAGCGGAGCTTCGCGAACGCGTAGCCCGCGGCGGCGTTGCAGAACAGCGAGACCGCGGTGATCGACAGGGCGAGGATCAGGCTGTTGCCGAACGCCCGACCGAGGTGGAGCCGGGCGAAGAGCGTCTCGTACTGCGCGAGGGTCGGCCGGCTTGGCAGCCAACGGAGCGGCAGGGCCAGCGCCTCGCCCGAAGGCATGAGCGAGGCCGAGATCATCCACAACAGCGGCAGCAGCGTGACCACCGCGAGCAGGAGGAGCAGGGCGTTGACCGCGAACGCCGCGACCCGGCGTCGCACCTTGGGATCGATCCGCCCCGCGCCGCTCATGAGCGCCCTCCGAGCGAGCCGTCGGAGAACCGCCGCAGCGCCATCTGCAGCCCGGAGGCCGCGAGGATCAGGACGAAAAGCAGGAAGGCGATCGCGGCCGCGCGCCCGAGGCTCCACCAGCGGAATCCCTGCTCGTACATCATCAGGGCCAGCGACGTGGTCGACTCGAGCGGCCCGCCCCGGGTGATGACGTACGGCTCGGCGAAGATCTGAAACAGCCCGACGCCGGTGATCACGGCGACGAAGAATGTGGTCGGCTTGAGGAGCGGCAAGGTGATGTCCACCGTCATCCGCCAGGCGCCCGCCCCTTCGAGGCGCGCCGCTTCATAGAGCGAAGGCGAGATGCTCTGGAGACCGGCGACGAAGATGACCAGGCAGTAGCCGAAGGTCCGCCAGACCGAGAGCGAGACGATCGCGAGCGTCGCCCAGCGCGGATTCCCGAGCCAATCGATCGCCGGAAGGCCGACCGCGGTGAGGATGCGGTTGACCGGTCCGTAGGTCGGATGGAGAAATGCCCGCCAGACGACCGCGGCGGCGACCAGCGTGGTGACGACCGGCGCGAAATACAGGGTGCGGAACAGGCTCTTCGCTCGGGCGAGCTTCGAGTCGACGAGCACCGCGCCGACGAGCGAGGCGGCGATCGTCGCCGGCCCCCCGAGGAGCGCGAAGAGCAGGGTGTTCCGGACCGCCCGCCAGAAGCGCGGATCGCCCAGAAGATCGGTGTAGTTGCCAAGGCCGACGAAGCGGACCGTACCGAGGTCGGCGATGCCGTAGAGGTCGAAGTCCGTGAGCGAGAGGAACAGCGCGGCGACGAGTGGCAGGGCGAAGAAGAGACCGATCGCGAGCAGCGCGGGCGACAGGAGCCACCAGGCCGCGCGCGCCTCGGCGCGCGAACCCCCGGCGGTTCGCGGTGCGCTCACTTCGCGGGGCCTCGTCGCTCGGCCGCGCGGTCGAGCAGGAAACGCCGCTTTTCCAAGATCCGGTCGGTGTCGGCGTCGAGCGCCGCGAGCGCCTGCTCGGGCTCGCTGGCACCGCGCACGACCTGCTCGGTCGCGACCGCGAGCCGGGCGCCGATCTGCTCCCATTCCGGAACCTTCGGGGAGGGCGCCACCTGAGACAGCTGGGTGAGGAACGCCGCGGCGCGCGGATCGTCCGCGAGGCCGGTCGTCGCCCAAGCCGAACGGCGCGCCGGCAGGTCGCCCGCGCGCCGGTAGAACTCCGCCTGCTGGGCCGGCTCGGACAGGTACTCGATCCACCGCCAGGCCCCCTCCGCCCGCTTCGCGCCTCGGAACATCACGAGGCTCGCTCCCCCGGCGAGCGAGAAGCCGGGATAGGTCCCTTCCGCCTCCGGCGCCGGCATCGGCGCCGTCGCCCATCGGTCCTTCATTTTGGGAGGCAGGCGGCGCGCCATCTCGGCCAGATTCCAAGGGCCGGAGATGAACATCGCGAAATACCCCTCCGCGAACTGCTGATAGAGGTTCGCGACGGCCGACTGGTCGAGCGGCGGCGCCAACCGATCGCGGAAGATCCCGGTGTAGAAATCGAGGGCGGCGCGGAAGCGCGGCTCGGCGAAGTTACCGCGTCGACCGCCGTCTTTGAGCAGCGGCGCGCCGCGCGCCTGGGCGAGCGACATCACCTGCGCCCACTCGTCGATCGGCAGCAGGATCGCGTAGCGGTCGGGAAAGCGGGCGCGGAGCCTCTCCATCGCGGCCCGCCACTCGCTCCAGGTTTTCGGTGGCCAAGGCGCCCGCGCCTCGGAGATCAGATCGGTGCGATAGAAGATCACCCGAGTGTCGACGTACCACGGGACGCCCCAGGTCTCGCCGTCCACGTCGTTCGAGCGCAAAACCCCTTCGAACCAGTCGGCTCGATCGACGCTCTTCGAGCGCGCGATCCGCTTCCCCAAGGGCTCGAGCACCGACAGCGCCGTCATCTCGGGGATCCAGGTGTTGCCCATCTGCGCCGCGTCCGGCAGCGCGTCGCCGACATAGGCGGTGAGCAGCTTCTCGTGCGCGGCGGTCCAGGGGACCTGCTCGACTTGGATCTTCAGATCGGGGTTGCGCCGTTCGAACTCCGGCACCAGCGCGCGGACCTCTTCTCCTTCGCGGCCGAACGCCCAGAAGCGGACGACGGCGCGATCGTCCGCTCCCGCGCACGCGGCGCTCGAGAGGACGAGGAGCGCGAGGGGCGTCCACGGAGCGAGGCGGCCAAGCCGCGCGAGAGAGAGCCTTCCCAGAGCCCGGTCTCGGCTCACGGCGCCTCGTCGAGCCAGCCGCCGGTAAAGCCCGCGCGGGCGAGGCCGCGGCGAAGGTGGGGGTTCTTCCGCATCGTCTTCCAGATCAGGCCGGAGCGATGGTTCTCGATCATGGCGAGAATCGGTCCCTGGTCGATGCCGAGCCAATCGGTGTCGAACCAACCAACCCCCGGATGGTAGCGGCCGTGATGGAGCTTGGCCACCTCGGCCGGATAGCTCCACGACGGGTTGAACGCGTCGACGAAGCCATAACGGCCATAGAGCGGCTCGCCGTAGCGCGCGGCCATCGCGCGAAGCGCCGGGATCGCCACCTCGGGCGCGAACGGGATGGAGCCTCCCGCCGCCGTGGGCGCGATCGTTCCGTCGTCGAGCACGAAGTCGGCGCCGACCCCGCGACCGGCGTAAGTCCAGAAGCGGCGCGTCTCGCCCTCGTAGGGCAGCTCCACGTCGGCCGGTCCGTCGCAGGCGGAGACCCCCCAGACGTCGGCGGAGAGACCTTTCCAACCGCGCGGGTTGCGGATCGCCCAAGCGCGTTGCGCGAGGGTCGCGCGGCGCGTGTTCTCGAAATAGTCGAAGCCCATCGCCGCGGCGGCCGGATCGCGGATGCCGCGATAGTCGACCCAAGCGTGGCTGTAGTGGTGACCGAACAGGGGCGCGAACTGCAGATACCGCTCGCCCTCGAACTCGGCGACCTTGTAGCGGCTGGTCCACTCGCCCCAGGCGTCTTCGCCCACCGGATGGGTGGTCGAGCCGAGCGCGAGCAGGTAGACGATCATCGCCTCGTTGTAGCCGCGCCAATCGGAGTGGATGAACCCGCTCTCCGGATGCCAGCCGAGGACGATCGACGGCGGCCGCGGCTGCGCCCAGGTCCAGTCGACGCGATCGTGGAGCCGCTCGGCGAGAGTGCGGATCTCGCGCTCCCCCGGCTCGTCGCGATCGAAATACTCGCCGACGAACATCACCCCGGCGATCAGGAGCGCGGTGTCGACCGTCGACAGCTCGACCCGCTCGAACCGGCGGCCGGTCGAGGGATCGAGGAAGTGGTAGAAGAAGCCATGGTACGTGGTCATCCCCGCGGGGGCGTCCCCTTCGGGCGCGGCGGCGAGGAAACGCAACGTTTTCAACGTCCGCTCGCGCGCCGCTTGGCGCGAGACCCAACCGCGCTCGACGCCGACCGGATAGGCGGTCAGGCCGAAGCCGGTCGCGGCCACCGAGGCGAACGACCGAGTAGGCCAGCGATCGGGAATCAGACCTGTGGTGGGATCGGCGAGCTCCCAGAAGTAGAGGAAGGTACGGTGCGAGACGTCGTCGAGAAACGCCTCGGTGGATCCCGCGGCCGCGGAAGCCGCGGTCGACTCCGGCGTAGCAACTCCGCCGTCGGGAGCCAGGACCGGCGGGGAGGCGGGTGCCCCCCCGCAGCCCAGGAAGGCGAAAGCGAGAAACGGGGCGAGGAGCCGGTATTTCACGATCGTCACCTCGCCCCTTTCGACCTTAGAAGCTCACCCGGGCGCCGATCTGGAAGCGGCGGGTGTTGAACTGGCCGTTCGGTTGGCCGAAACGTGCGTTGACGTTCGGCAGCCGCGGCTTGAAGTTCTCGAAGTCCTTGTTGTTGTCGAAGTTGAAGATGTTGAACCCTTCGCCGACCAACGTGACCCGCACGCGATTGGCGATCTCCGGCGCGTCCCATTCGAGCCGTAGGTCGACGCTCCGGTAGGCCCATGCGTTCGGGATGATGAAGTCGTCCTTGGCCGGCCGACCCTCGTTCCAGCGGACGGTGAACGGATCGCGCGAGTCGTCGAAGATGGTGAACGGCACGCCCGAGCCCAAGGTGATCAGGCTCGACGCTCGGAAGCTCCAGGGCAGCGCGACCGTGCCCGAGACCACCAGGCGATGACGCTCGTCGTTGGTCCCTGGGAACTTGTAGTAGTTGGCCGAAGAGAGGTAGTCGAACGCGCCGAACGCGAGTCCCTCGCTCGGGTTGTCGGTGCCGTTCTGATACGCCTTCGCGTAGGTGTAAGCAATGTTCAACGCCCACTTCGACCCGGCCGTGTACGGCTTGTCGAGCGTGAGGTAAAGAGCGTCGTACCAGGTGCGACGAGCGGTCGACGTGATGAACACCCGGGCATAGCCCGGAATGTTGACGTTGCCGCCGAACCGGTCGTTGAAGGTGGTTCCCGGTGGTAGGTCGCCGAAGAAGTAGGACAGGCCGTTGTAGCCGCGCGCGCCCGCGTAGGTCGCCGAGGCGAGCCAGGCGCCGAGCTGCTGGCGAACGCCCAGGTTCCACTGGTCGGAGCGGGGGGGCTTGAGGTCGTTGGCCACCAGCCAGATTTCCGGACCGGGCGCCTGGCCGCTCGCGATCAGGCCGCGCAGCCCTTCGGCGCTCTGATACTCGGGGCGCCATTTGATCGCCGGCACGCTGCAGTTCGGCGTCGGACGGCCGTCCGCCGAGAAGCAGAAGCTGTAGATGCTCCACTGCTGGCGGTATTCCTCGTCGAAGATGTCGTTCAGGACCACGCGGTCGTAGTACTTGCCCCAACCGCCGAACACGACGGTCTTGGCGTCCCCGCGCACGTCCCACGCGAATCCGAGGCGCGGTTGGACCATCCCGTAGTAGGGATCGCGATCGTTGCCGTCGGTCGTGTAGCGGTTGAAGTCGAAGAAATCGCGGATGCACCAGGTGGACTTGCCGCCGACCGGCTGGCCGTAAGTGCGGCAAGCGCTCTGGAGCGCGTTGACCACCGCGTCCGGGGTGCGGAAGTCGTTGTTCAACATGTTCGACTCGTAATCCCAACGCACGCCGATGTTCAGCGTCAGGTTCGGTCGCACCCGCCAGTCGTCCTGGAGATAGAGACCGAGCTGGTTGTTGCTGAAGGAAAGCCCCGGCTCGCCGAACCCGAGCCGCGCCTGGAACGGGAACTGCCACTGCTCGTCGCTACGGAACTCGAACAGCGGGTTGTCGAAGAGCTTCTTGTTGACGTCGTAGTCCTGGTGGTTCAGCGAGACGCCGGTCTTCACCAGATGGTCGCCGTGCCAAGCCGTGGGGAGCGAGAGGTCGTCGCGGATGGCGTACTTCTTCTGCAGGAAGTCCTGCGTCGCGTCCTTGCCGCCGATGTCCAAGATGCCGATGTAGTTCAGGTGCGGCGTGGCGGGATTGAGCGCGGTCGGGTTCCACTGGAGCTTCTGATACGCGAGCGCCGCCTCGTTCAGGGCGTTACCGAGGATCGCCTGGTGCTTGATCACGAACGCGTCGGTTCCCACCTCGAAGCTCTCGGCGCCGTCGCGGGTGCGCTGGCCGCCGAAGCCGCGGACCTCTTGTTCGTCGCGAACGTTCGCCGAGAAGTCGATCGTCTGTCCTGCGCCCGGCTGCCACGAGAGCTTGCCGAAGTAGAGACGAGACTCGAACGGCGCCGTGAGCACGCCGGTCGATTGCTGCGCAAGGAGGTTCTGCACGTTCGCCGGAGCGCGCGAGAAATCGGGGCCGCGGAAAACGGTCGCGTTCCGATCCTGGTCGTTGGTTTCCAACGAGAGAAAGAAATGAACCTTGTCCTTGACGATCGGACCGCCGAACGACAGGCCGCCCTGGTCGCGCTGGTAGTCGGCTTTCTTTTCGCCGCGCGCCTTCGCGAAGTCGTCCTGGGCGACCAGGCTCTTGTCCTGCGTGAAGTAGAACAAGTCGCCGTGATACTCGTTGCCGCCCGACTTGGTGACCGCCGAGATCACCGCCGCCGCGGCTTTCTCGTACTCGGCCTTGTAGTTCTGGGTGAGGACGCGGAACTCCTGCACCGCGTTCTGCGGGAACGGATTGCCGCGGCTCGAATCCTGCGCGAAGGCGCCGCCCGAGAGGACGTCGTTCTTATAGGACAGGCCGTCGATGAAGACGTTGACCTGCCGCGAATCGGCGCCGCCGCTGCGGAACTTCTGCCCCGCGTCGTCCTGGTTGTCGGTGGACCGCACGCCGGGGGCGAGCGCCGCGAAATTGAGGAAGTTGCGGCTCCCTTGCGGCAGCTTCTCGATCTGCTCGGGAGTGATGCTGGTCGCCACCTCGGAGGTCCGCGTTTCGACGAGCAACTGGACCGAGTCGCCGACCACCGTGATGTCGTCGGCGATCACCTCGCTCGGCGACAGGACGAAATCGACCACCACGTCCTGGCCCAACAGCACCTGCACGGTCTTGGACTGTTCGGCGTAGGCGTCCGACGACACCTTGATCTCGTACCGGCCGGGCTTCAAGCCTTGGAGCGCGAAGCTGCCGTCCGGCCCCGCCTTCGACTCGTAACGGAATCCGCTCTCCGTGTCGACCGCCGCCACCGTGGCACCCGCGAGGGGCCCGCTCGAATCGAGCACGGCGCCGCGGATCGAGGCGTTCGTGTCCTGGGCTCTCGCCCCCATCGCGCAGAGCGCGGCGACGAAGACCGCCGCGAGCGCCCGAGCGAGCCTGCTGTGCATCCCACTCATCTTCGGTTCCTCCTGGAGTTTCAGTCCTGACTTTCCGTTTCCTTACTTCAAGGTTTCGAACCGGCGGTCGAGGCGCGCACCACGAGCGTCGCCGGGATCGTCTCTTCGCGCGGTTCCACGGCGCGTCCGTCCACCTCTTCGAGCAGCCGCTCGATCGCCCGCTCGCCCAGCTCGGCGATCGCAACTCGCACGGAGGTGAGCGGAGGGGTGACGTAGCGGACGATCGGTATGTCGTCGAAGCCGGCGAGCGCCACGTCGTCCGGGACGCTCAGGCCCAGCTCGCGCAACGCCGAGAGGCAGCCGATCGCCATCGCGTCGTTGGCGGCGAAAATCGCGGTCGGCCGCGGGGAGAGGGCCGCGATCCGCCGCGCCGCCTCGCTCCCGGATTCCTCGCGAAAATCCCCGCCGACGATCAGCGCCGGCTCGATACCGCGCGCGGCGAGCGCGGCTTTGAATCCCGACAGCCGGGCCTCGGCGTCCGAGTTCTCGTCGGGCCCGGCGATGATCGCGATCCGCCGGTGTCCGAGGTCGAGCAGGTGCTCGGTCGCCGCCCGGGCGCCGCCGGCGTTATCGATGCGTAGGGACCGATGCGCTCCTTGGGCCAGCGAGTCGCCGACGAACACGGCGGGGACGCCGTGCGGGATGCGGATTGCCCCGGCATTCGGCATCGAAGCCATGACGATCAGGCCGTCGACCCGGCCGTGGAGCGCTCGCAGCAAGGCGTCGACCTCGACGGGGTCGCTGTGCGAGCCGGAGACGAGCAGGTGGTAGCCGGCGCGTTTGGCCCCTTGGTCGATGCCCCGGATCAGCTCGGAGAAGAACTCGCCATAGACGTCGGGTAGGATCACGCCGACGCTGGAGGTCCGCCGCGTGCTGAGCGAACGGGCGCCGCTGTGGGGCACGTACCCGAGCTCGGCCACGACCTCGAGCACGCGCTTTCGGGTGTCCGGATGGATCGGCCCTTTGTCGTTCAGTACCCGGGAGATGGTCGCCACCGAGACGCGTGCCACCGCCGCCACCTCTCGGATCGAGATGCTCGGGTTGCTCTTCGGTTCCATGGCGGAAGGCCTCCGAGTTCGGGCGTTGTACCGCGTTCAGGGCGAAGCGCTTCGGGTAAGCGTTTACAGCGACGCGTGTAACCGGTTACAGTTTGCGGGAATGTAACGCCGCGTTACGGCCAAGTCAAGGAGGAAATACGCCCGTGAGCTTCCCTCGCGAATTCCTGTGGGGTGCGGCCACCGCCGCCTACCAGATCGAAGGCTCTCCGCTCGCCGATGGCGCGGGTCCGAGCATCTGGCATCGGTTCGCTCATACCCCAGGCCGGATGGCGAACGGCGACACCGGAGACGTCGCCTGCGACCACTATCGCCTATGGAAGGAAGACGTCGCCCTAATGCGCGAGCTGGGGCTCACCGCCTACCGTTTCTCCATCTCCTGGTCGCGCATCCTCCCCGAAGGGACCGGCCGGGTGAATCAGAAAGGGCTCGACTTCTACCGCCGCTTGGTGGAAGCGCTCCGCGAAGCCGGGATCGCCCCGTCGGCCACGCTCTACCACTGGGATCTTCCCGCCGCGCTCGACGATCGAGGCGGCTGGCTCAACCGGGATTCGGCCGCTTGGTTCGGCGACTACGCGAAGATCTGCTTCGAGGCGCTCGGCGACCAGGTCGAGCTCTGGGCGACGCTCAACGAGCCCTGGGTGATCACCGACGGCGGCTATCTCCACGGCACGCTCGCCCCCGGCCATCGTAATCTCTTCGAAGCGCCGCGCGTCGCCCACCACCTCCTCCTCGCGCACGCGACCGCGGTCGAGGCGTTCCGCGCCCACGGACCGGGAAAGATCGGCATCGTGGTGAACATCGAGCCGAAACACGCGGCGTCCGGTTCGCCCGAGGACCTCGCGGCCACCGCCCGCGCCGACGCCGCGATGAACCGCCACTACCTCGATCCGCTCTTCTTCGGCCGCTACCCCGAGGAGCTGCGAGAGGTTTACGGCGAGGCCTGGCCCGATTTTCCCGAGCCAGATCTCGACCGGATCCCGATCCCCTTCGACTGGCTAGGCCTCAACTACTACACGAGAGCGGTCGTCCAGGCCGACCCGACCGCCTGGCCCACGGGAGCGAGCAAAGTCCATCAGCCGCGCGCGACGTACACGGAGACCGGCTGGGAGGTCCATCCGCAAAGCCTCATCGAAACGCTCCAATGGCTCGCCCACCGTTACGGTCCGATTCCTCTCTACGTCACCGAAAACGGCGCCGCGTTCTACGACCCGCCAACCGCGACCGACGGCAAGGTGGACGACCCCCTCCGAGTCGACTACCTGCGGGAGCATCTGAAAGCGGTCGAACGCGCGATCGAAGCAGGCGTCGACGTCCGCGGCTATTTCGCCTGGTCCCTGCTCGACAACCTGGAATGGAGCCTCGGCTACGCCAAACGCTTCGGAATCGTGCACGTCGACTTCGCGACGTTGCATCGGACGGTTAAGGCTAGCGGTCGGTTCTATGCGGGGGTGGTGCGGGCCGATGAGGTGGCAACGTAAAGGCAGGCTGGACCGGTCGAATCAATGTCTTGCGCTACAAACCGAAGATCGGCCCCGTTCCTCGCCGAGAATGCCAGAGAGCCCTAATGACAACCTCATGTTCATCGTAGGTGTAGTAGAGGTGTGACGTGAGCCGGCTCAGGTAGAAACGTCGAACTCCCACGACCGGAGAGGGTCGGTAGACCGAGCCAATTCCAGGTGCGATCGCCAACATACCGAGCGCCACCTCGAGATCGTGCGACAGAAGCTCGGGCCGCATCGCGTTCTCCTCCCACCATGCCCTGAGGAGACGAAGCTGCTCTCTAGCCTTCGCAGTGAACCGTACCTTTCGTCGCGTCACGAGAGCCGCAGCTCTCGCAGAACCTCCTCAGCATCGAAAAGACGGCCCGCTTCGACATCCTCCTGGGATGCGAGGAGAGCTCCGTGAAGCGCTTCACGATCTCTGAGGTCGAGCCAGTCGCCGGGATCGAGGGGAAGAAACTCCACCTCGGTTCCTTCGGGGAGCTGGGTGGGCTCGTCGACCACAAATCGGCCTTCGTGAACATGAGCTTTAAGCGTCATAGAGAAAGGGTAACACGGGCGCACCCAGACTTAGTTCGGAGGCTTTCGGACCTTGCGATTGCGCGACCGGCAAAGCGCAATGAGGTGTTCACGTCTCGGAGCTCGTAAGTAGCGCCGGACTTCCGCCCCACCCTTCGGACCGTGGCCCCGATTCTCCAGACCACGGTCCCCGATCACCCAGACCTCTAACGCGAGCACTCGGACCCAGGTCGCAAACATCCAGGCCCAAGTCCCGATCCTCCGGACCGCGGTACGAGCCCCCTATTCCCCCCTCTCCGCCTGGAAAACCGCGAACCGGGCATCCTGGTGGGACCCGAAGTGGCCCCTGGTGGACAAAATTGGACAGAAGTGGAGCAAGAGGCTTAGAATCGGCGTCCAAATAGCTGGACCCATAGGTGGGGGTCATGTTTCGGGGTAGCTCACCAGCGAAGATCGACGAAAAGGGCCGCCTCAAAGTGCCGACGGATTTCCGCCGGTTCGTTGAGGAGAGGTATGGGCGCGAGCTTTTCGTGACCTCGATCCACGGCGACTGCGCGCAGCTGTATCCGCTGCCGGTCTGGGAGGAGATCGAGGGGAAGCTACAGGCCATGCCTTCGGCCGATCCGGCGAAACGGCGCTTCCTCGAACGGTCGAGCTATTACGGCCAGCAGGTTCGGCTCGACGACCAGGGGCGACTGGTGATTCCGCAGATCCTCCGCGAGAGCGCCGGGATGAACGGCGACGTGGTGGTGATGGCGCAGATCGACCACCTGATCGTCTGGAACCACGAGCGCCTGGTCGCCCGTCTCGCCGAGCAGCCGTTCACCGAGGACGACTCCCGCGCGTTGGCGGAGCGCGGCGGAATCTAGTCCGTGCGACCCGCCAGCGACGAGATCGAGAGCCCGTGGCCGACCGGCACGTCCCCGTCCTGCTCCGCGAGGTGGTCGAGCTGCTCGCCCCCGAACGCGGAGGCGTCTTCGTCGACGCGACGCTCGGACTGGGCGGGCACGCCGAAGCGATCCTCAATGCCGGCCCCACGGTCGAGCTGGTGGGGATCGACCGCGATCCCCAGGCGCTCGAGATCGCGCGCGAGCGGCTCTCCCGATTCGGCGACCGGGCGCGCTTCCTCGAAGGGAACTTCTCCGACCTGTCGGATCTGCTCGAGGCGGCCGGGATCGGCCGGGTGGCCGGGATCCTCGCCGACCTCGGCGTTTCGTCGCTGCAGCTCGACTCGCCGGAGCGGGGCTTCAGCTTCCGCTTCGGCGGGCCTTTGGACATGCGGATGGGCCGCTCGGGCTTCTCCGCCGCGGACCTGGTGAACGAGAGCTCGGAGGAAGAATTGGCCAAGATCTTCTGGGAGTACGGCGAGGAGAGACAGTCGCGGCGGATCGCTCGCGCGATCGTAGCGGCGCGCCGCGAGAAGCCGATCGAGACCACCTCGGAGCTGCGCCGGGCGATCGACCGCGGCAAGGGATTCGAATCCGGACCGCGCCACCGCGAGGGCCGGGTCGATCCGGCGACCCGCGTGTTCCAGGCGCTGCGGATCGAGGTGAACCAGGAGCTGACTGGCCTCGAGAGCTTTCTCGACCAGGCGGTCGGCCAGCTCGACGCCGAGGGGCGCCTGGTCATCATCTCGTACCACAGCGGCGAGGACCGGATCGTCAAGAACCGGTTGCGCGACCTCGACCGAGGGGAGATCGACCCGGTGACCGGACGCCCTCGCTCCGAGAGCCAGGCGATCGAGCTGCTCACCCGCCGCCCGGTGCGCCCGACGGACGAGGAAGTGGCGGAGAACCCGCGTTCGCGCTCGGCGCGACTGCGCGCCGCCCGGAGACTGGAGACGCGGTGAGGAATGCCTACGCCTTCACGCGTCCGGTCGCCAACGCCTACCTGGTTCGGGAGCGCGATAGGAAGCGCTTTCGCGAGCTGGGCCTGGTGCTCGCGGCGGTCGGAACGCTAGGCGTAGGCCTGCTCGCCTATACCTGGATCCACCTCGAAGTCCTGTCGACCGGCTATCGCATCGACCAGCTCGAAACCCAGCTGCGGGAGCTCACCCGCACCGAGCGGCAGCTGTCGCTCGAAGCGGCGTATCTCGCGAGCCCGCAGGTCATCGAGGAGCGCGCGCGGCGCGACCTCGGCCTCGAGCCTCCGGCCCTCGACCGGGTGATCTTCTGGGAGGAGCTGCCTTGAAGACGCGGCTCCGGGTGGTCGCCGGCCTCGGGCTCGTCTGGGCGGCGCTGATCGCCGGGCGGCTCTATTTCCTGCAGGTCGTCCGCCACGATCACTACGCCACGCGCGCGGGCAATCAGCAGCAGCGCGTGATCGAGCTCGATCCGCCGCGCGGCACCATCTACGACGCGCGCGGCCGCGAGCTCGCGGTGTCGATCGAGGTCGACTCGCTCTACGCGGTGCCCTCCGAGATCGACGATCCGAAAGCGGTCGCCCGTCAACTCTCGGGTCTGGTCGAGAAGGAGCCGGCGAAGCTCGCCCGGCAGCTCGGCGACCCCGGGAAGGATTTCGTCTGGATCCAGAGGAAGCTCGATCCGCCGAACGCCGAGAAGATCCGAGCGCTCGGGATTGCCGGGCTCCACTTCGTCACCGAGAGCAAGCGCTACTACCCGATGAAGGAGCTTGCGGCGCAGGTGCTCGGGTTCGTCGGCACAGAGAACCATGGGCTCGAGGGACTCGAGAAGCTCTACGACTCGACGATCGCCGGCAAGCCCGGACGCCGCACCGTCCTGCGCGACGCGCGCAAGGGGACGGTGATGGACCCCGAGCTGTCGTTCACGGACCCCGAGCCGGGACGCGACCTCCACCTTTCGCTCGACGCGACGATCCAGCACATCGTCGAGCGCGAGCTCGGCCGGGCGGTCGAGGAGCGCGGCGCGCGCAAGGGGATGGCGGTCTTTATCGATCCGCGCACCGGCGGCGTGCTCGCTCTCGCGAGCTACCCGGCGTTCGATCCGAACCGGTACGGCAAGGCCTCCGACCTTTGGCGCAATCGGGCGGTCACCGATTTCTACGAGCCGGGCTCGACGTTCAAGATCGTGACCGCCGCGGCGGCGCTCGAGAGCGGCTTGGTGAAGGCGAGCGACACGTTCGATTGCGGCATGGGCGGCATCACGCTCGCGGGGATTCGGATCCGCGACCACAAGCCGTTCGCCACGCTCACCTTCGCCGAGGCGATCGCCAAGTCGAGCAACGTCGGCATGATCAAGACCGCCCTGCTCCTGGGCGACGAGCGGCTATACGGCATGGCGAGCGCCCTCGGCTTCGGCCGCAAGACGGGGATCGACCTGCCCGGTGAGGCCTCGGGAATCCTCCACCCCCTGCCGATCTGGCGCCGCTTCCCGCTCAGCAAGGCCTACATCTCGTTCGGCCAGGGCGTCTCGGTGACGCCGCTCCAGCTGGCCGTGGCGGCGGCGACGGTCGCCAACGGCGGCGTCCGACTGAAGCCGTACGTCGTCGCCGCGACCGGCGGGGGCGAACGCATCGAGCCGCTCCATCCGACCGCCCAACCGGTCGGCCGGGCGATGTCGCCGGCCACGGCCGCCGAGGTGACGCGCCTGCTCGAAGGCGTGGTGACCGTCGGCACGGGCAAGTCCGCCGGAATCGACGGCTACCACGTAGCGGGCAAGACCGGGACGGCGCAGATTCCGGTCGCGGGCGGCTACGACCGCAACCGCTACGTGCCCAGCTTCGTCGGTTTCGCGCCGGGCGATCGGCCCGAGATCGTCGGGGTGGTCGCGGTCGACGCGCCGCAGGGCTTCGAGTATCACGGCGGCCAGGTGGCGGCACCGATTTTCGGTGCGATCGCCCGGCAGGTGCTCCTCTACCTCGGCGTCCGCCCGGAGCGTCCTCGCCCCGACTGGCCGGACGGCCGGCCGCTGCCGAAGATCGTGACCGCGGGTCTCGAAGGACCTCCCGCTCCCTCTTCTCCGCTTCCGGCGGCTCGAATGGACGGGAAGGCGGCGCCCACGGCACCGCCTTCCGCCGTTCGGCCGGTCCCGGCCAGCTCGATCCGGATCACCCCGGCGGCCACCGCGCCCGGCGGTCGAGGATGAGCGCCATCTCCCTCTCTCGGCTGGTCGAGGGGATGGACGGCCGCGGCGGCCTCGAGCTGCCGAGCGATTTCGGTGTCGACCCCGCGATCGCCGGCGTGAGCCACGACTCGCGATCGGTCGCCCTGGGCGACCTATTCGTGGCCTGGCCGGGTGGGAAGTTCGACGGTCGGACGTTCGTTCCGCAGGCGGTCGAGCGCGGGGCGGTCGCGGTGGTGGCACCGGGCGCGCGACCGGCTGGACTCTCGCCCGGGGTGGCTTGGCTCTCGGCCGAGCATCCTCGACAGTTGCTCGGCCCGCTCTCCGCCCGCGTATATGGCAATCCGGATCGCGAGCTGCTCCTCGCCGGGGTGACCGGAACGAACGGCAAGTCGACCGTAGCGACCTTGCTCGCGGCGATCTTCGAGCAGGCCGGGCTCGTTGCCGGATTCATCGGCACGCTCGGCTATCGGCTGCGCGGCGAGACCTTTCCTGGCGAGCGGACGACCCCGGAGGCGAGCGACCTCTTTCGCACCCTGCGGGCGATGCGCGCGGCGGGGGCGGTCGCGGTCGCGATGGAGGTCTCCTCGCACGCGCTGGAGCAGGGGCGGGTCGACGGTGCGGCGTTCGACCTCGCGCTGTTCACCAACCTGACGCGCGACCACCTCGACCTCCACGGCGACATGGAGAGCTATTTCGCCGCCAAGCGCCGGCTGTTCGATCGCCTCAAAGCGGGCGGACGGGCGGTGATCAACGTGGACGATCCCTACGGCCGCCGGCTCGCGGCCGAGCTTCCCGACGCCTGGACCTTTGGCGTCGAAGGGCACCCGGCGACCGTGACGGTGCGCGACGTGAAGCTCCACCGCCACGGTCTTTCCGCTACGGTGGTGGTGACCGACCCGGGGACCGCTCGTGTGGAGGAATTCCCTCTCGTGTCGCCGCTGCTCGGCCGCTACAACCTGTCGAACTTGGTCGGCGCGGTCGCCGGGGCGCTGGCGCTCGGGACGGCGAGGATCCCGTGGTCGGCGATCGCCGCGGCCGCCGCCGCGCAGCGTCCCGTTCCCGGCCGGATGGAGCCGGTCGAGCGCGGCCAACCGTTCGCCACGATCGTGGATTACGCGCACACCGACGCCGCCCTGGCCGCCGCGATCTCGTCGGTGCGCGAGCTCGTGCCGGGCCGCACGATCGTCGTCTTCGGCTGCGGCGGCGACCGCGACCCCGGCAAGCGCCCACTGATGGGACGGATCGCGGGCGAGCAGGCCGATCTGGCGATCGCCACTTCGGACAACCCGCGCAGCGAAGATCCCCTGGCGATCCTCGCGGCGGTCGAGGAAGGACTGCGCGCCTCCGGCCGCAACAACTATCTGCTGATCCCCGACCGGCGCGACGCGATCCGTACCGCGATCGCCGCCGCCGACGAGGGCTCGGCCGTGCTCATCGCGGGCAAGGGGCACGAGCGGAACCAGACGATCGGCGACCGGAAGCTCCCGTTTTCCGACTTCGAAGAGATCGAGCACGCTTTGACGGAGAGATTCGGTGCACGCGTCGGCGGCTGAGGCGGTCGCGGCGATGTCCGGCCGCCTCGTCGCGGGCGGCGCGGAGGCGCGCTTCGGAGGCGCGGCGTTCGACTCGCGCCTGATCCGCGGCGGTGAGCTGTTCTTCGCCTTTCGGGGCGAGCACGCCGACGGCCGCGCGTTCGTACCCGACGCGCTCACCCGCGGCGCCGCGGGAGCCGTGGTCGAAGCCGGGGGCGAGCCGCTTCGGCTGCCCGAGGGGTCGAACCGCTTCGTCATCGAGGTTGCGGACGTTGGCGACGCGCTGGTCGAGCTCGCCCGCTCGCTCCGCCAGAGGGCGTTCGAGAAGATCGCCGGCATCACCGGATCGGCGGGCAAGACGACGACGAAAGAGCTGCTGGCCGCGATGCTCGCCCGTCGTTTCCGGGTCGGGCGGACGCTCGGCAACTTCAACAACCGGATCGGTCTGCCCGTCTCGCTGCTCAACGCGCCCGACGACACCGAGTGGATGGTCGCCGAGATGGGGATGTCCTCGGCCGGCGAGCTCGCGGAGCTGTCGCGGATCGCCCGGCCGAACGTGGCGATCTTCACCGTCGTTCGGCCGGTCCATCTCGAGTTTTTCGACTCGGTGCGCGCGATCGCCGAGGCCAAGTCCGAGCTCCTCGCCGGACTGGCTGACGACGGCTGGATCGTCGCCAACGCCGCCGATCCCGAGGTGGTTCGGATCGCCCGAAGGTATCGGACCGAACGGGCGAAGCCCGGCTTCCGCATCGTCTGGTACGCCCTCGGCGAGCCCACGCCCGAGTTCTTCCGCGACGCGGACCGCGAGAGCGACCGCATCGACCTGCGCGCGTTCGACGTCTCCCCGCTTCCGGACGGGCGCGGCACGCGCTTCCTGCTCGCGGTGGACGAGGACGTGCGCGTGGTCCACCTCGCGCTCCACGGCGCCTACAACGTCGAGAATTTCCTCGCTGCGGCCGCCGCGGCCTGGTCGATCGGCGTACCGATCGAGGACCTCGCCGCGGTCGCCGCCGAGATTCCGGGCGCGCCGGGCCGGGGCGAAGTCCATCGCCTCGAGCTCGCGGGCGGCGGCCACGCCCTGCTGGTCGACGACTCGTACAACTCGAATCCCGACGCGGTCGGCAAGGCGCTCGCGGGCGCCGCCGCCGTTCCCCGCCGGTCGGGATCGGGACGCCAGATCGCAATCCTCGGGGACATGCTCGAGCTGGGTCCCAACGCGCCTTCTTTCCATCGTGAGGCGGGCGCGCGCGCGGCGGCCCTCGGGTTCTCCCCGGTGGTCGGCGTGGGCGAGCTGTCTCGCGAGTTGGTGGACGCGGCGGCCGCGGGAGGGGCCGAGGCGATCCACCGCGAGGACGCCGAAAGCGCGGCGGATTGGGCGATCGAAAACGTCGCGCCGGGAGACGTGGTGCTGGTCAAGGGCTCGCGGGGCGTTCGACTCGACCGGGTCGTGGCGCGTCTGCGCGGCGAGGCGAGGGGCTGATGCTCTACGAGCTGCTCTATCCGCTCCACGAGCGGTTCGCGATCTTCAACGTCTTCCGCTACATCACCTTCCGAGCGGCGGCGGCGATCCTCACCGCGCTGCTGCTGTCGTGGCTGCTCGGACCCTGGTTCATCCGCACGCTGCGCCGGTTGTCGGTCGGCCAGAACATCCGCGAGCTCGGCCCCCAGGCGCATCAGGTGAAAGCGGGCACCCCCACCATGGGCGGGCTGCTCATCCTGTTCGCGCTGATCGTGCCGACGCTCCTGTGGGGCAACCTGCGCAACCGTTACCTCTGGCTCGCGATGGGGATCACGGTCGCCTTCGGTGTCGTCGGCTTCCTCGACGACTATCTGAAGGTGAGGAAACGGCGGAACCTCGGCCTTACCGCGCGGGCGAAATTCCTCCTCCAGGTCGTGGCGGCGCTCGCGCTCGGGCTGTTCCTCTGGGCGATTCCGGAGTTCGATTCGACGCTCGCTTTCCCATTCTTCAAGCGGCTGGTGATCCCGCTCGGCATCGCCTACGTGCCGTTCGTGGTCCTGGTGCTGGTGGGCGCCTCGAACGCGGTCAACCTGACCGACGGGCTCGACGGGCTCGCCATCGGCGCGACCACGATCGCCGCCGCGACCTACGCATTCTTCACCTACGTCGGCGGCAACCGGGTGATCGCGAACTACCTGCAGATCTCCTACGTGCCGGGGGTGGGCGAGGTGACGGTGTTCTGCGCCGCGCTCGTCGGCGCCGGCCTCGGCTTCCTCTGGTTCAACTCGCACCCGGCGGAAGTCTTCATGGGCGACGTCGGCTCGCTCTCGCTCGGCGCGGCGATCGGCGCGGTCGCCGTCCTCGCCAAGCAGGAGATCCTGCTGGTCGTGGTGGGCGGAGTCTTCGTCCTCGAGGCGCTCTCGGTGATCGTCCAGGTCGCCTCGTTCAAACTGCGCGGCGGCAAGCGGGTGTTCCGCATGGCGCCGCTCCATCACCACTTCGAGCTTTCGGGCTGGGCCGAGCCGAAGGTGATCGTGCGCTTCTGGATCCTCTCGATCCTGTTCGCACTCCTTTCCCTCTCGACCCTGAAACTGCGATGACGCCGACCGCCAACCCATCGATGATCGCGCCCTGGGGCGATCGACGCCTCGAGCGAGCGCTGGTCTACGGCCTCAAACTGTCCGGGGTCTCGGCGCTGCGTTTCCTCCGCCGGCGCGGCGTCGCCGCGATCGGCGTGGATCGGAAGAGCGCGGCGGATCTCGATCTCGGCGAGCTCGCGAGCGATCCCGGCGTCGACCTCCGCCTGGGCGAGGCCGCGACGGCTCCCGACGCGCCGCTCCCCGACGGCCTCGACGCCGTGGTCGTCTCCCCGGGCGTGCCGATGGACCAGCCGCTGCTCGAGAAGGCGCGCGCCGCGGGGATTCCCGTGATCGCGGAGGTGGAGCTGGCGTTTCCCGCGCTCGAGGCGGAGGGGGCGAGCCTGGTCGCGATCACCGGCAGCAACGGCAAGAGCACGGTAACCCGGATGGTCGGCGCGATCCTCGCCGCGGCGGGCCGCCGGGTAGAGGTCTGCGGCAACATCGGCACTCCGCTCACCCGAAGCGTCGACGAGCCATCGGTCGGCGCTCCCGAGGGCACCGAGCCGGGGCGGGCGTTCGTGGTCGAGATGTCGAGCTTTCAGATCGAGGGGATCGACCGCTTCCGCCCCGACGCCGCGGCGCTGCTCAACATCTCCGAGGATCACCTCGACCGTTATCCGAGCCTCGTCGCCTACGCCGACGCCAAGAAGCGCCTGTTCGCCCGCATGAGCCCGGAAGGGATCGCGGTGCTCAACGCCGACGACCCCATGACGCTCGGCGTCCGAACCGCCGCGCGCCGACGGACCTTCTCGCGCCTCGGCCCGGTCTCCGACGGCTGCTTCCTCGGCGCCGACGGCTGGGTGGTCGAGGTCGAGCCCGACGGCCGGCGGACTCCCCTGTTCGAAGCGTCCAGCGTGCCGCTCGCCGGGGTGCAGAACGTCGAGAACGCAATGGCCGCCGCCCTGCTCTCCCGCGCCCTGGGCGCCGGGGTGGCGGCGATCCGCGAGGCGATCGCCGCGTTCCGCGGCCTCCCCCACCGGCTCGAGCGGATCGGCGAGCGCGACGGCATCGCCTGGTACGACGACTCGAAGGGGACCAACCCCGCGGCGACGATGAAGTCGATCGAAGGGTTCGCCGACGGCACGGTGCACCTGATCCTCGGCGGCCGCAACAAGGGAGCGGACCTCTCGCTGCTCGCGCCGGTCGTCGCCGCCAAGGCGCGCCGGGTGTACCTGATCGGCGAATCGGCCGAAGAGCTCGCTCGCGCGCTCGAGGGCACGGCGCCGATCGAAGCGGCCGGGACGCTCGATCGCGCGGTCGAGGCCGCGGCGGGCCACGCCCGCCCGGGGGAGGTCGTGGTGCTCTCTCCGGCCTGCGCGAGCTTCGACCAGTTCAAGAACTTCGAGCACCGGGGCCAGGTCTTCCAGGAACTCGTCCGCGGCCGCGTGCTCACGGCTCCAGCCACTTCGACGTCGGGAGGGACCGCCTGATGGCGAAGAAGCTCGCCTTCGACAAGGTCCTGTTCGGCGCGGTCGCGCTGCTCGCCGGCTTCGGCCTGGTGATGGTCTATTCGGCGAGCGCGGCGATCGCGCGCGGCCGGTCGACGGGGATCAACCCCTTCTTCCTCAAGCAATCGGTCGCCGGGATCCTCGGCCTGATCGCGATGGCGGTCGTGATGCACATCGACTACCGGGTGCTGCGTCGGATCGAGGTGATCTACGGCCTGCTCGCGAGCGTCGCGCTCCTGCTGATCGCGGTGCTGTTCTCGGGCCATCTGAACGGCACCCAGCGCTGGTTCCTGCTCGGGCCGATCTCGATCCAGCCCTCGGAGATCGCAAAGCTCGCGCTGATCCCGTTCGCGGCCTACCAGATCTCGAAGAAGCTCGACCGGGTGAACGACCGCGACCTGCTCCTGCCGATCGCGCTCGGCTGCGGCTTGATCTGCGGCCTGATCCTGATCCAGCCCGATTTCGGCACCGCGGTGCTGCTCGGGAGCACAGTCTTCTTCCTGCTGTTCCTGGCCGGCCTGTCGTGGCGCTACGTGATCGGCGGCTTCGTGGTCGCTGTGCCGCTGCTCTACGGGCTCGTACTGGCCGTGCCCTACCGCCGCGAGCGCTTCTTCGCCTTCCTCGATCCGGAGCGCGATCCGCTCGGCTCGGGATTCCAGGCGCTCCAATCGCTGATCGCGATCGGCTCGGGCGGCGCCTTCGGGCTCGGCCCGGGGCAGAGCCTGCAGAAGCTCTGGTTCCTGCCGCACCCGGAGTCGGACTTCATCTACGCCATCGTCTGCGAAGAGCTCGGCATGGCGGGCGCGCTGTTCGTGATCGCGCTGTTCGGCGTCGTCGCCTGGCGCGGCTATCTCGCCGGGGCGAAGGCTCCGGACGCGTTCGGCCGCTACCTCGCCTGGGGGTTCACCCTGGTCGTCGTGCTGCAGGCGCTCTTGAACGTCAGCGTGGCGCTCGCGCTGCTGCCGACCAAAGGCATTCCACTCCCCTTCATCTCCTACGGCGGCTCGTCGCTAGTGGTCACCATGACCGCCTGCGGCGTCCTGCTCAATCTGTCGCAACACGGATGAACGGGAAGGAACGGGACACGGCCCTGATGAGCGACACGACCCCCACCGCGGCGAGCCCCTCGCGCCACGCCCTGCTCGCGGGCGGCGGCACGGGAGGGCACGTCTTCCCGGCGATCGCGGTCGGCCGCGAGCTCGCGGCGCGCGGCTGGCGGATCAGCTACACCGGCTCCGAAACCGGGCTCGAAGCGCGCCTAGTTCCGAAAGAGGGTTGGCCGTTCCATCCGCTGCCGGCCAAGGCGTTCCTCGGCCGCGGGGTCGGCGCGAAGCTCTCCGCGTTGGCGACGCTCGCGCGGTCGAGCTTCGCCGCGCGCTCGCTGGTCAAGCGGCTGGACGTCGACGCCGTGCTCGGCACGGGCGGCTACGCCTCGGCGCCCGCGGTGGTCGGCGCCCGACTCGCCGGGCGGCCGATCGTGCTGCTCGAGCTGAACGCCCGCGCCGGCGTCGCCAACCGGGCGCTCGCCCGCTGCGCCACCACCGCGGCGGTCGCGTTCGAGGACACCCGGCGCGATCTCTCCTGCCCCTCGGCGGTGACCGGCGTCCCCGTGCGCGACGCGTTCTTCGCCGCCCCGAGCGGGCTGCCGGACGGGCCTCCGCGGCTGCTCGTCCTCGGCGGCAGCCAGGGGGCGCGCCAGGTGAACCGCGCGTTGCCGCAGGCGGCGCCCCGCCTGCTCGCCGCGATCCCCGAGCTCACGATCACGCACCAGGCGGGCGGCAAGAACGTCGACGAGGCGCTCGCCGCCTATCGCGCCTCGGGCTTGAGCGCGGAACAGCTCGCCCGGGTCGCCGTCGTCCCGTTCATCGAGGACGTGGCGGGCGCCCTTTCGGCGAGCCATCTGATCGTCTCGCGCGCGGGCGCGGTGACGGTCGCCGAGATCTGTGCCGCCGGACGGCCGGCGCTGTTCCTGCCGCTCACGATCGCCAAGGGTCACCAGGTCGAGAACGCCCGCCTGCTCGAACGGGCCGGCGCCGCGGAGGTGCTCGTCGAAGCGGGCGAGAGCCCGGCCGGCGCTTTTTCCGAGCGCCTCGCCGACCGATTGACCGCCCTGCTCTCCGACTGCGAGACGCTCGCGCGTTATGGAGCGGCGGCGCGCGGGCTCGCGCGGCCGGGCGCCGTCGCGGCGATCGCCGACGAGATCGAGAAGGTCGCGCGAACCGGCGCGGGAGGGGCGCGATGAGCTTCGCCCAGTTCGCCGACCTCGCGCGCATCCATTTCGTCGGCATCGGCGGCGCCGGCATGAGCGGCATCGCCGAGATCCTGCTCGAGTACGACCTCGAGGTTTCGGGGAGCGACCAGGCGGGCTCGGAAGCGACCGAGCGCCTCGCCTCGCTCGGCGCCACGATCCGGATCGGCCACGCGGCCGAAAACGTCGAGCGCGCCGACGTGGTCGTGGTCTCGTCCGCGGTTCCGGAAGCGAACCCGGAGATCCGCGAAGCGCGCCGCCGCGGCATCCCCGTGGTGCGCCGCGCCGAGATGCTCGCCGAGCTGATGCGGCTGAAGTACGGCCTCGCGATCGCCGGCACCCACGGCAAGACGACCACCACGTCGCTCGTCGGCCACGTGCTCACCGAGGCGGGGCTCGATCCGACGGTCATCGTCGGCGGCCGGGTGCGCGTGCTCGGCACGGGCGCGCGGCTCGGCCACAGCCAGTACCTGGTCGCCGAAGCCGACGAGTTCGACCGCAGCTTCCTCACGCTCGCGCCGATCGTCGCCGTGCTCACGAACATCGACCGCGACCACCTGGACACCTACGGCACGATGGAGGCGATTCTCGACGCGTTCGTCGCCTTCGCGAACCGCGTGCCGTTCTTCGGCCGGGTGCTCGTCTGCCTCGACGATCCGAACGTCCAGACCATCCTGCCGCGGATCGCCGAACGGCGCATCGTCACCTACGGCCTCGCGCCGCAGGCCGATCTGGCCGCCGTCGACCTCGAGGCGACCCCGGCGGGCGTGCGCTTCGGCGTGCGCAGTCGCGAGCGCGGATTCCTCGGCACGATCGAGCTGCCGATGCCCGGCCGCCACAACGTGAGGAACGCCCTCGCCGCGATCGGCATCGGCCTCGTGCTGCGGCTCGAGTTCAGCGCGATCGCCGCGGCGCTCGCGACCTTCAAGGGGGTTCACCGCCGGTTCGAGACGCTCGGCACCTGGCGTGGTGCCACGGTGGTCGACGACTACGCGCACCACCCGACGGAGGTGCGCGCGACGCTCGAAGCCGCGCGCCAGAGCTTCCCGCGCGGCAAGGTCCACGCGGTGTTCCAGCCGCATCTGTTCTCGCGCACCCAGGATCAGGCCGAGGCGTTCGGCCGCGCCCTGCTCGGCGCCGACCGGGCGGTGGTGACCGACGTCTATCCGTCGCGCGAACAGCCGATCCCGGGGGTTACCGGCGAGCTGGTGGTCGACCAGGCGACGAAGAGCGGGCATCGCAACGTCGTCTATTGCCCCTCCTGGCGCGACGCGCCGGCCCTGCTCGCGCCCCAGGTCGCGCCGGGCGACCTGGTGATCACCCTCGGCGCGGGCGACGTCTACAAGCTGGGGCGCGCGCTGGTCGAAGAGTCGAGCTCGGAGGTGCCGCGATGAGGCACGACGGAACCGGCGTTCCGAGCCATCCGAGCCATTCCAGCCCCATCGGCATGGAGGGCGAAGGAGCCGGACCCGGCGCCACCGTGATCCCGTTCCGGCGCGCCCAAGGGCCGCCGAAGCGGAAGAAGCGGAGCCTCTGGCGCAAGCTCCTCCGGCCGTTCGGCTCGGCGCTCGCGATCCTCGGCGCACCGCTCCTGCTCGCGCTCTGGGTCGCCACCGCGCCGCAGTTCGCGCTCGCCGAGATCTCGGTCGAAGGGGGCAGCCGCGTGAGCGAGGCCTGGATCCGCGGCCGGCTCGCGCCGCTGGTCGGCCGGAACCTCCCGTTGCTGCCGCTCGCGACCGCGGCCGAGCGCCTCTCGGTCCATCCGTGGGTCGCCTCGCTCGAGATCGGCAAGGACCTGCCGCGGCGGCTCACGGTCCGGGTGACCGAGAAGAAGCCGGCGGTCTTCCTGCGCAGCGGCGGCCGGCTCTATTGGGCCGACGCCGCGGGCGTCCTGATCGCGCCGCTTTCCGCGCGCGAGACCGCCGACGAGATGGCTCGCGAGCGGTCGCTCGCGGATTCGAGCTCCGGGGCTCCCGGCGGGTTTCTGGTCGTGAGCTTCGCCACGCCGACTCCCCACGGCGTCGCCCGCGCGCTCGGCGTGGCGGACGAGCTCCGGCGGGCCAACGCCGCTTGGGCGAGCCGCCTCACCGAGATCGAGGTGTTGGGAGAGGAAGATTTCCGTCTGCGCATCGGCACCCTGCCCTATCCGGTGCTGGTGCGCGACGGTGACGTGATCGACAAAGTCCACCGGTTGGAGGCGCTGCTCCCCCGGCTCGCCGAGCGTTACCCGACGCTCGCCGCCGTGGATCTCCGCTTCTCCCACCGGATCGTGGTGCAACCCGCGGCGGAAAGCGCGTCGGCCGGCGCGCGCTCCGAAGATGCCGCTTCGAGATTGGCAAGCTAAAGGGTCGGGCCTATGGCGAAACCGGAACCGTATTACGTAGCGATCGACATCGGGTCGTCCAAGGTGGGCGTGCTGATCGGCCAGCGGGACGCCAAGGGCGGCCTCGAGGTCGTGGGCAAAGGCCTCGCGCCGAACCGCGGCACCCGCAAAGGCAACATCGTCAACGTCGAGGCGACCGTCGAAGCGCTCAAGAGCGCGAGCGAGGAGGCCGAGGTGATGGCCGGCCAGGAGATCTCGCGCGCGTACGTCGGCATCTCGGGCGCCGACATCCGGAGCGTCAACTCGCGCGGCATGGTCTCGGTGGCGCGCAAGGACCGCGAGATCGCGCGCCCCGACATCCAGCGCGTCCTCGACGCCGCGAAATCGGCGGCGCTGCCGTCGGACCGCGAGATCCTGCACGCGATTCCGCAGGAGTTCCTGGTCGACGAGCAGGGGGGCATCGGCGATCCGCTCGGCATGCTCGGCAGCCGGCTCGAGGTGATGGTCCACCTGGTGACCGGCAACGTCACCCGCTCGAAGACCCTGCTCACCTGCGTCAACCGCGCGGGGATCGAAGTGATCGAGATGGTCTTCGAGCCGCTCGCGACCGCCGAGGCCGTGCTCACGCCCGACGAGCGCGAGCTCGGCTCGCTCCTGATCGACGTCGGCGCGGGCACCACCGAGTACGCCCTGTTCGCCGACGGCGAGATCCAGTACAGCGCGGTCGCGCCGATCGGCGCCGGCCACTTCACGAATGACCTCGCGATGGTCCTGCGCACGCCTTTTGCCGAGGCCGAGAAGATCAAGACCAAACACGGCTGCTGCATGGCGAGCATGGTCAACGACGACGAGGGGATCTCGGTCCCGACGGTCGCCGGCGGCTCCTCGCGCGTGGTGCCGCGCCGCGAGCTGTGCGAGATCCTCCAGCCGCGCGCCGAGGAGCTGTTCGGTCTCCTGCGCGAGGATCTGATGCGCCACACCTCGGAGGACAGCCTGCGCGGCGGAATCGTGCTCACCGGCGGTGGCGCGCAGCTCGACGGGCTCCTCGAGCTCACCGAGCAGATGTTCGACGCGGGAGTGCGCTACGGTCTGCCGCGCGGCCTCGGCGGACTGGTCGACGTAATCAGCAACCCGAGCTGGTCGACCGCCTCGGGTCTCCTGCTCTACGGCCTCGCGGCCGAGGAATCGCGGCAGGGCAAAGCGCTCAAGAAGAAGCAGGGCTGGAGCGTGCGCGGCATGGTGGGCAGCCTGCGCGGCATGTTCTCGGACCTGCTCTAGGGATTTTGACTTCGCATCGAAGGACGAACGTAGCGGAATACGAACAAGGGGGTAACGCATGATTCTCTTCGACGACCAGGAGGCAGCGAACGACGAGCTCGAGCCGATCGTGATGCCGAGCCTCGACGTCGTACCCGCCCGGATCAAAGTCATCGGCGTGGGCGGCGGCGGGGGCAACGCGGTCAACCGGATGATCGACGCCAATCTGCGCGGCATCGAGTTCGTGGCCGCGAACACCGACCTGCAAGCGCTCGCCAAGTGCCGCGCCCGGACCAAGATCCAGCTCGGAACGCTCTTGACCAAAGGGCTCGGCGCGGGTGCCGATCCCGAGATCGGCCGCAAGTCCGCGCTCGAGGACACCGAACGGATCCTCGAGGTGCTCGACGGCGCCGACATGGTGTTTCTCACCGCCGGCCTCGGCGGCGGCACGGGGACCGGCGCGGTGCCGATCCTCGCCTCGCTCGCGTCCGAGATCGGCGCGCTCACCGTCGCCATCGTGACCAAGCCGTTCGGCTTCGAAGGCCGGCGGCGCATGCAGCTCGCGGAGCGGGGCGTCGAGGAGCTGCGCGCCTCGGTCGACACGCTGATCACGATCCCGAACGAGCGTCTGCTGAGCTTCGTCGAGCGCGGCACGCCGCTCACCGAGGCGTTCCGCATCGCCGACGACGTGCTGCGCCAGGCGGTCCAGGGCATCAGCGACCTGATCACCGTGCCGGGTGAGATCAACGTCGACTTCGCCGACGTGCGGACGATCATGACCGGCATGGGCATGGCGCTCATGGGCACAGGCGTCGCCCGCGGCGAGAGCCGGGCGATCGAGTCGGCGCAGCGCGCGGTCTCCTCGCCGCTGCTCGAAGAGACCTCGGTCCAGGGCGCGAAGGGCGTGCTGATCAACATCACCGGCGGCCACGACCTCACGCTCCACGAGGTCAACGAGGCGGCGAAGATCATCCAGGAGTCGGTCGATCCGGACGCCAACATCATCACCGGCATGGTGATCGACCCGGCGCTCGACGACGCGATGAAGGTGACGGTGATCGCGACCGGCTTCGACCGGATCGAGGGCACGCGGGCGCGCGCCGTCTCGGCCCTCACCGCCCCTCGGCCGATCGCGGTGGCCCCCGCGGTCCAAGGCTTCGCGCCGGTCGCCGCCGTCTCGAGCGTGCCGATGCCGAGCCTCGCCGCGGCACCGATCTTCGAGAAGCCGGAGCCGGAGCCCGAGCTCGACGTGCCGTTCTACCGCAAGGTGATCGCGCAGGGCCGCGGTGAAGATCCGGGCGGCTTCGGCCCGAACTGGTCGAACGTCGACGACTACGACATCCCGACGGTCCTGCGCAAACAGATGGACTGATCGCCGGACCCGTAGGAGCTTTTGCAGGACGGCACCCGCTCCCTCTCCGGCCTTAACCCCCTTGGGGCCGGAGAGGGTCGGGTGTCGGTTGTATCCCGAGGTACCCGTCGTACCCCTTTTCTTACCCCATCTCGGCCCGCGACCTTCGTTCCCCATTCCGGTGGAACCGTTCCATTCTTGGAAACGCGACGGGTGGAGAGTTCCGATATAGTTCACCCATGAAACTCCTCTACTCGTACCTCCGCCGCTACTGGGGGCTCGTCACGCTCGCCCTGGTGCTCGCGGCGATCAACCAGGTCTTTTCCCTGCTCGATCCGCTGATCTTCCGCCACGTCATCGACGAGTACGCGACCCGCTACAGCGAGTACACGACCGAGCAGTTCTTCCGCGGTGTCTCGCTCCTGCTCGCCGCGGCGGTCGGGGTCGCGTTCGTCTCCCGGGTGGCGAAGAACTTCCAGGACTATTTCGTCAACGTGATCACCCAGCGGGTCGGCGCCGAGCTCTATTCGGACGGCGTCCGGCATTCGCTCGAGCTTCCGTACGCCCAGTTCGAAGACCAGCGGAGCGGCGAGACGCTCGGACGACTCCAGAAGGTTCGCGCGGACGTCGAAAAGCTGATCGCGATCGCCGTCAATCTGCTATTCACCACCCTCGTCGGCGTCGTGTTCGTGATGATCTACGCCTTCAGCGTCCACTGGATCATCGCGCCGGTCTACCTGCTCACCGTGCCGCTGATCGGGCTGCTCAGCTCGGTCCTGTCGAAGCGGATCAAGAAGATCCAGAAGGTGATCGTCGCCGAGACCACCGCACTCGCGGGGTCGACCACGGAATCGCTGCGCAACATCGAGCTGGTCAAAAGCCTCGGCCTCGCGCGCCAGGAGATCGGCCGGCTGAACGCGACGACCGCGAAGATCCTCAAGCTGGAGCTCAAGAAGATCAAATCGCTCCGCCTCCTGAGCTTCATCCAGGGGACGATGGTGAACGCCCTCCGGACCTCGATCCTGTTCCTGATGCTCTATCTGATCTTCACCCGTCAGATCACGGTCGGCCAGTTCTTCTCGCTCTTCATCTACTCGTTCTTCATCTTCGGCCCGCTCCAGGAGCTGGGCACGGTGATCAACACCTACCGCGAGACCGAGGCGTCGCTCGAGGTCTTCCAGGGGGTCCTCGCGACCCCGGTCGAGCCGAAGCCCGAGCATCCCGTGGCGCTTGGCGAGCTTTCGACGCTCGACTTCGACCACGTGGGGTTCACCCACCAGACCGCTTCGGCACCGGCGCTTTCCGACGTCTCGTTCTCGCTCCGCCAAGGGGAAACCGTGGCGTTCGTCGGGCCCTCCGGCTCGGGCAAAACGACGTTGGTGAAGCTGCTCGTCGGCCTCTACACCCCGGCCGCGGGCAAGGTCCTCTACAACGGCAAGACCGGCACCGACATCGATCTCGACGAGCTGCGCTCGCAGATCGGCTTCGTCACCCAAGACACCCAGCTCTTCTCGGGCTCGATCCGCGAGAACCTCGTCTTCGTAAACCCCGAGGCGACCGACGCGGAGTGCCTCGAGGTCCTCGACAAGGCGGCCTGCGAGAGCCTGCTCGCCCGAGCCGACCGCGGCCTCGACACGGTGATCGGCGAAGGCGGCGTGAAGGTCTCGGGCGGCGAAAAGCAGCGCCTGTCGATCGCCCGCGCCCTGCTCCGCCGGCCGCGCCTGCTCGTCTTCGACGAGGCGACCTCGTCGCTCGACTCGCTCACCGAAGAGGAGATCACCGACACGATCCGCGAGGTGGCCTCGAGCCAGGTGATCACGATTCTGATCGCCCACCGGCTCTCGACCGTCCTCCACGCCGACCGCATCCACGTCCTCGAGCAGGGCCGCATCGTCGAATCCGGCCGCCACGACGAGCTACTCGCCCAGAAGGGGCTCTACTTCGCGATGTGGCGCCAACAGATCGGCGAGCGGCGGCCGACGCTGGTTCCGCCACCCCGGCCGGCGCTGGCTGCGGCGAGCTGAGCACCGAATTTTTCACCGTCGTTCCGCCGGAACCGCACCGCCCCCACCTCGATCCTCCCCCGCAAGCGGGGGAGGAAGCCCGCCCGCCACCCATACGCCCTTACGTCTGCACCTTCCCGGCGCTCTCCATTCCTACGCCCTCTCGGCGCAGGGTCCCTCCCCCCGCTCGCGGGGGGAGGTCAGGAGGGGGGCTCCGGCTCTCGCCGTCCCCGCGTCGAGCGACTACGGACAGCCCGCCGCGCCCGTGAAGTGGAAGGTCGCGGAGGTGACGCCCGAGTAGACGGTGTAGGCGTCGAACCAGTGGCACTTGTTGGTCGGATTGCCACTCGAAATGGTGTTCGACCAGGTGGTATCGGGCGACACCGTGGCGGCGTAGCCGACCGTGACCCAATTCCCCCAGATGCCGGAAGAGCTGCGCTCGCGCCAGACCAGGGTGACGTTGCCCGTACCGTTCGCGGCATATCCCGCCGCGGTGAGCGTGCCCGCCGGCCCCCAGCTGCTCTCCGCCGGCTGTATCCAGGCGATGCTGGTCGTCGGCTGCGGCTGGGCCACGATCAGCGACACCGTATTGCTGTACGCCGAGCTTCCGGCCGCGTTGTAGGCGCGGACTCGGAATTGGTAGGAGCCGGTCGGCGGATTGGCGCCGCTCACGTAGGAGGTGACGTTGGCGCCCACCGGATTCACCAGGTCGGAGAACGCGCTTCCCGAGTAGGAAAACTGCGGCGCGAACCCTTGCTCGTTGTTGCTGTTGTCCGACCAGGTGAGGGTGAACTGGCGGGTCGACGTGTTGTAGGAGGCGGCGAGTCCGGACGGCGCCACGGGCGGAATCTGCGTGGTCGTCACGCTCACGACGTTCGAGAGGCCGCTTCCGACCGAGTTCTTCGCCGCCACCCGGTACTCGTAGGAGGTTCCGGCCGCCGCTGCGTTGTCGGTGTAGGTTACGACGTTGGCCGCGGTCGCCGCGATCGCGACGAATGCTCCCGAGGGGAACAGCCGACGCTGCACCTCGAACTGCGTTTCGTTGCCGCTCGCGTCGGTCCAGTTCAACCGCACCGACGTGGCGGAAAGGACGGTCGCTGCCAACCCAGTCGGCGGGTTGGGCGGGTTGCTGATCGAAAAGACCCTCTGCATCGAGAACGTGTTCCCCGCGCCGTCGGTGGCGATCGTCGTGAGCGTGTGGCTCCCGTCCGCGAGGCGGGTCGAATCGAAGAAGGCGCGCCAGCCGACGTTCGGACAGTTGGCGTCGCCCGTCGGCACGGCCGTACAGACGTCGGAACGACTGAGGCCGTACGTGTAGGCCGCGTTGAGGGACAGCGGCGCGCCGTCGAGTTGGAAAGCGAGGGCCGCGATCCTCGTCGCGTCGGTCGCCCAACCCGAAACCTGCACCGCGCTCCCGGAGACCGCGGCGCTCGCCGCCGGCACTTCGACGTTCAGGTTCGGAGCCCTGTTGTCGACGACTACGGATACCGCAGCCGAGTTGCCAACGTTGTTCGAGGTGTCGTAGGCCCGGGCAACGAGCGAATGGCTGCCGGCCGAAAGCGCCGAGGTGTTCCAGGCGAAGGAGTAGGGCACCGTGGTGTCGCTCGCGACGAGCGAGCCGTCGACGCGGAACTCGACCTTCGAGACACCGTTGGCGTCCGCGGCGGTCGCCGCGACGGTCAAGGTGCCGCGCACGTTGGCGCCCGCGGTTGGCGTGGTGATCGAAACGGTCGGCAGGCCGGTGTCGAGCACGACGGTGACTGGAACCTGCGCCGTGGCCGCGACGTTGCCGCACGCGTCGTAAGCCTTTGCTTTGAGCTGATGGGCGCCGGCCGTAGCGGCCCCTGAATTCCAACCGAAGGCATACGGCGATGCGGCGTCCGTACCGAGCCGTACGTTGTCGAGGTAGAACTCGACCTGGGTGACGCCCACGTTGTCGCTCGCCGTCGCTTGGAGCGTCGTAGTGCCGACGACCGTCGATCCGGAGGCGGGAGCCGACCAGGCTACGGAAGGCGGCGTCGTGTCGAGGCAGTTGCTCACCTCGAACGGGATGTCGACCCGGGTCGGCCCCGGCCGCGTCCCCCGCGCGTCGGCCGAGACCGCCGAGAGAAGGTGGGGGCCGTTGGTCAACGTCCGGGTGTCGAGCACGGCCGTAAAGCCGACGTTCGGGCAATTCGGATCGCCGCCGCAGCCGACGCTCGACGCCTGGCCGTAGACCGGCGTCGCCGCGACCGGCTGCTCGTCGACCCAGAGCGCGACGCGCGCGACGCCGTAGGGGTTCTGGAAAGCGCGACCGGTGATTGTCCAGTTGTCGTGCACGGGACCGCTCGGGAGGTCGAGCTCGGTCACCGGCCCCAACACCGAGAGCTCGTCCGGATTGACGTTGGCGGTGAGAACCGGTTGGAACCGAAGCGAGCAGTACGTGGTCGTCTCCGACGAGCAGTCGGATCCCGCGCAGCCCGTGACCGTGGCGGTCATGCAGGCGTAGGTGGGGGAGGTCTCCGGGTACCCCCACCAGGGGGTGTTGCCCCCGGGGCTGCCGTTCGCGTCGACGCAGAGCTCCGGCACTCGCTCGCAGATACCACCAAGGCGGCCGATCCGATCTCCGGGATCCGGGCCACCCGGCTCCCCGCGCATGTTCCAGTTCTCGTCGACTTTCTGGCAGTCCTCGGGTTGAACGGAGCGTCCTTGCAGGTTCGCGCCGTTCGAGTAGAGCCAGGTCATGATGTTGTCCGAGCAGTCGGGGCAGTTCGGACTGTCCGAAAGACCCAGCCAATGGCCGAGCTCGTGGGCAAGGGTCAGGGCCGCGTCTCCGCAGGGAAACTGCTGGCCGCCCACTTCGGTGAAGTTGTAGATCGTGATGTGGTTACCGCTTCGCGTTCCGCAATGCCCGTCGCCGGCCGCGTTGAGCGGCTGAACGGTTACCGACACGGTGTAGTACGAGGAGGATCCGGACGGGGCGCTGGTTCCAAAGGTTGGAGCCTTTCCACCCGCACCGCCGTTGCACTGGTTCCACATCGAGAGGGCCGACGACACCTTCCCCGCGTCCACCGTGCTGTCCGCCTGGACGAAGACGTCCGAGAAAAACCCGACTCTCGGCTGTGCTTGGCTGCTGATGGTGCACTGGACGTTGGCGCAGTCGGTCGCTCCGGCAAGGATCTCCTCCAGGGAGAGGTCCTGCGCACGCAGCGATCCGCCACCGACCGACGAAGCGAAGGCGAAAACGGCCACGAAGCTGCCGAGGCGCCCGTTCATCGCTCCACCTCTCGCGCGCCCGCCAACTGTGCCGCAACCGCCGAGGTCAGCCCCGTCATGTCGAGGGTGCCTGCCATGCTCGCGTCCTTGCGCAGCGCCTGGGGCACCTCGACCTTGCCGTTCGCCTTCTGCACGAAGATCCCGTCCGGCTCGGGCAAGAGGATCTTCCGTTCCTCGTCGAGCGGCGGCCGACGGTGGATCACCAGCACGTCGTCTCCGATCCCTGGCAGCGCCGGATAGGCGGGGTCGGCCTTACAGAAGGAAAACGAGCCGGCGCGGAAGCTCGTCACCGGGTAATAGAGACGCAGATGCTTGCCGCCCGCGATCTCCGACGACGCTTTGAGGGTCTCCTCGACTTCGAGATCGACCAGGGAGCCGACGTCGCCGCCGAAGAATCCAGGGGTCACCGCGACCACGCGGCCCCGTACGACCCCCCGGGCCGTGGCGAGAGAAGCGGTCAACGTCTGGACCGGCGCGCGACCGGAGGCCTCGAACGATCCGGGCGCGTAATACAAGCAACCGGCGATCGGCCGCGAATAGGCCGGATCGGGCGCACCGAGGGGCGTCGGAACACCGGGACGCTCAGGAGGAGCCGGCAAAGCCGGCGCGTTGGCGACGGAATCGAACGCCGCTTCAGCCCGGCTGCCGAGGAGATCCCAATCGATCGAGCCGTCCGGACGCCCGGCGAGATCGGCGGGAACGAACAGCGGGGCGCCGGTGGGCTCCGCCAGCGAGCGAACGAGCCGGGATGCCGGCGGCTGCGCGAGGGCGGCGCCCCCGGGCAACAGAAGGAGGAAGGCCGCGAGAAGGCGCCTCCCGAAATCGAGCAAAGCCTTCGATGAAAGGGACATGTGCGCTCCTCCGGACGAGGGAGCCGGCTCCCCAGAATCGGGCAGCCGGGGCCGGATTGCTACTTCCGGCTGGCGCAGCCTAGATCCATCCTCCGACGCGTCGCTGTCGAAAACTTGCTCGGAAATGCCGCCGTTCGCGGATCGCTCGCGGCTACTCGACCGCCGGCACCTCGCCGCCGAGAACGTACCGCTCGAACCAGGGCCGCCACGGCTTGCCGGTCATCTCTTCGAGGATCGCCACGACATCCCCCGTGTGGGTGATCCGGAAATGCCGGTCCTTCAAGATGCGCCGAAGCCAGCCGAAGAACGCCCGGTCTCCATCGGCCTCGTTGCCGGCGTTTCGTTGCAGCTCCTGCCGCAAGGCGTGGAGGACGAGCGGCCCTTTGCCGTAGAGCAGCGCGCGGCGGACCGCGAAGTCCTCGCCGTTGCGTACCGGCATGTGGTTCGCGAGGAGGACGCTCGCCGCGGGGTCGGAGCCGAGGGAGCGGGTGAGATCTTTCCACCGGGTGAGCTGCGACCGCCAAGCGGCGTCGCGCTCGCTCGGCCCCGGCGCGAGGAGGCTCGCGCAGATCGAGGAGACGTACTCGGCGAAGCTCTCCGAGAGCCAGGCCTCCGTGGGGTCGTCGACCCGCGCCACGTGGGGGAACCAGCCGTGCGCCACCTCGTGGGTCAGGCGCGCGTCGACGTTCAGGACGAGCGCCTTCGCAAGACGCTGCTGACTCGGCATCGCCCGCACGCGCGCCTTGCTGAAGAACGCCTCCTTGGTGATGAAGATCATCCCCGGCGGCGCCTGCCCCCAGCCCCATTCGTTGACCTCGACCAGCTGCAGCTCGGAGAAGGGATAGGGCTCGGCGAGCAGTTCGGCGAGGCATTGGCGCGCGCCGATCACCACCTGACCGGCGTGCTCGAGCTCCCCTTCGAGCCGCGCTCCGTAGGTGGAGATCCCCACCTTGAAGTTACCGTCTTCGACCGTCGCGCTCTCGTATTTGCCCGCCGCGAGGTAGGCGATCGACATGGGACCGGACAGCTCGGTGAGGACGCGGTTCGTCTTCGGCGTGGAGGTCCGTTCGACGACCGTCCCCGGCGCGAAGGGAACGAACGGCTTCTTGACCTCGAGCGCGATGCGGAAAGCCGAGGCCGCATCCGTGCCCGCCCCGGTGGGCGCGGGATACCAAGGGATGCCCCCGACCCGCCAATAGCTGTCGCCGTTCGGACGGATGAACAGCTCGCCCGACCAGACGGTCTCGACCTCGACCGTCCCCCCTTTCGGCGGCGCCATGGGCAGGGCGATGATCACGTGGTTGCGGTCGGCAACGTAGCTCGCTTTCGCTCCGGCGACGGTCACCCGTTCGAGGTTCGCCGGCCGCAGGCTTCCCGCCGCGTTCACCGTTTCGGACAAGAGCGAGAGGGCGACCATCCGAAGCCCCGGAGCCTCGGCCTTCAGGAGGATCCGGCTCGCCACCCGCGCCCGACCGCCGTCCTCCTCTCGAACGTCGATCTCGGAATCGACGCCGGTCCACTCGAGCGCCGTCGGAGCCTCCCACCACGACCGTCCGATCGGCTGGGTCGCTATCTCCAGGCTGCTCCAACGGCCATGGTAGGGGCTCGCGATCCCCTCCGTCTCGGCCTGCACGAGGTTCTCAGACGCGACCGCCGCGCGGGCGTCCCAATCGAGGACGTAATCCTCGCGGTCGCCGTGGAAGAGCGCCCAGGCGTAGCGGGGGGCGCCTTCGGCGTCGCTCATCAGCAGATCGCGCGACGGATTGGCGGAAAGCCGGCGCTCCAGCCGTTCGCTCGCCCAGGTGGGGAACCTCGGCGCGTCCTCCTTCTCCCACCGCCGATCGCCGGAAGCGATCTCCCCCGCGATCGACCAGCTCCAGACCGCCGCGCCGCGCAGGTTGCCCCGCAGCAGGAGAGCCCCCTCGTCGTCGGTCGTATCCAGGCGCACTCGGCGCGCGTTCTTCTTCGCGACCGGTCTCGAGAAGCGGTCCTCGACCCGGTAGATCCAGGCTGCCGCGCCGTCGAGCAGGACGCCACAAGGCCGACCGTTCGCGGTCATCCGCCAGATCTTGGAGCCCGGAGCCGGACGAACCTCCGCCCGCCCGACCATGATGCGCTCCGGCGCCGGCATCGAAGCGTCGAGCTTCGGCGCCTCGATCGCGCGATATAGACCGGCGAGTTCCGAGGAGGAGAGGGCAGGTTGGGAGGAAGGAGAGTCGGCAACGACCGGCAATCCCGCGAGCGCAAAGACGATTCCCGCGGCGATCGCCGCACCCCGACCCAGAAGCCACTTCATCGCCGCGGCATCCTAAGCCGGGTGCGTCCGAGAAAACGATAGTTTTGGGACGGGAATCTTTTTTCGTACCGCGAGCTGTCCCAGGCGAGGGTGGCCTTCGGCTCGGCGCCGAGATCAGATTGGACCTGGAGCCAGGGAACGATGACCTGCCACAGCACTCCGCCAGGCCGCGCTGGAGAAATAGAACCTGGCGCAGGGCTCCGCCAAGCTGCGCTCGGAAAAGTCACCTAGGCAGAGTGCTGCGCCAGGATGCGCTCCGGAAAAATAACTCGGCAAATCACTTTTCGAAGCTCGCACTCGGGAAAATCGGCGCGACGCTGCCTTGCGCCAAGCCGCGCTCGGAAAAATCGACCCGGCTATGCGCTCCGCCAAGCTGCGCTGGGAAAATCCCGCCTAGCCATTCAGTACGCCAAGCCCGCGCGCCGGAAAATCGACCCGGCAGAGCACTCAGGCAAGCGGGTACTCCACTACGCCCGCCAGAAAATTGGCGCGACAGGCTCCGAATTTAGT
>JBGAGQ010000044.1:0-45000 GCA_044226625.1 Thermoanaerobaculia bacterium
CCAGGGCTGAGGCCGAAGGCCGATGCCCTGCGTCACCGGCGACACCCATGCCCGCGGCCTGAAAGGCCGCCAGATTCCAGCCCAGGGCTGAGGCCGCAGGCCGATGCCCTGGGTCACCGGCGACACCCAAGCCAGCGGCCTGAAAGGCCGCCAGATTCCAGCCCAGGGCCGAGGCCGAAGGCCGATGCCCTGGGTCACCGGCGACACCCAAGCCCGCGGCCTGAAAGGCCGCCAGATTCCAGCCCAGGGCTGAGGCCGAAGGCCGATGCCCTGGGTCACCGGCGACATCCAAGCCCGCGGCCTGAAGGCCGCCAGAGTCCAGCCCAGGGCCGAGGCCGAAGGCCGATGCCCTGGGTCACCAGCAGCAAGCCCGCGGCCTGAAAGGCCGCCAGAATCCAGCCCAGGGCTGAGGCCGAAGGCCGATGCCCTGGGTCACCAGCGACATGCAAGCGCGCGGCCTGAAAGGCCGCCAGAACCCAGCCCAGGGCTGAGGCCGCAGGCCGATGCCCTGGGAAACGCGCCACACCCACACCCGCGTCGGTGCAGAGAGAAATTGCGGCGCCGCCTCAGGATAGATCTGCGGTGCGAACCGTCGGCGTGCCGGTGCACAGCCGGAGTGCGGCGGTTCACTGGGGTTTTGCAGCGGTGCAAAGCGGCTGCGCAGAAGTGCGCTGGGATTTTGCAGGGGTGCACCGAGGAAGTGCACCGGTGCGCTGGAGCTTTGCAGCGGTGCAAAACGGCTGCTCACCGGTGCGCTGGAGTTTTGCGGGGGTGCACTGCGCGAGTGCACAAGTGCGCTGGAGTTTTGTAGCGATGCGCTGAGGGAAGGCGGCGGTGCGCCGCGATTTTGCAGAGGTTTAAAACTGCAGTGCACCGCGACAAAACGCCAGCGACCTAGAGCAAAGGCGGTGAGCCCTGAGGCTCGCCGGCTTTTCGGCGCCGCCCGACCGGCGAGAAGGAGCGCCTTGGATTCTTGCCGTCGCGCGGAACGGAATCGCGGCGGTGCTCTATTCGACTTCCAAGCTCCCCACGTTCTGGAACCCGCGCGGCAGCTTCGCCCCGCGCTGGGCGCGCTTGCCGGCGAAGGGCTCTTGCTCGGAGGGCTTGAGGGCTAGGTAACGCTTGCCGGCGTGGACTTTGAGGTGCGCTCCGGAGGGGAGGATCGCGAGCGCGACGATCGATTCTTTCTCTTTGGCCGAGAGGTTCAGGATCTTCACCCCCTTGCCGCGCGGCATCTCCGGCATTTCGGAGGCGGGGAAGATCAGCAGCCGGCCTCCGTCGGTCGCGGCGGCGAGGCCGCTCCCTTCGAGGCCGGTCACCTTGACCGGCGGCAGGACTTTGGCGCCCGGGGTGACGTTCAGAACCGCCTTGCCCGCGCGATTGCGGCTCGACAGCTCGCCCAGGCGGACGAGGAAGCCGTAGCCCGCGGAGGTGGCGACGAGGTAGAGGTCGTCGTCCGCCCCCATCAGGACCGAGACGAAGTGCGCACCGTCCGGCGGCTGGAGCTGCGAGGAGAGCGGCTCGCCGTGGCCGCGGGCGGACGGCAGCTGATGGGCCGGCAGCGCGTACGAGCGCCCGGTCGAATCGAGGAAGAGCGCCTGCTGGTTGCTCCGTCCCATAGCGGACTGGAGGAACGCGTCGCCCGACTTGTACGGGAGCGCCGAGGCGTCGACCTCGTGTCCCTTGGCCGCGCGCACCCAGCCTTTTTCCGAAAGGATCACGGTGACCGCTTCGGACGGGACCAGCTCGGTTTCCGCCATCGCCCGTGCCGCTTCGCGTTCGACGATCTTCGCGCGCCGCGCGTCGCCGAACTGGGCCACGTCGCGCTCCAACTCGTCGCGCACCTTCTTCTTGAGCCGCGTCTCGGACGACAGGGTCTTCTCGAGGTCGGCGCGCTCTTTCTCGAGATCCGCTCTCTCGCCGCGGATCTTCATCTCTTCGAGCCGCGCGAGATGGCGGAGCTTGGTGTCGAGGATCGCCTCGGCCTGCACGTCCGAAAGGCCGAACCGCTCGATCAGGCGCGGCTTCGGCTCGTCCTCGGTGCGGATGATGCGGATCACCTCGTCGAGATTCAGGTAGGCGATCAGGAACCCTTCGAGCAGGTGGAGCCGCGCGAGTACCTGGTCATAGCGAAATTGCAGGCGCCTCCGCACGGTCTCGGTTCGAAAGGCGAGCCACTCGGAGAGGATCGAGCGAAGGTCGTACTGGCGCGGCCGGCCGTCGAGCCCGATCATCGTGAAATTCACGCGATAGGTCCGCTCGAGCTCGGTGGTCGCGAACAGATGCGCCATCAGGCCGGGGACGTCGACCCGATTCGATCGCGGCGTGATCACCAGGCGGGTCGGGTTCTCGTGATCGGATTCGTCGCGCAGGTCTTCGACCATCGGCAGCTTCTTCGCCTGCATCTGCGCCGCGATCTGGGCGAGGACCTTGCTGCCCGAAACCTGGTACGGAAGGGCGGTGACGATCACGTCGCCCCCTTCCATCTCCCAGGCGGCGCGCAGCCGGACCGAGCCCGCGCCGGTTTCGTAGATCTTCTGGAGCTCGGCGCGCGGCGAGATGATCTCCGCGTCGCTCGGGAAATCGGGACCGAGCACGTGCTCGCACAGCTCTTCGACGTTCGCCTTCGGATGGTCGAGCAGATGGATCGCCGCGGCCACCACCTCACGCGCGTTGTGCGGCGGAATGTCCGTCGCCATGCCGACGGCGATACCGGAAGCCCCATTCAGCAGCACGTGCGGCAGCCGCGCGGGCAGGAGCTTCGGCTCGTCGAGGGTGCCGTCGAAATTCGCGCCCCAGTCGACCGTCCCCTCCCCTAGCTCGGAGAGGAGCACCTGCGCGAACCGGGTGAGGCGCGCCTCGGTGTAGCGCATCGCGGCAAACGATTTCGGGTCGTCCTGCGAGCCCCAGTTGCCCTGGCCGTCGACCAGCGGATACCGGAGCGAGAACGGCTGAGCCATCAACACCATCGCCTCGTAGCAGGCCGAGTCGCCGTGCGGGTGGTATTTGCCGAGCACGTCGCCCACCGTGCGCGCCGACTTCTTGTGCTTGGAAGCGGCGGAGAGCCCGAGCTCCGACATCGCGTAGATGATTCGCCGCTGCACCGGCTTCAAACCGTCCGCGAGATGCGGCAGCGCCCGGTCGAGGATGACGTACATCGAATAGTCGAGATACGCCTTCTCGGTGAACTCGCCGAGCAGCATCTTCTCGACGTCGACGAACGGAAGGAGCGGCGTGGGAGGCGGAGTGGAAGCGCGGGTCGATTTGGCCATGAGCTAGGAGAGGGGGAAGCGTTCGAAACCGAGGAGGTCGAAGTGGCGGTCGAAGGTAAAGGCTCGGCGGATGCCGTGGGCCTTCATCAAAGCGAAAGAAACGCAGTCCGTAAAGCCGACCTTTTGGTCGGAGAATTTGCTCATCATCCAGAGCGCTTGCGCCTCGTGCTCGAGCTCGGGACGAAGCACTCGAAACATTTCGGACCCGAGCAAGTGGCGGCCCTTGCTCGCGGAGAAAGCTGGATCCGCTCGCTGCGCCAGGAGGTTTAGCGACTCGGCCAGAACGAGGCTGCTTAAGACAAACCTCTCGCCATTCCTTTCGAGCCTGTCCCAGGCCGCGAGCGCGACCTCATGGTACTGATCATCTTCGAGGTAGCGCGCAAGGATCGGGCCTGCATCGACAAAGATCAACTCTTCTTCCCATAAAGGTAGTCGTCATGTCGAAGGGCGAGATCACCAGGAGTCGGACCCTTCCAAAACTCTCGATCTTCAAAGAACGGATCCCGGCCTTGCGGCGAGGCTGCGCTCCGTTCCCTCTCCTCGACGAGTTGTCGGGCAAACTGCTGCGCTTCCGCGAAGAGAGCGTCGTTCGAGTCCGATTCGGGTTCAATCTCTTGAGTCTTCATACTTCCTCCGCGATTCCGGCGGCTGGCCAAAACTCTAGCACTCCTCAAACCTCCGCCAGGTTTCCCTTGCGTCCGAGCCATTCGCGGCGGTCGGCGCTGCGGCCTTTGGCGAGGAGGAGATCCATCAGCGATTCGACGTCGTGGTCGGTCGGGATCTCGAGCTGAACGAGGCGGCGGGTGTCGGGAGCCATCGTGGTCTCACGCAGCTGGAGCGGGTTCATTTCGCCGAGGCCTTTGAAACGTTGGACGTTCGGTTTGCCGCGTTTCCCTTCGGCCGCGAGGCGGTCGAGGATTCCTTTCTTTTCCTGCTCGTCGAGGGCGTAGTGGACCTCTTTGCCGACGTCGATGCGGAACAGCGGGGGCATCGCCACGTAGACGCGGCCGTCTTCGATCAGCGCGCGGAAATGCTTGACGAACAGGGCGCAGAGGAGCGTCGCGATGTGCGCGCCGTCGGAGTCCGCGTCGGCGAGGATGCAGATCTTCCCGTAGCGCAGGCCGTCGAGCTTGCCGCTGCCCGGATCGACGCCCAGGGCGACCGCGATGTCGTGGACCTCCTGGCTGCCGAGCACCTCGGCCGAGTCGACCTCCCAGGTGTTCAAGATCTTTCCGCGCAGTGGCAGGATCGCCTGAAACTCCCGGCTGCGCGCCTGTTTGGCCGAGCCGCCGGCCGAATCGCCCTCGACCAGGAACAGCTCGGTTTGGGAGAGGTCCTGGCTCGAGCAGTCGGCGAGCTTGCCCGGAAGGGCGGGCCCGGTGGTCACCGTCTTCCGTAGGACTTTCTTGCCCGCCCGCAGGCGCGCCTGGGCGCTGTCGATCGCCAGACGCGCGATCCGCTCGGCGTCGGCCGTGTGCTGGTTCAGCCAGAGTCCGAAGGCGTCCTGCGTAACGCCGGAGACGAACGCCGCCGCCTCGCGCGAGGAGAGGCGCTCCTTGGTCTGGCCGGTGAACTGCGGCTCTTTCAATCGCACCGAGAGCAGGTAGGAGCAGCGCCCCCAGACGTCCTCGGGCGCGAGCTTCACGCCGCGCGGCAGCAGATCGCGGAACTCGCAGAACTCGCGGATCGCCTCGGTCAAGCCGGCGCGGAAGCCGTTGACGTGCGTTCCCCCCTGGACCGTCGGAATCAGGTTCACGTAGCTCTCGCCGAGCACTTCGCCCGGGGTCTCCGCGTCGGGCGGCAGCCAGACCGCCGCCCAGTCGACCTCTTCGTCGTTGCCTTTGAAATGGCCGACGAACGGCGGATCGGGGATCCGCTCGGCCGCCCCCAGCGCCTCGGTCAGGTAGTCGGTGAGACCGTCCTCGAAGAACCACTCCTCGCCGTCGTCCGGAACGCCTTCGTGGCGGAACCGGATGCGCAGCCCCGGGCAGAGGACGGCTTTCGCGCGGAGGGAATGCTTGATCTTTCCGACCGTCATCTTCGGCGAGTCGAAGAATTTCGGATCCGGCCAGAAGCGGACGGTGGTCCCGGTGTTGCGCTGGCCGACCGTGCCGATCACCTCGAGCTTCTCGACCTTCGCGCCGTCGGCGAAGGCCATGTGGTGCTCTTTGCCCCCGCGGCGGACCCAGACGTCGAGCCGCTTGGAGAGCGCGTTCACGACCGAGACGCCGACGCCGTGGAGGCCGCCCGAGAAACGGTAGCTCTTGTCCGAGAACTTCGCTCCGGCGTGGAGCCGGGTGAGGATCACCTCGACCCCGGAGACCTTCTCGCCCGGGTGGATGTCGACCGGCATGCCTCGTCCGTCGTCGGCGACCGCGAGGGAGCCGTCCTGGTAGAGATCGACCTCGATCAGCGAGCAGTGGCCGGCGATCGCCTCGTCGGCCGCGTTGTCGATCACCTCCTGCGCGAGGTGGTCGGGCCGGTCGGTATGGGTGTACATCCCGGGGCGCTTGCGCACCGGTTCGAGGCCGGTCAGGACTTCGATGGCGGAGGCGTCGTACGTGGCGGGCGATGGCATGGGATTCGGAAGTTTTCTCGAAGGGCGGCGACCGTCCGGGGCGCCGTCGGGCAGAACCGGGCGCGGATGATACCCGACCGCGATCGTCGTATCGGTCGGCCTCACTTGACGGAACGGAACCGCACTGTTAGCTTAAGCGTAAACCGAGCGTAACTCAAGCCCGCCGGCCGTCGCCGAACCGCCGGCTCCAATCCACGTTGTGAAGCCCCAGAAGGAGAGAAACCGTCATGAAACGTCTCCCCCTCCTCGCCCTCACCGCCTCGCTCGCCATCTTGCCGGCCGCCACCGCGTTCGCCGCCGATCCCCCGGCTCAGCAAGGTATGGATCCCAACATGGCCGCGATGATGGAGGCGATGGCCGCCGCCGGGAAGGTCGGCGAGCAGCACAAGATGCTCGGCAAATACGTCGGCGACTGGACCTACAGCATCAAGATGTGGATGGACCCGAGCGCCCCGCCGATGGAGCTCGGCGGCACGATGCATGGCGACTCGATGCTCGGCGGCCGGTACGTCCATTCGACCTGGAAGGGCGACTTCATGGGCGCGCCGTTCGAAGGGCACAGCACGGAGGCCTACGACAACGTGACGGGCCGATTCATGAACACCTGGATCGACAACCAGAGCACGGGAATTCTTTATTCGACCGGTTCTGCCTCGGCGGACGGCAAGAGCATCACCTACCAGGGCGAGATGACCGATCCCGTGTCGCACCAGAAGTCGGCGACCAAGTCGGTGATCACCTGGCTCTCCGACGACTCGTTCAAGAACGAATCGTTCTGGACCGATCCCTCCGGCAAGCTCGTACCGTCGATGGTGATCGTCGCCACGCGGAAGAAGTAACAGGGAGAAGCTAGCAGCCGGACGAACCCTCGGGCGGCGAAGGCGCCGTCCGGGGGAGGCCGCACCGAGTCTCGAGCCTTACCCTCCTACCTCGAATTCCCGCGCCAAGCCGTCGGCGACGGCGAAGCCTTGAAGCGTCGGTCGGAGCCTCCCCTCCCCCAGGATCACCAAATTCTGCTCGGTCAGCCGGCGGAGCAGCGCGGCGTTCTTCGCTTCGAGGTCGACGCCGTACCTCTCCTTGACCTGTTCGAGGTCGATCCCCTCTTTCGTCCGCAGGCCGAGCATCAGGGCTTCGAGTGCGAGGTCCCGGCCTGTGAGCGTCTCGGAGTCGGCGATCGGTTTTTCGCCCGATTCGATCCTTCGCTGCCAGGGAGCGAGCTTCCGCTCGTTCCACCAGCGGCGGCGGCCGTCGAACGAATGGGCGGAGGGTCCTAGTCCCAGATAGGGGACGTGGCGCCAATATTTTTGGTTGTGCCGGGAACGGTGCTCCGGAGACCGCGCGAAGTTCGAGACCTCGTACGCCTCGTAGCCCGCGCTGGCAAGCAGCCGATGGGTGAGCTCGAAGATCTCCGCCTGCGCGGGCTCGGGCATCTCGGACAGTCGGCCCCGGTCGCGGCGGAAACCGAACGGCGTCCCCTCGTGGATCGTCAGCTGATAGCACGAGATGTGATCGGCCTCGAGCGCCACAGCGGCTTCGAGCGACTCGCGCCAGGACTCCGGCGTCTGATCCGGCAAGCCGAAGATGAGGTCGAGCGAAACCGTCGGAAAACCCGCCTCGCGCGCGAGGTGGAATGCGCGCGTGCCCTCCTCGGCGGTATGGCGGCGGCCAAGGAAGACGAGCTCCTCTGCCCGAAAGGACTGGACCCCGAGCGAGAGGGTCGCGACACCGAGCGCGCGGAGCGCGGCGAACGCCTCGGGACTCGCGTCCTCCGGGTTCGCTTCGAGGAAGATCCGCGCCTCCCCCCTCTCCGGAAACGCCGCCCGGACCGCCTCGAGAATCTCGCCGATCTCGGCCGGAGCGAGCGCCGAGGGCGTACCGCCGCCGAGGTAGATCGTGTCGAATCCGCGCCACTCGGAACCGGCCCAGAGGGCGATCTCGTCACGGAGAGTCGAGACGAAGCGGCGTCGCTTCTCCGGGCCGCCCGTCAAAACCGCGAAATCGCAGTAAGGGCAGATCGCCGAGCAAAACGGGACGTGGAGATAGAGGCCGTGGCCGGTCATTCAGCCCTCGCCCCCACCGGAGTTGGGATCACGGGCCGCTCAGTTGAGGATCGGCGGAACGTAGCGGTCTTCCAGGTCGCTCACGTCGATCCCCATGCCGAGCAGGGAGAGCAGCAGCTCCTCACGCTCGGCCGGGGTCTCGGCCTCGAGCAACGCCTGCTTTTCGTCGGAGCGGAACGGCAGGGCGACCGAGAGGCCGTTCAGCAGCGAGATGCCGGGCAGCGCGTTCAGCACCTCTTCGTCGAACTGCCGGAGCGGCAGCTCGTCGATCACCCGGAAACGGGAGACGCCGCGCAGCAGGATCAGGAACCGACCGTCGGCCTGGCGTTCGCAGCGCTCGATCCGGCCCGCGCACCCGATGCGGTAGAGGGAGGGATGGTCCTCGATCTCTTCCAGCAACACCTCGTACGGGGGCGCGTTGTCCTGGCGCGCCACCAAAGGCTGGATCATGCCGATCATGCGCCCCTCCGCCATCGCGTCCTCGACCATCGCGAGATAGCGCGGCTCGAAGATGTTGAGCGGCAGCCAGTTGGCGGGCAGGAGCAGCGTGCCGGTCAACGGGAAAATCGGCAGCGGATCGGGGAGCGGGGGCGGGGTCATCGGCTTCCGAACGATGATACGGCAAGGGGCGGTCCTGCGTACCTCCCCTGGGGCGAGCGGCGGGCGGACGCCCTCGCCGGAATCCGATCGGAGCGAGGCGGGCCGCCCTTCGGGCCTCGCTAGAGTCCGAGGATGCAGTGCTCGAGGACGCCCATCGCGCTCGACATCTTGTGGAACGCCTGGCGGAACGCGATGCTCTGCGGTCCGTCGAGCACCTCGTCGACCACCTCGTACCCGCGCATCGCCGGCAGGTCGTGCATGAAGACCGTGCCCTCTTTGGACACCCGCGCCATGACCGCCGGATCGATCGTGTAGGGGCGGAACTTGTCGAGCCAGTCGACGTCCTTTTTCTGGACGCCCATGGTCATCCACCGGGTCGAGTAGACGACGTCGACGCCGCGCGGCAGGTCTTCCATCCGGTGGTGTTGCTCGATCGCCGAGCCGGTCGAGGCGGCGTATCCGTTCGCCTCGTCCACCACCTCCTGCGGGATGCCGTACCCTTCGGGCGTGACGATCGTGAGGCGCATGTTCGGCAGCTTGCCGAACCCGCGGGCGAGGGCCGTCGTGGTGTTGTTGCCTTCGCCGATGTAGAGCACGTGGAGGCCCTCGAGCCGGCCGAAGTGCTCCTCCATCGCCGCGAGGTCGCACAGCGCCTGGGTCGGATGCTCGGTGTCGCTCATCGCGTTGACGATCGGCAGGTTGCCGGCGTCGGCGAGCGCGCGCATCTCCTCGATCGGCTCGTTGGTCCGGATGACCAGGGCGTCGAGGTAATTTTCGAGCACGCGCGCCGTGTCCTCGAGCGTCTCCCCGGTGTTGATCTGGAGGTCGTTCGGTCCGTAGGAGATGACGGAAGCGCCGAGCTTCATCGCCCCGATCGTGAACGCGGTCCGCGTCCGGGTCGACGTCTTCTTGAAATAGACCCCCACCACCTTGTCGGCCAGCGGCTTGCCGTACGGCTTGCCGGCGCCGATCGAAACCGCCCGGTCGACGATCCGCCGAATCGTCGCGGCGTCGAGGTCTGCGAGCGTCAGAACGTGTCGTGCACTCATTCGAGATCCTTCCCCCAGATCCCCCCTCCGAAGCGAGACGGGTCCCACCGGAGCAGAGTGCCGACCGGGCCGAGGAAAGGGACGCCCGCGTCAGGCTCGGGCGAGCCGGATCTCGAGCTGCCCCCCGTCGAGGCGCGCCGCCACGCCGAGCCCGAGCGACCGCCCGAGCGAGGCGACGAGCGACAGGCCGAGCCCCACGTGCGGCCCGAACCGAGAGGGATCCTTCTGCCAGAAGCGATCGAACAGGTGCGGCAGGTCCTCGGGCGCGAGGTCGGCCGTCGGGTTGGTGACCGAAAGGCCGATCGGCGCCTGCCCGCCGGGTCCGACGGGAGCCGCCGCGTGATTCGTTCCGTCGCCGTTCGTCGCGGCGGCGAAGCACGCCCGGCACGAGACCCAGCCGCCGAACGAACCATGGCTCACCGCGTTGCCGAGCAGATTCTTGAGGATCAATTCGAATTTCGCCCGGTCGGTGGGAAAGTCGAGCTGCTCCGGGATCTCGTTGTGTAGCTCGATCTGCTTGTCCGCGGCGGCACGCGCGAAGGGGCGCCACGCTTCGTCGACCGCGGCGCGAAGCGACACCGGCTCGAGGAGCGGATCCTCCCCGTGGGCGCTCTCGTTCCGGGCGAGGGCGAGTAGGTTCTCGGCGATCCCCTCCATGTGCAGACCGATCGCCCGGGCGTCTTCCAGGCTCGCGGCGACCGACGCGCGATCATCCGGCCAGCGCAAGCCGATCTCGGTCGCCGCCCGCAGCTCGGCGAGCGGCGTCCGAAGCTCGTGAGCGAGGTGGGAGGAGAAGGCCTTCTCCCTCACGAACGACGTTTCCAAGCGGCCCAACATGTCGTTGACCCGCTGGACGACCCCCGTGATCTCGAGCGGCACGCCGGCCGGGTCGATCCGCTCGCCGAGCGAGGTGGCGTCCAGCCGTTCGATCCGGTCGCTCAGACGGGAGAGCGGAGCGAGGCCAGCGTGAAGGCTCCAGCGGATCAACGCGGCCAACCCGAGGAGCAGAAAGAGGAACGAGGCGCCGAGCCAGGCCTTGGCTTCGGCGAGAAAGCGGTCGAGCTCGCCGCGTCCGCGCGCGAGCACCAGGATCGCCCGCAGACCGCCCGGGTTGAATTTGACCTCTTCTCCGGCGGTCGGCAACGCGCCTTCCGGATGGTCGTCGATGCGCGGCATTACCGAAAGCTGGACCACCCGGCCCAGCCGGCCATCGGGCAGTACGGCGTCCCAGATCCGCGGCTCGCCGGCCAGAAAACCGAGCGCCGGCCCCGTGGCTCGAAGACGGCGCAGGTTGCGCCCGGCGAGCGAGCCCGAGCGCCGCAGCACGCGCCCGTCGGCGAACCAGAACTGGAAGTACTCGCTCCCCGTGGTGGCCGAGAACTCGGGCATCCCCTCTTCCGGCAGCTCGACCCAGAGGGCACCGTTCGCCTCTTCGGTGAGGAGCGCGAGCGAGTTGGCTTTCGCCACCAGCTCGTGATCGAAATCCCGCTCCAGCCGGCTGGCGATCACCCGATACGCGAGGAACCCCCCGAGCATCAGCAGGACCCCCGACCCGGCGAGCAGATAGAGGGTGAGGCGGCCGCGGAGCGATCTCACGACACCGGATCCTCCGTTGACTCCTTCGCCGGGGCCTTCTCCTCCCCCGCGGATCCGGACGGCTCCGGGTCGAACAGGTAGCCCTGCCCGCGGCGGGTCTGGATCAGCCGCGCGGCCGCCTCGCCGGCGGCCTCGAGCTTCTTGCGCAGGCTGTAGACCAGAACGTCGACCACGTTGCTCGCGGTCTGATCCTCGAACTCGTAGAGATGCTCCCAAAGATCTCTGCGCGTCACCACCTCACCGCGGCGCAAGGCGAGCAGCTCGAGGACGCTGAACTCCCGGGCGGTCAGGCGGATCTCGTGGCCGTCGTGCCACACCCGGCGGCCGGCGAGGTCGATCGAGAGCGTGCCGATCCGCAGGTTGGGCGACGCCACCTGATGTCCGCGTCGGCCGAGCGCCTGAAGGCGGGCGACCAGCTCCTCGAACGCGAACGGCTTGATCAAGTAGTCGTCGGCGCCGAGATCCAGCCCGCGCACGCGATCCTCCACCAGATCTTTGGCGGAGAGGATCAGCACCGGCGTGCTCTTGCCCTGCTCGCGCAGCCGCTGGAGGACGGTATAGCCGTCGATCTCCGGCAAGAGCAGGTCGAGGACGATCGCGTCGTAGCTGTTCTCACTCGCGAGCCAGAGCCCCTCGCGCCCGTCCGCCGCGGCGTCGACGGCATGGCCGAGCTTGCGCAACCCGCGCTCCAAGGTGGAGCGAAGCCGATGGGAATCTTCGATCAGGAGTAGGCGCATGGTGTGCGGCTCCGCGTTGGCGACAAGCCTAACGGAAACCGGCGAGCTCTCGGCGCCCGGGCTCAGCTGTCGAGGTCGGTCTTGAGCACCGCGAGGAAGGCCTCTTGCGGGATCTCGACCGAGCCAACGATCTTCATTCGCTTCTTGCCTTCCTTCTGCTTCTCGAGCAGCTTGCGCTTGCGCGAGATGTCGCCGCCGTAGCACTTGGCCGTGACGTCCTTCCGGAAGGCATTGATCGTCGAGCGGGCGATGATGTTGCCGCCGATCGCCCCCTGGATCGCGATCTTGAACTGCTGGCGCGGAATCGTCGCTTCCAACCGCTCGCAATAGTGGAGCGCGCGCAGCCGTGCCTTTTCGCGATGGACCAACTGGGAGAGGGCATCGACCTTTTCGCCGTTGACCAGGATGTCGACCTTCACCAGGTCGCCGTCCCGATAGTCGAGCAGGTCGTAATCGAACGAGCCGTACCCCTGGGTGATCGTCTTCAACCGGTCGTTGAAGTCGAACAGGACCTCGGCGAGCGGCAGCTCGGAGACGATCTCCACCCGGCCGACCGCGAGGTAGTTGAACGTCGTGTTCTGACCCCGGCGGTCGCGGCAGAGCTCCATCACCGCGCCCACGTAGCGCTCCGGCATGCGGACCGACGCCTTGATGTAAGGCTCTTCGGAGCGAGCGATCGCCCCCGGATCGGGGAAGTAGGCGGGGTTGTCGACCTCGATCATCGTGCCGGAAGTCAGGTAGATCTTGTAGCGCACCGAAGGGGCCGAGAGGAGCAGCGACAGGCCGTACTCCCGCTCCAACCGCTCCTGGACCACCTCGAGGTGGAGCAGCCCCAAGAACCCGCAACGGAAACCGAACCCCAACGCGGTCGAGCTGTCCTTCTGGAAGGTGAGCGCGGCGTCGTTCAGCTTGAGCTTGTCGAGCGCCTTCGCGAGGTCCTCGTAATCGTCGGTCGCGATCGGGTAGATCGAGGAGAAAACGACCGGCTTCGCCTCTTTGTAGCCGGGCAAGGGATCGGCGGCCGGGCGCTCGACCTCGGTGATCGTGTCGCCCACGGCGATGTCGGAGACCGATTTGACGCCCGCGATCAGATAGCCCACCGACCCGGCCTCGAGCTCGGGGGTCTTCACCCGCTTGAGGCGCAGGAGGCCGACCTCTTCGACCTCGTACTCGCGCCGAGAGTGCATCAACACCACCTTTTGACCGGGGCGGATCGTCCCTTCTTTCACGCGGATCAGCAGCACGACGCCGCGATAGGCGTCATATTGGGCGTCGAAGATCAGCGCGCGCAGGGGATCGCCCGGCTCGCCCGTCGGCGGGGGGAGGCGGGTGACCACCGCCTCCAGCACGTCGTCGATGCCGATGCCTTGCTTCGCCGAACAGAGCACCGCCTCGAACGGGTCGAGCCCGAGATCGGCGTCGATCTCTTCGCGCACGCGGTCGATATCGGCCGAGGGGAGGTCGATCTTGTTGATCACCGGCACGATCGTGAGGTCGTATTCCATCGCGACGTAGAGGTTCGCGAGGGTCTGCGCCTCGACGCCTTGCGAGGCGTCGACCAGGAGGAGCGCCCCCTCGCACGACATGAGCGAGCGGCGCACCTCGTGAGAGAAATCGACGTGTCCGGGCGTGTCGATCAGGTTCAGGCGGTAGGTCTTCCCGTCCTTCGCGGCGTAAGTCAGGCTCACCGTGTTGCTCTTGATCGTGATTCCGCGCTCGCGCTCGATGTCCATCGAGTCGAGCAGCTGATCGCGGAACTCCCTCTGTTCGACCGCGCCGCAACGCTGGATCAGACGATCCGCGAGCGTCGACTTGCCGTGGTCGATGTGGGCGATGATGCAGAAGTTGCGGATGTCTTCCAAGGCGCGTCCCCGAGGCGCCGGATTCTACATCGAGCAGGGATGCCCCGCCGGCTCGAGAAGCCGGCGGGGGCCGATCGGACCGCTTCGAACGGCTTTACTCCCCTGGTACGACCAGCGACGCCCGGAGGAAGCGGAGAACGGACGCACCCGCCTCCTTGCCGTCGGCCGGGACGATCGTCACCTTGGCGTCCCCTTTCCATTCTCCCTTCTGGTCGAGCTCCCGCACTTCGTCGGAAAGGTCGAAGCTGCGCGAGACCTTGCCGCCATGCCCGACATGGCCGAAGAGCGAGATGTTGCCGACGAAATAGGGGCCGGCCGGATCGGGCTTCTGCCCCGCCGGCAGATCGATGTAGACCTCGTAGACGCCCCCCTTACCGAGCAGCTCGAGCCCTTCGAAGACTAGCCGCACCTTTTCGGGCTTAGTGTCGGCGACCAGGCTCTTGATCCGCTCGCTCTTGGCGGCCGGCAGCGGAACCGAGACGGTGACCGCGTCGCGCCCGAGCACCGTTCCCTTCTCCGGGCTAGCCGCGAGCATCGTCGTCTTGATAGCGGTCGGCTGGGTCGCAGGCGCCACGCTGGGCGGTGTGGCAGTCGCCGTACCGGAACAGAGGACGACGTTCTTGATCTCCAGCGGCACGCCCGCCTCGACATATTGGTAGTCGAGCTGCGTCACCATGTTCAGGATGTCGCAGCCGGTCTTCGTGACCTTCTGCCCCTTCTCGTCGAAGAACGTGAAGGTCTGGGTCGTCCAAGCGGTCGAGCCGATCGGGTTCAGGCGGTCGGCATTCTGGTTGAGCCAGCGCTGCCAGAGCCGGTCGATGTTCGCGTGGTGGTTCCAGAAAACGGGGTCGCGCGCCGCGCAGTTCGGGTCGGACATCCAGCCGGTGGCCGAGCCGACGCGGTTGTGGATCACGTTGTGCGGCTGCAGCTCGAGCTCGCCGAATTGCCCCAGGAAATGCTCGGGCTGCGGCGTGAACTGGCCGAAGAACGTCTGGTCGGGCAGGAGACCCGCGGTGCAGCCGTCGCAGCTCGCCTCCCCGGCGGGGCAGTTGCAAGTGGGGATGGTGTCCATCGCGTCGATGGACGAGCCCTGCTGGACGGTCACGCAATCCTGGCCCGCGATCGCGGTGTTGCACGAGGGGCGCCGCTCCGAGACGTAGAGCGAGTTCGTCGAGTCGGCCGGCGTGGTGAAGAGCGCGGGCAGCTGAGGGCTGCCGTTCGCATAATCCCAGTACGGCAGGGCAAAGTCGTAGTTGGGATCTCCCTTCGCCTCCCGCACGGCGGCGCGCAGGATGCTCTCGAAGTAGTAGAGGTAGATCCGATGCCAGGCGAGGAAGAAGAAGCTGCCGTGCTGGCAGGTCGCCCAGGCTTCCTGCATCGGAGTGGTCTCGGCAGGGCAGTTGTCGCCGGCGGCCGGAACGCCGTGGATATTCGCCTGGTAGGCCCAGCTCGTGGGGTCGGTCGTCGCGCGCTTCTGCATCAACGCCACTCCGGCGCGGAGCGCCGCGACCTGATCGGCGGAGAGGGACGAGATTTCGACCCGATCGTGAACGGCGACCGGCGTCTCGGGGGGCGGGTTGCCCGGCGGCGTCTCCTCGGGCGGTTTGGTACCTCCCGGGCAGCCGGCGATCCCGAGGGATCCGAGCGCGATCAGGAGGAAGGCGAACCGGCGACGGCCAAAGCTCGACATGACGGCCTCCTTTTGTTGAGGATGTTATCGAACTTTAGCACCAAATTACCGCGCGGAACGGGATCCGTGCGCACGAGCCGAATGGACTGCCGTCCTGAGCCCGTTTTCAGCCTTTCGGAGGGACCTCCGCGGCCGGGGGCTCCTGGCGCACCAACGAGATCGCTCGAAAACGGAGCGCCGGGCTGCCGTCCTTGGAGGGCCGGAGCTCGTCGAGCGGTGGAACGATCAGCACCCGGAGCCCGTCGAGGCGAGCGCCGCCCTCGAGGCGCGCGCGAATCCGGGCACCGACGTCGAACGCGCGATCGGTCGGGGGCGCTTCCCCCGCCTTGCCGAACAGCGAAATGTGGCCGAGGAACGAGCCGTCCTCGGGATTAGGGCCCCGCCCTTCCGGCGGATCGAGGTAGACCTCGTAGGTGGCGCCGGGACGAAGCAGCTCCAACCTCTCGATCACGAGGAGGATCTTCGCGCCGCCGGAGGCCGCCTCGGCGAGAGGCCGCCCATTCCCCTGGACGGCGACTCGCACCTGGAGGGGTTCGGTTCCCAGGACGTACGGCCCTGGATCGCTCACACCGAGGGCCGGGGGAGGTTTTCGATCCATCGCTCGATCCTCCTCCGCACCCGCCTCGCGCACCGGGCGCGCGCAGGCGGCCAGGGCGACCGCGAACGCGATCGCCCCCACCGGCAGACGCCCTCGTTTCGGCCTCGTGGGATCGCGCCAATCGTTCGCGCGCCCGTCGTTCAGTTCCAGATCTTCGTCCACCATGGCTCGTCCTCTTCCTTCGAGTCGGAGGTTTTCGCCAGATTCATTTTGCCGCGAATCTTGTTCACGTCCCAACCGGTGAGATGGGCAAGCGTCTGCGCCTGCCGATCGAGCCGCCGGGGAAGCTCACGCCGGTATTCGCGCGCCTGCTCGCAGCGGTCGCTGCCGGTCCACGGGTGGCGTAACACGTAGCGCCCCTGGAAATTCTCTCGGTCGGCGGTCTGCTGGAAGACGAGGTCCTCCGGGAAGTGCGCTCGGTCGTAGCGCAGGTGGAGTCGCGTCACGAAAACGTTCTGCCCGCCGGAAGGGATGAAGCCGCCGCGCGATCCGGAGTCCGGCGGGCTGTCGAGCCAGAAGACGCCGAGCTCGCGCAGCTCGTCCCGCGACAACGGATCGGCGGCGCACGGATCGCACCAGCCCATGTCCCAGGCGTATTCGAGGAAGACGGCTTGATGGTCCTCTTTCTTCACCTGTTGGGTGAACATCGCCTTGTAGAAGTCGCCGAACTCTTCTTTGACGTACAGCGGGATCTCATCGCCCGACGGTAGCTTCACGGTTCGGTAGTTCGTGGTTTCGACCCGCCCTTTCCGCGACAGGGTGTAGACGAACATCTCCTGCGCGCCGGTCGAGTTCACCATGCCGAGGCGGATCGGCAGCATGAACTTCGCCGCCTCGTAGGCGACCTGCAGCGGCCGCAGCGAGCTGAAACCCAGCTTCGACTGCTCCTTCAAGTTCACCTTGGCGACGAAGAACTTCATCCCCTGCTTGATATACGCGCCCAACACGCCGGAGGCGCCCTCCGGAACGCGATAGCCGTTTTCCCGCAGCCAGGTCTCGAGCCCATTGCTCTGGTTGGCCGAGAGGATCAGGATGTCGTATTCGCCCACCGTGTACTTCGCCTCGATCCGGACGCCGAGCTTTTCGGCGCGATCCATCTTCGCGCCGCCCACCGCCCCGCCCGCGACTCCCCCCGGAGCCGCCGACTCGTACACCACGACCCGGCAGGGGTTCTCGTCGAAATACTCGACCAAGCGCGGCGCGGTGTAGGCGTCGAGATGATCGATCAGCCCTTTGTCCGCGACGTGAATCTGCTCGCGCTTCAGGACCACGGGCACCGGGATGACCACCGCGAACTCCTTCGGATCGCCCTTGAAATCGTTCGCCATCGTAAGCACGGTCCGGTCGTCGTCGCGCACCATCACGATCTGCGACGCCTGGTTGAACAGCTTGGTATCCGCCTTGGCGACGTAGAAGCCGCAGAAGGCGAAAACCGCCGAGGCGAGCGGCCCCGCGGCGAGCGCCGCGACGACGGCGAGGGCGAGCCCCGCGGAACGACCTCTCGAAGCCCGATTCGAACGTCGATTCCCGGGCACCTGCCAATGCAACGGATGACGAGCCATGAGCCTTCTTCCTTTCTAGACCAGGCCGGGGGCCGCGAGGCCCGGAGCCGGCGAAACGTCCGATGGAATGGTGGGGGCCGCCTCGGCTTCGCCGCGCGCGCCCGTCCGGCGCCAATCGAACCGCTCGCCGGGGAAGACGTTGTCGAGAACCGGCACGAGCAAGCAGGCCGCGACCAAAGACAGCAGGAGACCGTTCGGCCGATAGAGGACGAAGGTCACAAATCCCGCCCCGAGCGCCACGAGAGCGGCGAAGACGATCCGCCCTCGCCGGGAGTCGGGGGTGGTCTTGGGATCGGAGATCATGAAGAAAGAAAAGATCAGCAGAGCCCCGTTGGACAGCTGATGGATCGGCGTCGCCATCGGTTGGCCGAGCCAGGCCGCACGCCCGAACAGGACCGCGAAGTAGAACGCGAGAAACGCGTAGGTCACGTCGGAGCGCAACGCGCGGTGGACCACCAGTCCGCCCAGACAGGCGATCAGGAAGGCGAACAGGGCGAAGTTTCCCCACTGCGCCGGAGACACCCAGGCGCCGCCCGTGAGCACCGTGGCCACGATCGCGAAATTCGTCGGATTGAACAGGTGCTTGCCGCGAAAACGCAGGAGGAACTTGCTCCCGACCGCGATCGCACCCGCCCCGGCGGCGATTGCCAGCGAGTTGGTGCGCAACAAAAGACAGAGCGAAAGCCCTGAGATGAGGGCGCTACGTGGATCATAAGCCGGCAAGCCGACGAGGAGGCCGCCGAGCCATTGGACGCCCAAACAGACGGCGAGGATGGCCGCGATTCGAATCGGCGAAAGGTCGAAGTCCAGGGCGACCGTGCCGTAGAGCAATAGCGAGGCGAGCACGGCGATCTGATAGTGCCTGGGATCGGCGAGCCATCGGGATTTGAGCGTGCCCATCGTTCGGTAGCCTCCGGTAGCCTCCCGGCAGGGACGAGCCCATGCCTCATCTCCTTGGACACGGACTCGGACGAAAAGGAAACCGCGAGGCCCGGCGACGACACTACTCCTTCGAGCCTTCGTCGGCGAAACCTCGGTCCCAACGAATTCCGAGGCTCGCACGTAGACGTCCAGATGGATAAAATCCACGGCTCACGGCGGTTTTCGGGATCCGTCCATCCGTCGAGCCGGGCCTCGACGTCTCCGCCGTCACAGCAAGCGACTCACCGAGGAGGTTCCCCCACCATGTTCAGACCCACGATCCTCGCCGCCGCGACCCTCGTCTTCACCGCCTTGCCGCCCGCGGGCGCCGCGGGCCCCGCGCCGATCGGCGCCAAGGCGCGGGCCAGCGTCTGCACCACTTGCTCGCAGACCACGCCCGCGATCGCGGGCCTCGCGTCCGGCGAATTCCTGGTCGGTTGGGAGGGAGAGAGCACCCTCGATGCGAAGGGGGTGGTCGGCCGTTTGTTCAAGAACACCGGCCTGCCTCGCGCGATCGACTTCCAGATCAACAAGGGGGTCCTGCCGCCGGAGCAGTACGACGTCGCGCTTGCGGGCGACGCAACCGGCTACGTCGCCGCCTGGTCGTCGGTAGACAACGCGAACAGCGAGGTCTTCGCTCAGCGCTACACGACCGCCGGCGTGGCCGTCGGAACGCCGATCTTGGTCAGTGTCGACGGCACGGCCTTGCCGCACTACGCCGATTTCAACCCGGCGATCGGCCGCACCGCCGGGGGAGGTTTCGTCGTCTCCTGGATCCGCTTCCAGCCGGCGGGCACGACGACCTCGGGCACCAATCCGGAAATCCTGTTCCGTCGGTTCGACAAAAACGGTGCGGCGTTGGGCGCTCCCGTCAAGCTGAATACCCGTTTGGTCAACGGTGACCGCCCCGACCTTTGCGTCGATTCGTCCGGCCAGATCGACGTCGCCTGGACCACGGCGGACGGCTTCCCGTTGTTCCAGCCGAACCACAAAGGGGTCTCGTTCCGCCGCGTCTCTCCGGCGGGCGCGCTGATCGGGCCCGAGACGATCGTCGCCGCTCCGCTCGCGAGCAACGCCCAGATGAACATCTCCTGTGGAACCGGCGGAAACTTCGTGATCGTCTGGGAGAGCGACAGGGCGCCGGCCGTCGCCGGCTTCGACATCCTGGGCTCTCGGTACACCAAGCTCGGCCGTCGGGTCGGAACCGTCTTCCGGATCAACACGACGACCACCGACAACCAGCGCAATCCCGCGGTCTCCCACGATTCGAAAGGCAACTTCGTGGTGGTTTGGGAGCACAACCGGATCTCCGGCGGGGCGATCAACGCCCGTCGATTCACCGCGGCTGGCGTGGCGACCGGCCCAGAATTCGCGGTCGACGCCTATCCGCCGGGCGACCTGCGATCGATCGAGCCGGAGGTAGCGCACGTCGGGACGGCGGGCAACTTCGTCGTCGCGTTCCAAGACGGGCTGCAGGGCGTCTGGATGCGCCGCTTCACGCCCGGCACTCCGTTCCTCGCTCCGGCGAGCACCGAAGCCCACGCGGCGATCGACCCGGCTGCCGACGAGACGACCGAGCCGTAAACGAAGCGCCCCTCAATCGCTTCACCTCCCACCAGAAAAGCTTTCGAACGGCGCCCTCGGAAACGAGGGCGCCGTTTTTCCTTGGGCTTCCGTGAGAGGTTCTCCGCGGCGCCAACGCGCCGCCGACCTGATTCGTAAGAAGGACAGGTCTAGACAAAAACCTTTCGGTGCGGCCGCACCCGAGCAACGCTTCAAGGAGCTTCATCATGTCGAAACTCAAGATCGCCTTCGTCGCGCTCGCGACCGGCATCGCCGGATCGGCGGCCTTCGCCGCGGCGCCACCCAAGGCCGGCCCACCGTTTTCGCTGAGCACATGTTCCGATTGTCAACAGAGGGATCCGAAGGTCGCGGTCGCCCCCTCGGGAGATTTCTTCGCCGCTTGGCAAGGTGAAGGCAACGCCGGATTGGACGGCGTTCCGGGCCGCAGCTTCCGCGCCAACGGCACGGCGCTCGGATCGGATTTCGCGTTCGGTGGAAGCGACACGTCCGACTCCAAGCAGGTCGATCTCGCCGCGTCGCGCAACGACGTCGTCGCCGTCTGGTCGGAGAACGACCGGATCTACGCGCAGCGGGTCCAATTCGATGGCGTGCGGCTCGGCGGCCGCATCGAGGTCTCGATCGACGACGCGAGCGGCCTCTCGGTTTTCCGTCACCTGAAACCGGCCGTCGCTCGCGCGGCCGATGGCTCGTTCGTCGTCGCTTGGGTCCGCTTCATCCTGGGCAGCGGCAGCGGCAATCCGGAGATCCTGGTCCGCCGCTTCAATCCTCAGGGGGTCGCTCTCACCGGCGCGGTGAAGATCAACTCCCGCCTCGCGAACGATTCCCGGCCGGACGTCTGCGTCGACTCCTCGAATCGGACGGTCGCGGTTTGGAGCAGCGTCGACACGTTCGAGCCGTTCCTTTCCAATCGCAAAGGAGTCTCGTTCCGCCGCCTGGGCCCCTCCCTCACGCCCCTCGAAACCGAACGGGTGCTCGCCCTGCCCCGCGCCAACGAATCCACCGCGGCGGTTTCCTGCGGCAAAGGGGGGACGTTCGTGATCGTCTGGCAGACCGACCAGAGCCCGGCGCTCGATCGTGGCGACCTGTTCGCCCGCCGCTTCAGCCGGACCGGGCGGCCGCTCGGCACACAGGTGGTCAACCAGCATCGCGACGGCGTTCAGCGGCATCCGGCGATCGCGCATGACGCGACGGGCGGCTTTACCGTCGCGTGGGCAAGCGATGGAGATGGCAATGCGGACGACGATGCGGGAATCGTCGCCCGGCGCTTCTCGGCCTCCGGCGCGCCTCTCTCGGACGACTTCCTGGTGGCGGCCGGCGCCGATCGCCACCTCGGCCAGCCGTCGATCGGATTCGCGGCCAACGGTAGCTCGGTGATCGTCTGGCAGAACAGCCTCACGGGTGTCTTCGGCCAGCGTTATTCGACCGCGCCGTAAGAACGACCCGTCTCTCCACGATCAGCCCGCCCGCCCTCCGCACCCGGGCGAATTCGCCAAACGCCCGGGTGCGCGCTAGACTCATCTTTCATGCTTGGACGTTGTTTTCTCTTCGCCGGCCTCCTCGGGCTGCCCGCCGTTCCCTCGGTGGCTGAAATCGTCGAAGGGGCGCCTGTCGTTCGGCTGCTCTCCCCCGCCTCGGGCGATCGGCTCGAGGCCGGGAAGCTCGCGCGGATCGAATGGTCGGCCTACGTCGCGTCGGAAGAGCCGTTCACCGAGTGGGAGGCGTTCATTTCGGTCGACGGCGGCCGCACGTTTCCGATCCGCCTCACTCCGCACCTCGACCTCCAGATCTACGGTTTCGCCTTCGAGACGCCGAACGCGCCCACGGACGACGCCCGGATCCTCCTGCGCTTCGGCGACGAGCGAAACGAACGGGTCGTGGAGATCCCGACTCGGTTCTCGATCGAGCCATCGCGCGGTGGCGACCCTTGGGCTCTGGAGACGGCCGGGGAGCTGCTGGTGCCCAACCTGGAGCCGGGCGAGGCAGCCCGCCCCGGCGACCGCGGCGTCGTCGTCTGGATGGAAGGAGACCGCGAAGGCCGCGGCCTCCGTCCTCGCATCCGCATGCCCCGCACCGCGACGTACGGCGAGGCGCGGGCGGCGAGGAGCGGATGGCTCCTGACCTTCGGAGGACCCGAAAACGGTCCGCCCCGCCTAGAGCCGCCCGGACAGGCGACGGCCGATCCGCCGACGGCTCCCAGCTTCCTCCCGGCATCCCACGTCCACCGGACCTCGGTGCCGGTGCGCTTGGCCATCCATCGCTTCAACGAATAGACCGAGACCTCGACCTCTCTCGGAGCCTCCCCCTAGCGTCCGCGTGCGCGCGGACAACCGAGAACGATTTGCGCCCGGCTCCCGCCGGGACGCCAACCCAGGTTTGAGGATTTCGCCATGACGCCGCATCTCCGCGGTTTGAGCCGTCTGTTTTCTCTCTTGACCCTCGTCCTTTCCACTTCGGCCGCTTCCGCTTTCGAGGGGCGTCTGCTCCTGCCCGACGGAGGCGTCGCGGCGAATTACGAGGTTTCCCTGGTCGGACGGTCGAGCTCGGCGCTCACCCGTCCCGACGGCAGCTTTACGATCGCCCCCGACCCTGTCGTACCGTTCGAGCTGATCGCCGTCGGCCCGGGCGGCCAAGTCTCGCCGCCGATCCGGATCGAAAGTCTGCCCGCCTCCGGACCGCTCGAAGTGGCGCTCACCGCGACCTTCCGCGAAACCGTCACCGTCGCAACCGGGGTCGCCGCGGAGATCGACGCGCCACCCGCCGCCGCCCTGCTCACGATCGGCCAGGAGAATCTCGAGCAACGCCGTCCCGAGCGTTTGGTCGACGCGCTCGATGGGGTGGCCGGCGTGGTCAAGTCGGACGAAAGTCTCGCCGGCGTCCCGTCGCTTCGCGGCCAGGCACGCGGCCGGACCCTGATCCTGCTCGACGGCGCGCGGGTCACCGCCGAACGCCGCGCCGGAGCCTCGGCGACCTTCCTCGATCCGTTCACGCTCGGCTCGATCGAGGTGGCCCGCGGAGCCGGAGCGGTCGCCTACGGGTCCGACGCTTTCGGCGGCGTGATCCACGCCCGGCCGCGCGATCCCCAGCCGGGACCGCTCGCGCTCCGGTTCGACCTGTCGCAGGGCTTCCTCGCCTCGGAGGAGACCGCGGGCGGACTGGAGCTCTCGAAAGGCCTGGGAGACGGCGCGTTCCTCGTGTCGCTCCACTCGCGCCGCGGCCGAGATGGCGAAGACGGCGATGGCCAACCGATCCCGCTCTGGCAGTATGACGGACAGGGCGCCGCCCTGCGCTATGCCGGCCCCACGTCTCTCGGCCGGCTGCGGGTCGGGTTCGCCTACGATGAGGCGACCGACGTCGGGAAACCCGCTTCCGACTCCGATCGGAACGTCACCAACTATCCCCTGGAGACCTCTCGCCGGCTGAATGTCGGCCTCGACACCGGCGCCCGCGGCGGCTGGGAGAACTTCGATCTCTCCGCATCGATCTCCGACTATCGCCTGGTTCTCGACCGCGATCGACTGGCGACCGCGACCACCACTCGGATCTTCGAGACATCGGACGTCTCCTCGTACGACGCCGCGCTACGCGGGGTGGGCTCGCGCGCCGCGCTGGGCGGGCGCATTCAGCTCGGGCTCGATCTCTCCTCCCGGCTGGGGCTCGAGGCGATCGCCCGCCAGCAGCTTCACGATCGCAATGGACTTCCGACGACGGTGGTGCGGGCGCGCGCGATCGAGGACGCCGACCGAACCGACCTCGGCGCTTTCAGCACCTGGGATCGCGCGCTCGGGTCCCGGACCTCCCTCTCGCTCGGAGTCCGCGGCGACTCGGTTCGAAGCGTCAATCGCGGCGGCTTCTTCGGCGATCGGAGCGAAACCGACGGTACGTTCTCGGGTCAGGCGGCACTCACCTTCGCCCCCGTCGCCGACGCGACGCTCACCTTTCAGGTGGCACGCGGCTTTCGCGTGCCGACGCTCTCCGACCGCTATTTCAGAGGTCCTTCGGGGCGCGGAACGGTGACCGGCAATCCGGATCTCGAGCCCGAGACCAGCCTACAGCTGGATTCCGCGTTCCGCTGGGCGCGCGGCGGCCGCTCGGTCGCGCTCTACGCCTATCGCTATCGCATCGACAATCTGATCGAGCGCATCCAGACCGGCCGGGACTTCTTCTTCCGTAACACTGGCGAGGCACGCGTCGAAGGCGTGGAGCTCGAAGGGCAGTTCCCGCTCGGACGGGGATTCGGCCTCGAGCTGCTCGCCGCCTGGAGTCGCGGCACGAACCTCGACAACGATCTGCCGGTCGACGACATCGCCACCCCGAACGCGGGCGCGACGCTTCGCTGGGCGGGCGCTCGCGCCTGGGCCTACGTGCGCGCGGCCGTTTATCAGGAAGACGACCGACCGGGCCCGTCGGAGCAGGAGGTCGCGGCCTCCGAGCGACTCGACGCTGGTTTCGGCTGGCGGCTGACCGAGCGCTTCGAGTTGCGCCTGCTCGGGCGCAATCTGACCGACGAGCGCTATCTCGAGTCAGCAGACGCGGTCTCGGCGTACGCCCGAGGCAGAACCGCCTCGCTCGGTTTGGTCGGCCGGATCTAGCGACGCGAAGGCGCCGCGGGAATCCCTCCCGCGGCGCCGGAAGCTCTCAACAGCCGAGCCAAGTGCAGTTGCAATCCGTGTCCTGGAAGCAGGCCACGGTGGTCATACAGCAGCTTTCGCTTCCCGTGGTGCCACCGACGGGGAGCTGTCCCTCCTCCAACGCGCGAACGGTCTCTTTGGCCAGCACCAACCGACGGATCGTCGTCTTCTTCATGGGAAGCTCCTCTCGGCCCCGCTCGCGAGAATGCGGCAGGCTCCTACAAGGATGGGGTGCGCGCGCCGGTCGGCTCGTGACCTGACTTGGAAGGGGATCGGTGCTCCGCTGCGTGCCGGCCCTGCCTTCGAAACCGCAGGGCCGGCACTCACTTTGGAGGGAGGGGAGAGCGGCGACGGCGGCTCAGACCGTCGCCCTGTTCTTGGATACGCGCCCACACGAAGAAGGTTGCATGTTGGTCGCCTCCCCCCACAGGAACCGGGAGGTAGAATCTTCGGGCGATGCAACCGCGCCTCGAAGCTCTTCCGGCCGCTCAACGACGTCTCTGGCCCGAGCTGGCGAACGTGCCTTCGCGCTTCACCCTCTATGGCGGAACAGCGCTCGCTCTTCGGCTGGCGCACCGCATCTCTGAAGACTTCGACTTCTTCTCGACCTCACCGTTCATCCCGGACGAGCTGCAACTCGAAATCGGCCCTCTTGGAGCGGGAGATCGCATTCAGGCCTCGGCCAATACCCTCCTCCTGGTGGTGGATCGCGGAGGGCCGGTCAAGCTTTCCTTCTTCGGTGGCCTCGGCCTTCGGCGTGTCGCGGATCCCGAACCAATCGATTCCTTTGGGTGGAAAATCGCATCGCTGCTCGATCTTGCGGCTACCCAAATGGGCGCGGTACAGGGGCGCGCCGAGGCCAAAGACTACCTGGACATCGCGCAAATCCTCGAACAAGGGATCGGCATCGAGACAGCACTCGCTGCAGCGGCTGGAGTGTACGGGCCGAGTTTCAACCCGATCCTGTCGCTCAAGGCCCTTTCGTTTTTCGACGACGGCGACCTACCGTCCCTTGCGGCCCCGGTCCGCGCTCGGCTCAGCTCGGCGGCTCGCTCCGTCAAATTGAACCAACTGTCAGTAATTCATCCCCTTCCCGGGGGCCTCGACCGATGAGAACGCTCGAAGAAGTGGCCAAGAGGTTGATTTGGTGGAAAACGCCAAACGAAGCCCTCGCGGATCCTCGTCGATTTCTTGCCCAGGTGATGGTATTCGGCAACGTCGAGGACGTTCTAGCCGCGCGGCGCCGTTTTCCCGAGGCCGAATGGCGCGCGGTGCTCGCCGAGCCTCCGACAGGGCTGTTCGATCCTCGCTCGTGGGCGTACTGGCATCTGGTCTTCGGCTTGGAAAAGCCCACGGCGCCGCCCAGTAGAGCCGCACTCCTCGAGAGCTTGCCTGCTCACCCCGGATGGACCTCTCAGACCTGAACCACTGAAATGCAAAAGCTCATCGCCTTCCTCCGCGCGATCAACGTCGGCGGGCACACGGTCAAGATGGATCGGCTGCGCGCTCTGTTCGAAGCGCTCGACTTCGGCCAAGTGGAGACGTTCATCGCAAGCGGCAACGTGATCTTCGAGGCGGCGGTCAAAGACGCCAGGAAGCTCGAGCAGCGCATCGAAGAGCACCTGAAAACCTCGCTCGGTTACTCGGTGTCGACGTTCCTTCGCACGCCTAGCGAGATCGCGCGGGTGGCGGAGTACCCAGCGTTCGGAAAGACCCCGGAGGGCTCGACCCTCTACGTCGGATTCCTCGGAACGCCCCCAAGCGAGCCGATTCGGGAACAGGTCGCGGCGTGCCGCACCGCAATCGACGAGCTCCACGTCCACGAACGCGAGGTCTACTGGCTCTGCCACAAGAAGTTCAGCGAGTCTCTCTTCTCCGGGGCCAAGCTCGAGAAGGCGCTCGGTATGCCGACCACGATCCGCAACGTTTCCACCATCCGGAATCTGGTGGCGAAATACCCCGCCTGAACGTCAAGAGGGCGGCCCTTTCCGGACCGCCCTCGGCACTCGGTCCTTATCCGTCCGCGTCAGCTCGCTTTGCGGGCCAAGATCGCCTCGCGGCCGGCGAGGTAGAGCAGTACGACGATCACCGCGAAGGGGATGAGCGAGAGCAGGTCCGACTTCGGACCTTCGAGGAACGGATTGCTCTTGGTCATCACGTCGGTGATCTTCTGGGTGAAGTCGTCCAATACCCCGGCCATGAACGCGATCAGGATGCCCGCGATCGCTCCGCCCGCGATGTAGCCGGACGCCATGAGAACGCCCGGGCTCTTGTCCCCTTCGGCGGTCAGCTCGTCCTCGGTGAGGTTCTTACCCGCAAACTTCTTCTTCGTGTAAAGGTCGACCAGCCAGCGGACCATTCCGCCGATGAAGATCGGGCTCGACGAGGAAAGCGGCAGGTAGACGCCAACCGCGAAAGCGAGCGACGGGATCCCCGACATCTCGAGCACCAGGGCGATCATCACGCCGAGCAGCACGAGGCCCCACGGAAGCTGGCGGTTCAGGATGCCCTTGATGATGTAGGACATGAGCGTCGCCTTCGGCGCGTCGAACTTCTGGACTCGCGAGCCGTCCGGCCGGAAGCGGTGGGTTCCATTGATCCCGGCGTCGACCATGTAGACCGGCGCGCCCGCGGCATTCACCAAGAAATGGGTGGCCGCTCCGCCTTCCGGATCCTGGCGGAACCAGACCCGATAGGCGGCGGGATCGCTTTTCGCCTGCACTCCGGTGAGTTTCTCTTCCTTCTGCGAAATCTCCGCGGCGGGCGCCACCAGCCCGTTGGGGAAGTTCTCCGACCTTTTGAACGCGACCTTGCCCGAGGCATCGACGAGATAGTTGCCCGGGTCGACCCCGGCGGCGCCGTCATTCGGAGCGACCGCCAACGTCCGGTAGGTGCCGGCGACGGGCGGCGCGATCGAATCGCCGTACGCGGGGAGCGCAGCCGCCCGGTCGGCCGGAAGGGTCGGAGCGTCTTCGACCGCTTCGTAGGTGACGCGCGGAACGTAGACGGTGCCCACCTCGTTCAGCTTGAGAAGGATCGGCCCCAGCACGAGCGCCGAAGCGAGCGCGCCCACGAGGATCGCGATCTGCTGAAGCTTCGGCGTGCCGCCGACCAGGAAACCGGTTTTGAGGTCCTGCGAGGTCGTACCGCCGTTGGAGGAGGCGATGCAGACGATCGCCCCGATCGAGAGAGCCGTGACGTAGTACTTCTGCCCCGTCTTGTCGAGCGCGAGGAAGATCAAGCAGGTAAGTAGCAGGGTGGCGACCGTCATCCCTGAGATCGGGTTCGACGAGGAACCGATTTCACCGGTCAGGCGCGAAGAGACGGTTACGAACAGGAAGCCGAAGATGATGATCATCAAGGCGCCGAGCAGCCGGGTACCGAACCCCGCGTCCACATAGAGGTCGTTGGCCAGGACGATCAGGGCGATCAGCACGACGATGCCGATCAGCACGAACTTGAAGGAGAGGTCGACGTCGGTGCGCTTCGCGGTGACCGGCGCCGCCTCGCGCCGGTTGGCTCCCATGTCCTTGAGCCCCTCGCGTAGGCCGTTCCAGATCGTCGGCAGGGAGCGGAAGAGCGAAATGATGCCGCCCGCTGCGACCGCGCCCGCGCCGATGTAGAGGACATAGGCGCCGCGGATCTGGTTCGGTCCCATCTCGGCGATCGGGATCGTACCGGGGGCGAGCGGGCCGGTCATCCCCTCGCCGAAGAACTTGATCGCCGGGATCAGCACTAGGTAGGCGAGCACGCCTCCGGCGCACATGATCGAGGCGATGCGCGGGCCGATGATGTAGCCGACGCCTAGAAGCTCCGGCGAGATCTCCGCCGAGACCGAGCCGGCCTTGAACGGCGCGCCGAAGATCCGTTCGGGAGTGTCCTTCCAGAGCTTGAACGCCGCCATCGCCGACTTGTAGAGCAGGCCGATGCCGAAGCCGGCGAAGATCGCCTTCGCGCCCGAGGCCGCCTCCTCGCTGGTCGCCTGCGCGTTGCCGCCCGCGGCGGCAATCTTCCGCTCTTCGTCCGTCGCCGCGGCCTTGAGCACCTCGGCGCAGGCGGTTCCCTCCGGATACTTGAGCAGTCCATGCTGCTTGACGATCAACGCGCGCCGGAGCGGGATCATCATCAGGATGCCGAGCAGGCCGCCGAGCACGGCGACCAACATCACGCGTGTGATCTCGAGGCCGAAGCCGAGGATCAGGATCGCCGGCATGGTGACGCCGACGCCGAACGCGATCGATTCTCCGGCCGATCCGGCGGTCTGCATGATGTTGTTCTCGAGGATCGACGAGCCGCGCAAGCCGACCTTGCCGAGCAGCTTGAACAGCGTGATCGCGATCACTGCCACCGGGATCGACGCGCTCACCGTCAGACCGACCTTGAGCACCAGGTAAAGGGAGGACGCCCCGAAAATCACGCCGAGCAAAGTGCCGACGATCAAAGGGAGGGCGGTCAGCTCGGGCAGGTGCGCCTCGGCCGGGATGAAGGGGCGGAATTCGCCGGCATCGCCGGAACCCGGTGTCTCGGACGTCTTCGCCATACGTTTCCTCCGGTAAGGAATGGCTCTCTACAGTGCGGCCTAAATTGTGTCGACAGCAAGCGTTGGGCCAGTTTAGCACGGGGGTCCGAACACCCGTTTTCGGGGCAGTCCGGACGCCGACCGAGCTTCGCGCGCCCCCCAGGAAGGACTTTCGAGCGTCTTCGCTGTCCTCTTCACAGGCCGTCACCTTCTCGAGCCGTGCGACGAGCGGACATGGAACGAGGAAGGAGGATCCCGGCGCAATCGCTACCCTTCGCGACACTGTTCGTACAGATGGATCGAGCTCCCCACGCCATTTCACAACGGGCGTCCGAGCCGGCCCGCGCGAGGCCGACCGCCGCTCCCGGCGAGATCACGCATCTGCTCGAGGCCTGGCGAGGCGGCGAGGCCGATGCCCTCGACCGATTGGTCCCCCGGGTCTACGACGAGCTCCGCAAGGTAGCCGACCGCTATCTACGCCGCGAGCGGGCGAACCATACGCTCCAGCCGACCGCCCTGGTCCATGAGGCCTACCTTCGCCTCTCCGGGCACGAACGCCCGGCATGGCGCGACCGGATCCATTTCTTTGCGGTCGCCGCGCAGGTCATGCGCCGCATCCTGGTAGACCACGCGCGGGCGCATCGGGCCGAGAAGCGAGGGGGCGCCCTGCAACTTCTGCCCCTTGAAGAGGATTCGGCGATCAACGACGGAAAGACCGTCGAGTTGCTCGCCCTGGACGAGGCTCTCGACCGCCTCGCCCGGATCGACGTCCGGAAAGCGCGCATCATCGAGCTGCACTACTTCGCCGGCCTGACCGTCGCCGAGACCTCCGAGGTCGTCGAGGTTTCGGTTTCGACCATCGTGCTCGAATCGCGTCTCGCCCGCGCCTGGCTGGTCGCGGAGCTGCGCGACGGCGCCCATGGCTGACGACCGGCTCCCTCCATCGGACTGGCCACGCGTCGAGGCGGCTTGGCGCGCGACCGTGGTCGTTTCGCCCCCCGAACGAGCCGCGGCGCTCGACGCGGCCTGCGGGGACGACCGCGCGCTTCGAGCTCGGGTGGAGCGCTTGCTCGAGGCCGATGAAGATTCCGAGCGCGTGATCCTGGAGGCGGTCGCCGCGGGAGCCCGGCTTCTCGCGAACGGCGCGGCCGACGACCGGATCGGCCCCTATCGAATCGAACGCGTGCTCGGCCGGGGAGGGACCAGCACCGTCTACCTTGCCCGGCGAGGCGAGCCCGCCGGAGAAACTCCCGGAGGTCCGACCGGGAAACCGGTGGCGCTCAAGCTTCTGGGTCGCGACGGGGCGGACGGACGGGCGCTCATCGCCCGTTTCGACGCCGAGCGGCGCGCGCTGTCCGCCCTCGACCACCCCGACATCGCCCGCCTGCTCGACGTCGGCCTGGCCGAGGACGGGCGACCGTACGTGGCGCTCGAATGGATCGATGGGCTGCCCATCGACGCCTGGTGCGCGGCGCGCACCCTGGACCTCGAAGCGCGGGTTCGGTTGTTTCGCCGCGTCTGCGCCGCCGTCCACGCCGCGCATCAGCGCTTGGTCGTGCACCGCGACCTCAAACCAGGAAACGTACTGGTCGCCTCCGACGGTGCTCCGAAGCTGCTCGATTTCGGCCTCGCCAAGCTGCTCGGAGATTCCGACGGCTTTCCCGTCGATGCGACCGCGACCGCCCTGCGCGCCCTCACTCCTGCCTACGCGAGCCCCGAGCAGGTGCGCGGCGAGCCGGTTTCGACCGCGACCGACGTCTATTCCCTCGGCGTGCTCCTCTTCGAGCTCACGACTGGAGAGCGGCCGATCCGAACCGAGGGCCGAAGCCCCACCGAGGTCGAGCGCGCGATCTCGGAGGAGGAGCCGGACTTCGTGGGCACCCGACTTCCTGCCGATCTCCAGAACATCTTACGCATGGCGCTGCGCAAGGAGCCCGAGCGGCGCTATGGCTCGGTCGCCCAGCTCAACGAGGACCTCGGCCGATTCCTCGCCGGCCGGCCGGTGGTCGCGCGTCCGGACACCTGGAGCTACCGCACGGCTCGGTTCGTCCGCCGCCACCATTGGGCTGTTGCGACCGCCGCCGCATTTCTATTGCTAGTACTCGCCTTCGCGGTCTCGCTGGCCCTCCAATCGCGTCGCATCGCGCGGGAACGCGACCGCGCCGAGCGGACCGCCGGTTTCCTCGTCGACCTGTTCGACATCGCCGACCCGGGAACCTCGCGCGGCGCCTCGATCACCGCGCGCGAGATGCTCGATCGCGGAGCGCTCCGCCTCCGTTCCGAGCTCGGCGACGAGCCGGAGCTGCGCGCCTCGCTCGAAGAGACGATCGGCCGCGTGTACCAAAACCTCGGGCTCTATCGGAGCGCCGAGCCGCTGCTGGTCGAATCGCTCGCGACGCGCAGGCGTCTCTATTCCGCCGACCATCCGGAGGTCGCGAGCAGCCTGAATCGGCTCGCCGTAGTGCGGGCGCTGTCGGGCGATTACGAGGGGGCCGAGCCGCTCTTTCGCGAGGCGTTCGCAATGCGGGAGCGCCTGTTCGGTCCGGAGGACCCCCGATCGATCTCGTCCCTGAACAACCTCGCGCTCTCGCTCCATGATCTGGGGGACTACGCGGCGGCCGAGCCGCTCTACCGCCGGGCGCTCGCGCTCGACCGCCGGCATCCGGACCCCGACGGCGCGGCCGCGGTCAATCTGGGTCTATTGCTGATCGATCGAGGCGATTTCGCCGCGGCCGAGGCGCTGGTCCGTCCGGCGCTCGCGACGATCCGAGCCCGACGCGGCGAGATCCATCCGGAGGTCGCGCGAACGTACGGATATCTCGGGATGGCGCTCGCGGGACAGCACCGTTGGAACGAAGCGGAAAGCGCGTTCCGCCACGCGCTCGCGATCGACCGCAGGCTCCAGAGCGGCGACCATCTCGACCTCGCGCGCGACTTCCACCTGCTCGGATCTCTCGACCTTGATCGCGGCGATCTCGAACGATCCGGACCTTCGCTCGACCGCGCCGCCGCGATTCGCGAAAAGCTCCTGCCCAAGGAACATCCGGAGCTCGCCGCGACCTGGGAGCGGCAGGGGCGGCTCGCCCTCGCGCGGGGCGGCCCGGCCGACCTCGTCCGCGCGGAGGAACGCCTCACCCGGTCGCTAGCGGCGTTCCGCGCATCGCTTCCGCTCCGACATCCGTCGCTCGCCGATGCGCTCGTGCCACTCGCCGAATTGCGTATCCGACAAGACCGTTGCTCGGAGGCGGCGGCGCTCGCCCGCGAGGCCGTGATGGCCCTCGAAGGAAAGCTCCGGCGCAGCGACCGCCGCTTCACACGGGCCGAAGCGGCGGTCGCGTCGGCGAACCGATGCGCGGTCTGAACGTGCTTCTGCCTAGTCCTCGCCGTCGAAGATCCCCCACTCGATCAACGGGTCACCGATCACGTGGATGCCGGCGAAGCCACGCGGCGTGGTCGTGGCGTCCACCCGGCCTGAGAGGTTGATGGCACTACCGCCCGGCCAGACGACCAGGGTGTCCTCATAGGTAAACGAGGTCGCGCCGAAACGGAGCCCGGCGAAAGGCTGCCCGGCCACGTTCGTCCGATTCACACCCCCATGGTCGAAGAAGCGGAACCAGTAGGCTCCGGCGTTCGCCGCGGTGTCGTTTACCCAGGTCGTATACCCCGGCCAATAGAACGAGGGCTGGGCGCGCACCAGAGGCGCCACCTTTCTCATGAAGTTCTGCCCGGCGACCGTGACCCCGAAACCGATCCCCGGTTCCAGGCCGTTGCCCCCTGTGAGCTCCTCTCCCCAGACCTTCTTAGGCGCTCCCGAAGCCGAGGCGTACTCGCCCCCTTGGCGCATGGTCCAACCGACGATTCCGGCCTTGCACGGCGTGATCTGCATCCAGCCGGCGAACACCGGCGCAGCCGGATAGTTCGGCGAGCTCGGAAGTCCCGGACCGATGCGCGCCATCGCGCCGCGCGGGAAGCTCGCGATGTTGTCCGACCCGATCAGCGCGCCGTTTCGGTCGAAGTAGCGGATCTTCACCGGACCGACGTTCGTCGTCGTCGGATTGAACAGGCCCACCATGGTCTCGACTCCGGGGCTCGCGGTCTCGAACGTCAGCTCGGCGTCGACCAGGGAAACTCCGGGTGTGTTCGCCATCATCGCCGAGCCCATCCGGAATCGCTTGCCAGGCGAAAGCGCGCCGCTGCCGCCGAACAAGTCGACCATCAGGGCGTCGCCCACGATCGGTTGGGTCGCCGCGACCACGACGCGGAAGTCGTCGTCGACCACCGGTCCGGCGAGATAGCTAGGAAGGAAGCTGTTCCAGAGCGTCAGATCGAGATGCGAACCGAAGGCGGGGAGCGTGACCGTGACCGGCGCGAGCAGCACGCCGTTGCGCGACGAGTAGTTGAGCGTGATCGTCGTGGGTGTCGCGTTCGGATTGACGATCTGGAGGATCGGTGCGTTGCCCCGCAGGAAATCGAGCGGAGACGTGGTCGAGAAGGGCATCGGCCCGTACCAGAGCGTGTTCTTGCCGGCCTGCGCCATCTGAAGCTGTTGCAGCGAGTTCAATCCGAGATTGTAGCTCTCGGGATCGGTCAGATACGGACCGCCGAAGGCCGCGAGATCGACGTTCCCCGCGTGATGCACCGTTTCGCCGACGATCGGCGCGCCGGTGGACGAGATCCGCGCCGCGCCCAACCCTGGCGTGGCGGACGGTCCGGAGAGGAGCGCCTGGACGGTCACCGTCCGGGTGGCCTCGGCGGGGAGCACGAACGTCGAGGTGCCGACCGGATTGCCCAGCTGGTCGAAGAGATCGATCGTCACGGTGGCCAACGCGCTGGGATTTGGATTCGTCACCACGATCACGCTCTGGAAGCCCGCGAGCTCGCCCGGGGCAGACGGGAACCAGAACAGCCCGGCGGCGAACTTCTCGTAAGCCGGCTGCCCCTGGAGGTTCGTGCCGGAGTGGAGGTAATTGTGATCCGGCCAGGAAAGGTAATCCTCCGCCGGACGCGCGGTGACGCCGGTCGAAATCGGCTGCGCTTCGACCAGGCAAGGGAGCGGAACGGGATCGACCGCGATGGCGCCCGCGGCTGCCGCCCGAGCGGAGGGCGAGCCGAAGAGCACGGCGATGGCCGCCAGGGCGATACCCACCGGGGAGCCGCTGCGGGCGGAACGGGCAGAAGAGGAAATTCGGGACGGTTGCATCTTCGATCCTCCTTGGGGTCGAACGCTTGCGGGACCTCGATCTCCGGCGACGCGCCGGCCTGGGGTGCCCTCTAACCAGGAAAGCGGAAAAGGAGCGCGAAGATGACGATCGCGTTCGGCGTCAGCCGCCGGGTGTCTCGGGACACGGAAAACCGGTGAGACGGCTGAGCTTTTCCGATCCGATTCCCGCCCTCCCGCGACCGCCTGAATCGACGAGCTGCGGTAGACTCGAAGCCCCGTTTCTCTTTGGTCGATTGGAGGCCATCCGAAATGTCGCCTGAGCCCTCGCAACCCCGGGACATTGCTCCCGCGCGCCGCCGTTGGAAAGACGTTCTGCTGATCGCGCTCGGAATCTCGCTCGTCGGGATGTCCGCCTTCGCGTTTCGCGAACAGATCTCGCGCATGACCGCGAAGCTCCAGGCCGGGGCGACCGGAGGCGAGACGGTCTCGGTGTTCGACGTGTTGGTCGATCGCGATTCACGGCAGTACGTGGACATCCTTTTCGACCGGCCTCTCGGCGAAGGGCTCCAAGGCCAGGTGCTGGCTGAAGCGCCGGCGACGATCGATCCGGCGATCGCCGGCTCATGGCGTTGGCAGGACACGAACGCGTTGCGCTTTTCCCCCAGCGGCGGCTTTCCGATCGCTTCCAAATACAAGATCGAGCTGATCCCCGAGCGGATTCTCCGGCCCGGGCAGATCTTCTCCGGCGATACCGAGCTCGAGGTGGTGACCGACAAGTTCCTGGTTTCCGGCGTCGACGCGGACGAGGAGGTCGCGGGCAAGGCGCGCATCGCCTTCCACGGCTACTTCAAGTTCAACTATCCGGTCGATCCGGAGGTTTTGATCAAGCACGTGAAGCTGGTCGATCCGGTTGCCGGCGACGTGCCGATCCGGTTGCTCACCAGCTGGACCTCCTCGGAGGTCGAATACCGCACCGATCCGGTGCAGAAGCAGGTCGACGAGCGGACCGCGAAGATCGTCATCGGCAAGGAGCTCACTCCGGTCTCCGGCAGCATTCCGCTCGGCGACGACTACGAGAAGGAGGTGCCGATCGGCTCCTCGATCAAGCTCGTCGTGCGCGGCGTCGAAGCCGCGCCGGGCGACAAGGAATCGACGATCACGATCCACTTCTCCTCGCCCGTCGAGGCTGCGGTCGCCGCGAAATACGTCTCGTTCACCCCGACGGTCGCCTTCCAGCCGGCGGCCGACGGGACCGACGTGACCCTCACCGGACCGTTCGCTCCGGGAGCCACCTACAAGATGAAGATCGGCAAGGGGCTGCCGGCCACCGACGACTCGTCGCTCCAAGAGGAGTATGAGGAGGACGTCGAGCTTCCGGATCTCGAGGCGACCGCCGATTTCCAGAGCGAGGGGATCTTCCTCTCCGCGACCGGCAGCCATACGGTCGCGATCGACACCGTGAACCTCGACGGCTTCCAGCTCGACGTCGACCGGGTCTACAAGAACAACCTGTTCTTCCTGTTCAACTACGGCGGCTTCTGGGGCGAGGAGTTCGCCTACTCGGGCTCGGAGATCAATCACGCTCTCGGCGACCGACTGAAGAGCGAGACGATCTCGGCCAAGGGTCCGAAGAACAAGACGGTGACCACGCCGATCACGCTCGACCGGCACGTGCCGCAGGGCGAGCGCGGCCTGTTCCGCATGGTGGTCACCAAGCCCGATGATTACGAGGGGCGACAGCGCTGGCTGCTGGTCACCGACCTCGGCGCAGTGGCGAAGAAGGCGCCGGGCGAGTTCATGGTCTGGGTCTCTTCCTACAAGGACCTCGCGCCGGTCGCCGGGGCGAAAGTCACCCTGATCTCCGACCAGAACCAGACTTTGGGCTCGGGAACCACTGACGGTTCCGGCCTCTGGCGCATGCGCGACGCCGCGGCGCTCGCCGACAAGACGCCCTACATGGTGCTGATCGAAAAGGGAGACGACTGGAGCTTCCTGCTGCTCGACGAGATGGAGACCGATACGACGGGTCTCGATGTGGGTGGCGACGAGCCGGCAGGTGAGGGGTACGACGCCTACCTCTACGGTGAGCGGAATCTCTACCGGCCGGGCGAAAAGCTCGAAGGCCTCGCCGTCGTCCGCGATGGAAGCCTCCAACCCGCTCCGGCGATGCCGGCGCTCCTTCGCTGGCGCGACACCGAGGGAAAGGAGCGGAGCACGCAGCGGATCACGATCACCGATCGCGGCCTTTCACCGTTCTCGCTCCAGATTCCCGCCTACGCCACGACGGGCCGGCATTCGCTCGAGCTCGAGGTGGCCGAAAAGGTGATCGGCACCTACTCGTTTTCGGTCGAGGATTTCGTTCCCGACCGGATCAAGGTCGAGATCTCCGGCGCCGCCAAGGCGCCGAAACCGGGCGAGAATTTGACCTACAAGGTCCAGAGCAACTATCTCTTCGGCCCGCCGGCATCCGGCCTCGCGGTCGAGAGCAAGGTGCGCCTGGCCGACGCGACGTTCGCCCCCAAGGGCTTCGAGGCGTACAACTTCCGCAACGACGACCGCACGCTCGACGACCGCGAGCTGTTGTCCGAAGAGGGCCGCCTCGACGCCGAGGGAGGCAAGGAATTCTCCGCCGCGGTGCCCGACGGCCTGCCGGTTCCCTCGACCCTCGAGGCGATCGTCACCGCCCGGGTGCAGGAGCAGGGCGGGCGCGGCGTCTCGGCGCTCCAGCGGCTCAAGATCCACCCCTATCCCTACTATCTCGGGATCAAGCGGCCGAACCCGGACGCCTTCCCCGAGATCAACAAGGACCAGGGCTTCGACTGGATCGCGGTCTCGCCGGAAGGCAAGGAGACCGGCGCCGCGGCGCTTCGCGCCGAACTCTACTTCGACCGCTGGAACACCGTTCTGCGGCGCACCGACGAGGGGACCTATCGCTGGGAGTCGACCCGCGATCCGGTACTCGTCCAGACGCTGCAGCTGCCCGCGGGCAAGAGCCGCGGCGCGTTCAAGTTCCGCCCGACCAAGTACGGTAGCTATCGCGCCGTGCTCACGGATCCGGCCACGCTCGCCTCGACCGAAGTCGAGTTCTACGCGAGCGGCTGGGGCTACTCTCCCTGGGGCATCAAGAACCCCACCCGGCTGGAGCTCGATCTCGACAAGGAGGAGTACGCACCGGGCGACACGGCGACGATCCAGGTCCGCGCGCCGTTCCCGGGCAAAGTCCTGCTCACCGTCGAGCGAGAGAAGATCTTCTTCGTCCAGAGCTTCGATCTCACCGGCAACACCGGCAAGATCACGCTCCCGGTGGACGGCTCCTGGCGGCCCAACGCCTATGTGACTGCAACGTTGGTCCGCAAGGCCAAGGACCTCGAGCCGGGCTCGGCCGGAAGGGCGTTCGGCGCGGTGCCGATCTCGGTCGACAAGGCGGCCAACAAGCTCCAGCCGGGCATCGCCGCCCCGGACGAGATGCGGCCGGAATCGCCCGTCTCGATCGAAGTGCAGACCCGCCCCGGCGCGGTCGTCACTCTCTCGGCAGTCGATGAGGGGATCCTGCAGCTCATCGCGCAGAAAACCCCGCAACCGTTCGACTTCTTCTACCGGAAGCTCGCCTTGAACGTCCTCTCCTACGACACGTTCAGCTTGCTCCTGCCTGAGGTGAGCCCCGAGGGGGCGAAAGCCAAGGGCGGCGGTGAAGGAGGCGAGGGATTGTCGCAGTACGTCCGGACGGAAGGCATTCGCCGCACCGAACCGGTCGCGTTCTGGTCCGGGCCGGTCACGGCGGACGCTTCCGGCCGCGTGCGCCTGACGTTCAACATACCGGAGTTCCAGGGCGCCCTGCGGCTGATGGCAGTCGCGATCGACGGCCGGAAGTTCGGCTCCTCCGAGAAGCTGCTCCGCGTCCGCACCCCCGTCGCGGTCCTGCCGACATTCCCGCGCGTGCTGTCGTTCGGCGAGAAGCTCAAGGTCCCCGTCACGGTGCGCAACGACACGGGCCGGCAGGGTACCTTCCAGGTCGGTCTCTCCGCCCAGGGCCCGGCGAAAGTTGCTGGAGGGGCGCAGCCGCTCCAGCTCGCCAACGCCAAGGACGGCACGGTCTACTTCGACGTTGAATCGGGCGGCGGCACCGGCGACATCCGCTTCGTCGCCTCGGCCTCCGGCAATGCTGAGTCGGGCAAATCGTCGGCGTACGTTCCAGTCCGGGCCGACCTCTTCCCCATCGCCACCGAGCAGGCCGGAGGACTTCAGGACGACGAGGTCAAGGTCCCCGTGGACGACGACGGGCTCCGCGAGGAGACGATCGTCCGCACGGTCCGCATCGGCTCGGGACCGCTGGTCCAATTCACCGGCAAGCTGTCGGATCTCCTCCGCTACCCGTACGGCTGCGCCGAGCAGACCGTCTCCTCGGCGTTCCCGTTGCTCTACCTGGGCGACCTCGCCAAAGAGCTCGAGCCGGAGCTGTTCGATCCGAAGAAGGGGCGCGGCGATCCGGCGGTGATGGTCCAGGACGCGGTCCGGCGCCTGGCGACGATGCAGCTGTTCAACGGCGGCTTCTCGCTCTGGCCGGGCGGCGAACAGCTCCATCCGTGGGCGAGCGTGTACGTCGCTCACTTCCTCGTCGAGGCCCGTCGGGCCGGACATCCGATCGAGGACTTCCTCTACGACGGCGCGCTCAAGTGGATCGCCGGCGACGCGAAGGCGAAGTCGGCCTACGGGCAGGAGGAGCTGCAGCGAACCGTCTACGAGCTGTACGTCCTCGCGCGAGCCGGCAAAGCTGATCTCGGCACGATGGACTTCCTGCGCGAGAAGCAGATGAAGGCGCTCAAGCCCGACTCCCGCGCCCTCCTGGCCGGGGCCTACGCAAGCGTCGGCAACCGCCAGGCGGCGACCGATCTGGTCGCAAACCTCGCCGAGGTCGAGAAAGTCGGACGCCAGACCGGCGGCAACTTCAACTCGGAGATCCGCAATCGGGCGATCACCTTGATGGCCCTCCTCGACGCCCAGCCGGCGAACCCGCGCGTGCCGCAGCTGGTCGACCGGTTAGCCCGCGACGCTCGCGACGTCGACACCTGGAGCACCCAGGAGTCCGGTTTCGCCTTCGTCGCCCTCGGGCAGTTCTACAAGCGGCAGGCGGAGGCTCCCCCGTACACCGGGACCCTCTACGTCGGAGGCAAGAAGATCGGCACCTTCACCAAGCAGACCGTGACGTTCCGGAACCTCAAGGGGACCGACGCGATCCGGATCGAGATGGACAAGGGTTACAAACCGGGATCGGCCTTCTATAGCGTGATCACCCGGGCAATCCCCACCGACTCGGGCTTCAAGCCCGAATCCGCCGGTATCGAGGTGGAGCGGGAGATTCTCACCCGTGACGGCAAGCCGGCCGACCTGTCGAACATCCAGCAGGGCGATCTGCTCGCGGTGAAGACTCGCGTGCGGAGCGTCTCCGGACCGCTGCTCAACGTCGCGATCGTCAGCCTCCTGGCCTCGGGTCTCGAGGTGGAGAACCCGCGGCTCGAAACGACCGAGCAGCTCCCCTGGGTCAACGACGCCAATCTCCGGGCCGTCCATCAGGATCTCCGGGACGACCGGTTCCTGCTGTTCACCGACCTGCCCGCCAACAGCTGGCAGACCTTCTACACCCTCGTCCGCGCCGTCGCTCCGGGCACGTTCCGCTTGCCGCCGGTCCACGCCGAGGCGATGTACAACCCCGCCCTTCGAGGCACCAGCCCGAAGGGCGAGGTGACGGTCAAGGTACGACAGTAGACTTCACCTCGGCGCCGAGCCTTCGAGCGAGGGCTCGGCGCCCTCTCCTTCCCCCCGGTACGTTGGAGTCCGATCCTTGTCGCAGCTTCGCTGGAAGCAGCTCCTCGCCCGCCGCGGTGTCCGTATAGCCCTCGGCGTCCTGGCGATTCTCCTTCTCCCGCTCCTGTTCGACCTGCTGGTTCCGTTTCCCTACGCCGAGCTCGAGCGTCCCCCCGCACTGATCGTCGAAGATCGGAACGGCGAGCCGCTTCGTTTCTTCCTGCCGGCCGACGACCACTGGCGTTTCCCGGTCCGCCTCTCCGAGCTCCCCCCGGAGCTGCCGAAGGCGCTAGTCGCCTCGGAGGACCGACGCTTCTGGAGTCACCCCGGCGTCGATCTGCCGGCGATCGGCCGGGCAGCGGTCGCGAACTTCCGCGCCGGGGAGGTCGTCTCCGGGGCCTCGACGATTCCGATGCAGATCGCCCGCATGGCTTCCCCGCGGCGGCGCACCCTCTGGGCGAAGATGATCGAGGCTGTACGAGCGGTCCAGCTCACGGCCCACGTCTCGAAAAGGCGGCAGCTCGAGATCTACCTGAATCTCACGCCCTACGGCGGCAACCTCGAAGGCGTGGGGGCCGCTTCCTGGTTCTATTTCGGAAAGCCGGCGAGCCAGCTGAGCCTCGGCGAGATCGCGCTCCTCACGGCGCTGCCCCGGTCGCCCTCGCGCTACGACCCGACGAGCCATCCGGTGGAGGCGCGCGCGGCGCGGGACCGGGTGCTTCGGCAACTGGCCCAAAGGGGCGCCTTTTCGAAGTCGGAGATTGCCGAAGGGCTCCGGCAGCCGCTTCCGACCAAGAAGCGGCGGGCACCGTTCGAAGCTCCGCACTTCGCCGAGCGCATCGCTCGCCTCTCCCCCGGCCGCGCCCGGGTGAGGACCACGATCGACGCGGCGACCCAACGATCGGCCGAAGAGCTGGTCCGGCGACGGATCTCCGAGCTCCGCGCGCTCGGCATCGGCAACGCGTCCACGGTGGTGATCGAGCTGGAGGGGGAAGGGCGGCGGTCGCTCCGCGCCCTGGTGGGCTCTGCGGGATACGACGAGACGAGCTTTCAGGGCCAGGTCGACGGAAGCGCCGCCCGCCGCTCCCCCGGCTCTACCCTCAAACCGTTCCTCTACGCGATGGCGTTCGACGACGGACGGGTTCTCCCCGAGTCGTACCTGCTCGACATCCCGACCGATTTCGGCGGCTACGTCGCCGAGAACTACGACGACGTGTACCGTGGGCGCTCGACCGTGCGCGACGCGCTGATCCATTCCTTGAACGCCTGCGCCGTCCGTCTGCTCTCTGAGGTCGGGCTCGAGCGGTTCCACAAGCAGCTCCTCGCCGGTGGGCTCTCGACGCTCGACCGGCCCAGCTCCTCGTACGGACTACCGCTGATCCTTGGCGCGGGCGAGGTGACGCTGCTCGATCTTGTGAACCTCTACGCCACGTTGGGGCAAGGGGGCCTCACCCGACCGGTCGATATGGTCGTCCCCGAAAAGTCCGCTCAAAGCCGCCTGCGAGGGGTCGAGACGAGCCCGAAGCGGCTCTACTCGGCCGAGGCCGCGGCATTGACGACCGAGATTCTCACCGACCTGAAGCGCCCCGACCTCCCCGAATCCTGGCAGCTCGCGACCGGCGTCCCCGCCGTCGCCTGGAAGACGGGCACCTCCTATGGCCATCGCGACGCCTGGGCTGTTGGCGTATCGGGTCGCTACGCGATCGGCGTCTGGGTCGGCAACTTCGACGGCACCCCGCGCCAGGGGATCTCGGGAAGCGAGCACGCCGGCCCGCTCCTCTTCGACCTGTTCCGAGCCATCGATCGTTCGGCCGGATCTGCGGGCAGCCCAAAGATTCCTCGCGGTCTACGCATCGAGCCGATCGAGCTCTGCGCGGTCTCGCGGCAGCTGCCGACCCCTGACTGCCCGAACCGCATTCAGACCGTCTATCTACCGGGCAAGACCCACCTCGTCGCCTGCCCGATCCACCGTCGCGCCTTCGTCGACGCGAAAACGGGCGAATTGCTCGGGGGCGACTGCCTTAATCGCCCCTATCGCTCGGTCGTGCTGGAGTTCTTCCCCCCGGAGCTTGTTGCCTGGTGGCTGTCCCAGGGGATGGCCGTGCCGTCGATTCCCCAACCGAGTCCCGATTGCGCGAGCCTCCCAGGCCACGAGCCGCCGAAAATCGTCTCGCCTGATCCGTTCACCCCCTACCGGTTGCGGAAAGACGCACCGGCGAGCGATCAACGGATCCCCCTGATCGCCCGAGTCGGCGTCGGAGCGAGCCGGGTGTGGTGGTATCAGAACGGCATCCTTGTCGCCTCGGGAGCGCCGGGCGAGAAGCTGTTCCTGGCCGCCGAGCCGGGAGAGCACCGACTGGTGGTGACCGACGATTTCGGCCGCTCGGACAGGGGGGCGTATCGGGTCGAGTAGCGCGGATTCGAGGCAAACGCCCGTCCTATTGGATGTACCCCAACGACCGCAGGTCGTCCATCAGCTTGTCGTCCGCTTTGGAAGCCTGCCCGCTCGCACTCTTCCGTAGGCCCCAGGTCTTGATCTTCCGGAGCGGATGCCGCCGACGGAATTCCTCCCGGAAGAGCTGCGGGTACGGCTCGCCGTCGAAATCCTCGGCGACAGGAAGTCCGAGGCCGACGAGAATCGTCGGGGCGATGTCGTGGACGTCGATCTCCGCGAGATTCGCCTTGGGGTCGATATCCGGACCCGCGGCGATCAGAATGCCGTGGGTCGTCGTGGTGTGGGTGCCCGAGATCCGATCGATGCCCGTGACCGCGCCTTTCCATGGCGTTCCCCGAACGAGCAACGTCTCCGAGGCTCCCACCCGCGAGACGCCGATCACGAAATCCGCGCCGCCGGCGGATTCCTTTGGACGGGCGTCGCGGACAAAGAAGACCGGTTCGCCTCCGGCGTAGGTGACGTGGGCCAGGTCTTCTGTGAGGTGCGCTCGCACCGCGCCATGCTCCTCGGGGCGGACCCGTCCGCCTTTTTCGCGTCCGGCAAGTGAGAAGCGGACGAAGCGCGCCTGGCGGAAGTTTGGGGAAGCGTGGCTGTACACGCGGGTGCGGGCGAAGTCTACAGCCGGGCCCCGGTGCGCGAGATAACCCAATCGTTCGAGCACCGCATCGAGGTCGAGGAGTACCTTCGTCTCTTCCTCGCGCGCCGTGGCGTGAAAACCGTGATCGGAGACGACCAGGACGTTCGCCTCCGGCGCGATCTCGAGCAGTCGGCCAATCTCCCGATCGACCGCTCGATAGACGTTCGGTACCCGTTCGCGATTTGCCTCGAGCTCGGCAGGGGGAACCGGCGGAAACGCCTCGGGCTCGAAATACTTCCACGAGCGGTGGGAGACCACGTCGGGGCTCCGGAAGTAGAGCAGCATCAGATCAAAATCTCCCTCGCGCAGGAGCTCCCGCGCGAAATACGAGTTCGATCGGTCGCGCCGCTCGGATTCCTCGTCGAGACCGAAGAGCGACGGCTCCTTCTCGGCTTGAGCTCGCGCCTTTTCGAACCGAGAGAGCGCCTCGGGAGGGGAGATCCGGTTCGGCAGATCGAGCAGGATACGGTCGGACACGAGCACGCCGCGGATCGGCTCGGCCGGCCACGACGCCCACCAGCCGAGAACGGCCACCTTCCGCCGGCCCGTCGTCGTCATGTTCCAGAGCGCCGGGACCTTGCGCAGGCCCGATGAGACCGGCACGTCTCCCTGCGCCGTCGGCACGACGAAGTCGGTAATGCCGTGCCTCTTTGGAACGACTCCCGTCGCGATCGTGGTCCAGATCACGGGAGACGAGTTGTAGGCTGTCTTCAGCCGGGTGCGCACACCCCGCTCGGCGAGCGCTTGGAGGTTCGGTAAATCTCCTTTCGCCCAGAGCTTCTCAATCACCTTCCATTCTCCGCCGTCGATTCCGACGACGATCAGAGGACGGACCTTTCCGGGCGCGGACTCTCTCTCGGTCGGGCCGCAGGCGAACGCCGCTAGCGCCCCGAGCGCCAAGGCGAGAGATTTGAACCAAAAAAGGGAGGCGGGCATATGGAGGAGCCCGGCCGGCACACCGGTCGGGCTTGAGGCCGAAAACGATGGGCGGAGCTTGAATCCTAGTGGTCGGGGCAGTCCCAGCTGGGGTTGCAGACGCAGGAGAAGTCGATACAGGTCCCGCCGCAGCTGATCCAGCAGGTGAGGCAATTGGTGTCGACGGTCGGCACGCCACCTGCCGCGCGGCGCAGGTGCGCCGCGGAGAGAACCGAAACGGTCTCGCGACGCAGGCTCAACTTCGATCTCGACTTTTTGTTCACGGAAGCCTCCTCGTACCAAGCGGCGCCCGCTCCTCTCATGCCGGCCTCGGCATTCTCACGCCGCCGTGCGGCGGAATCATACTCCGATCGAGACGGGTAGCGGCTCCAGATCAGGCTCGAGGAATTGCGTACGCGCCTCCTCGGAACCGAGCCTCTCGGGTGAGTAATGTCGACCGAGCAACGTTTTGTCTTCGAGCCAAGGAGCTGCGGCGAGGAACTCCTCCGAGGCGCCAGCTCCCGGGTGCGCGCTCGCAGCCGCGCCGACCAGAACCAACCAGGCCCGGGTGATCGTCTCGTGGTAGAGCTGATCGGCTCCATGGGCCGCGGCAAGGCGGCGGATCGCCGCGATGAATCGCTCGCCCCCTTCGCGTTCTCCCCATCGGGAGAACATGACCCACACGACCTGGACGTGCTGGCGGTGGTGGAAGTCGGCGGTCGAAATCGTGGCGGTCTCGAACGCGCGGAGCAGGTCGTCGTCTTTCGTTTCACG
>JBGAGQ010000045.1:0-52228 GCA_044226625.1 Thermoanaerobaculia bacterium
TCGCTCCCCTGCAGTGGATCGGTGATTCGAATTTCGGCGCCGTACGCGCGCAGGATCCGTTTCCGCTCCGGGCTCGCGCTCCCCGGTAGACAGAGCGTCACGGGGATACCGCGGGCCGCTCCGATCATCGCGTAGGCGATTCCCGTATTGCCGGACGTCGCGTCGAGCAATCGCCTACCGCGCGTGAACAGCCCTCGTCGTTCCGCGTCTTGGATCATCGCGAGCGCCGCACGGTCCTTGACCGATCCTCCCGGGTTGCACAGCTCCGCCTTGGCATAAAGCGCGACCCCAGGACGTCCGACCAAGGGCGTCAGGTCCCAGAGCGGCGTGTTGCCGATCCGCGACAGCGGAGCGACCGCCTCGGTAGGAGGTGTCGCGGAGGGAGCGAAAAGCTCGGGAGCGAGCGTCGTATCGGCTGGCATCGAAGCACCGCGGAGACCGGCTTTCGAGGGGGAAAATCCGGCCCGCGATCTAAATATGACATCTTTGATCATCTTTTGGGAAGTGGGGGGCTGGACGAGCAGCTTGCCCGCTCGTAGGCGCAAGCGAATCCTGTCCTCAGTGGCCAGGATCGCCGGTTTGGAGCGAGAGCCGACTTCCGGGTGAGAGGACTCCTTGAGCGCAGCCTCCCGCACCTGTGGCGGCGCGAAAATCGGCGACCGAGTTGCAGAGCGTCCACTCGCCCGCCTCGACCGCCGGAAGGGCGAGACGCCGGCTCGCGGCATCGAACGTTCCCCATCGATCGAGGAAAAGGATCGGCACGAACGCTCCGCCGTGCGCGAGCAGGCTCTGACTGAGCGGCGCCTGGCTCCCCTGCGGAAGCTCGATCTCCAGTGTGCCGATCGCTTCGCCGAGCGCGATCGTCAGGGATCCGTCGTCAGGGATCGAGCGGCGCGAGAGCGAAACTCCATAGCCCGGTGCGCTAACGATCATGTCGACGGTGCGAGACGATCCCGGAAGTGCCGCCTCGAACGCTCCATCCGGTCCGCTGACGGCTCGCTCCATCGAGCTCAGCCCGCCCATTTCGACGGGGGGCCAGAGGAAGATCTCGGCACCCGGCACGGGGCCGATCGCCGAGCGGACGACACCACGGATCCGCATTCGACGGTGAACGACGATCGTCAGCTCCGGGCCTGTGCTCTCTTCGTCGAGGAGAACCCTCTGGACCTCGCTCTCTCGATCGTCCGATTCCGCCTTGATCGAAAGGTTCTCGGCGGCGAGGCCGCGCAGGAGAAAACGCCCATCGCCCTCGGTGCGTGCCAAGCTCACGCTGTGGTCTGTGATCAAAGTGAGCGAGGCCGGGACCCCCGTTCCCGACTCGTCGACCACACGCCCTTCCAAGCGGGTATCCGGCACGCGGATCTCGACCCGAGCTTTGGATTGGCCAGGACGGCGGCGGACCGTCACGGGTTCGATAGCGAGCCGGTGGAGGCCGGCGCTCCGGTCCTCGGCTTGGACCTCCCAATCTCCCTCCGATGGAAGGAGCCCCAGGAACTCGCCGTTCTCGTCCGGCTGGAACTTCACCCGGCGCGGGCCGTTCGTGCCGCCGAACCAGAGGGCGCCGCGGAAAGGCTCGTCCCCCTGAAGGGCTCGACCTTCGACAGCGACGGCCTCGATCTCCACGGACGCGAATTGATCGGTGTCGTTCATCTCGACGATTTGATCGGCCCAGATCCCTTCGTGGTCTCCGAGGACCCGAACGTGCCAGCGTCCTGGAGGAAGCCAGCGCGCCTCCCAGGCGCCGGAATCGTCGGCGACGCCTTGCCGTTCGCCTCCGCCCGACGCGGATTCGCGATCGAGCCGAAGGCGCCAAGGCCGGTCGAAGGGATCGAGGGGCGGATCGACTTGCACCCGGAGCGTGGCCGGGATGCGCAAGGTGAGCGGCGTCTTGAGAACCTCGGGCAAACCGGCGCGCACGACGACAAGGGCAGTTTCCGAGGGCGCATATCCCTTGAGCTCTGCCCGCAGCGTGTAGGTACCGGGCGCCAACCCGGAGAACTGGAAGAATCCCTGCTCGTTCGGCCGCGTCACGCGCGCTAGGCGCTCCAACCGCTCGGCCGTGTCCGCGCGATCCGGAACGGCGGCAACGGGAGGTCCGAGGCGGACGATACAGCCGGGGGGGAGCGGGGCCCCGTTCGCCAGCTCGACCTGCCCGCTCACCGATCCGGCGAGGTAGGAGGCGTGGGCGGCGAACGCCATCGCAAACGCGACGAGGGAAGCGAAGATCATGGAAGCTCCGACGGCAGGCCGATTCTGGAACCTTCTCGATGATTGAGCAAGTGCGGCAGCGAGCCGGTATGAGCACCAGCCGCCCCCCGGCCGCACTCCGTCGCCGCCCTGATATCATTCACGGGTTCCGTGTCAGCCCGTTCTCGGGGCTCGCGGGGACCGAGGCTCCTGGGGCTCGGGCTCACGCGGCGGACGGACCTACGAGAGGCGAAATCCCTTCATGAGCAACCTCGCGAGCGGCACCCTGATCGGCCGCTACAAGATCGACAGGTTCTTGGGCGCCGGGGCGATGGGAGAGGTATACCTGGCCGACGATCCCTACGTCGATCGGAAGCTGGCGATCAAGACCGTCCGTCTGGCCGGGCGCGACTCGGAGGTCGAGGACCGGAAGAAGCGCCTGCTGCGCGAGGCGCGGGCGGCGGGCCGGATGCTCCATCCGAACATCGTCACCCTGTTCGACGCCGGTGAGGTCGAGGGGATGCTGTTCCTCGCGTTCGAGTACGTCGAGGGGGCGGACCTGGCGAACCGTCTCGAGTCGGGGCCGCCGCTTTCGCTGTCGGACGTCCTGCTCTGGACGCGCCAGACCGCCGAGGCGCTCGCCTATGCGCACGATCACGACATCGTCCACCGGGACGTCAAGCCGAGCAACATCTTGATCGACGCCGCGGGGCAGGTGAAGGTTACCGATTTCGGCATCGCCAAGATGGGTGGTCAGAACACGGAGCTGACGATCGCCGGCTCGGTGATGGGGAGCCCCCAGTACCTGTCGCCGGAGCAGATCCGCGGCGAGGAGCTCGACGGTCGGAGCGACGTCTTCTCGCTCGGCGTCGTCCTCTACGAGCTGCTCTCGGGCAAGCGCCCGTTCGACGGCGAGACGCTCACCACCCTGGTCTACAAGATCCTCCATCAGGAGCCGCCGCCGGTCTCGGCGTTGCGCGCCGTGCCCGAGCGTCTGGAATCGCTGCTCGTCCGCATGATCGCCAAGGACCGCGATCAGCGGATCGCCTCGGCGCGCGAAGTGGCGGCGGAGCTGCGCCAGATCGAGCGCGACCTGCCCGACGAAACGCTCTCGCGGCCGGTCGTTCCGGCCGGCGTCTCCGTCCGGCCCCAGGTCGGACGCGACACCGCGCCGATGACGCAGCCCGCGGCGATGCTCGGCGGCGCGGGCGTGGCCACGGCCCCCGTCGGCGGCCGGACCGCTCCGAGCCCGAGCGCGCCGACCGTGCGCACGCCGAGCTCCGGCGTGGCGCCCTTCGCGCCGGCGAACGCGCCGACTTCCTCGACGGTCCCGCCGGGAGCTCCGGGAACCGTCCCTCCGCAGCCTGCCGTGGGTTACCCGCCGAGCGGGTTCGCCCCGCCGGCCGGTAGCGGGCGCAAGTTTCCGATCGCCTTGGTCGTCGTCGGCGCCTGCGTCGTGTTCCTCATCGGTGTCCTCGGCGCGTACGGCGTCTGGCGCCTGATCTCCAAGGGGAAGCCGGACGTGCCGCAGGTCGGCCTTCCGCCGGGCGGCGAGGTCGGCACCTCCGACCAGGGGGCAGACTCCGGCGAGCCGGAGGACCCCACGGCGGTCCCGTCGAAGACGCCGATGATCTTCGAATCCCCGCCGGGCACCCCCGTCGAGGGGCGCGTGACGGAGCGTCCCTACACCCCGAATCCCGCGGCGCCCCAGGCGTCGCCGCCGACGCCCGGGCCGGCGGAGCCCTCCACCCCCCCGAGTCGGCCCTGGAATCCCGCTCCGGTACCCCAGCCGACTCCGCCGACCCAGCCGAACGACGGCGGCGAGGAGACGGCGGCGCCGGCCGAGGATTCGGGCGACGCGGTTTCGACGCGGCTCAATCTGGCGCTGCGCGTGTCGCCGTCCGACGCGTACGTCCTGGTCGACCGCACGGTCGTGGGCAAGGTCTCGGAGTTCACCGGCCTCAAGGGGAGCGGAGTCCTGGAGGTCGACGAAGGGGATCACACGATCAAGTTCCGCAAGGCCGGGATGGAAGACCTGGTGATGGAGATCGAGGCCGAGGGAGCCGGCACCACCGTGATTCCGGGGCGGATGAGGGCGCTCGCCTCGCGCGACGTCCCCTCGGGTGACCTCGACGTCTATCAGGTGCGGGACGGGATCACCGTGCGCCTGACCCCGCCGGACGCGACGGTCACCGTCGACGGCAGCCCCGTGCGGCTCACCACCGGACCGTTCGGTCGCCGGAGCGGCGCCTTCATCGCGCTCGGTCCGGGCACCCACCGCGTTTCGATCTCCGCCCCGGGCCACCAGTCGAAGGATCTCGTGGTCGAGGTCCGGTCGGGCGCCGAAGAGGGGCGAGTGAAGATCGACGTCCAGCTCGAGCGGCAATAGGGGCCGGCTTAGAAGTCCAAATGAAGAAGCTCGCATGAGGTGCCCATGAGGAACAGATCCCGCCGACGGGAAGGGGGCGGCGCCGATGCCGTGCCGCGCCTACCCGGTCAGCTTTCGCTTCACCGGCTGGACAACGGTCTGACCGTCGGCCTGCTTTCGAACCGCCAGGCGCCGGTGGTCACCTCCGCCCTCTGCTACCACGCCGGTACGCGGGACGAGGAAGCGCGCCATGGAGGCGCGGCGCATTTCCTCGAGCACATGATGTTCAAAGGCTCCCGCGCTTATGGGCCGGGCGAGATCGATCGCCGGACCCAAGCGCTCGGCGGTGCGAACAACGCGTTCACCAGCCACGACGCCACGGTCTACTACTTCAATTTCGCCGCCGACCGCTGGGTCGAGGCGCTCGCGATCGAGGCCGATCGGATGGCCCACCTCGCGCTCGATGCCGCCGAGACGGCGAGCGAGCGGCAGGTGATCCTCGAAGAGATCGCGATGTACGACAGCGATCCGTGGGACGCGCTCGAGATGGCGACGATGGCGCGCCTCTTCCCGGACCACGCCTACGGCCTGCCGGTGCTCGGAACGAAAGAGAGTTTGCTCCGAACCGGCGACGCCGACCTGCGCCGCTTCCACGAGGCGTTCTACCGCCCGGACAACGCGACCTTGATCGTCGCGGGGGACCTCGACGACGGCGCCCTGGACCGCGTGCGCGAGACCTTGGGCCGACTCGAGCCGGGCGCTGCGGCGCATCCGAAGCTTTCGCCCGCGACCTTTCCCGATCGCCTCGAACGGCTCGATCGCGACAAGGGCGAGGTGCCTCGGCTCCTGCTCGCCCTCCCCGCGCCGGCCGCGAGCGACCCGGAGCACGCGATCGCCCGGCTGCTCGCCGACCTGCTCGCGGGCGGGCGGGCGAGCCAGCTCCACCGGCGCTTGGTCGACGAGCTGGAGCTGTGCGCCTGGGTCTCGGTCGACGTCTCGGACAATTTGGACGCGGGGCACTTCGCGATTACTGCGGAGCTGATCCCCGGCGTCGAGCCGGAGCGCGTCGAGGCCGAGCTGATGGCCGAGCTCGCCCGCCGCGTCGACTCCGCGCCGAACGACGAGGAGATCGCCCGCGCGCGCCGGATCGCCATCGCGGATTGGGTGTTCGACCACGAGAAGGTCCACCAGCAGGCGGTCTCGGCGGCGCTCTCGGTCGCCCTGTTCACCCCCGACCACCACGAGCGCCAGCTCGCCGCGATGATCGCCGCGACGCCGGACGACCTGCTCGCGGCGGCCGGACGTTGGCTTCGTCCGGATCGGGGCGCCGTGCTCGGCTGGTCGTACGCGCGATGAGCGGCGACCGCGTGGTGGAGGAGATCGTCGGCGAAGCATCGAATGCCACGACCGAGCGGCCGGGGGACCTCCTGCGGCATCTCCTGCGCGCCCATCCCTGGCACGGCGTCGACCTTGGGGCGGAAGCTCCGGAGACGGTCACCGCCTACGTCGAGATCGTTCCGACCGATACCGTCAAATACGAGCTGGACAAGCGGACCGGCATCCTCCGGGTCGACCGGCCCCAGCAGTTCTCGAACGTCTGCCCGGCTCTCTACGGCTTCCTGCCGCATACCTATTGCGACGTCCGCGTCGCTGCCTCGGCCGCCGAGCGGACGGGGCGCCTGGTGACCTCCGGCGACCACGATCCGCTCGACGTCTGCATCCTCTCCGAGAAGACCTTCTCGCACGGCGACGTGCTGCTGCGCGCGCGGCCGGTCGGCGGTCTGCTCCTGCTCGATCGCGGAGAGGCGGACGACAAGATCGTGGCGGTGCTCGAAGGAGACGCCACCTACGGGCACGTGCGCGACCTGTCCGACCTGCCGGAGGCGCTGGTCGCGCGGCTCGAGCACTACTTCCTCACCTACAAACGGGCGCCGGGCGCGGACAAAGTCGAGCAGGTGATCGCCCGCGTCTACGGCCGGGCGGAGGCCCATGCCGTGATCGAGCGCAGCCGCGAGGACTACGACGCCGCCTTTCCCGATCTCGACCGTCGCCTGCTCGCGGCGCTGCGAGCCGCGCTCGCCCCGGCCCGTCCGACGGTGGATTCAACGGCCGGACCGACGGTGGGAGGTGCGGCTTGAGCGCGCCGGTATCATCGATCGGGAGCACGGCCGGCCGGACCGAGACTCGGCCTGGGCTCCACCTGCGCACCCGCCGGGTGGACGGCGCGCCGGTCGTCGCGGTTCGCATCTGGATCCCCGCGGGTGCCCGCGTCGAATCCGCGCCGGGTCAGGCGATGCTCACCGGGCGGATGCTCTCCGAAGGGACGAAGACCCGCGACTTCCGGCGCATCGCCGAGGAGGCCGAGAGCCTCGGTATGAGCCTCGCGAGCTTCGGCGGTTTCGAGGTCTACGGCGTCACGGCCGACGCGCTCTCCCGCGACTGGGAGCGCGCGCTCGAATGGGCGGCGGAGCTCGCGCTCGAATCGACGTTCCCGGCTGACCGCGCGGCATTCGTGGCCCGGCAGGTCGAGGCCGATCTCGAAAGCCTCGGCGACCAGCCCGACGTGCGCACGGCCTGGGGTTTCCTCGACCAGCTTTACGCCCCGCACCCGCGCGCCCGTCCGGTTCAGGGCACCGTCGAGAGCCTGCGCGCGGCGACGCCCGAGGATGCCATCGCCCACCACGCCCGGGGCCTCGCCTCCGGCGTCCTGGTGGGGATCGCGGGAGCGATCGATGAGGACCACGTGCGAAAGCGCGCGGAGCAGCTCTTCTCGACCTTGCCCGCCGCCGCCTCGGCCCCGCCCGAGCCCCCGGCTCCGTCGGGCCGCTGCGAAACTCATCGCGAGGTCCAGACCTCGGCCGAAGATCAGGCTCACCTCTACATGGGCCACCTCACCGTGGCGCGTGACCACGAGGACTACGAGGCGCTCGAGCTGGTTGCCGTGGTGCTCGGCTCGGGGGCGGGCCTGACCGGGCGGATCCCCGCGCGCATCCGCGAGCGGGAGGGGCTCGCCTACACCTCGTACGCCCAGACGATCGCGGGCGCCGGCTTCGATCGCGGCAGGCTCGTCGCCTATGTGGGGACCTCCCCCGAGACGGTCGCCCAAGCCGAGCGCGGCGTGACCGAGGAGATCGCGCGCCTGGTCGACGACGGAGTGACCGACGCCGAGCTCGAAGAGGCGCGCGCCTATCTGCTCGGGCGCGACCCGTTCCAGCGCGAGACCGCGCGGCAGTGGGCGGAGCTGCTCACCGAGGCCGCCCTCTACGGCCTGCCGATCGACGACCCGGCTTGGCGCCTCGGGCGGCTCCGTGCGGTCGACCGGGCGACCGCGGAGGCGGCGGCGCGGCGCCATCTGCGTCCGGCCGACCTGCGGGTCACCGTGGGCTTGCCGGAGTAGGCCGCTTGGAAACTTCGTCCTCCGCAGCACCTCGAAGCGTCGAGATCTACACCGACGGCGGCGCCGATCCGAACCCGGGCCCGGGCGGTTGGGGGGCCGTGCTGATCGATCCCGTGACGGGCAAGACCCTGGAGATTTCGGGCGGCGAGCCCCGGGCAACCAACAATCGGATGGAGCTCACCGCGGCGATCCGGGCGCTCGAAGCGCTCAAGAGCCGCTGTCGGGTCCGTCTGGTCACCGACTCCCAATACCTGCGCCGCGGCATCACCGAGTGGATCGCCGCCTGGGAGGCGCGCGGCTGGAAGAGGAAAGACGGCGAGCTGTTGAACGTCGACCTCTGGCAACGTCTGGCCGAGCTGGTCCGCCTCCACGAGATCCGTTGGGACTGGATCAAGGGTCACGCCGGGCACAAGCACAACGAACGGGCTGACCGCCTCGCCGCGGCCGAGATCCGCGCCCTTCGCGGCCACCGGATCGCCGAGCTGCCGCCGGTCGTGGCGGACCTGTCGATCTACCTGCGGGTGGCGAAACCCAAGGGGTGCGGTCTCTGGGCGGCTCTCTTCGTGCGCGACGGCGACGAGGAGTTTCGCTCCGAAGAGGTGCCGAACGCCGCCTCCCCGAACCAGCTCGACATTCTGGGCGCCGTGGAAGCGCTGCGTGTCCTCCCCGACGCGACCCGCGTCGCCCTCTACACCGGTTCGGACTACCTACGCCATGGAGCCTCGCGTTGGCTACCCGGCTGGAGCCGCAGCGGCTGGAAGACCAAAGAAGGAGCCCCGGTCAAGAACCGCGAGCTCTGGCAGCTCCTCGAAGCGCAGATGAAGCGCCTCAAAGTCGAATGGCCCGAGATCAAGGGGCGCGACGTGCCGGAATTTCTCGAGGTGGAGCGGCGGATCAAGGAGCTTGGGAAGCTCGGGTAGACAAGGTGTCTCGAAGCGACTCCCAAGTCCGTCTCGCGAACAGCACGACAATCGTCGGCAGTCGATCCCCGAGGATCTCCATTCCGCGGAGCCCTCGGTCCATCGCCGGGATGACGAATGCGGCTGGGGAAAAGACTTGCGCCTCTGACCACGCGGAAAAGCGGGTGTCGATCCCGGGGTGACAGCTTTCGAGCCCGGCGAGCTGGTTGCCGCGAGGAGTTTTCTCAGGGAGCGGAACGCTTTTCTCAGCGCCGAATTCGCTTTGCGGGAGAGAAAGCGGGTTCGGCAGCGGGAGAAGGCCTTTCGGCTCCGGGCGTAGGGGTTTTCTCGATCAGAAAAGGGTTCGCGCGGGCCGGAAATTCGCTTCGCCGATCGGGAAACGACGTTCTGGCTCGCGAAATCGAATTCGGCGGTCCCGCGAGCGCTCGCGTCTTTCAGCGAAGCGAATTCGGCGTCGGGAATTACCCTCGATCAGTCCCCGATCGCTTTCGTCCCACCACCAAGACGTTCGCATACGGCGTCCCTTCAAAGAGCGGCGAGGTCTCGACGGTGAGTCCGCGCGCTTCGAGGAGACGACGCCATTCCTCAGCGCTTCGATAGTGGAAGCGCTGCGCGAAATCGCCGCGGGTGAGCGCCGAGAGACGCTCCTGGAATCTTGTCGCGAGGAACCGCCGGCCTCCGGCGGCGTCGGCGTCGCGAAGGAGGAGGACCCCTCCCGGCTCGAGCGCGGCCGCGATCCGGTCGAGCAGGCTCTCCTGCGCGGCGGCCGGTAGGTAGTGGAGGACGTCGAGCAGGAGCGCCACGCGGCAGCGGGGGAGCTCCACCGATCGGAGGTCGGCGGTCGAGATTTCCGCCTCGGCCGAGAGCGCTTTGCGCGCTTGGGCCGCGATCTTTACCTTGCCTTCGAACCCGACGAGCTTCATCCCGCGGGGGAGCGGCCGGGCGCCGGGCGGGGTCGCCTCGGTTTCTTCGACGGCACGCAGCAGGGAGAAGAGGATGCCCCGGCCGCAGCCGAGATCCAGGACCACGCCGGCTTCACCCGGATCGTCGGCCGGAGATTGATCCGCATCGAGCTCCAGCCCCCGTTCGATCAAGCCGAAGTAGAGCGGATCGTGGCGGAGCTTGCCGCGCACGAACTCCCAGGCGAACAGGCCGCAATCGAGGTAACGGCGCGACGCCGTGTCGATCAGGGCCTCGACCTCCGGGTGCCGGCGCGCGGAGACCGCCGCCTTGTAGGCGATGGCCGCTCCGATCAGGCCGAGCACGACGCCCAGGACGAGGGCGCCGACCAGCAGGTCGATCCCGAAACGGCCGAGCGGTAGCGACCGGATCTGCTCGGGATGGAGCGCGAGCGGCGGCGCGCCGCGCAGGAACCTCCCTACTTCCACCTCGGCGATGAACAGGAAGGGCGCGATGAACGGCAAGCTCACGTTCGAGGCGAGGTAGGTCTTGAGCTGGCTCAAGCGGAGCAGGCGGGCCGCCAGGACGCAGAGAGGGAAATGGAAGCCGTAGAGCGGCGAACAGCCGATCAGGAGCCCGATTCCGATCGCTGCGGCCTGGCGCGGAGGCGACTCCCCTTCGGTGCGCAGACGGACGTGCAGCTCGGCGAGCGTGCGTTGGAAACGAGCGAGGCGGCCGAGCGGCACCCGGGAGGGGGGTGGCGGCGCGACGTGCGGCGCGCGCGACGGCTCGCTCATCCAGCCTCACCTGCGCGCAGGGAGGCGGAGGACGCCTGGCCGGGGCGGGGCAGGGCGAGCGCGCCGAGCCCCGCCCGTTCGATTTGATCGAGCAGGGTCGGCAGGGCCTCGAGCATCGCGGGCTGGCCGTCGCTCGTGCGAGCCGCCGAGCCGTCGTGGAGGAGGAGGACGTCGCCCGGCGAGAGGTTTCGGCCGAGACGTCGCGCGATCCGCGCCGGGTCGCGGACCACGGTGTCGAAAGCGCGTCGGGTCCAAGCGGCGAGGGAGAGCCCATGGCGCGCGAGGACCGACTCGAGCAGGACGCCGCGGAGACCTGCGGGGGCGCGGAACCAGGCTGGCTGCGCGCCGGACGCCGCGGCGATCGCCTTCTGGCCGGCGCTCACTTCGTGCTCGAGCGCTCGAGTTCCGCGCAGGGAGAAATCGTGGCGGTGGCGATAGGTGTGGTTCTCGACCGTGTGACCACGGCGGACGATCTCCCGCGCGAGTCGTGGATGCGCCTCCGCCCGCCGGCCGATCAGGAAGAAGCTCGCTTTCGCCCCTCGTTCGTCCAGTAGGTCGAGGACCCTGGGCGTCACCTCCGGATCGGGACCGTCGTCGAAAGTGAGGTAGACCCCCCGCTCCCCAGCTCCGCCGTGGAACCGGGTGAGATTCGGGCCGAGCAGGCGGCTCTGCGGGATGAGACCGGAGATGCCGATCGTGAGGTGGTTCGCGGCGAGGGCGCCCAGGATCCACGGCCAACGCGCCGGGACCGCGGCGAGCGCGGCGACCGCGGCGGCATGGCTCGCCCAGGTGAAGCGGACGATCGCGCTCCGCCGGTACGGACGGGGCGCGTTGGGGCGGGGCAGCCCGCCAGGCGCAATCTCCTCCGCCGGGTCGAGGGTGTCCGGAGTCTGCATGCCGCCGTCGGAATCGGAGACGCCGGGCTTCAAGGGGCCGGCTGTTCTCTTCGCGCGAGATCGAGGAGGGCGGCGCGATCGAGCTTGCCGCGCTCGGTGCGCGGCAGGGCGCGGACCAGCACCACGCTGCGCGGCACCTTGTGCGCGGCCAGGCGGGGACGGCACCAGGCGAGCACCTGGTCGGTGGAGAGGGCGCCGTCGCCGCAGGCGATCACCGCGCGCAGTACCTCGCCTCCCGAAGCGGGGCGGGGCACGCCGAGGACGGCCACCTCGTGGACGCCGCGGAGCTCGCCGAGCACGCCTTCCACCTCGCGCGGGTTGACCTTCTTGCCCTTGATGTTCACCAGGTCGTCGACCCGGCCGAGCAGCGCGAGCTCACCGTCCTTGCACAGCGCCAGGTCGCTGGTTCGGTAAATCCCGGCGGCGAGGCGCTCGTCCGGCTCCGGGAGATAGCCGAGCGCGACGGCGGGAGATTTCACGGAGACCACCCCGGCCCCGCGCTCGTCCGGATCGAGCAGGCGGAGCGAGACGCCGTCGACCGGCGCGCCCACGGTGCCGCGCTCGCCGGCGCCCCCTTCGCGGTCGAAGCAAATCCCCCCGGACTCCGACGAGCCGTAGAACACGTGGATCGGCCGGCCGAACGTCTCGCGGAAGCGCGCCGCGGTCGCGGGCGGCAAAAGCGCTCCGGCGGTGAGCGCGAGGCGCACCGATCGCGGCCAGGCGGGTGGATGCGAGGTGCGGAGCAGCGCGTCGAGATACGCCGGCACGGTCGGGAAGATCGTCGCATCGCACGCCTCGGCCGCGGCGAGCGGCTCGACGGGAGAGTCTCCCTCCGGCAGGACGAGCACCTGGCCGCGCAGGAGCGCCGGCATCGCGAGGCTCGAAAGGCCGTAGGAATGGGTCATCGGCACGGTCGCGACGAAGGCGTCGTCGGGGCGGATGCCCATCGTCCGGCTGAGCTGCGCGTCGTCGGCGATCAGCGCTTCGGAGGGGGTGGCGATCCCGCGCGGCGCGCCGGTCGAGCCCGAGGTGACCTTGATCACGGCGAGATCCGGGAGGGTGGGGCGATCGGCTCGTTCCGCCCCGGCCTCGGGGTCCGGCGGGGCGGATGGAACCGGGCGGATCGAGAAGATCTCCGGTCCGGTGGGCCAGGCGCAGGGACACTCGAGGATCGCGGCCGCGCCCAGCCGCCCGGCGATCCGGAGCCGCTCGGCCTCCGGGGTGCCGGAGTCGAGCAGCAAGGCGGGACGTCCGAGGGTCCGGAGCGCGAGGAAGCCGGCGAGGAAGCCGGCGCCGTTCGCGGCGGCGAAAGCGATCGGACGCGGCTCCCCCTCTTCCGAGCGGTCGGCCGCCCCGGCTTCCTCCTCCAACCGCCGGACGACCCCCCGCGCGAGGTCCGCCACCGCGCCGCGATCCGTCCGGCGGGAGCGCGAGACCACGATCGCGGCGCGCGGGTCGTCGAGATGGAGCCTTTCGAAGGCTCGGAGAATCGGATCGGTCGGCATGAACTCGAAACTTAGTTTAACAGGTAGGGACCGGAGCCCCGCCCCGCGAGGGGGGCGGGAAGGCCCCGGGGGAAGTGGGCGGCCCCTGGAATGTACGCGCGCCGCCGCGCCGATGCTTCACATTCTGCGGCAGAATCCGCGACCATGAAGACCGCCCGAACGAAGGACCGAACGGAATCGATCGTCGAACGCCTGCGGCGGATCTGCCTCGCGCTCCCGGAGGCGACCGAGCGGCCGACCCAAGGCGAGCCGACCTGGTTCGTGGGAGGCAAGAAGACGTTCGCATCGCTCGACGACCATCACCACGGGGCGACCCACCTTTCGGTCTGGTGCGCCGCGCCCGAGGGGGCGCAGGAGACCTTGATCGCTCTCGCCCCCGAAATCTACTTCCGTCCACCCTACGTCGGGCACCGCGGCTGGATCGGCATCGTCCTCGACGGCGACGTGGATTGGGACGAGGTCGCCGAGCGGATCGACGAGTCGTATCGGTGTGTGGCGCCGAAACGTCTGGTGTCCGCGCTCGACGGCAGGGGCTAACCCGCCGCGTCGAAAGCCTGGCGCAACCAGGAGGTCAGCTCGGCGGTCACCTCGGCAGGGGCGGCCAGGCGGACGCGGTGGGTCATCATGCCGTTCCAGCTTCCGGCCGGCTCCAACCGCCCGGTCGGCTCCACGCCTTTGAGCACCAAGCCCAGATCGACCCGGTTCGCCGCGGGCTGGAGCAAGCCCAGCTGCTTTTTCCGGCGCAGGCTCAGATACCCCTTTTTCGGCGCGACTTCGAGGTCGCCTCCGAAGCCGCGTAGCGCGGACATCACGGCCTCGTGGATCGGGCGGAGGCCTGCTTTCGCCCCCACGTAGAGATCGTCCGCCGGATCTGCGCTCGCCGGAGGCGTCGGGGAATTCGCCTCGAGCGAGCGGAGGGCGATCAGATTCGCCGAACCGTGCCCGAGGCCATGTTTCTCCTTGAGAAACTTGACGATCTCGCCGTGCTTGGACAATCCACACGAACGGGCGATCGCAAGCCATTCGTCGAGGCTCTTGCCCGTCTTGGCCTCGAGGTTCGCGATCTGGGATTGAACGGCAGCGGCGACGTCCATGGGCCGAGCTCCTTTCGCCTTGATCTAGGTCATCCGAACGGATTGTCGTCCGCGGTCGGCCCGTAGACCGAGGGGAGCGGTACGTCGAGCAAACGCAGGTAGACGGTCATCTGACCGCGGTGGTGATACCAGTGATTGAGCAGGATGTTACGCAGAACGGCGATACGAGGGAAGGACATGATGGTCTTTCCGTCGCGGGCCATCGACCAGATCCCCATCGCTTTCTCGTCGTCCATCGTCCCGAGGATCGCGCGGGCCTCGGCGAGGCTGGTGTCGAGGGCTTCGAGGATCTGGGCGGTGCTGGTCGGCTCCGGGGGCGTGAAGCCCGGCGGCGAGACGGGTTCTTCGGCGCTGGCCAGGCGCGGGATCGCCCCCGGAATGTTCGCCATGTGGAGGGCGAGGGTGCCGAGCGACATCGATTTCGGGTGCGGCTTCCAGCCGAGCTGTGCGTCCGGGACGCGTTCCAGCAAACGACGGGTCGTGACGGCTTCCCGCTCCAGCTCCTCGAGGATGGGCGCGACGAGGCTCATGAGATCTCCTTGCGGTTGGGCACCCCTCGCGAGGCGCCGGAAGGCGAGATCTTAGTCGGTTCCACGTCGTAGTTAGGCGGCCGATCGTTCCGTCGAGCGCGATGCGTGTCGCACAGGAGGTCAGAGACTCGGTCGTCCGCTACCCTTCCGCGGGCTCGACTCTCAGTCCTCGGGCCGGCGAATCTCGCGCGCCCGGACGACGAAGCGCTGCGGCGCCGAGCCCACGTAATCGAACGGGAAGCAGGTGATGAGGGTGAGGATCGGCTCGGCGCCCGGGGTGAGGACCTCGGTCTCGGTCGGCTCGACGACCCGGAGCTCCTCGACCCGATAGTCGAACGTGCCGGCAGGGGTGGAGAGGTGGATCGGGTCGTCGAGCTGGAGCTTGCGCAGGCCGCGAAAGAAGGTGTCCCGATGGCCCGCGAGCGCGACGTTTCCGGAGTCGCCGGGAAGCGCCGTGCTGGGCACGTGGCCGACCGCACGACGCAGCGTGCGATCGTCCACCCCCTGGACGACGATCGCGTCGACCGCCGCCGCCGGAATGGTGATCCGGCCGATGACGCCGTCGGCGGCGAGAGCCGCGGCGGCGGACCTCCGGGCCGGGGTCTCGGCGATCGGAGAAGGCTGGGCCGTCTCCTCCCCGGGCAGGACTTCGGCCAAGCGCGCGCTCTCCATCCGCTGGTAGAGAAAACGGTCGGCCGCCGTCGCGCCGACCCAGGCGAACGCGAGAAAAGCGATCAGGAACAGCGCTCTTTCGGGCCATCGAGCGCGGTTCCTGATCGCTGGGGCTGCAAGGACGTTCATGAGGGGGCGGAAGAGCTTGGGGCCCGGGATCGTCGGATCGGAATCGGCCGTCCGATCGAACCCGGGCCGGGGTGGAGTTAGGCCGAGATTCGGCGGCGGTAGAGGAACGCTCCGGCCGCCAGGGCGACGAGGCCGATCACCAGAAGGGCCGGCTCGGCGCTCGCGGTCTGCGGCAACGTCGAATCGTAGTTGTCGGTTCCGGTCGCGCCGGTCCGCTCGCTCGCCATCGTGCCGCCCATCGCGGTGGTTCGGTCCGTCGTCGAACCGTTCATTCCCGTGGTGGTCCCGGTCGTGTGATCCATGGTGTCATTGGCCATCGGCTCGGTGGCTTGGTTCCGACCCATGGTGTCCGTGTCGGTCGAATCGGTCATCGGTTCCATCGAGTTGCTGCCGGTGGTCCCGGTCGGCTGACGGGGATTTGCCGGCGACTGGTAGTTGCCCGTGGTGCCGACCACCGTGGTGCGCGACTCGCCGGTCTGGCCGTTGGTCCCCGGAGCGCCGACGTTGGTCGGCGTGCGCGGCGTCAGGCTCGAGCCCTCCGCGACGGCGAGGGCCTCGTAGCCGCCCGTATCCAGGGCGCGATAGGTCACGCTGACGCGATCACCTTCCTTGAGATTCGCCGGCTTGTCGGTGCCCGAGTTCATCACCAGATCGAGCCGCATGTTGGAGTCCGTCTGAACCACGAGGTTGTAGGCCGAGGACGAGATGACGCGACCCATGGCGGTCTGCGTGTCCTGCGCCTGGGCCACGCCCACGGCGAGCAGCAGGCTGAAGAGAAGAATCGGTATCCGCTTCATGGAAAATCTCCTTTCGCAAGCGGGCAAGGAGGGGGGCCACCTTTTGGAAGGTTTTTCGGATCGGCTCTGCGGCGCGTCCCCTCGCTGCACCTTTCGGCTCGCTATAGGAGCAAGGCCGGTGCCACCTCGGCCCTCCTCGGGGTCAGGGTCGCTCCGCCCCTCGAGCTCAACAGATCCCGGGAAAGCTTGCCGACGCCCGAAACGGGCTGGCATTAAATGCAGGGCGGCCCTTGCCGAGATGCGGGAGATGCCCCCGTTTCGCGCGTCCGGGGCACCTAGGAAAGAATAGACGTAGAGCATCGAGGTCGATCGAGCGGACGAACCGCGATCGAATTCTTCGGATCCCGTCGCGCCGCTTCCGAGCGGCCGCGGATCGAACGAGGGGACCAGCGTATGGCCGAACCGGTGAGCGCAACGAATCTGAGAGGGGGGAGCGCGGGACTGATCGTGGGCCTGCTGATCCTCGCCGCCTCGTTTGGCCTCGCCACGGCGCGGCTTCGCCCGCCCGCACCCAAGCCGGCCGACGCGCCGGAGGGCGAGTTCTCGGCCGGGCGCGCTCGCGCGGTGCTCACCGAGCTGGTTGGCAACGGCGAGCCGCACCCGCTGGGGAGCGCCGCCAACGCGCAGGTCCGCGAGCGGGTGCTGCTCGCGTTTCGTCGCCTGGGCTACGAGCCGGAGGTCGTGCCCGGTTTCGTCTGCCGTTCCGGGGGGCCCTGCGCCACGGTTCAGAACGTGGTCGCTCGGCTCGCCGGAAATTCCAAGCCGGGCGAGGCGATTCCGAAGGCGGTCATGCTGTCCGCCCATTACGACTCGGTGCCGAGCGGACCGGGGGTCTCGGACGACCTCACCGGCGTGGCGGCGATCCTGGAGATCGCGCGCCAGATGAAGGCTCTGCCGCCGCCCGACAACCCGGTGGTCTTCCTGATCGACGACGGCGAAGAGCCGGGGTTGCTCGGTGCCGAGGCTTTCGTCCGAACTCCGCTGGCCCGAGAGATCGGCGCGGTGATCAACCTCGAGGCACGGGGGACCTCCGGTCCGGGCCTGATGTTCCAGACCCATCATTGGAACGGCTCGTGGATCCCGCTGTTCGCCCGCGCGGTGTCGCGCCCGGTCGCCTCATCGGTCTTCATCACGCTCTACGAACGGCTGCCGAACGACACGGACTACACGGTCTTCCAGCGGGCGGGCATTCCGGGCTTCAACTTCGCCTTGATCGGTGACGCCGAGCGCTACCATCTTCCTCTCGACAACCTGGCCAACGCCTCCACCGCAAGCTTGCAGCACATGGGAGAGAGCGCCTCGGAGCTCGCCCGAGCGCTCGCCAAGGCCCCGCTCGTGATGCCCAAGCGCGCCCCGGCGGTCTTCTTCGACGTGTTATCGCTCGGGCTCGTCCGCTGGCCGGCCGCCGCGACCCTGCCGCTCGCGATCCTCGCGCTGGGCCTCGTCCTTTGGTCCTGCCGAAGGGTTTGGATCCGTCGCGCGGACGGAGTCGGAGGTACCCTGCTCGCGGCGCTCGTTGCACTCATCTCGATCGCCGCCGCCGTGGGGCTCTCTTTGGTCTTCGTCAACGCCCAGAAAGTGGCGGGTGGCCTCGCCGTCGCCTGGCCGGCGCAACCCGGTACGCTTCTCGTGGCGCTGGGCGCGCTGTCCGCTTTCGGCGTTCTCGGAGTCTCGTCCACCGTCGGCCGCGGTGGCCGCTCTGCGCGCGTCTGGACGGGGATCTGGCTCGTCTGGGGTGTCTTGGGGCTGGTCACCGGACTGATGCTTCCCGGATCGAGCTATTTGTTCATCGTGCCGGCCCTCGTCGCCGGCCTCGTCGGATCGGTCGTGGACCCGAGCCGTTCAGCCGTTGCGTCGCTGCTGCCGCTCGCCGTGGCGGGGGTCCTTTGGGCGCCGCTCGTGCTGTTGGTCTTCGCCGGCCTGGGCGCTCCGGGGATTCCGGCCCTCGCCGCCGTCATCGGCCTGTTCGCGATGCCGCTCGTGCCCCTCCTCGTCGGCACCCGCCGGCCGGGGCTCTGGGCGGGTGCTTTCGGCCTGGTCGCGGTCGTTGCGGCCTTTCTGGTGCCGGCGACCACGCGCGCCTCGGCGGAGGCGCCGAAGCGGCTTGCGATCTATTACCACCTCGATGCCGATGCGGGCACCGGTCGCTACGTCCTGCTCGGGGACTTGCGACGGGGCCAACCCCTGCCTCCCTCGCTCGCCGCCGCGGCTCCGTTCACCCTGGGGCAGACGTTTCCGTGGACCTCGCCGCAATCGCAAGGATTCGTGGCACCCGCTCCGGCCGTCGAGCTCGTGCCGCCGGCGTTCGAAGTGCTCGCCGACGAGACGCGGCCGGACGGCCGCCATCTGTCGCTGCGGCTCTCCTCTCCGCGCGGCGCGCCGGTGCTCCGGTTGCAGGTCCCGGCGTCCGCCGAGGTCCGCACCGCCCGGATGGAGGACGAGGAGATCCCCAAACAACCGGACGGCAAGCTGGCTCGCCAGGGGGATTGGCTCGCGTTCCAATGCCTCTCGATGCCCCCGGAAGGGATCGTCCTCGAGCTCGTGTTGGGCGCGACGGCGCCTTTCGACGCCTACATCGCCGACCGTTCGCTCGGGTTGATCCCGGCCGCCCGGACGGTGGCGGCCGCCCGCACGCCGGAGTGGATCGCCGATGGCGACTCGATCGTGGTCAGTCGCAAAGTCCACATCTGAAACGCTCAAACCCCGCCTGGGGGACGCCGAACCGTCCCCCTTTTCTCAAAGCAAGACACTGTTAGGTGAGGATCGGTAAGCCGCCCACGCCCGGGGCGGCATTCTTGTGCTCTCGACCGAGGTGTCCTTCAACATGACATTGCCACTCCGCGCCGATTCCGGCGCTTACGACGTCCTGGGCGTCGGGTTCGGCCCGTCGAACCTCGCTCTCGCGGTTGCGCTCGAAGAAGCGCCCGAGGCGTCTTCTCTGTCCTCTCTCTTCCTCGAGACGAAGCCCGGTTGTGCCTGGCATCCGGGGATGTTGCTCGAGGAATCGACCATCCAGATCTCCGTGCTCAAGGATCTCGCGACGATTCGGAACCCCCAGAGCCGCTTCACCTTCTTGAGCTACTTGAAGGAGAAGGGGCGCCTGTTCGAGTTCCTGAACCTGCGCGACCTGTTCCCGAGCCGCATCGAGTTCAACGACTACCTGTCCTGGGTCGCCGAGGGGCTCTCCGATCGAGTGCGCTGGGGGACCGAGGTCACCGCGGTCCATCCCGTGCGCGGAGAGGATGCGGACACCGTGGAGCTCCTGCGGGTCGAAGCGCGGGACCTCGCGACCGGCGAGCGTCGGGAAGTTCTCGCGCGGAACCTCGTGCTGGCGACCGGCGGTGTGCCCGCGATCCCGTCGCCGCTTCGGCTGGTCCCGGGGGGGCGGGCGATCCACACGGTCGAGTTCATGCAGCGGATTCGCTCCGATTTTCCCGATCGGAACGCGCGCTATCGGTTCGCCGTCGTGGGCGCGGGGCAGAGCGGCGCGGAGCTGTTCAGCTACCTGCTCACCCACTACCCGAACGCCGAAGTGACGGCGACGCTGCGCAAGTTCTCGTACAAGCCGGTCGACGACAGCCATTTCACCAACGAGATCTTCTTCCCGAGCAAGGTCGACTGGCTTTTCTCTCTCTCCGACGAGAAGCGCGCCCGGGTGCTCGACATGTGCCGCGACGTCAATTACGCGGTGGTCGACGCGCCGCTCATCCGACAGATCTACCGTCAGCTCTACGACGAGCGGGTCGAAGGGAAAGACCGCGCGAAGATCCTGCCGTTCCTCGAGCTTCGAGAGATCGAGGAGCGGGGGACTACCGTGCGCGCGCGCTTCCACAACTCGCTCGAGGAGCGCGATCACGAGCTCGAGGTCGACGCCTTGATCGTCGCGACCGGGTATCACTGGCCTTCGGACCACCCGTTGCTCGCCGAGCTCGCGGTTCATCTCCTGCGCGACCCGGCGCCCGGCGGTGGTTACGAGTACCGGATCCGCCGCGACTATCGGGTTGAGTCGGATCCGAGCTTCCTGCCCGGCGTCTACCTGCAGGGATTCTCCGAGCGCCGGCACGGCGCGAGCGAAACGGTCCTGTCCCTGCTGCCGATCCGCGCCGGCAACATCCTCGATTCCCTGGTCGAAGCCCGCCGCCCTTCCGAGGTCGACAGGGAAGCGGTCGCGGTCTAAAGCGACGGAGACCCCGACCGTGCATCTTCAGAGGCTCGATCCGGCGAAGTTCGAAAGCGAATACGGCATCCAGATCCAGATGCTCTACCCCTGGGAAGGGGTGGTGGTGCCGCCGTTCGGCTCGGCCTGGGCGGTCGTTCCGCCGCTCGGCTCGACCAAGCACCATACGCATCAGGAAGGGGAGACCTTTTTCGTCGCCCGAGGTCGCGGAACGATGCGCGTGGGCGATGACACGTCCGAGATCGGTTCGGGCGATGTGATCTTCCTGCCGCCGTTCGATCAGCACACGCTCACCAACACGTCCGAGACCGAGGACCTGCTCTTTCTCACCTGTTGGTGGGAGGACCGGAAGCTCTGGGCCGACGCGGCGCCGAAGGCGGACGGTGCGACCGAGCGGCCGGCCCGTACGCTGGTCTCGGCGGCGCCGCCGACGCCGAACGGCGACCTGCACCTCGGCCATCTGTCGGGTCCGTATCTCGCCGGAGACGTCATCGCGCGCTACCTCCGCCTGCGCGGCGTCGAGGCTCGCTACGTCTTCGGCTCGGACGACAACCAGAGCTACGTGAAGACCAACGGCGAGCGGATCGGCCTGGGGCCGAACGAGGCGGCCGACTACCTCGCGGGTGAGATCGCCAAGACCCTCGAGGCGGCCGAGATCGAGCTCGACAAGTTCACCCGGCCGAACGCCTCCCCCTACCACCGCGACCTGGTGCAGGCGTTCTTCCGGCGCCTGTACGAATCCGGCCAGCTGGTCGAGCGCGAAGCGCCGTCACCGTATTGCCCGCGTTGCGACCTCTATCTCTATGAGGCGCACATCCGCGGCGGCTGCCCGCACTGCGGCGCGATGTCCGGGGGCAACTGCTGCGAGGAATGCTGCCGCCCGAACGACTGTATCGACCTGATCGATCCCGTGTGTACCCATTGCGGCGGCACGCCGGAGTCGCGCGGCTACAAGCGGCTCTATTTCCCGCTGTCGCGCCATGCCGCGACGCTCTCCGAGCTGCGCCTCACGACCGCGATGAACCCGCGCCTGCGCTCGCTCTGCGAACAGGTGACGGAGGCGGGGCTGCCCGACATCGCGGTGACCCATCCCGCCGACTGGGGGATTCCGGTGCCGGTCGAGGGGTACGAGGCGCAGCGAATCTGGGTCTGGTGCGAGATGGCGCCCCGTTATCTGGCCTACGCCCGCGAGGTCTGCGACGTCGCGGGAGTCCCCGCGGCGGAAGCGTCCTGGGAGCGTTTCTGGAAATCGCCCGAGGCGAGCGTGGTCCAGTGCTTCGGCTCCGACAACGGTTTCTTCTACGGCCTGCTCGTACCGGCGATGCTTAGGGCATTCGATCCCGCGCTTCGGCTTCCCGAGGCGCTGGTGATGAACGAGTTCTATCGCCTGGACGGCAAGAAGTTCTCGACCAGCCGCCAGCACGCGATCTGGGGGCGGGAGATGGTCGCCGACGTACCCGCCGACGAGATGCGGTTCTATCTCGGCTGGAGCGCTCCGGAGGTCGAGGGAACCAACTTCACCCGGACCGAGTTCGAAGAGACCATCGAGCGCGAGGTGCGCGGAGGTTTCGGCGGCTGGCTCCGTTCGCTCGGCCAGCGGATCGAGGCGCGCCACGGCGGGCTCGTGCCCTGGACCGGAGACTGGACGGACGACCATCGGCGGTTCTATCGCCGGATCGAGCAGCTTTCGGCCGAGATCGCGGAAGGGTACGAGCCGGGGACTTTCTCGCTCCAACGGGCCACCCGTGGGCTCGCCGCGCTGGTGCGGGAGGCGCGGCGGTTCGCCGCCGCCGAGAGCGGCTGGCAGAGGGTCGAGGCGCGCGGCGAGGAGCGGCGCACCGGGACCGCTCTCGAGCTGCTCGCGGCCAAACAGCTGGCGATCCTCGCGAGCCCTCTAATGCCCAGGTTCGGGGTGGATCTTTGGCGCGCGCTCGGATACGAGACGCCGCTCTCGGCGCAGCGATTCGAAGCGCGGCCCGATTGGGTCCCCGGAGGGCAGCGGATCGGCGATCTCGTCGGAGCGCTACCGCGACGCCAGCCCCGATCCCAGGAGTCTCCGGACGCGGCCGTGCCGGCCGCCGTCGAGGGAGGACCAGGCGCTTCCGCCTAGGTTCCGAGTCGAATCCAAAACTTTATGCTCCGAGATAGATCCAAGATCGAATCGAGAGCCGTACCTACAAGGAGCCGGGCTTGGAATCAGGCAGTATCGAGCTGTCCGAGTCTACCGCGCCTGCGCTGGGAGAAAGACGACGATGTCCGAAAACCTGTTCGGCAGCGCTTCGCCGGAAGAAGCGTCCTGGGGCTACCAACTCATCCTCGATTGTTTCGGCTGCGACGTGGACACCTGCTGCGACCTCGAAAAAGGCTACGAATTTCTCGATAAGATCTGCGTCCACCTTCATATGACGAAGCAAACGCAACCCTATATCTTCAAGACGTGTGAAACGACGTTCCCTGGTAAACCGGGTTACAGCGGCTGGATTCCGATCATCGAGAGCGGCATCCAGATCCACACTTCGGCGAACAACCACTTCATCAGCATCGACGTCTACTCGTGCAAGGTGTTCGACCTCGACGAGACGGTGGCTTTCGTTCAGAAGTGGTTCAACCCGAAGCGGATCGACACCCAGTTCTTCCACCGGGGCAAGGGCTACCTGCAGAAGTCGTTCGCCCAGGACGTGGCGGTCGGCGCCTCGCACTAAGGCGGCCCGCCTGCGTCAAAAGGATCGGGCGCCGCGCGAGCGGCGCCCGGAACCACGCAATCGAGATGGGACCGGATCGGGTTGGCGTGTGCCTTCCGGTTCGCGCCGAACCGGTTCTCGCCTCTACCGCTCCACCCAGTAGTTCGGCGCCTCTTTCGTGATCACCACGTCGTGGGCGTGCCCTTCCTTCAATCCCGCCGGGGAGATCCGGACGAAGCGCGCCTTGACGCGCAGCTCCTCGACCGTCGCGCAGCCGGCGAGGCCCATGCCTGAACGCAGGCCTCCGGTCAGCTGAGGAAGAAGCTGATGCACGGTCCCTTTGTGCGGCACCATCCCCTCGATCCCCTCGGGAACCAGCTTCGATAGGCTGCCGCTCCCCTCCTGGAAGTAGCGCTCCGCGCTGCCGCGGGCCATGGCGGACAGCGATCCCATGCCCCGATAGGCCTTGTAAGTTCGCCCCTGGTAGAGAATCGTCTCGCCCGGGCTCTCCTCGGTGCCGGCGAGCAGCGAGCCGATCATCACGGAATGGGCGCCTGCCGCGAGCGCCTTGGTGAGGTCGCCCGAGAACTTGATGCCGCCGTCGGCGATCACCGGTACGCCGCTCTCCTCGGCGGCCCGGGCGCAATCCTGGATGGCGGTCACCTGAGGGACGCCCGCGCCGGTGACCACGCGGGTGGTGCAGATGCTTCCCGGACCGATCCCCACCTTCACGGCGTCGACGCCGCGCTCGATCAGCGCCCGGGTCCCTTCGGCGGTCGCGACGTTGCCGACGACCAATCGAACTTCCGGGAAACGTTCGCGCAGCTTGGCGGCGGCGTCGAGGACGCCCTGGCTGTGGGCATGGGAAGAGTCGAGCACCAGCAGGTCGGCCTTCGCTTTGACGAGCGCCGCCGCGCGTTCGAGGAAATCGCCCGACGAGCCGACCGCGGCCCCGACGCGGAGACGTCCCAGCTCGTCCTTGCAGGCGTTCGGGTACTGCATCATCTTCTGGATGTCCTTGACGGTGATCAGGCCCTTCAGGTTTCCCGCGCCGTCGACGACCAGAAGCTTCTCGATCCGATGGCGGTGGAGGAGCGTCTTCGCCTGCTCGAGCGTCGTCCCTTCGGGCACCGTGATCAGGTTCTCGCGCGTCATCAGATCGCCGATCCGGCGATCGAGGTCCTCCTCGAAGCGGAGGTCGCGGTTGGTCAGGATGCCCACCAGATGACCGGCCGAGTCGGTGACCGGAACGCCGGAGATCTTGAAATGGGCCATCAGCGTATGGGCGTCGCGGATCGACTGGTCGGGACCGATCGTCACCGGATCGACGATCATGCCGGCCTCCGAGCGCTTCACCTTGTCGACCTCTTCGGCCTGCAGCTCGACCGGCAGGTTCTTATGGACGATTCCGATCCCGCCCTCTTGCGCGAGCGCGATCGCGAGGCGCGATTCGGTCACGGTGTCCATCGCCGCTGAGAGGATCGGGATGTTGAGCGTGATGCCGCGGCAGACGACCGTCTTCAAGTCCACGTCGTTGGGATGGGTCGAGGACAGCCCCGGAACGAGGGAGACGTCGTCGAAGGTCAGCGCGAGCCTGGGTTCTTCGGAAAACATGCGAGATTCTGAGCTCCGGCAAGGGGGGACGGCGAGGACTTCTCGGTCGCGCCGCCTGGGTTGGGCGGTCAGGATATCAGAGCGACGCCCATCGCTCGCTCGGCGGCCTCCCTACCACCCGAGCGCCGACTTGAGGGCTTGGAGGCCGAAGGCATGGCCCAGCGCGAGCGCGGGAAGGCCGACGGCCAGGAGCGCGATACGGCCGATCGGGCTCCTCCGGCGCGCGGACTGCCAGAGCAGCAGGAAGCCGACCGCAAGCGTCGGGTAGCCGATCGTCGCGATCCAGGGGACGCCGAGCGTCGTGCGCGTCCCGGCCTGCCAGCGGGCCATCCCCATTCGGGATAGAAACGGCTCGTAGAAGCCGACCAGAGCGACCATGAAGACGGCGACCCAGCCGAGGACCCGGGCCGGCGCGAACCCGGCGCCGGTGGTCGTGCCGCTCATCTCCTCGGCGAAGACGAGCGCTGTATAGATCGAGAATCCCCAGATCACCGTCGCGATCAACGGCGCCCGGCCGAGATGGAACGCGAGCGGTGCGAAGCCGTAGAGCAACGAGCGGATCGCGACCGCGTTTTCCCGCAGCAGACCGAGGAGGAAGAGGGCGCCGAGGAGCTCGAGCCCGCTCCGGCCGCGGGTGGAGGCGGCGTGCACCACCGTCGCAAGGAACGCGCCGAGGGTGAACGTCTCGATGAACAGAGACAGGGGCATGGCTTCACTCGTCCCGGCGACGAAACCAAACCGACCCAAGCAGGAGGATGAGGGGGAGCTTGGGCAGCCACAGAATCTCGTGGAATCGAAGCGGCTCCACGATCAACGCGATCCCGACCATCGTGGAAAGAAGGAGCAGGGGAAACAGGCGCCGGGCTCGCGCGTTGAGCCGGCTCGGGCGTTCTGTCGGGGCGCCGGGCCGAGCGCCGTTGCCTTTGTCCATCTTCCAAAACGGTTGGGAATCGTGCATTCTTAAGGTCCGTCCCCCAGGTCCCCGTCGCAGATCTCCGCTGGCTCGCGAGCGTGAGGCGTATGCCAGCGGTTTATTTCGCCACCGCTTGGTGCCGTGGTCGATTGCTGGAGGAATTGTATGGTCAAGAAGTCGGTCGTCGCCGTCGCCCTTTTTGCGGCGTCCCAGTTGGCGGTCTCGGGGCTCTCGGCGTCGGAGCGTGACGATGCCACGGCCCGCGCGCGCGGTTGGGATCAGTGGTACAACGAAAACTACTCGAATCCCCAGCCGCGCAACGAAGCGCGAGTCAAAGGCAACAAAGTCTTCTCGGCGGCCTACAGCCGCTTCCTCATGGAAGCCGCAGCGCGCGAGCGCGACCGCTGGGGCGCGCTGATCGCGGGCAATGGCGATGAGGACCGGTTCGTCGATCCGGAGGCCGAGGCCGTCGCGCGGATCGGCTCGACCTGGACCAACATCGGACCGACCAAAGCCAACGTCCTGCAGAACGGTGGCACGACGTTGAACGTCTCCGATTCCGGCCGAGTGCGGTCGATCGTCATCGACCCGGCGAATCCGTCGGTCATCTATCTCGCCCTGTCCGGCGGCGGAGTCTGGAAGACGACCGACGGCGGCACCACCTGGGCGCCGAAGACCGAGGCCCTGGGCTCGCTCTCGTCCGGCTCGCTGGCGATGGATCCGAACAACAGCAGCGTCCTCTACCTCGGTCTGGGCGATCCGTTCGACGGCACCGGAGTCGGCCTGGTCAAGTCGACCGACGGCGGCAACAGCTGGAGCGCGCCGGTCTTCCTCGGCAGCGCCACCGAAACGCCCAAGGTGATGGTTGCGTCGACCAACAGCAGCGTGGTGCTCGCGGCGACCAACGCCGGGCTCTTCCGTTCGACGAACGGCGGCCTGAGCTTCAGCAATGTCGCCCTCGCGACCGGACAGGCCGGCGCGCCGTACGTGTGGGATATCGCCTGGGGCGGCGGCAGCAACTTCGCCATCACCTTGGAGGCGAACCCGACGGTCACCACGGGGACGACCGACGGCCAGGTCTGGTGGACCTCCGACAACGGCGCCACCTGGACCCGGGGCACCGGGGTCACCAAAGCGGCGGGCGTCGGCCGCATCTCGATCGCCTCGGCCCCTTCGGCGCGCACGACGATGTACGCCATGGCGGCGGTGCCGAACGCGACGTCTACCTCTGATCTCTCCGACATCTTCAAATCGCTCGACGGCGGCCATACCTGGGCCGCACTCTCCGTCCCCGCGAAGCGCTACACCAAGACGAACACCGAATCGCGCACGGTGGGCACTCTGCTCAACGGCCAGGGCTGGTACAACCATCTGACGATCGTCAGCCCGACCGACCCGAACGTGGCCTATTTCGGCGGCGCGCTCCTGCTCGCAAAGACCAGCAACGGCGGCACCTCGTTCACCCAGATGTCGAACTGGCTCGCGCAATTCTCGCTACCTTACGTCCACGCCGATTTCCACGCGGGCGCGTTCGACTCGCTCGGCAACCTGTACATCGGCACGGACGGCGGGATCTTCAAATCGACCAACGGCGGCACGACCTGGACCGACGCGCTGAACATCGGCATCACCACTCACCTGATCTATTCGGTCGGCTCGTCGCTCGCCAACAGCGCGGCGGTCGTCGGCGGATTCCAGGACAACGGCACGCGCGTCCGCTCGGCCTCGACGACGATCTACGATCAGCGGATCGGCGGCGACGGATTCGGCTCGAACATCCATTCGACCAACGCGTCGTTGATGCTCGGAAGCCTCTACTACGCCCAGGTGAGGAAGAGCACCAATGGGGGGACCAGCTGGGCCTCCTCGTGCTCGGGCATCACGGAGTGCGGCAACAGCTCGACCGCGCCGTTCAACACGGGGGTGGTCGCCTGGGCCGGCTCCGCGACCGGGAACGACGTCTACACCTGGTCGAACACCAAGGTCTACAAGTCGACGAACTACGGGGGCTCCTGGTCCGCCCTGGGCGTGACGGGGTTGCCGACCACCAACTTCTTCGTTCGCGGTGTCGGGGTTGCCTTCAGCAACCAGAACACGATTGGGCTGGTCGCGAGCGGCGGCCGGGTCTTTTTCTCGACCAACGGCGGGGGAGCCTGGACCCAGGCGACGGCGCCGCCGAACAACGGACTCTCCATGAGCTCGGTCTGGTTCGACACGATCGCACCAAGCACCGTCTACGTGTCCTCGGTGGCACCCGACGCGACCAAGAACCATCTCTGGAAATCGACCGACCTCGGCGTGACCTGGACCGCGATCGACGGCGGCGGTTTTCCGTTCGGCGTGCCGGTCAACAAGATCGTCGCCGACCCCCTGGCGAACCAGACGCTTTATGCGGCCACCCATCTCGGCGTCTACCGCTCGACCGACGCCGGAGCGACCTGGGCGAGGTACGGCTCGGGACTGCCTCTGGTCAACGTGACCGACTTCTACATCTCCCCGAACTCGACGCTCGCGCGTATCTCGACGTTCGGACGTGGGTTCTGGGATCTGTTGCCTTAACAGGGAACCGAGACCGGCGATCGACCGATCCTCTCGGTTCCTCTTCGGTCGACGAACTGTCTAGGCTGCGAGGGCCCGGCGATGCCGCCGGGCCCTTTTCTTCGAGAGGCGGTTCAGCCCGGCGTTTCTTCCGGCGTGCGGAGGAGCAGCAGCGCCGCGAGGATGAACGTAATTGCGAGGAAGCCGCACAGGCAACCGATCATGAACAGGGGCTGGCCGACCTCCGGACGGAGGCGGATCCCGAGGATGCTGCCCAGGCCGGCGAGGATGCCGAGGCCGAGTGCAATTTCTAGCGCGCGGGAGGCGCGCGGATGGCCGGCGCGCCAGCGCTGCTCGAGGTGGAGGAGGAGGCCGCCGCCGAGAATCGCCGCTCCGCCGTGCACCGAAAGCCAGACGGCGAAGCTCGAGCGCTCCGCGGCGAGTCGGGCCGGCAGGACCGAGAGAACGCCGAAACCGGAGTCGATCGCGTATCCGCCGAGCGCCAAGGCGAGCAACAGGAGAGGCCAGCGCTCATGGCGCTCACGGCGCGCGGCGACCGCCGCGAGCCCGGCAGCGCCCAACGCTTGGACCGCAGCGTAGAGATGGGTGACGAGCCCTCCGGCGTTCAAGCTGAAAAGAGGATCTTCCGGGAGGAGACCGCCGATCGAGGCGACCAGCAGGTCCAGGAGCAGCAAGGCGCGGATCACCCATCCTGCCGCGCCCGTGGGAAGCGGTGCCCCTGGGCCGCCTCGTCGCGAGCGCGTGAACCATCCGAGCGCGAGCGCCTGAACGATGGGGATCGCGACCATCGAGAAGACCGCGATCTCCCCGCGGTCGACCCGCCCGAGGACGATCGTCGACAGCGTGGCGGACGCCGCCCAAAAGGCGCCGAGCAGTGCGAGCCAAAGATAGAGGAGGCGACGCACGATGACGGCGAGATCTCCCTCGTCAGGCGAGTTTCGATGACTACGGCGCGGTTCGCGGGCGGGATTCTACGCCGAGAGGTTCACGGCGCGGGCGCGGGCTTTTTCGGCGGTGGGGAGGTCTTGCGGCGGTGCGCCGATGGCCCATCGAGGGCTGCCGACGGCTGGTAGACTCCCACTGCCTCGAGCCGGCGGTCAGGTCGGATCGCGGCTCGACGTCTTCCGGAGGTGCATGCCCGATGATCCGATTCGCCCACGTTCTCCTCCGCTCGGTCTTCACCCTCGGTTTTGCGCTCGTTTTCTCACTTCCTGCGGCCGCTTGGGAGGTTCGTCGGGACGCTTCGTCAGCGGTCTTTCGCGACTTCGCGCGGCGCTTCGCCTCGGCCGCGTATGCCTATCCGGGTCACCCGGCCAAGGCGCTCGGCGTCACCGGCTTCGAGGCGTTCGCCGAAGCCTCTTACGACGACACTTTCGATCAGCAACCGTTCTTTCCCGGTGCGGTCGACGGGGACCTCGACGGCGGGTTTCTCTCGATCGCGCGCGTAGGGGTGAGGAAGGGGCTTCCGGGTAAGGTAGACCTTGGCGTCTCGCTCGCCGAGGCGGTGGGTACCGATCTGAAGCTCGCGACCGCCGAGGTCCAGTGGGCCTTCCTCGAAGGGGGAACGGTTTCGCCCGCGGCGGCTCTCCGCATCACCGCCACTCGGTCGCAGGGCGGCGGCGCGTTCACCCTGGATCAGGCGGGAGTCGAAGTGCTCGCGAGCAAGGGCTTTCCGCTGATAACGCCCTACATCGGCGGCGGCGTCATCGCGAGCCGGGCGCGGCTCGACCGGTCGGGGACGCTCTCGGACCTCTCGGAGACCCACACTCAGCCGATCGCTTACGCGGGATTGCGCCTCTCCCTCCTGATCCCGAAGATCACCGCCGAGGTCCAACGCGGTGAGACGACCCAGTACGCGCTGCGCGTGGCGCTCGGATTCTAGAAAGGCTTAGAGGATGATCGACCTGCGTTCCGACACCGTGACCCGGCCCGACGCCGCGATGCGCCGGGCGATGGCCGAAGCCGAGGTGGGCGACGACGTCTGGGGCGAGGACCCGACGGTCGCGCGGCTCGAAGCGGAGGCCGCCGAAACCCTCGGCTTCGAGGCCGCGCTGTTCGTGCCGTCCGGAACGATGGGCAACCAGATCGCGCTCCACCTCCACACCCGGCCTGGACGCGAGGTGATCTGTGAGGCGACGGCGCACATCTACGAGTTCGAGATGGGGGCGATGGCGGCGATCTCGGGGCTCGTACCTCGTCGCATCGAGACCTCGGACGGTATCCTCTCCCCCGAGCAGGTGGCGGGCGCGTTTCGGCCGAAAACCGGGTTCGCCACGCCGACGGGGATGCTCTCGCTCGAAAACACCCACAACGTGGCGGGGGGAACGGTCTACGAACGGCCGCGTCTCGACGCACTGCTCGCCGAAGCGCGGCGCCTCGGCCTTCCCGTCCATCTGGACGGCGCGCGGATCTTCAACGCCGCCGTGGCGCTCGGCGTTTCCGCCGCGGACCTGGCCCGCGGCTTCGACTCGGTGATGTTCTGCCTCTCCAAAGGCCTCGGCGCGCCGGTCGGCTCGATCCTTTGCGGCGCGCGCGATTTCGTCGCCGCCGCGGAGAACGTCCGCAAGATGCTCGGTGGCGGCATGCGCCAGTCGGGGATACTCGCGGCGGCGGGGCTCCTCGCGCTCCACGACGGTCCCGGCCGCCTCGCCAACGACCACGAGAACGCGCGGAAGCTGGCCGCCGTGGTGGCCGGGCTTCCGGGTGTCGATCTCGATCTCGCACGTGTGCGGACGAACATCTTGGTGTTTCGGGTGGGGAAGGGACCGACGCGGACGCTGGACGATCCGCCGACCGGACCCGCCGCAAGATTCCTCGCCCGATTGAAAGAACGCGGCGTTCTCGCGAGCCAGTTCGGCCCCGACAAGGTTCGTTTCGTCACCCATCGCGACGTGTCCGCCGCGGATGTCGACCGAGCGATCGAGGCGCTGCGAGAAATGGCCGAGGAGTCGTAGAGGACCGACGCCTCGACAGTGTTGAGCTCAGCCGGCGTTCAGACGGTCCGCCCCCGCCTTGGCGATCTGCCCATCCTCGCTCGCCTGGACGCCGGAGACGCCGATCGCTCCGATCACGGTTCCTTCGTGAATCAGACGCAAGCCCCCTTCGAGCGGAACCGTGCTCGGCAGGCCGAGGATTACGAGGTGTCCCTGCTTGAGCAGTGCCTCGTGGTACTGCGTGTCGCGGCGATAGTTCGCCGAATGGACCGCCTTCGCGAGGGCGATCTCGACGCTAGCGTTTGTCGAGCCGTCCATACGGCGGAAATACATCAACCGCCCCGCCTCGTCGACGATCGCAATCGAGACGTTCCAGCCATTCTTCTTCGCCTCCGCCTCGGCGGCGTGCGCGATCTCTTCGGCCGCGGCGAGGGTGAGGACGGTCTTGGTTGCCAGTGACGTTGCCATGGTTCGGGTCCCCTCGCCTCTACGGAATTCGCGCGATCAGGTCGATCTCGACAAGGGCGGCTTTGGGAAGCGCGGCGACCTGGACGGTCGAGCGGGCGGGGCGGTGGTCGCCCATGTGCTCGGCGTAGATCTCGTTGAGCTTGCCGAAGTCGGCGAAGTCCATGATGAAGACCGTTGCCTTGAGCACGTCGGAAAAGGAGCAGCCGGCGCTCGCGAGCACCGCCTGAAGATTTTGGAACACGCGCCGGGCTTGGGCCTCGAACCCGCCATCCACGAGCGCGCCGGTCGCCGGATCGAGCGCCACCTGCCCGGAGGTGTAGAGAAGCCCTCCGAAGGAGACCGCTTGCGAATAGGGGCCGATCGCGGCCGGGGCACCGTCGGTGTGGTGGGAGGAAATGTTGCGATCGCTCATGGCGGCGGTTACTCCTGGATGGAGCCTTCGTAGACCCCGATGTAGGGCAGGTTTCTGAATCGCTCGGCGTAGTCGAGGCCGTAGCCCACGACGAACAGGTTGTCGATCGGAAAGCCGCAGTAGTCGATCGGCACGTCGACCTTTCGCGCCTCTCGCTTGTCCAACAGGGTGCAAAGCCGGACGCTCCTGGCGCGGCGGAAGTGGAACAGATCGAGGATCGTCCGAAGGGTGTAGCCGCTGTCGACGATGTCCTCGATCAGGAGCACGTCCTTGTCGCGGATCGACAGATCGATGTCCTTCTTGATCCGCACCTCGCCGGGGCTCGTGCCGCTGCCGTACGACGAGGTCTGGAAGAAGTCGATCTCGCAGGGGATGGTCAGCCGCTTGAGCAGCTCGACCATGAAGAAGACCGAACCCTTGAGCACCCCGACGCAGATCAAGCGATCGCTGGTGGCGAAATCGCGGTCGATCTCGGCGGCCATCTCGGCGATTCGCGCTTCGATCGCCTCCTGGGGGATCAGCACCCGTACGTCTTGTCCCATCCTCGATCTCCTGAAGTCGATCTCCTGAAGTGAAGTAAGATGACCGGGTCTTTCGTCGCACCGGAATCGAACGGAATCCGCACATGCCCAGCGTGCCAGAGCTCCAACTCCTCCACCGGCGCTACACCGATCTGTCGAATCGGTTCCGGGCGGCCTGGACGTTCCATCAGTTCTTGCAGGGACTGGCGAAGACCGTCCTCGACCGTCAGGGTGCCGACCACTCGACCGCCTTCCAAGACCTGTACAACGAGCTCAAAGAGATCTCGCAGGACCTGAACGCGGCCGCTGGCGACGTGCTCAAGATGCGGCTCGACGCCGTCGACCGGCGGCTTTCCGACCTGATTTCGGCGCTGGAGGCGGAGGATAGCAAAGTCGGCGCGAACTCCCTGCGCCAGTTCTTCAAAAGAGTCCGCGGCTACGACGAGAAGATCCTCACCCAGCTGGTGAAGTTCTACCTGTTCGCGCCGCGCCGTGACGGCTGGCCGCCCGCGCGGCTGGATAAGGTCGACTTCCTGCTCGCGCGCCTGTCGGAGGAGGACGGCGAGGGGCAGCTCGGTCAGGGCCTCCGCCTGCGCGACACCCGCCACCTGCTCGAGATCTTCGACGGCCTCTGGATGCTCCTGGGCGCTCCGCCGCTCGCCCCCGAGGTGATCGCCTACCGGCGCGACGAGGTGGAATCGCTGCGCGGCGAGATCCAAGCGGTCGAGGGGCTCGACCAACTCTACGAGCGCGAGGTGATCCAGCGTTTTCGGGAGCTCAAGCACGGGCTCGCCGATTTCTACTTCGAGCCGTCGATCCTGGTCGCCGTCCAGGCGACCAACCTCGTGCTCCGCGCGCGCATCCAGGAGCTCTACCAGAAGGAAGAGCGCCGTTTCATCTCGGAGTACCAGCGGATTTTCGAGCTCGAGCGGCAGGTCTCCGGAAACGAGGAGCTCGACCAGGATCTCACCGCGTTCCGCGAGCAGATCGAGCGTTTCGAGCAGCGCATACGGAGCGACGAGTTCAAGCTCGAGGATCTCGCCCAGATCCGCGAGAGCGTGCGCCACCTCCTACCCCGGCTCGCCGAGGCGGGGGGGAAGGATCCCGCGCGGATCTTCGAGGACACGGGAGAAATCGAGCGCGCGGCCTCGCCCTCCGCGGTCGCCACACATTTCGAGCTGATCGCCGAGCATTTCAAGCGTCTCGTCGACGCGATCCAAGACCTGCCCCCGACGATGGGCGCCCGGGAGGCGACCCTCACCCCGGAGGTCTTCCCGCTCCGCTTGGAGCCCCGTGAGGTCCTCTCCTGCCGGCGGGTCTGCGGAGGCGATGACGCGGCGGTCTCGATCGAGCGCTTCATCCTCGAGTCCGCCGCGCTCCGCCTGCGGACCAACGAGCAGGCGCAGGAGATCTCCGGCCTGCTCGACGAGACCGCGCGCACGGGCGCTTCGCCGATCTTCGATCACGCCCGCGAGACCTGTCGCGTGGCGGACCTGTTCCTTTTCCGCTTCGACCACGAGGTCCACCAAGCCGTGCTCCGCGCCGACCTCGCCGGAGCGCGAGACCTGGAGCTCCTGCGCATGCGCCTGATGCGCGACTACTCGGGCCTCTGGCTGCTCGCGTACCGGCCGGAATTTTCGTTGCGGTAGATCGCGGCCCTAGGGTTCAGGTTGGCGTTTCGGTCTGGGGAGCTCGAGAGGAGAAGCCGGCTCGCCGAGGGTCCGCTCGACCAGCTCGAGCACACGCCGATCGATCTGGTCGAGGGTCCGCCTTAAGGTGCTATCCAGATTGCGGTCCACGGCCGGATCGGCGGTCGGATCTGCGGAAACCTGAAGCGAGCCCCCAGAATCTCCCATTACGGCAGCGACCTCGGCCGGCACCTTCGGCGCGCCGAGCTCCTGCAGCAGATCGGTCACCTCTCGCTCGATCGGATGCTCGAAGCGGGTCTTGTCGAAACGGGGGACCAGAACCTCGAAGAAGTTGTCGCGATCGAGATCCATGACGTTAAGGTCGCGGAGGAGATCGCCGAGCGGCGGTCGTTCGCCCGGGCCTCCCTGCTCGTGGAGATGGCGCTCGAGGTCTCTCCAGCCGTATCCCGCGTTACGAACGATCCGATCGAGCATCTGGCGCGCTTGAAGGTCAGGCGATTCCGGAGCTCCGTTCGGTCGTTCCGAGGAGGACGAAGGAGCCGGCGGAGTGGGAGCAGGCGTTCCCGCCGATCGAGCGTCGATCCCGCGCGGCTCGATCTCGGGGTCGCCGTCTCCGTTCGTGCGCTTCGAGCGGTCCATAGCGAAAAGCCGGTTCGTCACTCCTCGAGGCCGGGGTCTTCGAGCAGGGCCTCGAGCAACCGCGCGAGCTTCACGGCTGCGTCCCGACCGGCCGCGAGGACCTCCTGGTGGTCGACCGGACCCTCGGTCAGGCCGGCGCCGGGATTCGTGACCAGCGAGATGCCGAGGCAGCGCATCCCCATGTGGCGGGCTGCGATCACTTCGAGGACGGTCGACATGCCGGCGACGTCACCGCCGAGCTGGTGGAAGGCGCGAACCTCGGCGGGGGTTTCGTAGCTCGGTCCCGAAAGTCCGAGATAGGTCCCTTCGCCGATGTGAATACCGAGGGAGCGGCCGGTCTCCTGGGTGCGGAGGCGGAGGGCCCGATCGTAGGCATCGGTCATGTCCGGAAAACGGGGGCCCCATTCCGGCGGCAGATCGCCGCGTAGCGGGCTCATCCCCATCAGGTTGATCTGGTCGTGGAGCGCCAGCAGGTCGCCCGCGCGTAGGGCGGGGTTCAGCCCGCCGGTCGCGTTGGAGAGGATCAGCACCCGTGCGCCGAGCAGGCGGCCGAGGCGGATCGGAAAGACTACCTCGTGTGCGGAATAGCCCTGGTAGCTGTGCAGCCGGCCGCGGTAGTAGAGGACCGGACGATCGGGAAGCGGGGTGAAGATCTCGACGGAATGTGGGTGCCCTTCGACCGCGTGAACTTCGAAGGGAAGGAGGTCCCGCAACGGAACGGGGCCGTAAGTCGGGGAATCGAGGTCGACGGCCAGACCCGAGCCGGAGACCACGATGACCGCCGGCCGCAGCCAGCCGCGGAGATCCCAATCGCGGACGGCGGCTTCCAGCTCGTCGCGATAGTCGTAGGTATCGGATGTGGACATGCCTCATCGTAACTCAGGCCGGCGCGCTTCGACGTGCGCCAGGGGATCGCGCCCTGTCCCTTCCAGAGGCTCCAGCGCACCTACTCAAATAGGAATCTGTAGATTCTTGCGGCGGCCGTTCGTACCGCTGGTCTTCGCGCGCTCGAGCGCGGAGATCCTTTGAAATGGAGGAGCCCCATGCGCGTCTCGATTCGCTCGCTTCTGGCCTTGATCGTTCTCTTCCTCCCTCTCTCGCTCGCCGCACAGCTTCCCGCCTGGACCGCCGTCGCATCCGATGGATCGGTCGACGAGACCAACTACCTGCCCGTCAACTTTGCCTTCACCGGTGCGTCTCTGGGCTTCCTCGGGGCATCGATCTCCCCTTCAATCGTGGCCCATTACAACGTGACCAATCAAACCGTCGGTGCCAACCCGGCCTGGACGACCTTGGAGCTCGGGGCGATCGACACCTCCGCGGCCGCGGGCAACCAGGTCACGGCGACGCTGATCCGCGTGAGCCGTTGCACCGGAGCCCAGCTCGCGATCTGCACCGCGACCAGCGTGACGAACACGGCGGGCGTCTGCACTCCCTGCACGTTCCCGGCGAACACCTTCGACTTCAACCAGTTCCTCTACTACGTGGAGGTAAAGATCAGCCGCACCGCCTCGACGGTCGTCGAGCAGGCGACGACGCTGAGGATCTTCTAGGCATGCCGGACCGGGCTCCTGGGTGATTCCGTGGGCCCGGTTGCTTCGCGTCTGCGCGGCTCTTCGAGCACAGCCTCGGCTCAGCGAGCTCCACCCTCGGCGGAAAGCGCGCGGCTCGGCAAAGGACGAACGCGCACTGCCGCGGAGACCTCTCACGTGGCGAGCTCGGCACACCGGCCGCAGGTCGAATCTCAATCGGCGAATTCCGGGATATCGTTCCCCGCCGAAACGAGAACCTACGACCATGTCCGAGCTCGACGATCAGATTCAGAACCGGCGGAACAAGCGCGATGCGCTCGCCGCCGCTGGAATTCCTACCTACCCCCAGCGCTTCGAGTGGGATCTCGAGCCGTCGGGGGTCCATACGGCCCACCACGAGAAGAGCGCCGAGGAGCTCGAAGCGCTTGGCCTCAAGCTCCGGGTGCCGGGGCGGATCATGGCGATCCGCGAGCACGGTAAATCGGCGTTCCTCGATCTCCATGACGGGCGGGTGAAGCTCCAACTCTTCGTGAAGAAAGACCGCCTGCCGGAGCGGTCGCGGACGATCTTCGAGAACCTCGACCTGGGGGACCAGATCGGCGCGTCGGGTACGTTGATTCGTACGCGGGCGGGGGAGCTGTCGCTGATGGTCGACGAGCTCGCCTTCCTCGCCAAGGCGCTCCGACCGCTGCCGGAAAAATGGCACGGGCTGGCGGACGTCGAGACGCGCTACCGGCAGCGGTATCTGGACCTCGCGACGAATCCGGAATCGCGCGCTGTGTTCGAGCTTCGGGCGGCGATCGTGCGCGGGATCCGAACCTTCCTCGACGCGCGCGGCTTCCTCGAGGTCGAGACGCCGATGATGCACTCGATCCCGGGCGGCGCCGCAGCGCGGCCGTTCGTGACGCATCACAACGCGCTCGACATCGAGCTCTATCTGCGTGTGGCACCGGAGCTGTTCTTGAAGCGGCTGCTCGTGGGCGGCATCCCACGGGTCTATGAGATCAACCGGAATTTCCGCAACGAGGGGATCTCGACCCGCCACAACCCCGAGTTCACGATGCTCGAGTTCTACTGGGCCTACGCGGACTATCGACAGATGATGGACCTTACCGAGGAGCTGCTCTCGGGCCTGGCCGGCGAGGCGAAGCGCGTGCTCGGCAAGGAGACCCTCACCTGGGAGGGCGAGCCGATCGAGTGGGCGAGACCGTGGGCGCGGCTGACGATGCGCGAAGCGATCGCGAAGCTCGGCGGCGTGGCGCCCGAGCGGCTCGAAAACCTCGAGGCGGTGAGCGCCGAGCTGCGCCAGCGCGGGATCGACGTTCCGCCCGGGGGTACTTACGGCCACTGCCTGATGGCGCTGTTCGAAGAGCTGGCCGAGCCGCACCTGACCCAGCCTACGTTCGTCACCGAGCATCCGGTCGAGGTCTCGCCGCTCTCCAAGCAGCGGCCGGAAGATCCACGCTTCACCGAACGGTTCGAGCTCTACATCGGCAAGATGGAGATGGCGAACGCTTTCTCCGAGCTGAACGACCCGGACGTCCAGGCCGAGCGCTTCCGCGAGCAGCTCGCGGCGCGCGAAAAGGGAGACGCGGAGGCGCACCGTTTCGACGCGGACTACGTGCGGGCGCTCGAGCACGCGATGCCGCCCGCCGCGGGGATCGGCATCGGCATCGACCGCTTGACCATGTTGCTCGCCGACCGATCGTCGATCCGCGATGTGATCCTCTTCCCGCTGCTCCGGCCCGAGGCCGACTAGGGCGGGCGCCGCTCCGGATTTCGACTTTGGCCTCGCGCCTCCTCCTTCGCCCCTGGCCGTTTCCCTGGCTGCTCGCGTTCCGTTACCTCAAGAGCACGCGGCGCGACGCGTTCGCCAGCTTCCTCGCCGCGGTGGCGATGCTCGGGATCGCCCTTGGCGTCACCGCGCTGATCCTGGCGCTCGGCGTGATCTCCGGTTTCCAGGAGGCGCTTCGGGACGAGTTGCTCTCGCGCACGCCAGAAATCCTGATCGACCTCCCTCCCGGGGCGAACGCCGAGGGAGCACGCAAGGCGGCCACCGCCGTGCCGGGAGTGCGCTCGGCACGCCTCGAGGTGCGGGGCAGCGGCTGGGTGGTCGACGGCGGCAAGGTCCAGCCGGTCGAGCTGATCGGCTTCGACGGCCCGGTGCCGGCGTTTTTCCCCGGGGCGTCCGGCCGGGCGCCGGGGCTCTACCTACCCGAAGGGCTCGCCACCCGGTGGGGAATTCGGCCCGGTGAGATGGTGGACGTCGTCTCACCGAAGCCGACGCTCGCGCCGTTCGGCGGTCCGGTGCCGAGGTTGCGGAGCCTTCCCCTCGCGGGAACCTACGAATCGGGCAAAACCCAGGAGGAGCGAGAGCGGGTGGCGCTACCGCGGCAGATCGCCGAGAGCTTGCTGGGTACCGCGAACCGCAAGGTCGAGGTCGCCGCGGGCGGGCTCGACGCGGCGCTCGCGGCGGTTGCGGGCCTCAATGCGGCGCTCGTCCCCGTCGCCCCGGGCAGCTCGGTCCGCACCTGGGCCGACCTGAACCGGCCGCTCCTGTTCGCCTTGCGGCTCGAGAAGACCCTCACTTTCGTCGCCGTCTTCCTGATCGTTCTGGTCGCTTCTCTCGCCCTCGTCGCGTCGCTCTCGCTGGTGATCGCGAGCAAGCGCTCGGAGATCGGCATGCTCGGCGCGATGGGCGCTTCGGGCCGTGACCTCGAACGGGCGTTCCGGACGCTTGGCGGATTGATCGCCGCCCTTGGATTGGTGGTCGGGAGCGCGGGGGGGCTCGCCGTCGCCTGGGCGATCGACCGGTATCACCTGGTCCGGCTGCCGAGCCGGGTCTATTTCCTCGACTATCTGCCGGTCCTGGTCGAGGGGCGCGACCTCGCCTGGGTGCTCCTGCTCACGTTCGGCTTGGCGATCGCAGCCTCGACCTACGCGGCGCGGCGCGCCGCCGCGCTCGACCCGCTGGAGGCGATCCGCCGATGAGCGTCGAGGTTCAGGCGCGCGACGTCTCCAAGGCCTATCGGGACGGCACGCGGACGGTCGAGGTGCTACGCGGCGCGAGCCTGTCGGTCGGCGCGGGCGAGATCGTCGCGATCGTCGGCCCGTCCGGGTCGGGAAAGTCGACCTTCCTTCACCTGCTCGGCGGGCTCGATCGCGCCGACTCCGGGACGATCCGGATCGGCGGCGAGCGGCTCGACGACCTGTCTAGGGCCGAGCTCGCGGCGTTCCGCAACCGGACGATCGGTTTCGTCTTCCAGTTCCATCAACTGCTGCCCGATTTCACCGCGCTCGAAAACGTCATGCTGCCGGGGCGGATCGCGGGGCGGGAGCCGCGCGAGGTCCATGGCCGGGCGCGTGAGCTGCTGGCGGAGGTCGGGCTCACGGCGCGTTTGGACCACTACCCGAACCAGCTGTCCGGAGGGGAGCGGCAGCGGGTCGCGATCTGCCGGGCACTCGCCCTCGACCCTCCCTTGCTGCTCGCCGACGAGCCCACCGGTAACCTCGATCCGGAGACGGCGGAGCAGGTATTCGACCTGTTGTTGGCGCTCCAGGCGCGCCATCACACGACGGCGGTGCTGGTCACCCACAACCCGGAGATCGCCGGGCGCTGTGCTAGGATCGCGAGGCTCGACGGCGGCTTTCTGGAGCCGGAACGGGAGCTTTCCCCACCCTGGGACGGGGGAGCAGAGGAGGCCGCAGCCGCCGGAGACGTCGATCGGCAAGCGATCGGGAGAAGGCCGCGCATGTTTGAGAAGTACAACGAAAAAGCGCGCCGCGCCCTGTTCTTCGCCCGCTACGAAGCGAGCAAGCTCGGCAGCCGCGTGATCGAGTCGGAGCACATCCTGCTCGGCATCTTGCGCGAAGGCGAAGAGACGGTCGCCGAGATTTTCAGGCGCCTCCAGGTCAAGCCCGAAGAGGTCCGCCGCGAGATCGAAGGGGAACGGGTGTTCGTCGAGCGGATCTCCTCAACCGCCGAGCTTCCGCTGTCCGAAGAATCGAAGAAGATCCTCGCCTACGCCGCGCACGAGGCCGAGAGCATGCTCCATCCGACCGTCGGTTCGGAGCACCTGCTGATCGGCATCCTGCGCGTGGACGGCTGCCTTGCGCAGAGGATCCTTTCTCACCACGGCTTCGACGTGTACACGGTGCGCGAAGAGGCGCTCGCGATCGCCAAGGAGCGAGAGGCTTCGCAGCAGAAGAAGGAGCTGCCGTTCCTTTCCGAGTACGGCCGCGACCTCACCTCGCTCGCCGCGGAAGGGGCGTTCGATCCCCTGATCGGCCGCGAGGACGAAGTCGACCGGATCGTCCAGATCCTTTCGCGCCGGAGCAAGAACAACCCGATCCTGCTCGGCGAGCCGGGCGTGGGCAAAACGGCGATCGTCGAGGGGCTCGCGCAGCGGATCGTCGAAGGGCGGGTGCCGATCTTCCTCGCCAACAAGCGGATCGTCGGGCTCGACCTTTCGCTGATCGTCGCCGGCACCAAGTACCGCGGCCAATTCGAGGAGCGGCTCAAGGGGATCCTCAAGGAGCTGAAGGACAGCCGCGACCTGATCGTCTTCATCGACGAGATCCACTCCCTGATCGGCGCGGGCTCGGCCGAGGGCTCGCTCGACGCCGCGAACATCTTGAAACCCGCGCTCTCCCGCGGCGAGGTGTCCTGCATCGGCGCGACCACGCTCAAGGAGTATCGGAAGTACATCGAGAAGGATCGCTCCCTGCTGCGCCGCTTCCAGTCGGTCCAGGTGCTCCCCCCGAGCCCGGAGCAGGCGGAGCAGATCCTCGAAGGGGTCAAGGACCGCTACGAGTCGTTCCACAAGGTGCGTTACCGCGACGACGCGATCCGCACCGCGATCCACCAGTCGAACCGCTACATCCCCGACCGCCATCTGCCCGACAAGGCGATCGACCTGCTCGACGAGGCGGGGGCGAGAGTCAAGCTCCGCCGCGTGCGCGACACCCAGAACCTGCGTCGGCTGGAGCAGGAGATTGGCATGGTGGTCAAGGAGATGAAGGTCGCCATCTCCGACAAGGACTTCGAGCGGGCGGTCTACCTGCGCGAGCGGGAGATCGAGCTGCGCGAGGACCTCGAGCGGATGTCGCTCACCACCGACGAGAACAGCGTCGTCGAGGTGACCCGGCGCGACATCGAAGAGGTGATCGCCTCCTGGACCGGCATCCCGGTCGCCAATCTCCAGAGTGAAGAGGCGGAGCGGCTGATCCAGATGGAGGCGACGCTTTCGCGCCGCGTGGTCGGTCAGGACCGGGCGATCTCGGCGATCAGCCGCGCGATCCGCCGTTCGCGGCTCGGTGTCGCGAACCCGCAGCGGCCGATCGGCTCGTTCGTCTTCCTCGGCCCTTCGGGTGTCGGCAAGACCGAGGTCGCGCGGCAGCTCGCCGAGTTCTTGTTCGGCAGCCAGCGCGCGCTGGTCCGCTTCGACATGAGCGAATACATGGAGAAGCACGCGGTTTCGAAGCTCATCGGCTCGCCCCCCGGTTACGTGGGCCACGAGGAGGGGGGGCAGCTCACCGAGCGCATCCGCCGCCAGCCCTACTCGTTGATCCTGTTCGACGAGATCGAGAAGGCGCATCCGGACATCGCGAACCTCCTGCTCCAGATCCTCGAGGACGGCCTGCTCACGGACGCCTACGGCAATCAGGTCGACTTCCGCAACACCCTGGTCCTGATGACTTCGAACATCGGCAGCCGCCTGGTCGTGCGCGGCGGCCGGATGGGCTTCGGCGACGCCTCCGCCGAGGCGGATTACCGGCGGGTCGAGGAGGAAATCCTCGCCGAGCTCAAGCGGACTTTCTCCCCCGAGCTGATCAACCGGCTCGACGAGGTGATCGTCTTCAACCCGCTGGGCGAGCGCGAGCTGCACGCGATCGTCGACATCCTGCTCGACGACGTGAACCGGACCCTCGCGAGCCGCGGTTTCTCCGTGGTGGTCACCCCGGAGGTCAAGCTCTGGCTGCTCGAGCGCGCGGGGCTCGATCCGTCGACCGGCGCGCGCCCCTTGCGGCGGACCATCCAGCGGCACATCCAAGATGCCGTGTCGGAAATCCTGATCCACCAGGTCGGCGGCGCGATCGAGAGGATCGACGTCGAGCTCGACGGAAGCGAGCTGCGCTTCCATACCCGCGCGCAGGAGATCTTGGCGCCGCAGCTTTAGATCGCGGGGCCGCCGCTAGATCGCCGCAGGACCGCCGGTAGAATGCCGCGCCCCCGACCGTGAAGGCTCGGGGTCGCTTCTAATGACGAACTTGGGAGAAGCCCGGTGACCGAGACGCCCCTTCGCAAACAGCGCCCGCTTGGACTCGCGCCGCGAGCCGCCTTCTGGCGCCGCTGTCTCGCGCTGTTGCTGCTGCCGCTGCTGCTCCCCGCCGGACATCCGGTGGGCGCGCAGGACAACGGCGCCGCGCCCACCATCGAGGCGATCGAGACGAAGGGCCTCGCGACGCTTTCGGAGGAGACGCTCCTCTTCTATCTCGGCCTGGAAGTGGGGCAGACGCTCTCCGAGCGCGAGCTGGACACGCGGGTCAAGCAGCTCTGGGACCGTAGGCTGATCGACGACCTGGAGATCGCGACCGAGCCCGGCTCGGCCGCGGGCAAGGTCAAGCTGGTAATCACCGTGGTCGAGCGTCCGGTCCTCCGCTCGATCGACTTCCAGGGTTTGAAGCGGGTCTCGAAGACCGACGTTCAAGACAAGATCGCGACCCAGCGCATCCAGGTGCGGGAAAACGATCCCGTCTCGCTCGGCGAGCTCCAGCGGGTGAAAACCTTGATCGAGGAGCTCTACAAGGAAAAAGGCTACCGCTTCGCCCAGGCGCGCTACACGATCGAGGACGTCGGGCCGAACGAGAAGAAGGTGACCTTCTCGGTCGACGAGGGCAATCGCGTCCGCATCGCGGACATCGCGTTCGAAGGAAACACGGTCTTCAACGACCTCCGCCTGCGCCTCGCGATGAAGAAGACCAAGCAGACCAGCCTCATCTCGCGCTTCTCGAAGCACGACATCTACAGCCCTGCGACTCTCCAAGAAGACCTCGACAAGGTCCGCGACCTCTATCGCGGCGCGGGTTACAAGAACGTCGTCCTCGGCGAGCCGAAGATCGAAGTCAAGGCGAAACGGCCGAACGAGACGACGACGGCCAAGCAGAAGCGCCAGATGTACGTGACCATCCCGGTCGACGAGGGGGAGCGCTGGAAGTTCGGCGAGGTGAAGATCGAGGGCAACAAGGTCTACACCGAGGCCGGGCTGCTTCGCTTGGTCCATTCGCGGAAGAACTCGTGGCTCCGCTCGAAGCTGCTCGATGACGGCGTCAAGGCGATCGACGACCTCTACCACAACAGCGGCTACATCTTCGCGCGCGTCGAGCCCGAGGTCATCGAGAAGCCGGACAACGTCGCGGACATCTTGATTCGGGTGACCGAGGGCGATCAGTTCAAGGTCGGCCGGATCGAGTTCGACGGCAACGACAAGACTCGCGATCGCGTGCTGCGTCGGGAGCTCCGCCTGCAAGAAGGGAGCGTGATCTCGATCGCCGGTGTGAAGAACACGGTGACCAAGGTCAACCAGCTCGGCTACTTCAAGCTCAACGAGGAAGACCCGGTAGACATCGACTACGACAGCGCGAACAAGAAGGTGAACCTGGTTTTCAAGGGTCGCGAGTCGGAGCGCACGGAACTGCAGTTCGGCGGCGGCTGGAGCGAGGTCGACAAGTTTTTCGGCCAGTTCTCGGTCAACACCAAGAACTTCCTCGGCCGCGGCGAGCAGCTCGGATTCTCGTTCCAATCGGGCGGCACCCGACGGGCCTTCGACCTCTCTTATTACGTACCTTGGCTGCTCGACAAACCGCAGAGCCTGGGCATTCGCCTGTTCAACCAGGACCTGGATTACGAGGTCTTCACCGACCAGCGCCTGCAGCGCAAGTCGAAGGGCGCCGTGCTCACCTACGGCCGCTCCTTCGGCCTGTTCAACCAGGCGAGCATCGCCTATAGCCGCGGCAAGTACGACGACCAGCAGAGCTTCCTCGACGCGATGGGGATGCAGCAGACGGTGCGCTTGAAGATCGACAACTCGTCGCTCAAGCCGTTCTACCTCTACGACAGCCGGGACAACCCGTTCGAGCCGGTCCGCGGGACGAAGGTCAGCCTGAGCCTCGAATACGCGGGCGGCTTCCTCGGCGGCGACAACTACTTCCTGCGTCCGGAGGCGGGCTTCTCTTATTTCCGCCCGGTGTCGCGCGGCACCGTGAAGACGGTGTTCGCCACCAACCTCGAGGCGGGCCTGATCCACAACCTCGACAAGTTCGCCCTGCCGTTCAACGAGCTCTACCGTCTGGGCGGCGACAACAGCATCCGTGGCCATTCGTTCGGCTCGATCCTCGCGCTCGGTAAGAACGGCGGCCCGCTGGTCTCTTCCGACGGCATCGTTCTCGGCGGCGACCGCTATCTGCAAGCGAACGTCGAGTATCAGTGGCTGCTCGGCGGACCGTTCCGCGTCCTCGCGTTCGTCGACGCGGGCAATACCTGGAACTCCGAGTTCGGCGCCAACGTGGACCTGAGCACGCTCCGCTACACCACGGGCCTGGAGCTGCGCGTCCTGCTGCCGGTCTTCGGCGCGCCGCTGCGCTTCATCTACGCCTTCAACCTGAACGAGAAACCCAACGACCGGTTCCAGCGCTTCCAGTTCAGCGTCGGCACCAGTTTCTAGGATCCAGTTTCGACCTCGAATCTAGATCGAATCCAGAAGGAGAGCGAACAGCATGTTGCATGGAACGAAATCCGTCCTTCGCCGCGCCGCCGTCGCCGGGGCGTTCGTCCTGCTCGCGACGCCGGGAGCCTGGGCGCAAGCGGCGCCGAAATTCGGCGTCATCGACGTGCAGGAAATCGTCACCGAATCGGAGACCGGCAAGAAGGTCTTCCAGCAGCTGGAGACGTTCGGCAAGGACAAGCAGACCGAGCTCGACGGCAAGCGCAAGGAGATCGACGATCTGCGCGCGAAGCTCGACGCGGGCAAGAACACCCTGGCCGAGGCGAAGGTCAAGGAGATGGCCGAGCAGATCGAGCAGAAGGGCATCGCGCTCGACCGCGCCCTCGACGACGCGAAGCGCGACTTCAACCGGCGCCAGCAGGAGCTGCTCGGCCAGATCGAACAGAAGGTGCTGCCGATCATCACCCAGCTCGGCCGGGAAGGCGGCTACACCTTCATCTTCCGCAAGTTCGACAGCGGCCTGATCTACGCCGACGAGGCGACCGACGTCACCAAGCAGGTGATCGCGAAGCTCGACGCCGCTGCGCCCGCGGCGGGCAAGTAGCCGGGTGCCGATCCGTCTCCACGATCTGGCCGCCCGGCTCGAGGGGCGCGTCGAGGGCGACGAGGAGCTGATCGTCCAAGGGGTCCGGCCGCTCGCCGAGGCGGCGGCCGAGCACCTTTCGCTGTGGAACCACCCGCGGTATCGGAGCGCCGCTCTGGAAAGCGCCGCGGGTGCGTTGCTCACCACCTCGGTCCTGGCCGAGCAGCTCGGCCCGGACCATGGGCGGAATCTGCTGCTCGTCGACGACGTGTCGTTCGCCCTCGCGCGCGCCCTCGAGCTGCTCCATCCGGAGCGGGAGCGGGCTCCAGGAATCGCTCCGTCGGCGATCCTCGATCCCTCCGTCGAGGTCGATCCGAGCGCCTGGATCGGTCCCTACGTGGTGATCGAGGCCGGGTCGAAGATCGGTGCCCGCGCGGCGATCCATCCGTTCGTCTCGATCGGCCGTGGCTGCTCGGTAGGAGAGGGTGCGATCCTCTATCCCCACGCGGTGCTCTACGACGACAGCGAGATCGGCCCCGGCGGAATCGTCCACGCGGGGGCGGTGATCGGGAGTGACGGCTTCGGCTACGCGACGCGACAAGGTGTGCACCACAAGGTGCCGCAGGTCGGTCGCGCGGTGGTGGAAGCGGAAGTCGAAATCGGCGCGAACTCGACGATCGACCGGGCGACCCTCGGCGAGACACGAATCGGCCGCGGCGCCAAGGTGGACAACCTGGTCCAGGTGGGGCACAACGTCAAGGTCGGCGCGGGCTCGATCCTCTGCGGCCAGGCGGGCATTGCCGGGTCGACCGAATTAGGGCGTTACGTCGTGCTCGCGGGGCAGGTGGGCGTGTCGGGGCATCTCTCGGTGGCGGACGGCACGCAGGTGGCGGCAAAATCCGCGGTGTTGCGTCCGGTCGAAGAGAAAGGCGGGCAGATCGGCGGTATCCCGGCGCGGCCGATCGCCGATTGGCGCCGCGAGGCGGCGGCGACGACCAAGCTGCCGCAAACGATCCGGCGCCAGAACGAGCTGGCGCGGCGGGTCGAACGGATCGAGGAGCGTCTCGCGGCGCTCGGGGAGCCGGGGGGCCCGGGAGACAGGGGAGAGGCATGAGCACCATGAACGCGACGAGCGAAGAGAATCCAGCGGCTCCGACGCCGCCGCACGACATCGAATGGATCCTGGGGATCCTGCCGCACCGCTATCCGATCCTCCTGGTGGATCGGGTGCTCGAGCTGGTGCCGAAGCAGAAGATCGTCGCGACCAAGAACGTCACGATCAACGAGCCGGTCTTCCTCGGCCACTTCCCGAACAAGCCGGTGATGCCGGGGGTGTTTCTGATCGAGGGTCTCGCGCAGGCTGGAGGGCTGCTGCTCCTCTCCGAGATGCCCGACCGCGACCGCAAGCTCCTGTTCTTCGCCGGGATCGAGGAGGCGAAGTTCCGGCGGCCGGTCGTTCCAGGGGACCAGATCCGCTACGAAGTGGAAGTCCTACGCCTTCGTTCGACGTTCTGCCGGTTCGCCGGCCGGGTGCTGGTCGATGGCCAGCTCGCCGCCGAGGCGCTCCTCTCCTCGGCAATGGTGGACCGCTGATGTCAGCCCGGATCCATCCTCAGGCGGTGGTCGACCCGTCCGCGCGGCTCGGCGACGGCGTGGTCGTCGGGCCGTTCGCGGTGATCGGTCCCGAGGTGGAGATCGGCGAGGGCACGGAGATCGGCGCCTCGGCTCAGGTCTATGGACCGACCACGATCGGCCGCGAGAACAAGATCTATCCCCACGCGGCGGTCGGCTTCGATCCGCAGGACCTCTCCTTCAAGGGCGAGACGGTGAGGCTCACGGTCGGTGACCGGAACACGATCCGCGAATTCACGACGATCCATCGCGGCACGACGAAAGGGGGGGGCCACACACGGGTCGGCAACGACAATCTGTTCATGGCCTACACCCACGTCGCCCACGACTGCACGGTGGGCGACCGGACGATCTTCGCCAACAACGCGACGCTCGCGGGGCACGTCGAAGTCCACGACGACGCGACGATCAGCGCATTTTCCGCCGTCCACCAGTTCTGCCGGGTCGGGCGGCACGCCTACGTCGGTGGCTTCTCGGTGATCGTGATGGACGCCCTGCCGTTCGTCAAAACCGTCGGCCAGAAGCCGGCCTATTACGGCCTGAACGCGATCGGGCTGCGCCGCAAGGGGTTCGACCGCGAGGCGATCCGGACCCTCGAGCAGGCGATGAAGATCCTGGTCGAATCGAAGCTCAACACGACCCAGGCGCTCGCCCGCCTGCGCGCCGAGCTCGCCCACGATCCGAACGTCGCCTATCTGATCGATTTCGTCGAATCGGCGAAGCGCGGCTATTACCGCAGCCTGCCCGGACGCAAGTCCGGTCGGGGAGGGGGTACCTCTGAAGCCGCCACCGAATAGCTCCGGGAATACCCCCGCGGCGGATGACAAACCGCTCAAGATCGGCGTCGTCGGCACCGGCTCGCTCGGCCGTCACCACGTGCGCATCCTCTCGACGCTCCCCGGCGTAGAGCTGGTCGGGATCGTCGACTCCCGCACCGAGGTGGCCCAGGCGCTCGCGACGGAGCACGGCACGGTGGTCCTGCCCTCCGTCGAAGCGCTGGCCGAGGTCGCACACGCCGCGGTCGTGGCGGTCCCCACCGTCTCGCACGCCGAGGTCGGCGTCTACCTCGCCCGGCGCGGGCTCCACGTCATGATGGAGAAGCCGATCGCCTCGTCTCTCGGCGAGGCGGACTCTCTGATCGCGGCCGCACGAGGCACCGATCGGGTGCTCGCCGTCGGCCATGTCGAGTTCCACAACCCTGCGGTTCAGGCGCTCCGGGGAATCGGCGTTCCGCCGCGCTTCGTCGAGATCGAGCGCCTCGGCGTCTTCTCGCCCCGCTCGCTCGACGTGGACGTGGTGCTCGACCTGATGATCCACGACCTCCAGATCCTCCACGCGCTCGACCCCTCGGCGGTCGTCGAGGTACGGGCCACGGGGATCTCCGTGCTCTCGCCGAAAATCGACATCGCCAACGCGCGGATCGAGCTCGCGTCCGGCTGCGTGGCGAACTTGACCGCCTCGCGCGTCTCGGCGGAGCGGACGCGCAAGCTGCGCGCTTTCCTGCCCAGCCGCTACTACTCGCTCGACTACCAGGCCCAAGAGATCAAAGGGTACCGCCTGATCGACGAGGGGGGGGAGCGGAAGATCCAGAAGGACGACCTTGCGGTGGAGAAGGCCGAGCCCCTGAAGTGCGAGCTCGAGGCGTTCGTCGCCGACTGCGTCGCCGGCCGAGCCGCCCGGTCGGTTTCCGGCGAGCAAGGGCGCCGCGCTCTCGAGTCGGCGCTCGCCGTGGTGGCGGCGATCGGCTAAGCGAGTTTCTCCCGGCCGAAAGAGGCCCCGGGGCCATCCGGTACCCGGGGCCGCAGGCTCCCTCCGCCGTAACTTTGTTTTGCCCCCCGCGTAGAATCCATCGCCGGCCCGTTCCGGCGGTCTACGTTCCCATGAAAAATTCCCGCCGCGGGCGGGATGAGGTGATTCGGTGAAGAAGAAACTGATCTGGACGATTCTGATCCTGGGGGTCGTGGCGGGGATCGCGGGCATCGCGGCCAAGAACCGGGGGCCGAAGCCGACGGAGGTTCAGGTGGCGAAGGTCGGCCGCGAAGACCTCCAGGCCAAGGTGAGCGCCAACGGCAAGGTCCAGGCCCAGAAAAAGGTCGACATTTCGGCGACGATCGCCGGGCAGATCACCGACATCGCGGTCGAAGAGGGAGATTCCGTCCGCCGGGGCCAGCTGCTCGCCCAGATCGACCCGGTCTCGACCCGGGCTCAGGTGCGCGGCAGCGAAGCCTCGATCGACGCCCTGCGCCGCGACGTGGACGCGGCTCGTGCGAGCCTCGAACAGGCGCGGGCCGATTTCCGCCGGGCCGAGGGCAACTTCAAGGCGGGTATCGTCCCTGCTGCTGACATGGAGCGGACGCGCACCGCGGTCGCGACCGCCCAGGCGACGCTCCAGGCCGCCGAGCGCCGGGTCGCCCAAGCGACCGCCGGCCTCGAAGGGTCCCGCGACCTGCTCGCCAAGACGACCATCCGCGCGCCGATGGACGGTGTCGTCACCGCCCGGCGCGTCGAAGAGGGGGAGGTCGCGGTGATCGGCATTCAGAACAGCCCGGGCACGGTGCTGTTCCAGATTTCCGACATGTCGGTGGTCGAGACGGAGCTGGAGGTCGACGAGACCTCGATTCCGAACGTGGAGCTCGGCCAGGAGGCGCGCGTCCGCCTCGACGCCTATCCGAACAAGACGTTTCGCGGCACGGTCACCGAAGTGGCCTCGTCTCCGATCCTGACCGGCGCGAACCAGGCGATCAAATTCGAGGTGAAAGTCCGCCTCGACGATCCGCCGAAGGGGATCAAGCCGGGCCTCTCGGCGCGCGCCGACATCCTCACCGGGTTCCGCGGCAACGCGCTCGTGGTGCCGCTCCAGGCGCTCGTCGTGCGCGAGATCGAGCGGAAGCCGGGCGAGAAGGTCGATCCGAACGCCCCGCGCGATCAGGAAGGCGTCTACCTGATGGAGAACGGCAAGGCGCGCTTTCAAAAGATCGAGACCGGCATGATCGGCGAGCTGTCGATCGAGGTGCTTTCCGGCCTCAAGGGGGGCGAGACGCTGATCACCGGGCCGTTCAAAGCGCTGCGCGAGCTGGAGCCCGGTGGCGCCGTCAAGGTCGAGGATCCGAACAAGAAGAAGCTCGGTGAAGCCGAGGGCGGATAGGGCCGCGCGATGAGCCTCTCCGAGCTACTCGCCGAAGCGTTCGCCGCGATGCGCAGGAACAAGCTGCGCAGCTTTCTGACGCTGCTCGGCATCGTGATCGGCGTGGCGACCCTCGTGGGCGTGGTCTCGGTGATCGTCGGGCTCAACACCTACGTGCGCGAGAAGCTGTTCAACTTGGCGCCGGACGTGTACATCGTCACCAAGTTTGGCATCATTCGCGGTCATGAGGAGTTCCTGGAGGCGCTCAAGCGGCCCGACATCTCGCAGGACGATTTCGACCGCCTCCGGTCGGTGCTCACGCGGGCCGACAAGATCGGCGTCTCGGTCGAGACCCGTTCGCCCGTCACCTATGGCGCGCAGCGGCTTGGCAACGCGCGCATCGGCGGCACCAGCGCCACCTTCGGCGATCTCGTCCGCCTGGACCTTTCCGCGGGGCGCTTTTTCCTCGAGGCCGAGGCCCGCGGCTCCAAGCAGGTCGCGGTGATCGGCTGGGACGTCAAGGAACAGCTCTTCCCCCACGTCGATCCCATCGGCCGCACGATCTCGGTGAGCGGTCTGCCGTTTCGCGTCATCGGCCTGATCGCCCAGCAGGGCAAGGCGCTCGGGCAGAGCCGCGACAACTACGTCTACATTCCGATCGACACCTATCGCCAGATGTTCGGCTCGCGCGACACGCTCGACATCTTCATCAAGGCGTCCGGCGGTGTGGCGGGCGTCGACGCCTCGGCCGACGAGGCGCGCGCGGTCCTGCGCGCGCTCCGTCACACCGATTTTCGCGCTAGCGATCCGTTCGGCATCATCACCGCGGAGGCGCTGCAGGACATTTGGAAACAGGTGTCCGCCGCGGCCTTCCTGCTCACCACCCTGATCGCCTCGGTCTCGCTCGGAGTGGGCGGCATCGTGATCACCAACATCATGCTGGTCGCCGTTGCGGAGCGCACGCAGGAGATCGGCCTGCGCCGTGCGCTCGGCGCGCGCCAGGCGGACGTCCGTCGCCAATTCCTTCTCGAAGCGGCGCTGCTCGCGCTGGTCGGTGGGGTGATCGGGGTCGCCGGAGGCGGGTTGATCTCCCTCGCCGTCGATCGGCTCGCCCATTTCCCGGCCGAGCTGACGCCCACCATCGTCGCCGCGGGTCTCGCGCTATCGGTCGTCGTCGGGGTCACCGCGGGCTACTGGCCGGCGGTGTCGGCCTCGCGTCTCGAAGTGGTCGACGCGTTACGCGCGGAGTAGGAAGAGACATCATGGCTTCCCGCGTTCGCCGTCCCCGTAGTTTCCGCCTCTCCTGGCTCGAGAACGTCCGCTTCGCGTTGAGCTCCATGCGAGCGCAGAAGCTCCGCACCTTCCTGACCCTCCTCGGCGTCGTGGCGGGCGTCGCCACGGTGATCATGATGGTCTCGTTCGTGGTCGGTTTCGACCGCTCGATCACCGCGGCGTTCACCAGCTTCGGCACCCACCTGGTCCAATTCCAGAAATGGGAGCCGCGCTTCGGCGACGATTCCGAGATGCCGGAAGAGGAGCGGCGCCGGAAGAATCTGGAGATCGACGACGCCCGCGCGCTCAAGCGGCTCGCGACCCTCGCCGCCGCGGTCTCCCCCGAGCGCTACTACTTCCAGCCGATCGAGGTGGGCTCCGGGCGGCGGCAGGCGAACAGCCCGATCGTCGTCGGCGTGACCCCCGACTACCTGCAGGCGAACTCCTCGGTGATCGCCGACGGCCGGTTCCTGACCGACGCGGACGTCCGCCACGGCTCCCACCTCGCGGTCGTCGCCCCCGACGTGGTCGAGGCGCTCTTTCCCCAGCAGGATCCGATCGGCCGGAGTCTCCGGATCTCCGCCTGGACCTTCCAGATCATCGG
>JBGAGQ010000046.1:0-51868 GCA_044226625.1 Thermoanaerobaculia bacterium
ATAGATCGCGACCGTGAAGAACCAGCGCTTGCCGATCCGCTGGGCGAAAGATCGGAGGCGGGCGGAGATTCCCGAGAACAAGAGGAGCGAAGGGATCGCGAACCCCCAGACGAGCTGAACCCACCACATGACGATCCCGCTCTCGTAATAGCGCATCGCCTTTTCGCTGGGGACCGGCACGGCGACCGGGCCCGAGTCGGGCTCGGCCTGGGGAGTCTCCGGAGTCGCCAGGGTCGGCGAAGTCTCCGCGGTCGCCGGGGCTGCCGTGGTGGCCCCGGGGTCCGTCGAGGCCGCCGAAAGAGGCGTCTGGGCGCCAGCCACGGAGGCGAGCGCGAGACAGGTGAGACCGATCGGAACGACGATCCAGGCGGCCAAAGTTCGGGCGTTCACACTTCCCCCTTTCGCGGGCTTCGACCTCTGTACGCCGGAAGGCGTTCCGAGTTTACTCCGGGGTTCCGATGCCTTGGGGCCGCGGGGTTCCAAGATAAGATCCGCTGCTATGACCGACCGCCAGACGGACACCCGAGCCCAGCAAATCTCCGAGCTCCGCGAGCGGCTCGCCGCGGCCGAAGCCGGCGGCGGGGCCGATCGAATCGCTCGCCAACACAAGGAAGGCAAGCTCACCGCGCGCGAGCGCGTCGAGCTCCTCCTGGATCCCGGCTCGTTCGTCGAGCTCGATGCCCTGGTCACCCACCGCTGCCGCGATTTCGGTATGGAAAAGACGAAGATCCCCGGCGACGGAGTGGTCTCCGGCTACGGCACGGTCGAAGGGCGGCTGGTCTACGTCTTCGCTCAGGACTTCACCGTGTTCGGCGGCTCGCTGTCGGAGACCAACGCGCAGAAGATCTGCAAGGTGATGGACCTCGCGGTAGAAAACGGCGCGCCGGTGATCGGCCTGAACGACTCCGGCGGCGCGCGCATCCAAGAAGGGGTCGCGTCGCTCGGCGGTTACGCCGACATCTTCCTGCGCAATACCCTCGCCTCCGGCGTGGTGCCCCAGATCTCGGCGATTCTCGGTCCCTGCGCCGGGGGAGCGGTCTACTCCCCCGCGATCACCGACTTCATCTTCATGGTCGAAGGGACGAGCTACATGTTCGTCACCGGCCCCGACGTGATCCGAACGGTCACCCACGAAGAGGTGACCAAGGAAGAGCTCGGCGGAGCGGCGACCCATAGCGCGAAGAGCGGCGTCTGCCACTTCGTCCGTGCCAACGACGCTGCCTGCATCGCCGGAATTCGCGAGCTTCTCGCGTATCTTCCGAGCAACAATCTGGACGATCCGCCGCCCGCCTCGTCCGAGGACGATCCTTTCCGCGTCTCCGAGGCGCTCGACTCCCTGGTCCCCGCCGATCCGAACAAGCCGTACGACATCAAGCAGTTGATCGGCCAGGTGGTCGACGACGGAAAATTCCTCGAGGTCCACGCCGACTTCGCCAAGAACCTGGTCGTCGGCTTTGCCCGTTTCGCCAACCATTCGGTCGGCATCATCGCGAACCAACCGCAGTTCCTCGCCGGGGTGCTCGACATCGACGCCTCGCTCAAGGGGGCGCGGTTCGTGCGCTTTTGCGACGCGTTCAACATTCCGCTCGTCACCTTCGAGGACGTTCCCGGCTTCCTTCCGGGAACCCAGCAGGAGTTCGGCGGCATCATCAAACACGGGGCGAAGCTGCTCTACGCCTTCGCCGAAGCGACCGTGCCGAAGATCACGATCATCACGCGGAAGTCCTACGGCGGTGCCTACTGCGTGATGGCGAGCAAACACCTGCGCACCGACGTCAACCTCGCCTATCCGACGGCCGAGCTCGCCGTCATGGGTCCGGAAGGCGCGGTCAACGTTCTCTTCAAGCGCGAGCTCGACAAGGCGGGAGAGAACGCTCCTCAGGTACGCCAGGAGCGGGTGGCGGAGTATCGGGCCAAGTTCTCGAATCCGTATGTCGCGGCCGAGCGAGGCTTCCTCGACGCCGTGATCGAGCCGCGCGAGACGCGCGCGCACATCGTCAAGTCGCTGCGTCAGCTCGCGAGCAAGCGCCAGAGCGTTCCTGCCAAAAAGCACGGCAACCTGCCTCTCTGAGTGCCTAAACGCTTCGGTGGCGGCGAGGGTCTCGCGGGGATGGCGAGCCTCGGGAGCGGCCCGGTTTCAAGCAGGGACTCTGCGGCGCGAGTCTTTTCTTGACAGCCCGCGGGCGCCTGAGACAAGCTGCCGCGATTCTTCGGTCGCGGTTTTCGCCAGCATCGCCGCGAACGGCAGCCGGTTCATCATGCGGGCTGATCACGAGTGGTGCCCGCACTAGGGATGGCAGGAGGGTTTCGATGAGAGAGAAGGATCGCGATCTTCGACGTCGGAGGCAACGGCGCAACAAGCGCGTGGCCAAACGCCTTCACGAAGAGGTGATGAAGAAGGCCGAACAGCAGCAAGCTTCGAAGCGCGCGGCGAAGAAGGCCGAGGCTGCCGCTCCGGCGGAAACCGCCGTCGCCGGCGAGGAACCGAAGAAGAAGCCGGCCGCCAAGAAGGCTCCCGCCGCCAAGAAGGCTCCCGCCAAGAAAGCCGCGAAGCCGGAGGACGGAGCGGAGCCCGATTCCGGAAGCGATTCCTGATGCCCGACTACCGCTCGCTCAAGGCCGTCGACCCCGATATCTGGCAGGCGATCGCCGACGAGCGGTCGCGCCAGAACGACGGACTGGAGCTGATCGCTTCTGAGAACTTCGTCAGCCGCGCCGTGCTCGAAGCCGTGGGCAGCGTGATGACGAACAAATACGCCGAGGGTTACCCCGGCAAGCGCTACTACGGGGGTTGCGAGTTCGTCGACGTGGCCGAGAGCTTGGCGATCGATCGGGCTCGCGAGCTGTTCGGCGCCGAGCACGCCAACGTCCAGCCGCACAGCGGCACGAGCGCGAACATGGCGGTCTACTTCGCCATGCTCCGTCCGGGCGACAAACTGATGGGGCTGGATCTCGCGTGCGGCGGCCATCTCACCCACGGCCACCGACTGTCCTATTCCGGACGTGACTTTCAGGTGGTGGCCTACGGCGTCGACCGGGCGACGGAGCGGATCGATTACGACGCGGTGCGCGCCCAGGCGCTCGCCGAGCGACCCAAGCTGATCGTGGTGGGTGCTTCCGCCTACAGTCGAACCCTCGATTTCCCGCGGTTCCGAGAGATCGCCGACGAGGTCGGCGCGCTCCTGATGGCCGACATGGCGCACATCGCGGGTCTGGTCGCGGCGGGGCTGCATCCTTCGCCGGTTCCGCACTGCCACTTCGTCACCTCGACCACCCACAAGACGCTACGCGGTCCTCGCGGCGGCCTCATCTTGTGCAAAGAGGAGTTCGCCAAAGAGATCGACCGGGCGGTCTTTCCGGGGATCCAAGGCGGACCTCTCATGCACGTCGTCGCCGGCAAAGCGGTGGCGTTCCGCGAGGCGCTGTCGAGCGAGTTTCGGGACTACCAGGGGCAGATCGTCGCAAACTCGAAGCGCCTCGCCGCGCGGTTGGCCGAGAACGGTCTGCGCATCGTTTCGGGCGGCACCGACAATCATGTCTTCCTGGTCGACGTCGCCGTCGCGGGAACGACGGGCAAGGTCGCCGAAAAAGCGCTCGAAGCGTCCGGGATCACGGTCAACAAGAACACCATTCCGTTCGATCCTCAACCGCCGATGGTCGCGTCCGGCGTGCGTATCGGCACCGCGGCGATCACCACGCGAAGCATGAAAGAACCGGAGATGGATCAGATCGGCGACCTGATCGCCGAGGTCTTGAAGAACGCCGGGGATCCGGCGGTCCACGAGAGCGTTCGGATTCGCGTGCGAGACCTCTGCGCGCACTTCCCTCTGTACGACCCGTTGATGTAAGCGGCCAGGCCGGACAGTGCCGGGCGGATTCCGGTCCGCCCGCCCGTCCTTCCGCGGGTCTCCCCGCTTCAGCGCTCGAGGTTCCTCAGCCGTTCCCGCACCGCGCCGATCAGAAAGATCGAGCCGCAGACCACCAGCGTTCTTTCGCCTAAAGAGAGGGCCCGCTCGAGCGCGTGCTCGAAGCTCGGCTCGACTTCATAGACCGTTTCGGCCGGGAGCAGCGCGGCGAGCTCCGCCGGATCCTTCGCGCGCGGGCTCGGCGGCGCGGTGAGGACGATGCGCGCGGCGTGAGGGGCGAGATGATGGAGCATCTCCCCCGCGTCCTTGTCGCCCAGGATGCCGATCAGCAGATCGACCGCCTCGCCGCTCTCCTCTCGCCGTTCGGCGAGAAACCGCCCGAGCATCTCGGCCCCTTCCGGATTGTGCGCCGCGTCGAGAACGACGCGCTTCGCGGGACGCTCCAAGCGAATCGATTCGAGGCGCCCCGGCCAGCGGCAGCTGGCGACACCCCTCTCGATCGCAACCCGGTCGATGCGATCGAATCCGCAGTCCCCGAGGGTCTCCGCGGCGGCAACCGCGAGGCCTAGGTTTCTCAGCTGGTGAGTGCCGGGGAGCGCGAGGTCGAGACGATAACGAGACCTTTCCGTTTCGATCTCCACCGTCTGGCCGTCCCAGCCGCGCGGTCTCGCGACGACCGATCGAACGCGATCCTCGGCCGACTCCAGCACAGCTCCGATTCGCGCCGCTTCCGCGCGCGCCGATTCGAGCGCCTCGGGCGCCTCGATCCAGGCGAGCGCCGGACGGTTCGGACGGAGGATGCCGGCCTTCTCCTTCGCGATCGCGGCGAGCGTGTCGCCCAGCATCTCGCGGTGTTCCAGGCTGATCGAGGTGATGAGCGAGAGGATCGGCTCGGCGACGTTGGTCGCGTCGAGCCGGCCGCCGAGGCCGACTTCCAGGATCGCGAGCTCGGCGCGCTGCTCGGCAAACCAGAGGAACGCCGCCAGCGTCACGGCTTCGAAATAGGTCGGAAGATCGCCGCTCTCTTCCTCGGCCGCCCGAACCGCGCGAGAGAGCAGTCGGCCCAGATCGGCGCTCGGGATCACGATCCCGTTCAGCTGGAGGCGCTCCTCGACCCGTTCCAGGTGAGGGGAGGTGTAGAGCGCGGTCCGGTACCCCGCGGACTTTCCGATCGATGCGAGGAGCGCCGAGGTCGAGCCTTTACCGTTCGAGCCGGCGACCAGGACCGCCGGTACGGCCCGCTCCGGGTTTCCGAGCCGGGCGAGCGCCGCCTTCACCCGGTCGAGCCCTAGGCGAATGCCCGAGCCTTCCAGCCGGGCGAGAAGCTCGTCGGCGTTTTCGGAGGATTCCGGTTCTCTCACCGGTGGGTTCGCGGAAAGGCGCTTCAGTTGCGCGTGAGGTGCTCGAGGCAACGGGCGACCGTGCTCTTGAGCTCGGGGCGCGGGACCACCAGATCGAGAAAGCCGTGCTCCAACAGGAATTCGCTGGTCTGGAATCCTTCGGGAAGGCTCTGGCGGATCGTCTGCTCGATGACGCGCGGACCGGCGAAGCCGATCAAGGCACCCGGCTCGGCGATGTTCAGATCGCCCAACATCGCGAACGACGCGGTCACGCCGCCGGTCGTCGGGTCGGTGAGGATCGAGAGATAAGGGATCCCTTCCTCCCGAAGCCGAGCGAGCGCGGCGCTGATCTTCGCCATCTGCATGAGGGAAAGAACCCCTTCCTGCATGCGCGCTCCGCCGGAGGCCGAGACCACCACGAGCGGGATCTTCTTGTCGAGCGCGCGCTCCGCCGCGCGGGCGATCTTCTCGCCCACGACCGAGCCCATCGACCCGCCCATGAAGCGGTATTCCATGGCCGCGAGTACGACGGGATGCCCCTCGATCCGACCTTGGACGACCAGGACGGCGTCCCGCTCTCCGACCGCCTGCTGGTAGCTCTTGAGGCGGTCCTTGTAGCGCTTGCTGTCCTTGAAGTGGAGAGGATCGGCGGGTGCCACGTCGGCGAAGAGCTCGCGACGATCCCGCTCGTCGAGAAACATCTTGACCCTCGCGCGGGCGTCGATCCGGAAGTGATGGCCGCACTTCGGGCAGACCTGGAGGCTGCCTAGATCGCGCGAGTAGATGATCTGCTTGCAACCGTCGCACTTGACCCAGAGACCTTCGGGTACGGTGCTCCGCGAGCGGTCCTCCCGGACCGGCATCGGCTTTTTCGTCTTACGAAACCAAGCCATGGGAATCGACCGGATCGTTTGGCGAGATCACCCGTGTCGCGCGACGCCCGCAAAGGGCGTCGGATCCGAAAAGCCGTCGCGACCGGACGTTTCCGGGGGCGCCGAGCGCCCGCCGGTCATGCGGTCAGCGGCTTCGGCGGGCGTTTCAGCCCTCGCCCGCTCCCGCCTCTTCCGCTTCGAGGTCGTTGGGAAGCCCGAGTCGCAGGCAGGCGGCGTCGTACATCTGCCGCGCGGCCTTCTTGCCGTTCTGCAGCTCCGCCAAGCGATCCTTCACCTTGGCGAGCTCTTCCTCGATCGAGCGATCGAGGTCTTCCATCTCCTGACGCGTGGTGGCCAGGATGTTTTCGTAAAATTTCCGCTGCTGGTCATTCAGACTCATCGAGTTCCTCCCACGGCCCGCGCCTAGAGCTTGAACGGAATGCGCAGGCGGGTCCACATCTTCACACGGACGCCACCCTTGGTCGCAGGCCGATACTGGGCGCCGCGCGCGGCTGCCAGCGCGGATTCGTTGATACCCACTTTTTGCTTGATCGGTTCGACCAACCGCGCCTCTTGGACTCTGCCGTTCTCGTCGACGAGAACCGACAGGACGACCACTCCCTGGACGCCAAGCTGCTTGGCCAAAGCAGGATATCCCGGTTTCGGAGCGCTGACAAGCTGAGGCACGTTCACCCCAGGGCCCGGATCGACGAGGTCACCTTCCCGTACCCGCGGAGCTTCTTCCTCGCGCGGCGTGGGCGCCGGAGGCTCGGGCCGACGCTCCTCCGTCCGCACCGGCTCGGGGGCGGGCTCCGGCCGTCGCTCCTCCACCTGCGGAGCGGGCTCCGGCGCGGCGGGAGCGGCGGGAGTGGGCGCCGGCGCGGGGGGCGGCGCGACAGCGCTCGGCGCTCCCTTGTCGGCCGAGGCTGCGGGAGCCATCTGCTCGCGCAGCTTCCGCTCTCGCTCCTCGAATTGCTTCTGCATCTCCTCCCGCTTCTTGGCCATCGCCTGATCGACCAAACCCGTGAGGTCGGTCGTCTGGAGAGCGGGCACGCCGGGAGAGAGAGCGGCATCGGCCGGTCCGGGAGCGGGCGCGGGCGTCGCAGGAGCGGGAGAGGCCGAGGCGGCAGGAGGCGCTCCTGTTTTCGGTTTCGACCGTAGGAACCAGACGCCCGCTCCGATCGCCGCGAGGATCAAGGCCGCGATCGCGATCCAGAGCCCGACGCGGCTCTTCTCCGCCGGGGGGATGAGAGGCGCGTCGGCGAGCGGCGGAACGGCATGGACGACCGGGCCGCCGGCCGGTTCCGGGGTCGAATCGAGAGATGGCGTGAAGGCCGGTTCCTCGACGGGCGGGAAGGGCGCAACTTTCGGGAGGTCCCGCGGCTCCGGCGCGGGCGGAGCCGAAAACGCGGCCGCGGGCGCCGCCGGCGGAGCCGAAACGGGAGCCGCGACCTCGGGCGTCGAACGAATCTCGGGCGCGTAGGCGGCCGGAGGAGCCGCGGGCGGCGCCGGAATCGCTGGTGCCTCGGGAAGCTCCGTCGGGATCGGCGCCTCTTCGAGCCGCCGAACGTAGGCCGCGAGATCGGAATGCGAAGGGGTGGGCTTCTGCTCGTAGAGCACCGCCCCCAGGCGCTTCTCCATCTCGCCCGCCGAAGGGAAGCGGTCGCCGGGATCGTGGGCCAGCGCGTGACGAACGATCGCGTCGACCTCGGCGGAGATCGACGGATCGAGCTCGCGCGGGCTCCGGACCCGCCCCTCGCGCACGGCTTCGAGGACCGAGATCTCGCTGTCGCCGGCGAAGAGCCGCTCTCCGGTGAGCATCTCGAACAGGAGCGTTCCGAGCGAGAAGATGTCGGAGCGTGCGTCGACCGGCCGCCCCCAAGCCTGCTCGGGAGACATGTACTGCAGCTTGCCCTTGAGCGCGCCGATCTGGGTCTGGCCCGCCTGGGTCACCGCCTTGGCGATCCCGAAATCGCACAGCTTGATGTCGCCGTCGCGGCTGATCAGCACGTTTTGAGGCGAGACGTCGCGATGTACCAGACCGAGAGCGCGCCCTTCGAAATCTCGTTTGCGGTGCGCGTGGTCGAGCGCCCCCGCAAGGTGATGGGCGATCAGGAGAGAAAGCCCCACGGGCAACGGCAACCGCTTTTGGCGAGCGAGGTTGCCGAGGGTGCGCAGGTCGCGCCCTTCGACGTACTCCATCGCTATGAAGTAGTCGTTGGCGATCTTGCCCAGATCGTAGATGTGGATGATGTTCGGGTGCGACAGTTGCGCCGCGAGCTTCGCCTCGTCGATGAACATGCTCACGAACTCGGAGTTGTGAGTCATGTGAGGCAGGATCTTTTTGATCGCGACCGTCTTCTGGAAGCCCTCGAGGCCGCGCATCCGCGCCTTCCAGACTTCGGCCATGCCGCCGACGGCGATCCGCTCGAGCAGCGTGTACTGGCCGAACCGACGATCGTCGGCTTCCTCGGTGAAGACCGGGATCGGCTGGGTGGCGAGCGAACCGAGCGGGGCGACACTCACCCCCGCGCTCGGCCGGGGGACCTCGACCGGGGGCGGCGGCTCGGGCGCTTTGCGCAGGAGGGGTTCCGCGGGTGAAGGTGCCGTGGCGATCGGTGGGGCCTGCGGCGTCTGCATCGGCGGTGGCGCCGGAGCGGGAGTCGAAGGCCTGGCGGGCGCTGCGGGGGTCGCCGATGCACCGGCGAGCGTGGTCGGGCGGACCGGCCGGGCGAGCTGTTCGAGCGCCGCCAGGTCGAGGTCCGCCTTCGAGCGGACGCCCGTCCCTTCGGACGGCTTCGGCGGAGCCGCGGGACGCGGAGCCTGGGGCGGTGCCGAGGCGGCCACGACGGGCTCCGGGGTCGGGCTCGGAGGAATTGCCGCGGGAGGCGCCGGGGGAGCCGATGCGGCCGGGTTCGATGGCGTGGGGGCTACCACGGGAGGGGAAGGCGCCGCGGGTCGGGGTGGAGCGCTCGGTTTGCCCCCTCCCATCTGCAGGCTCGAAAGGGTCTTCGAGAGGAGAGCCTCGACGTCGGTCGCGGGAAGCTCGGCAGGTTTCTTCGCCGTCGGCGCCGCCGGCTTCGTCCGTGGAAGACTCGCCGTGCCGAGCACGCCGGAGAGCGTCTGCTCGAGCTTCCGCTCGATCGCCCCTTGGTCCGTTCCGACCGTCCCGAAGGAAACCGAGGGAGGAGCCGGGGCGGCCGGCGGGCGGCGCAGATCGTCCTCGACCTCGGCAAGCACGTCGCCGAAGATGTCTTTCGAGGTCAGGCGATGATCCTCCGATTCGACGACGCGCGGTCGTGGGGTTTCGCGTCGTGCCTGGAGCGACCGGCGGATGGCGAGCTGAAGGTCCTGATCGGAAAACGGTTTGACCAGGAACTCGTCGGCTTCGATCGCCGCGGCGTCGACGCCTTCGAGCGATTCGGGCATCAAGGCGACCACGCCGGGACCGCCGGAGCGGCGGGCGAAACTGACCGCCAGAGCCTCGACTCCCGGAGCTTCCGCGCTCGCGATGACCAGGTCGGGCGCCTCGGATGCGGCTGCCTGCAACGCTTCGGCGCGACCGCCGACGAAATGCAGCCGATACCCCTCGCCGGAGAGCGCGTTCTGAATGCGCTCGATATAGCGTTGTTCTCGCTCGATGACGAGGATCAGGGCCATGCTAGCTTCTCCTGAAAGCCGAATCGTAGCTCTTCTAGCACTGGCGCCGCCCATCCGTCAATCGAAGGCACTGACGGACAAGGGCTTATCCCGAAAGCGGAAGCCGTTCCCAGCGTGTAGACTCGATCGTCACGAATCGACGTCTTACGAGACCCTCTCCCCAGGAAGGCGACGCGATGTCCGGCCATAGCAAGTGGGCGACGATCAAGCACAAGAAGGCGGTGACCGACGCCCGCCGCGGCAAGATGTTCACCAAGCTCTTGAAGGAGATCACGGTCGCGGCCCGGATGGGTGGGGGCGATCCGAAGGGCAACCCGCGGCTTCGCGCCGCGATCCTCGAAGCGCGAGGAAACAGCGTTCCGAACGACACGATCGACCGGGCGGTCAAGAAGGGCTCCGGTGAGCTCGGCGGCGATTCGATCGAGGAATTGATCTACGAAGGGTACGGACCGGGAGGCTGCGCGATCCTGGTCGAGGCCGCGACGGACAACCGCAACCGGACGGCGGGCGAGGTCCGGCATCTGTTCACGAAGAACGGCGGCAACCTCGCCGAAGCGGGTGCCGTCGCCTGGATGTTCGACCGGCGCGGGTATTTTGCGATCGATCGGGAAACCTTGGGCGAAGACGCGGCGGTCGAGCTCGGGCTCGAGCTCGGCGTCGACGACGTTTCGGCCGGTGCCGAAGCCTCGGAGATGTTCACTTCGGTCGAAGATTTTCTGCGGGTCCGAGAAGAGCTCGCCGAACGCAAGATTCCGACGCTCGCGGCCGAGCTCGCGATGATTCCCCAGAACACGATCGAGCTCGCGAGCGACAAGGTGCGCTCGGCGATGCGGCTGGTCGAAGCGCTCGAAGACCACGACGACGTCCAGAAGGTGTGGTCGAACTTCGAGCTGCCGGACCTCCCCGATCAATAGGGTGAAGGCGCCAGGCCTCGCCGCGCAGCTATGTTGATCCTCGGACTCGATCCCGGCAGCCTCCACACCGGCTTCGGCCTGATCGACAAGCGGGGCTCCAAGCTGGTCGCGATCGAGGCCGGACGGTTTTCCTGCCCACGCGATCTGCCTCTTCCGCGGCGGCTCGCTTCCCTGGTCGTACGCCTCGAAGAGCTGCTCGACCGGGCGACTCCCGAGGTCGTGGCGGTCGAGGCGCCGTTCCACGGGGCGAACCATCGCTCGCTCATCGTGCTCGCCCAAGCGCGGGGCGCGCTCCTCGCCTCGGTCGCTCGCCGGGGCCTCGAGGTCGCCGAGTACAGCCCGGCGGAGGTCAAGTCGGCCGTCGCCGGCAACGGCCGCGCCGACAAGGCTCAGGTCGCTCGCATGGTCAGTCTGATCTTGGGTGCCTCGGGTCGTTGGGCGACCGACGCCACCGATGCCCTCGCGGTCGGCGTCTGTTGCGCGCAGCGTCTCCGCCTCGACCGCCTGAGCGCGCGGCCCGAGCCGCCGACGCGATCCGCCAAGTAGTTTTGGTTGTTTGGCTTTAGCTTTGCGGCGCTCGGTTGACCCTCGCTTGGCGGGCGTGCTAGCTTGCCGCTTTCCGCTGACACGACCCGCTTAAGTGGACTAGGATCATCCCTGATGGCCTTCCAAGGCTCGCTCAAAGAGCTGCCGCTTCCTGACATCATCCAGCTCGTCTCCGTGTCGGGCAAGACGGGGGTTTTTTCCCTCACCCGCGACGGCGACGCGAGCGGCGAGATCTACCTGCGCGGCGGCCAGATCGTCCACGCGCATTCGGGCGATCTCGAGGGTGAGGAAGCGGTCTACGAGCTCGCGATCTGGCCCGAGGGTGAGTTTCTCTTCACCGCCGGCAAAGAGACCGACCGGACGACGATCCAGAAGTCGAACACCAACCTCCTGATGGAGGCGGCGCGCCGGATCGACGAATGGCAGGTGCTGTCGAAGCGAATTCCCTCGACCCGTCTGGTGCCGGTTTTCACTCAGCAGGCGACGACGACGTCGGTTTCGCTGACGCCGCACGAGTGGACCCTGATCTGCAAGATCGACGAACGCCGTTCGATCGAGGAGATCGCGGTCGGCCTGGGACTGAGCCCGTTCGAGACCTGCAAGCTGCTCTACGGCCTGATCACCTCCGGTCTCGTGGCGCTCAAAGAAGATTTCACCAAGCTGCGGACCGACCGGCTGCTCCGAATGGACGCCTCCGCGCTCGCCGAGGTGAATGAGGCGATTCACGGTCAGGCCCGCGCGCTCCTTTCGGCCCATCCCAAGCAGGGCGATCTCGAGGCCGCGTTGCGCATGAGCAAGACGGGGCTCGAGGCGGGGCGAGGATTCGAGGCGGTGCTCGACCTCGTGCGCGCCGACGAGAAGGTCGTCTCGGCCGCTCTCGGTCCGAACCAGTCGAAAGCGTTCCTCGATCGCGTGGCCCAGCTCCTCGCTTGATGAACCGTCGGCCCGCGCCGGCTCTCTCCTGCCGCTCTCGACCTTGATTCGAAACCGCTAGATCTCGACCTCGAAGATCTTTCCGACGGCGAGAAACCAGAGCTCGAAACGAGGTGTCTCGGAGAGACCGAGCGCCTCTCGGACCGCGCGGACGTAGAGCCCGCCTTGGGACGCGTAGGCCGCGGCCCGCGCGGTGAGCTCGACGTCGTCCCGTACCTCGTCCGTCTTGTAGTCGGCCACCACGTAGCGGCCGCCCCCCTCCTCTCGATACAGCAGATCGATCGCGCCGGAAATGAAGCCGATCGGACCCGGATCGTCCGGAAAGTCGGCCGCGGGAGGGAGCAATACCGGAAGCTCGCGCGCGACGATGCGTGGCGCGATGGCCCGGAGGCGCTCGACCAAGGGGCTCGCGGCGAAGGCTTCGATCGAGGCCCTGGCGCGGACGACCGCCGCCTCCCGAATGCCCGGTTCGAGGCCGAGGGCCGCGAGACTTTCGGATAGGCGCCCGATCTGGCGTTCTCTCTCCGCGGCCACCTCCTCTGCCAGGTCCCAGGTCTCGATCGCCCGATGGACGGCGGTCCCGGCGGCCATCGCGGCATCTCGAGAGCCCTCGGGCGCGATCGGCTCGTCCGAAGCCGAACGACCCAAGGCGGGCGATCCAGCGGGACTCTCCTCGAGGAGATCGCTCCGCTCGGCCCAGAGGTCGCCCAGCCGCTCGCGCAGCCGTTCGTGGGCCTCCTCCGAAGCGCGACCCGAAATCCGCCGTGCCTGGCGTTCCGTGGCGCGCCGGCGACGTTCCGCCAGCTCGCGCGCGGCGGCCGCGACCTCTCCGGCGGTCCCATACGGCGGCAGGACGTCGGTGGTGCCTCCCGGGATCGCAGCCGACGAAGCGGGCGCCTCGTCCAAGCCGGGGAAGCGCCAGAGCACGCCATCGCCGTCGATCCACGATGAGTTCCCCGCTTCGCCGGTCCGAAGCTCCTCCCAGAGGGCGGCGAGATCGGGTCGGCCCGGTCGGGCGGTCAGGAGGTGAAGGTGAGAGCGTGCCCGATCGGCGAGATGCTCGGGATCGGATCCGGCCTCGGGGCTCACGTCCCGTTCGGACCAGAGTCCGGAGATCACGAGCCGCACCTTCGCCCGGGTGAGCGCCACGTAGAGCGTGCGAACCCGTTCGGCCGCCTCGACCGCGGCGCGCTCGGTTTCGACCTCGGCGAATCCAGGCGTGGCCGCGCCGAACAGGCGCGCCTCCCAGCGAGACTCCGTCTCCAGCCCGCCGACCTGCCCGACCGCCGTGCCGCCCTCGTTGTCTGCCGGGGGCTGCCGGTGGGCCTGAAGCAGGTAGACGTGCTCGAAGTCGAGCCCTTTGGCACCGTGGATCGTCAGCACCGACACGGCCGCCTCCTCCCCATCGGGCCGCGCCTCCTCGGCGTCGAGGCTCTCGGTGATGCTCCGTCGCAGCACTCGCAACAGGGCGCCCGCGTCCCCCTCTTCCTCGAACGCGTCGAGCAGACGGCGGAAGAAACGATCGAGGTTCGCCAGTCGATAGGGGCCCAGGTAGCGCGCCGCCTCCGTCGGCTCGAGGAGCGAGAGGCGGCGGAGCTTTTCCACGAACAGGTCGGCGGCATCGGTCGCGAACGATTGGCGCATCGCCGCCAGAGCCGCCATCGCCGCCTCGAGGCTTCGAGGCCAGCCGGCGATCTCGGCAAGGCCGGGCACGTCGCGGGGCGCCGCGGCTGCCGCCTCGACCGCGAGCGCCCCGATCTTCGCGAGCGTCTCCGCAGTGCGCACGGGATCGGATCCCAGCTCGCTTGCGAGGCGCGGGAAGCTTCGGGCCCAAAGTGGGATCAGCGCGGCGTCCGGCACTCCGACCGCCGCGGAACGGAGCCAGGTGAGGAGCGCCAGATGGTCGCCGGGATCGAGCACCGTGCGCACCAGGGCGGAGGCTTCGATGATCTCGCGCCGCCGGTAATACTGCCGGTCCCGCCCGACCGCGAACGGGATCCGCCGTGCGCGCAAGGCCTCGAGCACGGTCTCGACCGAGCCGAAACCGCGCAGGAGGATGCCGAACGAGCTCCAGGCGACGCCCTCCCGTTCGTGAAGCTCCGCGATATCCCGGGCGACGGCGGCGGCCTCGAGCTCGGTTGCCACGGCGAGGGGCGTCCTCACGAAACCGGGAATCTCGGGCTCTTCGCGACGCCAGAGCACCCAATGCTCGACCGGTCGGCGGCCGGAGGTGGCGAATCCCTCCTCCTCGTCCATTCGGGCGCAGGCGAGCAGCGGCTGGAAGGCCGGCTGGAGACCGGCCCGCTCATGCATGACCGGCGCGACGACGGCCTCGACCTCGGAGAGGATGATGGGCACCGAACGGAAGTTCTCCACCAGCGGCCGGACGACACCACCCATCGCGTGGACCCGGTCCACGAACCCCGAATAGGCGGCGAGGTCGGCGCTGCGCCAACCGTAGATCGACTGCTTCGGATCCCCGACCAGGAAGAGTCCCGGCCGCGGCGCCTCCGGCGTCGCCGAATCGGGGAGGGCGAGCGCCGAGAGCAGCGCGCACTGCCGACGGTCGGTGTCCTGAAACTCGTCGACCAGCAGCTGATCGATCCGGGCGCGCGCCTCGCGCCGTACGCCGGGATGGTTCTCGAGCAGGCGCGCGGCCCCGTCGAGCAGCGACTGGAACGTCGCGGCTCCCCGCGCGCGCATAGAGGCCTGGACCGTCGCGAGCAGCGGCGCCAGGGCTCGGCGAGCGGCGGAAAGGAGCTCGACGTCGAGGCCGGAAAGGAAGCGCGCGGCGCGCCGAAGCCGGCCTGCGCACGCGGCGACCGCGTCGAGCCGCCCGGAGAAGTGCGAGTCCTCCGCCTGGTTGAAGCGCCCTTTCTCCCAGGTTCCCAGATGGCTTACGAGGTTCTCGGTCAGTAGCTCGGCGCAGGCGGGGCCCAAGTCGAGGAGGTCCGCCGCCTCGAGCTCCGAAAAGCGCGACCTCAAGGCACCCACCGCGGCCACGATCTTTTCCGCGTTCGGCGCCCGCCCCTTGATGCGGCCGGGCGACAGATCGGCGAGCTCGCGCATCGCGTCGAGAAAACCGCGGGCGAGCGCCGCGGCCCCGGGTCCCGCGAGCGGATCGGCGAGCAACGCCGAGGCGGGCAGCCCCTCGCGGGCGAGGATCAGCAGCGCCTCGACCAGCTCGCGCGGACCCAGCCCTCGCGCGGCGAGAGTCAGGAGGTCGGGATCGCCCGGCTCACCGTAGCCGGATCTCATCGCGGCTTCGACCGCCTCTTGCACCGCCTCGTCGAGCAAGCTCCCGTCGGCGTCGACGGTGAGCACGGGGTGGACTCCCGCTTCGAGCGGGTGCTCGGCCAACAGGCGACGACAGAACGCGTGGATGGTCGAGACGTTCAGTTGGTCCAACGTAGCGAGCAGCGCCCAAGCTCGCCGCACCCTTTCAGCCTCGGGCGGGAGGGCCGCCGCTTCGAGCCAGCCGGGGACGCGGCCGAACCCCTTGGCCACGTCGGCGAGGTCGCGCGCCGCCCGGTGGGCCATCTCGGCCGCCGCCGCCTCGGTGAAGGTGATCGCCACCACTCGGGAGAGCACCTCGGCCGCGATCCGTTCGTCGTCGATCTCCGGCTTTGCCCCTCCCGCCTCCGCGGCCCTCGTTTCGAGCCTTCGGGCCGCCCGTTCCCATCCCGGGCCGAGCGTCCAGGCGAGCAGGCGGGCGACCAGGGTCGTGGTCTTGCCCGTTCCGGCGCCCGCTTCGAGCACCAAGGGCCGATGGAACTCGGTTTGTGCCAACCTGCGGGCGGCCCGGTCGGATTCGAGGAGCGCCACGCGGTCGATCATGGCTCCTCTCCGCGAGGCTCCGGCGCCGCGAGCCTCCACACGCCGAGGAGCGAGCGCTCGGCGGCATCCATCGCCTCGCCCCGGACCGTCCATTCGAAAAGCCTGCGGCGGGCGCCCGAATCACCGCGCAGGCAGGCTTCGGCCACCTCACAGTACTCGCAGCGCCGAGGCTCTTTTTGGCCCGCGGGATCGACAACCCGGGGAAAGAAGGTACCCCCGGAATGGGCCGCGAGGCCGGCGGAGACGGCGCGGTCGAACGCCGCGTCGATTTCCGGATCCGCTTCGATCGCGAACTCGCGGACGTCGACCTCCGGTTTGAGGTAGTAGTAGCGGCCGACGGCCCCGAGCCCCGCGGAGCGGCGATAGGCGGCCGCCTGGAGCAGCGCGCCGGAGGCGACCTTCGCCACCAGATCCGCCCGTCGTCTCTCCGGCCGCTTCTTCTCGGAAAGAGGGCGGCCGGTCTTCCAATCGGTAAACAGTGGTGCGCCGTCCGGCAGGCGATCCTCGCGGTCGGCGCGAAATGCCAGGACGCGCAGAGCGCCGGTCGCGGGATCGGCCACCTCGACCTTGCCGGCCACCTCCGTTCGGACCAGCTCGTGCCTCCAGGGCTCGCGCGCGGCCTCGAGGTAGGGGCGCGCCCGCTCCGCGAGCGCCCGGCCGAGCCCCGGAAGGGCGATCCCCTCGACGCGAACCATCTGAGCGGCTTCCGCACGGAGAATCGGCTCGATCTCCTCGTCGGAAGGCCAACCGTCCGCTCCGCGCTGGGCCAGCCGATCGAGCACGGCGTGGATCAGGTTGCCGAGTAGCCGGGCATCGAGACCCGGCAACGCCTGCAGCGGATCGGGCGTCGGCTCGATCGAGAGCAGTCGCGACAGGAAGAACTGCCAGGGGCAGCCGTCCAGCCGTTCGAGATGGGTCACGGCGAGCTCGCGGCGACGCGGATCGAGCTCATCTCCGCGTGGCCCCGCTTGGAGGGCGCCGACGAATCCGAACCAGGGACCGAGCCGGCGGTCCGTCGCGCGTCCTTCCGGTGTGCGGAGATCCGGGTCGAGCTCGGAAAGCGCCGCGATCCGGGCTTTCGCGGTGGCTGCGGGCTCCAGGACGCCGAGCTCCGGCGAGCTCTCGGCCAGCGTCGCGGCGAGAAGCTCTCCGTAGTGGCCACGCGGGCCGTGGAGCGCCGCGAGCGTCGAGTGCTCCCAGGCTGGACGCAGGAGGGCGGCCGAGCGCGGACCGATCGGCGCCGTGCGGTCCGCCGCGGCGAACAGGCCCGGGGCGCGGGCCACGCCGCCGGCTTCGAAGACGATCCGCTCGACCAGCGGAGACGCCGCGCGGGGCCTTCCGTCGTCGTCGGCGCTCTGCCAGGATAGGGTGACCCCCGGAGCGGCCGACAACAGCTGGGCGAATAGATGTCGCTCCTCGTCGAAGCCGGTCCGCTTCTCCGCGAGATCCGGCAACAGACGCCGCAGAACGCGGCGGAGCGAATCGGGCAACAAGGGATCCTCGCGCACCGGTCGGGGGAACGCGTCGCGGGAGAGACCCAGGACATACAGGTGGTCGAACGTCCGGGAACGGGCCTCGGTGACCGAAAGCACGGGAACGCCGGCGCCGCCGTTGCCTCCGAAACTGCCCTTTCCCAGGCGGGAGAACGCCTCGGAGACCAGGGCGCCGAGCTCCTCCTTGGTGAGGGGAAAGTCGGCCGGAATCTGACCCGCGAGGGCCTCCAGCGCGGCGAAGGCATGCGAGATCTCGTCGCCGAGGATCGCTTCGGCGCCGTTCGGTGCGGTCTTCGGGCTCCATCCCAGATCGCCGACCAGCAACGAGCGCAGGCGCCGGAGATGGGTTTCGGCCGGAGCGGCGGCGGGCCAATGTGCGAGCTTCTCGCTCGCTCGTTTCGCGGCCGCGATGGCCGCGCCGAGCCGCTCGCCGGAAATGCGCCGCCGCGGCGCGCGGATGCCGGAACCGGTTGCCGGTGAGGCCGCGCCGGGGGACTCCACGATCGGCTCCGCGGGCAGCGGTTCGAGACCTTCGCCCTCGTCGACCCCCTCGGGCTCGGGATCGCGTTCGGTGCCGGCCGAAAAACCCTGGCGGATCGGCAGGGCGTAGCTGCCCCAGGAATCGAGCAGGCCGTCGAGATCGATCTCCGCGGCGTCGCGCAACCGGCCGGCGCCGAGCGCCGCGAACGCCAGACGCAGATCGAAGCCCGGTCGTCCGGCGCCCGCCTGGAGGCGAATCGCGGCATCGAGCCAGCGCGAAACCGGGGTGTCGCCACCCCGCCGCAAGAGATCTTCGAGCGCCGCGAGGCGCCGGCCCATGGGGGTCTTGCCTCCCGTGGCCGCGAGGCCGGAATACGGAAGGCCCAGCCGTTCGAAGTGGCGCCGCACGGCGAACCGATAGGGCCCGAGGTCGCGGGCTACCACCCCCAGGCGCTCGGGGAGCGCGCCGGCGTCGATCCGCGCGCGAAGCCGCAACGCCGCCTCCCGCACCTCGGCATCGGTGCCCGCGGCGATGAACGCCTCGCGTCGCGGCGGCGCGGGTTCGGGGCCGCGCGCCGAAGGCGTGCCGGTCGCCAGCGCGATCCGGCCGGCCCATCGTTCCGCGAAGGCGCATTCCAGACGGACCTCACCGGTACCGGATTCCCCGGCCCGCTGGAAGGAGGGATCGGGCGGCCGGTCGACCAGGACCGTGGCGTCTTTGGCGCGCACGAGCGCCTCGATCAAGTCGGTGGCGAGCCCCGTCGCATCGGAGAAACCGTGGACGATCACCGCGCGGGCGACGAGTACCGTGGGCCGAGAAAGCAGGACTTGCGTGGCGCGGCGAAACAGATCGGCGATCCGCGCGGTTTCCAGGCGCTCCATCTCCGCTTGTGTCGCGGCCGCGGCGCGCACGAGCGCGCGCGCCCGCTCGACATCCGTCGCGGTGGCGACTCCCCGGCCATCCGAGGCCAACAGCTCGTCGAACGCCTCGGCGTGCGCCGGCTCGAGCCCGGCGTCGAGAAGGTCGCGGATCGTCGCGGCGGCGGCCCCATACCCCTCGATCAGGTCGTCGAGACCGCGAAACAGCGCCGGCTGCGCCCGGGCCGCGCGGCGCGCCAGGATCTCGAAGAGCGCCCCGCCCACCGACCCCACCGGCTCGCCGCCAGCTTCCAAGATCTCGAGCGCCAGGGCATGGAGGGTCTGGACGATCAGCCCCGCCGTCGAGCGTCCCCTGTGGCGCATCACCGCCGAGGCGACGTGAAGACGCAGGCTCTTGGACGGCACCACGACTCGCACCGGGCGGGCCAGGAGCGTGGGATCGCGCTCCGCCGCGGTGAGCAGCGTCTCGATCTCCGCCATGAGGACGGCCTCGGTCGCCAGTGCGCCGCGCGCCGCGAGCAGGCGGCCGCTGGGGGGAACGGCGGGGGGGGCAGGAGGCCCGGGGGAGGGACCGAAGAGATCGAGCTGTTGCACCACGAGCGAAGGATATCCGGGAACGCGCGCCCCCTTGGCGCCCGCGGATCCGAGCGCGTCGCCTACTTGTGGACGATCACCTCGAACCCGATCAGCCAGGCGCCGATCAGCAACGCCGGCGCGGCGAACAGAGCGGAGTCCATCCGATCGAGCAGGCCGCCGTGGCCGGGGAGCAGGCTGCCGGAGTCCTTCACCCCGGCTTCCCGCTTGAACATCGACTCGACCAGGTCACCGACCTGCCCGGCGATCGCGGTGAGGGCGCCGAGCGCGAGGACTCCCACGTCGAGGCGGTCGAGGCGGCAGACGCTCCACACGCCGGTCGCGATCACGCTCGTCAGGAATCCGGCGATCGCCCCTTCCCAGCTCTTCTTGGGGCTAATGGTCGGCGCGAGCTTGTGTTTGCCGAAGCGGGAGCCGACGTAAAACGCTCCGGTGTCGCCGAGCCAGATGATGGCGACGAGGAGGAACGTCAGCCAGGGGTCGGTCCCTTGGATCCGTCCGAAAGCGACCGCGGGTAGCGCCAGATAGACCGTGCCGAAACCGACGATGCCCAGGGCCGGCATCGTCTCGGCCAGCGGGATCCGGGCCGCGAGCAAGGCGGTCGGTAAGACGATGCCGAGCAGGGCCGCGAAAATCAGCAGAAAGAGCGGCGAGTCGGCGATCCTTCCCGAGGCGACGAGCCAGAGCCCGATCGCGACGACCGTGAGGGACAGATAGAGCAGGCCGAGCGGCGCCGTGGGGGCGAGCGGTCGGACGATGCGCAGGAATTCGACCGCGCATCCCAACATCATCGCCACCATCAGGGCGAAGAACAGAGGCTCCGGCAAACTGAAATTCGCCCAGAGCGCGAGCGGCACGCCGACCAGCGCGGTGAGAAGGCGCTTCAACCGTGCGCTCCCCCGGAACGGGGACGAAGGGGATCTGGCCTCAAACCGTTCGCTTCTTCCGGGAGAACAGCCCGGTCGCTTCCGCCGTTTTCACCGCGCCGAAGCGGCGGTCGCGGGTCTGGTAGTCGAGGATCGCCTCGTACAGATCGGCGCGGCGGAAATCAGGCCAGAGGGTCTCGGTCACCCAGATCTCGGTGTAGGCGATCTGCCAGAGCAGGAAATTGCTCACCCGCAGCTCGCCCGAGGTGCGAATCAGCAGATCCGGGTCGGCCTGGCCGGAGGTGTAGAGATAACGGCCGATCGTCTCCTCGTCGATGTCCGCCCGCTTACCGGCAGCCCAATCGGCGACGATGCTCCGGCAAGCGTCGACGATCTCGCTCCGCCCCGAATAGTTGAGCGCGATGTTGAACCGTGTGCCGGTGCACCCTGAGGTCGCATCCAATGCGCGTTCGAGCTCGCGCACGACGGACGGGTCGAGATCCCGCCAGCGCCCCAGCACGTGGAGGCGGATGTCGTTCTGGACGAGCGTCTCGGTCTCCTTCCGAACGTACTCTTTGAGCAGGTTCATCAGGGTCCAGACCTCGAACCGTGGCCGCTTCCAGTTTTCGACCGAGAAGGCGTAGAGCGTGATCGCTTCGAGCTCCAGCCGCGCCGCGGTCTCTACCGCGACCCGCACCGACTCGACCCCCGCCCGATGCCCTTCCACCCGGGGCTGACCCCGCCGCTCGGCCCATCGGCCGTTGCCGTCCATGATGATCGCGACGTGCCGGGGCAGGCGGGAGAGGTCCAGCCGGCGCACCAACATCTCTTCAGGGGAGCCCGGCTCCGCGAGCTTGGCGAGATCGATCATGGCGAAGGCGCCTAAAGGTAGCACAGGCGCCGGGCGTTCCGGCCGGCTTGGCCGGTGCTCCGCCGATGTCCCAAAGGGGGGCGGACGCTACGGTTACGGCGGTCGAGGAGGGCGGGGAGGAGATCCTACAGCTCCCCCGCCGCCTCCTGGATCCACCGTCGAAACAGCGCTATTTCGCGGCTGACTCTTCGGCCGGCATCTGCGCCTTCATCCAGCCGTCCACTCGCTCGGCGAGAAGGTCGAGCGGCAGGGCGCCGCCGTTCAGGATCTCGTCGTGAAACGCCTTGAGGTCGAAGCGAGCGCCCAGCTTGGCCTTGGCGGCTTCCCGCAGCTCGCGGATCTTCAGCTGACCCATCTTGTAGGCGAGCGCCTGGCCCGGCCAGGCGATGTAGCGATCGGTCTCGGTCTGCGCGAGGACGTCGTTGACGTCGTTCTCGTGCATGTAGGCGATCACCTGGTCGCGGGTCCAACCCTTGTGGTGGATGCCGGTGTCGACCACCAACCGCACCGCCCGGAACAGCTCGGAATTCAGCCGGCCGTAATCGGAAACCGGATCTTTGTACAGGCCGACCTCCTTGCCCAGCTCTTCGGAATAGAGCGCCCAGCCTTCCGAATAAGCCGACAGACCGCCTCCGCCGCCCAGGGTGCGGAATTTCGGCAGACCTTGGAGCGTCTGCGCGATGCTGATCTGCATGTGATGCCCCGGCACGCCCTCGTGGTAGGCGACCGCTTCGTCGTTGACCAGCGTACGGTGGGTCGGATCGGAGACGGCGACCACCACCCGCCCCGCGCGCTTGCCGTCCCGGGTGCCGGGGACGTAATGGGTGGCCGTCGCTTTGTCGAAGTCGGGGATCGCCTCGACCGTCACCGGTGATTTCGGCAGCAGACCGAAGAGCTCCGGCAGTTTGGTTTGCATCTCGTCGATGTGCTTCTTGAAATCGGCGACGATCTGATCTTCGCTTTTCGGCTGCCACTTCGCGTCGGAATTGATCGCCGCGCGGAAGGACGCGAGGTCCTTGTAACCTTGCGCCTGCGCGAGCTTCGTCATCTCCGCGGTGATCCGCGCCACTTCCTTCAAACCGATCTCGTGTACGGCGTCCGGAGTGATGTCGAGCGTCGTCATCGCCTTGACCGCCTCGGCGTAGCGGCGCTTGCCGTCCGGCAGGCTCTCGACGGAGAGCACGGTCCGGCCCTTCGGCGCGTACTCTTCGCGCAGAAAGGTCGCGAGCTTACGGTAGGCGGGGAGCACTTCTTCGTCGGAGACCTTCTTCATCGCGGCCGAGAGGCGCTTCTTGTCGTCCTCGGAAAAGCTCGGCGGGAACTTCTGGAGCGGCAAGAGGAACGGATTCGCGGCGACGATCCCCTCGCATTGTCCCGGCAGCTGGTCGACCACGAGCTTCGGCGGCATCAGGCCGTCCTTCATGCCGGCACGGAGCACGTCGACCGTCTGCTCGAGGACGCGCGGGATCTGATGGAGTCGGGCGATGTAGTCCTCGTAATGGCCGACCGTGTCGAGCGGAACGGTGAGGGGCAGGTCCGCGAGCGAGGTATGGGTGCCGCCCTGCTGGTTGAGCGGCATCTCGAACGTCTTGAGCTCGTAGAAAACGCGCGACCGGCGCAGCTGGAGCTCCAGAATCTGATGCGACATCCGGTCGGTCTCCGACATGCCGTCGGTCGGAATCGCGACCAGCCGAGCGAGGAACGCCTCGTTCTCCTCGTGTTGGCGCTCGACTCGAGCGAGCGAAGCGTCGCTTAGCAGGGCGTTGTAACGGTAGTCGCCGATCAAGGTCGCCCGCTCGGGCGAGTTCTTGAGGCCGTTCTCGAAATACTCGTCGAACAGAGCGTTCTGCTGGGCGACGCGCTCGGCGACCGAAGCGTTCCCCTGATCGGCTCCCGAAGCGGCGCCTCCGGCGAGCACCATCACGGCGAAGAGCGCGAGGATGCCGTACGGCGAAACGATTCGCATTTTCATGGACGGTTTTATCCTTTCTGAAAGTGGAGGACGGACCTCAGTGCGCCATCGGCGCCTCGCCGCCCTTCTTCGGCGCTTTCATCAGGAAGACGAGAGGCGCGACGAGCAGGAAGGACCCGGCGAGAATGCGGAAGACGTCGACGAACGAGAGCATCGCGGCGTGGCGCTGGACCAACCCGACGGCGCCCGCCGCCGCGCGCTGTCCGGCCGTGACGGGATCGGCGCCGGCGGCAAGAAAAGATCGCTTGAGCCCGTCCAGGAAGGCGGTCGTTCGGGGCTCGAACGGATCGAAATGGGCGCCCAGCGCGGCGAAGTGAACCTGCTGCCTGCGGGCGAGCAGAGTGGTCGCCGTCGCGATCCCGACCGAGCCGCCGATGTTCCGCATCAGGTTGAAGATGCTGGTCGCGTTGCCCATCTTTTCGCGAGCGATCGGGCTCATCGCCGCCGCGGTGAGCGGTACGAAAAGGAGACCGAGCGAGATTCCCTGGATGAACTGGGGCCAGAAGATGTCCCAGTACCCCGCGTCCAGGCTCAGCGTGCTGTGCCAGTAGAGGGTGAACGCGGCGAGGTAGAACCCCGCGAGGAGCAGGCGCTTTGCGCCCACGCGATTCAGGATCAGGCCCACGATCGGCATAGCGAGAAACGAGCCGATGCCGCGCGGAGCCATCGCGAAACCGGCCTGGTACGCCGGATAGCGGAGAAGGCCCTGGAGGAAAATCGGCACCATGACGAGCGAGCCGTAAAGGCCGAAGCCCATCACGGTCATTAGGAGCACGCCGGTCGCGTAGGTGCGGTTCTTCAAGGCCGTCAGATCGACGATCGGCGCCGAGGTCAGAAGCTCCCGGATCACGAAAGCGACCAGGCCGACGACGGCCAAGACGGCGAGCGTGGTGATCAGATTGGAGGAGAACCAATCGTCCTCCTGCCCCTTGTCGAGGACGATCTGGAGCGCGCCGACGCCGAGCGCGAGCAACCCGAGCCCCCAGTAGTCGACCTTCTCTTTCGCCTTCCGGAGATACGACGGGTCGTGCAGGTAGAGCTGGATCATCGCGAGCGCCAGGAGACCGATCGGCACGTTGATGTAGAAGACCCATCGCCAGGAGGTGTTGTCGGTCAACCAGCCGCCAAGCACCGGGCCGATGATCGGCGCGACCACGATGCCCAATCCCCAGAACGCCATCGCCTTGCCGCGCGACTCCGGCGGAAACGTCTCAAGCAGCACCGCCTGCGAAAGCGGCTGCAGACAGCCACCGGTCAGCCCCTGGATGACCCGGAAGAGGATCAGCAGAGGAAGCGTCGGAGCGAGACCGCAAAGAAAGGAAGAGATGGTGAAACCGGCAACCGAGAGGAGAAGGAGGCGCTTCCGGCCGAATCGTCCCGCGAGCCAGCCGGTCATGGGCAGGACGATCGCGTTCGCGACGAGATACGAGGTGAGGGCCCACGTAGCCTCGTCGACCGACGACGAGAGGCTGCCGGCGATGTGCGGCAGCGACACGTTCACCACCGTCGTGTCGAGCACCTCCATGAACGTCGCGAGCATCACGGAAATCGCGACGATCCAGGGGTTGATCGTCGGTAGCGCCTGGGGGGCGGGCGCTCCTTCGACGGCGAGAGCGGGGCTCGGCTCCATGCGGGCCTACCGGACGAAGACCGTCGGTACCGCCGACATGCCCGGTCGCAAGCGCGGCTCGTCGCCTTTGCCGGGCGCCGCGCCCGCCGCGGGGCGGTCGATCGCGATCTTCACCGGAATGCGTTGGACCACCTTGACGAAGTTGCCGGTCGCGTTTTCGGGGGGCAGCAAGCTGAATCGGGCTCCCGTGGCGGCGGCGATCGATTCGACGCGGCCGGGCCAGGTACGGCCGCCATAAGCATCGACCTCGATCTCCACCCGCTGTCCCACTCGAACCTTGGCGAGCTGGCTCTCCTTGAAATTCGCCACCACCCAGACGTCGTCGAGCGAGACCAGCGCGAGCAGCGGCTGGCCCGGCGCGATCACCTGTCCCGGCTCGATCGATTTCCGCGTCACGACGCCGTCGACCGGCGCCTTGATCGAGCAGTATTCGAGGTCGAGCTCGGCTTTGCGCAAGGCGCTCTTCGCCTGAGCGATCCGGGCGTCGGTCGAATCCGCTCGGGCGCTCGCGATCTCGACCTGTTGCGGCGCGGTCCGGGCATCGGCGACCGCGGCGCGCGCCGCGTCGATGCCTTTCTCGGCTTCGAGGACGGCGGCCTCCGCGGCGGTCCGCGCGGCTTTCGCCGCCGCGGCCGCTGCCACCGCGGCATCGTATTCGCGACGGGCGATCTCGTCCTTGGCGATCAAGGTCTGCGCCCGATCGAGGTCTTGCTCGGCCCGGACGGCGTTGGCTTTCGCCTCTTCGAGCCGCGCCCGCGCCGAGGCGAGCCGAGCTTCCGCTCCGGCCAGCTGGCTCGCGGTCATCGACAGCCGGCTCGTCGACGAGGCCGACGCGACCGGAACGTTCGAGTGGGCGCCGCGCGCGTTCGCCTCGGCCTCCGCGAGGTCCGCCTGCGCCTTGGACAGCGCGATCTCGTAGTCGCGCGGATCGATCTGTACCAGGAGCGTCCCCGCCTTCACATTCTCGTTCTCTCGCACGAGGATCCTGGCGATCGTGCCGCCGACGCGGGCGGCGATCGGGCTCGCATCGCCTTCGACCTGGGCGTCGTCGGTCGAGACGCGACCGGCGAGATGCCACCAGGCCCAAACGCCGCCGGCCAACGCGGCGACGAGGGCGATCGTCCCCACCAGGGCGACGCGGGAACGGTTCAATCGCCGGCCGTTGCCGGCGGATGGAGATGCGGTGTCGCTCATGGCGCGGATTCCCCTCGCAAGTACTTGAGATAGGCCGGCTCGGCCACGCCCAGGGCGAGGGCGAGCGCCGCTTTCGCGGCATTGTGGTCGTAGAGGCTCGAGATGTATCCGTCTTCGGACGTCGCCACGGCCTCCTGGGCCTGCACCACCTCGATGCTGCCGGCGGCTCCCGCCGAGAAGCGGTCTTTCGCCTGGGTGAGCGCCTGCTCGGCGAGATCCCGCGTCGCCTCGGCGACATGGACGCGCTCGCTGGACGCTTCGAGGTCGAGCAGCGCCGTGCGCACTTCGAAATCGGCGCGCGAGGAGAGATCCGCGAGCTCCGCTTCCCGCTGCCCGAGCACCGCCTCTGCGTCGGCGGCTTTCGCTTCGACGCGTCCTCCTTCGAAGATTGGCACCCGAAGCGCCAGCGTGTAGTTGAACGTATGGTTCAAGTTGCCGGTGTTGTTGCCGATCTCGCCGTAGTCGGCCGAGCCGACGAGCGAGGGGAGGCGCTCGCCCCGGATCGCCCGGAGGGTCTCCTTCGCCGCCTCGACTTTCGCCGTCGCTGCTTTGAGGTCGGCGCGGGTCGCGAGCGCGGTTTGGAGCGCTTCGGCGAGCGGGACCGGCCGCAGCTCGGCATAGGGCACCCGGTCGACCAGCTCGATCTCCTGGCCGGGCGGCAGCCCGATCGCGCGCCCGAGCGTCAGCTTCTGTTTGGCGAGGTCGTTCTTCGCCGCGATCAACCGCTGCTCTTGCGCCCGAAGCTGGACCTGCGAGCGGAGGGCGTCGATCCCTGCGACGTAGCCCGCGGTGTGCCGATCCTCGGCGAGCTGGAAGATCGATCGGGCCGCCTCGACCTGTGCTTCGACCGCGGCCACCCGGGTCTCGGACGCCACCGCCTGGAGGTAGAGATTCCCGCAGACCAGGACGACCAGACCGCGCGCATCTTGATAGGTCTGGCGCGCCGCCTCGAGCGTCGAGGAGGCGGCCCGCCTTTTTTCGAGCAGGCTCCAGTCGAAGAGGGTCTGCCGAATCTTGGCGCGCGCGTCGAGGACCTGGAACGGCCCGATGATCGTCGGCGAGCCGGGGAAGCTGAAGCCGAACGCCGCGAGCGAGAGCGTCTGGCGCGCGAAGTAGCTGTCGGCCGAAATCTGCGGCAGGAGGTCGGCGACCACCTTGTCGCGCGCGGCTTCCGCGGCCTCGACGCTCCGCTCCGCAAGGAGCGCGCCCAAGTTGTGGTCCAGCCCCCGCGCGACCGCCTCGGCCAAGGTAAGGCGAAGCGGATTCGGATCGGCTTTCGCGTCGGGGACGCCGCCGAGAAATGCGGGAGGGAGCGTCCTTCCGGTCTGCGCGTGGGCGACGCTCGAGGTCGCGCCGAAAACCAAGAGGGCTCCGACGAGAGCCGCTCCTGGCGCTCTCCGGGAAGCTCGTGACGGCGATTTCATGGTGCGGAGATCCCTTTCCAGACGAGGTCGACGAGGAGCTCGACTTCGTGCTCGATCGAACCTTCGGTCCAGCCGACCAAGCGCTGGGTGACCGCGCCGCGGGTGAGGTTGGCGATCGCGAAGGCCACCGCCCGTGACGGAAGCTGGCGGGCGTCTCCCCGCTCGCTCCCCTCGCGCAGGGCGTGTTCGAGCAGCGCCACCTGGTCGAGGTAGATCTGCTCGAATCGGCGATCCGGCGTCGCGTGCTGGGTCACCATGTTGCCCAACTCGGCGAAGTAGATCTTGAAGAAGTCCCGGTGCTCCTCGCAGTACCGGAGCTTGGTCTCGACGTAAGCGCGGAGCTTGGCCAGGAGGGTGTCGGCGGCGAGCACGTTTTCTTGTGTCTTCGCGGCCAGGGCCGACAGCCCTTCCCGGAGCGCAGCGAAGTAGATGTCGCGCTTGGACGGGTAGTAGAGGTAGATCGTTCCCTTGGCCACCCCGGCGGCCTGCGCGATCTCATCGACCGAAGCGCCGGCGAAGCCCTTCTCGGCGAAGACCTTCCGAGCCGCGACGAGGATCTCGCCATGACGAAACTCGGCGAGCACGTCCCTCTTCGTTCGGCGCTGTGGGTTCTCGGTAATCATTTTGACGGACCAGTCACTCGACTGACCAGTCAGTCATTAGACCGGTTCGCGCGTGGATTGTCAAGGCGTGAAGGAGTTTGGGTCGAGGGTCGGCCTGACCGGCCCGACCGCGCTTCGTCGCCTTTTTCTTGCGGAAGCGCGCCGGACCTCGCTACGCTCGGCGGGCTCGGCCGACTCGAAAGACCGCGAATCACATCGCCTCCGGGAGCAAACCTCCATGCGCCGAATTCTCCTCCCCCTCCTCGCCTGTTCGGTCGTCTCATCCGCCGCCCTCGCCGTCGCGGCTCCCGCCGTCCCGGTGCCTCCCGCTCTGGTCGCCGACGGAATGCCGGCAGTGCCCGGCGCGCTCGCGGCGGACGTGGCTCGCTATGCGGAGTCGCGTAGCGCGAGCTTTGTCGATTGGCATCCCGTGGAGCATCAGGTGCTGGTCGCCACGCGCTTCGGCAACACGGCGCAGATCCATCGTGTAAAGATCCCCGGTGGAGCCCGGACCCAGCTCACGTTCTCGGCGGAGCCGGTGACTGAGGCGAGCTTTGAGCCGGTCGCGGGCAAATACCTCCTCTTCCTCAAGGATCAAGGGGGGGACGAATTCCGGCAGATCTACCGCCTCGACCTCGCCGACGGCCGGCAGACGCTGCTTTCCGACGGCGGACGGTCCCAGAACGAAGGACTGGTCTGGAGCAACGCGGGCGATCGCATCGCCTACGGCTCGACTCGGAGGAACGGCGCAGACCGCGACCTCTACGTGATGGACCCCCTAAATTCCAAGTCCGACCGCCGGGTATTCGAGGCGAAGGGGGGCGGCTGGTCGGTCTCCGACTGGGCGCCTGACGACCGGTCGTTGCTCGTCGAAGAGCGGCTTTCGGTGAGCGAGAGCCGCCTCTACACCGTCGATCTCGCGACCGGAACCAAAACTCGCGTGACACCCGAATCCGCGCGGCCGGTCTCCTGGCGCGATGCCCTGTTCCATCCGGACGGCAAGCACGCTTACGTCCTCACCGACCAGGGAGACGAGGTTTCCTATCTGGCCCTCCTCGACCTGGCGAGCGGCGAGGTTCGCCGCTTGAGCGCTCGGCGTTCGTTCGACGTGGAGCGGTTCGACCTCTCTCGGACGGGACAGGCCCTCGCCTTCGCGGTCAACCAGGAGGGGGTGTCCAAGCTCTATCGGTTCGACATGGGCAGCGGTGCCGAACGCGAGGTGGCCGGTGTACCGGTAGGAGTGATCGGGCGGATGGAGTTCCATCGCGACGGAGGGCAGTTGGCGTTCTCGGTCGGCAGCTCCGCCGCGCCCTCCGATGTCTTCACTCTCGACCTGGCGACGGGTGCCGTCAGCCGCTGGACCGAAAGCGAGACGGGGGGCGTGGTCCTCTCCCTCCCGGATCCCCAGGTGGTGCGCTGGAAGAGCTTCGACGGCCGCGAAATCAGCGGCCTGCTCTATCGGCCGGCGCCGCGCTTCGAGGGTAAGCGGCCGGTATTGGTGATGATCCACGGCGGGCCGGAAGCCCAATCGCGGCCCAACTTCATGAGCCGTTGGAACTATCTGCTCGACCAGCTCGGCGTCGCGCTCCTCGAGCCGAACGTACGCGGCTCGACCGGTTACGGCAAGACGTTCGTCGGCCTGGACAACGGCATGGCGCGCGACGGCGCGGTCGAGGACGTCGGAACGCTGCTCGATTGGATTGGCCGACAAGAGGGTCTCGACGGTTCGCGGGTCATGGTCTATGGCGGCAGCTACGGCGGCTTCATGTCGCTCGCGACCGCCACGCGCTATTCCGATCGGCTGCGAGGAGCGATCGACATCGTCGGCATCTCGAACTTCGCGACCTTCCTTACGAATACCGAGGACTACCGCCGCGATCTCAGGCGGGTCGAATACGGAGACGAGCGCGACCCGGCGATGCGCGCCTACTTCGAGCGCACCGCGCCGCTCGCCAACGCCGGAAAGATCGGCAAGCCGTTGTTCGTCATCCAAGGGGCGAACGACCCACGCGTGCCGCGCGGCGAGGCGGAGCAAATCGTCTCGGCGGTAAGGAAGAACGGCGTTCCGGTCTGGTATCTGCTCGGAACGAACGAAGGCCACGGGTTCGCGAAGAAGGAGAATCAGGACTACCAGTTCGTCGCCATGGTCGAATTCATGAAGCGGTATCTACTGCCCGAAGGCGAATCGAGCGCCAAGACGGCCGCGCCTTGACGCTCGGCGAACACCCGACACGAAGGAGGAACGGCCTTGTCGAAGCTCCTGGTCCGCAGTTTCGGTCTCTCTCTCGACGGCTACGGCGCGGGGCCGAATCAAAGCCTGGATCACCCCCTCGGCGAGCGGGGCCCCGAGATGATGCAGGCGTTCTTCTTCACCCGCGTCTGGCAACGAATGCATGGTCAAGGTCCGGGCGAGACGGGGGTCGACAACGAGATGGCGGAGGTCGGCTTCTTGAACTTCGGCGCCTGGATCCTCGGGCGTAACATGTTCGGACCCGTGCGCGGCCCTTGGCCCGACGAGAGTTGGAAGGGTTGGTGGGGTGACGAGCCTCCGTACCACACCCCCGTTTTCGTGCTGACCCATCACCCGCGCGCCTCGCTCGAGATGGCCGGGGGTACGGTTTTCCACTTCGTGACCGAGGGGATCCACGCCGCCCTCGAGCGGGCGAAAGACGCCGCCGGAGAACGGGACGTCCGGCTCGGAGGTGGAGTGGCGACCGTTCGCCAATACCTTCAAGCCGGCCTGGTCGACGGGCTCCATCTGGCGCTCGCGCCGGTCCTGCTCGGCCGCGGTGAAAATCTGTTCGAGGGCCTCGATTTGCCCGCCCTCGGCTACGAGGTCGAAAAGACCGTAGCCGGGGAGCGGGCCACCCACGTTTTTCTCGCCAGGCGGAGCTAAGCTCTTCCAGAGCCGAGAACCACCCAAAGAAACCACGAGCGTGTTCACCCGGGCTCCTTCGGCATCCCAAACCGCGACTTCCCCTGCGGACATGTCCAGCCGCTGTGGCCCGGCGGAGGCGGGTCGGGAGCCCGTATCCGAGCTGTCTGTCGAAAGGGCGGAACGACTTGGGCATTCGATCGAAACCCTCGCGGCGGCCGGTGATTCGCCCCTTCAGCGAACCCTCAGCCTTCATGGCGAGACCGGGGTGCAGGATCGGCACCTCGCGCACCTGAACGCGCTGCTCGGCTCAAGCGGGGCGCAGGTCAAGCGTGACGGCGATCGAGTCTCCTTCTCCTCCCATCCGGTGGCCGACGAAGGGCGCAAGCACGCGGGCTACAGGCTTCTCCGGCGGCTGATCGACAACCAGCATGATGTGAGGGTTGGAACCCACCCTGACCAACCGAACAGAGATGCCGTCGCTGTGCCCAACAACGCGGAAGCATCTTTCGACAAAACGCGCGGCTCCGGCTCGTTCGTCCATTTGCCGGCTATCGCGAAACCGAACCAAGTTACGACCTTCGACAAGGGAACCCAAGAGCACGTGGTCGAGGATTCGCCGGTTCACCTTCAGCTGGGGCATGAATTGATCCACGCGGATCACATTCAGCGCGGCGTGGCGGTGCGACCTGGAAACAAGGTCCGCCGGCAGCTCGCGGGGAAGCTCCGGGGTTTCGGAGATTTCTCGACCGCGGTGGAGGAGGAGCGCGAAGAGGGGATCACGATCGGCACTCTGCCGGGTGAAAACCCCTCCGAGGACATCACGGAGAATCAGCTTCGCGCGTCGCACGGTGCAAACCCGAGGGCGGCTCATGCGGAGATCGCGGAGCATCTCACGCGCGAGCACGGCGGACGGCTCGAAGAGCTCAGTCGCCAACACGCGACGGTTCAGGAGGAGATCGAGAAGCACGAGGCATCGGCGCGAGCTTCGAACCAAGCGGGTATCGAAGCCGCTCACCGCCTGGAGGAGGCGAGGAAGAAGGGAGCGGAAATCCAAAGCTCGATCGATTTCGACGAGCGAATGATCAAGAGCTTCCGCGAAGATGGCGACCGGCCCGTGTTGGGTACGGCGGTCCCGGGAGAGCAATTCGCCCTCGCGCATGAACGAAGCCTCGCCGATGGACGGCGACGGCAAGAGCAGCACGCCAAAGAGATCGAGGCCCATACGCGCGAGATCGAAAGGCACCGGGCGGAGTTCGAGCTCCACCTGGCAAACCGCGCCAGAGCCGCCGAGCGAGCGGGCCCGATCCGCGACGAATTCGGGCGATTGCGCCCCCGGTTGGAGACGCTCAAGAAGCTGATTTCTTCGTGAAGGTCGACGCCTAGAAGCTTCTTGCGGGCCTTGCCGGATTTCTGCTAGTCTCCGCGCTCCTCTCGGGCGGTTGCCGACGTGTGCCTCCCGATGAGCAAAAAGTCAGGAGAAGTCAGATGGCCAAGCAATGTGAGGTTTGCGGCAAAGGCACGCAGTTCGGCCGTAACGTCAGCCACGCGCACAACGTGACGCCGAGAAGGAATGAGGCGAATCTTCAGCGGGTCCGTGGCGTGGTCGCTGGCGTCGTGCGCCGCGTCCTCGTCTGCACCCGTTGCCTGCGGAGCGGTGCCGTCACCAAGCCGCCCGTTCGCACCTGGACTCCGGAGCAGACCGCCGCGAAGTGAGGGGAGTCCGCTTCGGCGGCTCCCTCGTCATTCCCTTCCTTTCGTTCCGCTTCAGGCGCCTACAGCGAGTCGTCGGTCCCGATGCCGGACATCCGGCGCTCGACCCGCCGTACCCCGGCGATGGTTCGAACGTTGCGAAGCAACTTGTCGAGGTGTTTGCGGTCGCGCAGCTCGACGACGGCTTCGACTCTCGCGTGCTCCCCTTCGGTTTCGGCGGAGATCTGCGAGATGTTGCTTTCCGCTTTGGTGATCGCCTCGGTGACGCGGGCCAGTACGCCGGGTTGATTGTCAGCCTCCATCGTCAAGGCGATCCGGTAGCGGTCCTCGCTCCGGCGCGCCCACTCGACCTCGATCTCCCGATCGGGGTTGTAGAGCAGGTTCTTCACGTTCGGGCAATCGGCCGAATGGACGGAAACCCCTCGTCCCCGCGTCACGTAGCCCAAGATGTCCTCGCCGGGAAGGGGATTGCAGCACTTGGCCAGATAGGCGAGCAGATCTCCCTGTCCTTTGACGAGGATCGGTCCGTTGCCGAAAGGCAGGAGTCGCCCGACCGCTTGCCGGAGGGGGCTGGGCTTCGGCGGGGCGACTTCGGCGAGCTTCTCGTCACCCACCACCCGGGTCAGCACCTGACGGACCTCGACTTTGCCGAAACCGATCCGGGCGAGCAAGTCGTCCGGCTTTCCGATCCCTTCTTCCGCGGTGTACTTCGAGAGCTCCGGGCTCTCTAGGATCTTCTTCGGGTTCAGCTTGTAGCGGCGAGCCTCTTTTTCGAAGATCCGGCGGCCGATTTCGACCGCCCGCTGTTTTTGCTGGACGTTCAGCCACTGGCGGATCTTGCTCTTGGCCCGCGAGGTGACGACGAAGGTGAGCCAGTCTCGGCTCGGTTGACGCCCCGGCGTGGAGAGGATCTCGACCAGATCGCCGTTTTGCAGGGCGGTCCGGATCGGCACCAGGCGCCCGTTCACCCGCGCGCCGGAGCATTGATGGCCGAGGTCGGTGTGCACGTGGTACGCGAAGTCGAGCGGCGTCGCCCCGCGCGGGAAGGCGAAAACCTCTCCCTTGGGGCTGAAGACGTAGACCTCGTCGGGATAGAGGTCGACCTTGAGCGCGGTGAGGAACGCGCGCGAATCGGGGACCTCCTGCTGCCACTCGAGCAACTGGCGGAGCCACACCACATTGTCGCCGTCCTTCTCGCGGACGCCAGGCCGGCCTTCCTTGTAGCGCCAGTGCGCGGCGATGCCTTCTTCGGCGATCAGGTCCATGTCGCGGGTGCGGATTTGCACCTCGAACGGCTGCCCCCCGTCGCCCACCACGGTCGTGTGGAGCGACTGGTAGAGATTCGGCTTCGGCATCGCGATGTAGTCCTTGAAGCGGCCTGGGATCGGCCGCCATCCCTGATGGACGATCCCGAGCGCGCCGTAAGTGTCGCGAAGGTTGCCGGTGACGATGCGAAAAGCCAGATAGTCGTACAGCTGGGAGATGTCGATCCCCTGCCGCCGCAGCTTCTCGTAGATCGAGTAGTAGCGCTTGATCCGAAAGCTGATCTCCGCCTCGATCCCGGCCGCCTCGAGCGTCCGGGAGAGCCGATCGCGAACGCGCAGCGTGAGCGACTCGCCAAGCTTCTTTTTCTCCTCGATCTTCGAGTAGAGCTCGGCGTACTGGAGCGGAAACAGGTGGTAGAAGGCGAGGTCTTCGAGATCCCCTTTGACGCGCGCCATGCCGAGCCGATGGGCGATCGGAGCGTAGATTTCGAGCGTCTCGCGCGAGATCCGCTGCCGCGCTTCGACCGCCAAGTGTTCCAGCGTCTGCATGTTGTGCAGCCGGTCGGCGAGCTTGATCACGATCACCCGGATGTCCTTGGCCGAGGCGAGGATCATCTTGCGGAAGGTCTCGGCCTGCGCGTCATCGCGGCGCACGTACTCGTGCCGGCCGATCTTCGTGACGCCGTCGACCAGCTCCGCGACCTCGACGCCGAACTCCGCTTCCAGAAACTCTCGGGTGGTGAGCGTGTCCTCGATCACGTCGTGCAGAAGGCCGACCGCCGCGCAGGTCTGGTCGAATTTCAGCTCCGCGAGCTGATAGGCGACCTGGAGCGGGTGGATCATGTACGGCTCGCCCGAACGGCGAAGCTGGTCGCCGTGCATCCGCACCGAGAAGTCGTAGACCGTACGGAGGAAGCTCTCGTCGACGGGCCGGCCGGTGAGCTCGAGCTGCCGGATGACGTCTTCGATCTTGACGGCGGGTCGCGCGGCGACCGGCGGTGGCGGAAGCTTCTTCGCGCCGAGAGGCATGGACCGATTATAGGGCGAGGGGAAACGCCGAAAATGAAAAACGGCGGCCCCGTACGGAGGGCCACCGTTTGGCGAGCTACCGGGAGCGGGATTTTACGCCGCCGAAGCCGCCTTCTTCTGGGCCGCTTTGCGCGACTTGGCATCGGCTCCGAAGTACTGCTCCCACAGCAGTGCGAACGGGCTCGCGACGTAGATCGACGAGTAGGTACCCACGACGATGCCGACCGCCAGAACGAAGGCGAATCCGCGCAGCACCGGGCCGCCGAAGATCAGCAACGCGATGACCGAAAGCAGCGTGAGGCCGGAGGTCAGGATGGTTCGGGAGAGCGTCTGGTTGATGCTCTCGTTCATCGTCTCGATCAGCGGCTTCCGCTTGTTCTTCCGCATGTTCTCGCGGATCCGGTCGAAGATGACGACCGTATCGTTGACCGAGTAACCAACCAGGGTGAGGAATGCCGCGACCGTGGTGAGGTTGAATTCGAAGCGGAAGATCGCGAACATGCCGATCGTCACCAGGACGTCGTGAAGGCTCGCCATCACGGCGCCGATGCCGAACCGAAGCTCGAACCGGAACGCGATGTAGACCAGCATGCCGACCAGCGACAGGGCGACCGCCCAGAATCCCTGACCGCGTAGCTCTTTGCCGATCTGCGGGCCGACGGTCTCGACGCCGACGATCGAGTAATCGCCGAGTTGAGCCTTTGCCTGGAGGGCCGAAAGTACCTTCGGACTCACGCCGTCGACTTTGCTCAAGGCGTTCCAGTCGGTGAGGATGCCCACCTTGTGGCGCTCGGCGAGCACCTTGTCGGCCACTTCGGCATAGTGGGCTCTCGCCGCTTCGGCGCCCTGCCCTGCCACGGCGTCCGGATCGCTTTGGACGAGAAGGCCCGCGACGGCGTCCGATCCGATCGCGTTCAGGTCGGCTTTGTCGCCGAGGTTCTGGTTGTACCGGCGGTTGAGCGCCGCCACCACCTTGTCGCGGCTGCCCTCCTCTGCGCCTTTGAGGATCGGGGTCTTGATCAGCACTTCTTTGGAGTCCCCGTCGCCGAAGCGCTGGATCTGCGGATCGGTGATTCCCGCGCCGCCGATCAACTGGCGGAGCTCGTCGACCTGGGGCTGGTCTTTGAACAGGACATTGACCTGCGTGCCCCCCTCGAAGTCGATGCCCAGACGGATCCAGTCGCTCCAGAAAATGGCCACCACGCCGAGCGCGACCAACGCGAACGAGACGACGATCCAGAACTTCCGGTACTTCATGAAGTCGATGTGAGTTTCTTTGATCAGCTGCATCGTGTGCTCCTTGGTGTCTCCTGGCTCGCGCGGGCTAGATCGAGAGCTTTTCGACCCGGCGGTTGTGGAGCGCCAGATCGAAGAGCCAGCGGCTGACGAACACCGCGGTGAACATGGAGGCGAGCAGACCGATCGAGAGGGTGACGGCGAAGCCGCGGACCGGGCCGGTGCCGAACTGGAACAGGAACAGCGCGGAAATCAGGGTGGTGACGTTGGCGTCGATGATCGCTGAAAGCGCGCGCTCGAAGCCCAGGTCGATCGCGGAACGGACGGTCCTTCCGGCCTTGAGCTCCTCCCGGATGCGCTCGAAGATCAGGACGTTGGCGTCGACCGCCATGCCGATCGTCAGGATGATGCCCGCGATGCCGGGCAGCGTGAGCGTCGAGTGGAACATGCCGAGACCGCCGAACAGGATGACCACGTTCAGGGCCAATGCGATGACGGCGGCCATGCCCGAAAGCGCGTAGATGACCAACATCGCCAGAATGATCGCCGAGGTGCCGACGATGCCGGCGAGGAGGCCTTGACGGATCGAGTCGCGGCCGAGCGAAGGACCGACCGTCCGCTCTTCGAGGTAGGTGAGACCGGCCGGCAGCGAGCCGGACCGGAGCGTCGTCGTGAGGTCGTCCACCTCCTGCTGGGTGAAACCTCCCTCGATCACGCCGGAGTCGGTGATCCGGGCGTTGATCCGCGGAGCCGAAACGACCTTCCCGTCCAGGATGATCGCGAGCCCCGTGCCGATGTTCGCGCCCGTCGCGTCACCGAACAGCTTCGACCCTTGGGCGGTGAGGCTGAAGTTCACGACCGGCTCGCCCAGGCGACCCTGGCCGGGGCGAGCGGTCTTCAGGTCACGCCCGGTGATCACCCGTTGCTTCTCCACCAGGTAGTACTGCTTGCCGGTGACCGTGCGGGTCACGTCGTCGCGGATGTCGCCAGGAAGGATCTCGAGGTTCGGTGCGACGGCACCGAGCGCCTCGGGGGTCGGCGCCGGGCCGCCCCGCACCAGCCGGAACTCCAGGAAGGCGACGTTCTTGATCAGACGCCGAACCCGCTCCGGATCGTCGACGCCGGGGAGCTGGACCACCACCCGATAGCCCGAGGCCGGGGTGATCACGGGCTCGGCGACGCCGAATTCGTCGATGCGGTTGCGGATCGTCTGGACCGCCTGCGTCACCGCGAGGTCGCGGGTCCGCGCGGCTTCGGCGGGCTTGATCGAGAGGACGACCTTGTCGCCGTTCTCCTTGGAATCCCAGGCGGGCAAGTTCGCGCGCACGAGCTGGCCGAGCCCGTCCTTGGTCTCGGGGGTGAGCCCCCCGATCTCGAACGAAGTCGGGCTTAGGCGCGTCGGGGAGATCGAGATCCCTTTGTCCTTGGCCTCGCTGACCAACCGCTGCATGTCGGAGTCGGAATCGGCGCGGAGCGCGTCGTCCGTCTGCACCTGCAGGACCAGGTGCATGCCTCCCTGAAGATCGAGGCCGAGCTTGATCTTCTTGTCGAGCGGGTAGAAGAACCAGACCGACAGCGCCAGGATGGCGCCGATCAGGATTCCTCGCGACAACAGATTCGACGACTTCATGCGTTGCTTCCTCCCTTGTCCTCGTCGGCTTCGAGGCCCGCGATCGCCGACTTGGCGAAGCGAATGCGGACGTTGTCGGCGACCTTGAGCGTGATCGTGCTCCCCTCGATCGCGTAGACCTCGCCGAAGATGCCGGACGAGGTGACCACGCGGTCGCCGCGCTTCAGCGTCTCGAGGGTCTGTTGCAGGGCCTTTTGCCGCTTACGCATCGGCAAGAGCAAGACGAGGTAGAAGATGGCGAAAATCGCGAGCATCGGAACGATGCTCAGCAGCGGACTTCGGGCGGGCTCGGCCTGGAAGGCCAGCCAAAGACATGGGTTCATCGCGTTCATCCTGACGGCTCCCGCCGGTCCGGCCGGGCCGGCACTTCGGTTCGCGGGGGTGGGAAGATCCGGCGGGGCGCCCGCCGTTCGCCTCAAGCCTGGCTTTCGCTCGCAGGCCCTTCCGCCGTCCGGAAGGCCGGAGGGGGAACCGAGTTCGAGAGCGCGCCGAGTTGGATAGCCTGCCGAAGGCGCCCCATAAAGTCAAGGTAATAGCGGATGTTGTGGAGGGTCGCGAGGACCGGCGCGGTAATTTCGCCGGCTCGGAAAAGGTGGTGCAGGAAGGCTCGTGAGATCCGCACGCAGGTCGGGCAGCCGCAGTCCGGATCGAGCGGACGGGGGTCGTCCTTGTAGGCGGAGTTTCTGATCTTGAGCGGCCCGGCATTCGTGAACAGCAGGCCATGGCGGGCGTTCCGTGCCGGAAGGACGCAATCGAACATATCGATGCCACAGCGGACGGCATGGAGGATGTCCTCCGGCGTGCCTACCCCCATCAGATAGCGGGGCCGGTCTTCCGGCAGGCACGGGGCGGTCCACTCGACCGCGGCCCGCCGTTCGGCCTCAGGCTCTCCCACCGAGACCCCGCCGATGGCGTAGCCGTCGAAATCGAGCGCCGAAAGGTCGGCCGCGGCCCGCTCTCGCAGGTCGCGATAGGCGCTCCCCTGGACGATCCCGAACAGTCCTCCCGGTCCCCCCGGCCAGGACTCCCGCGCCCGACGCTCCCAGGCGAGGGTGCGACGCCATGCGGCCTCGGCCGCGTCGCGCTCGACCGGATAGGGAGGGCATTCGTCGAGCACCATCGCGATGTCGACGCCCATCCGGACCTGGGAGGAGACCACGCTCTCGGGGGTGAAGCGGACAGGCGACCCGTCGAGGTGGCTTTTGAAAGTCACCCCGTCGTCGTCCACGCGACGAAGTCCGCCGAGGCTCCAGACCTGGAAACCGCCGCTGTCGGTGAGGATCGGCCGCCGCCAGCCGGAGAAGGCATGGAGCCCGCCGAGCCGCTCGATGACGTCGATTCCGGGGCGGAGCGTCAGGTGGTAGAGATTCGAGAGCTGGATCGAGGCTCCGGCCTCCTCGAGCAGCTGGGGCGGAATCCCCTTGACCGCGCCGAGCGTGCCGACCGGCATGAACGCCGGGGTGTCGATCGCGCCGTGCGGGGTTTCGAGACGAGCCCAACGCGCGCGGCCGTCCATGCCCCGCACCGAGAAAGACAGCGGCATCCGAATCTCCTGCGCGCGATCGGTCGGCGCATGCCGCGCGATCCGCGGGAGCTCCTCGGAGCTCCCGGACCGTCGGCGTCCTATAGTGAAAGTTCTAGTGAGGTTGCGTCGGGGCGGGCTTCTTGCCGGACCGATCGAGGTCGATCACCTTGGTCTCGACGCCCGGAGGGAGCTTGAGCACGAAACGGTCGCCGGGGACCGGGCCGTTGAGCTTGAGATCCTTGAGGTCGTACTCCGTCTTGTCTCCCTCCGCGTCGACGTACTCGAGGTGCACCGGAAAGAACTTCTCGTCGTCTATCCAGAGCGTCATCGACTTCAGGCGCTTGGCGATCCGGGCGTAGCGGGGGGTGAGCTCGAGCCGATACGGCACGCCCTTCTTCGTCGAAGTGCGAAGCACCGCGGTGAAATATTCGAGCAGCGTCTTCATCGAGCCGCTCGCGCCGAGGTACTTGAACACCTGGGCCGAATATCGGCCGACCTTCACGGTCTCGGCCCGATTCAGGTCGCGGTACCAGGTGGTCATCGTGTCGCCGACGATGACGACCGAGATCGGATTCGGCGTGGCGTACTCCCAACGGACCCGGTCGGGTGCCGAGTAGGAAAACGATCCCGTCGACGTCTCGGGCTCGGCGAGCATCGAGCTCTCCTGATGCTGGACGAAACGGGCTTCCATCGTCTTGATCTTCGCCTGCTCGATCTTGATCCGATCGATCAGAGCCCCAAGGCGGGCCGCCGGCTGGGCGGTGCGCGGATCGGGCAAGGTCGCGGCGCCAGCGGAGGTCGCGCCGACGGCGGAAAGGAGGAGGAGAGGAGCGAGAATGCGGCGCATCGTTTACAGGACCTTTCACCGGGAGGAACCGCCCTGTCGCAGGTAGCTCGATGGGAGGGGCGGGATGTTACCCGTGCGCAGCGACGGGAAGCAAGCTTGAGGCCAGGTTGTTGGGCCGGCTTGGCGCACGAAGCCGGCGACCCCAAAGCGATACACTTCGGCCGCCAAAGGAGATCTGCCATGTCCCGCCTGTCTCTGTCCCCCGCCCTGGTGCTCGCTGCCCTTGCCTTCTCCGTCGCTCCCGTCGCCGCGGTGGCCCAGGATCTCACTGAGGAGTGGGGCTACGACCGCAAAGGGGACGACTACGATTCGTTTCGCGTTCCCGACGTCCAACGCTGCCAGGCCGCCTGCCGGCGCGACGACCGTTGCCAGGCCTACACCTTCACCAACGACGCGACCTGCTACCTGAAGAGCCGGATCAACTCGAAGAAGGAGGCGATCGGCTCGGTCACCGGTTATAGGCGGGATTCGTACGACTCCGGGGACCACGGCGACCACCACGGGGGTCGCGGGGATCACGGGGATCACGACGGTGGGTATGGTCGCCGGGGCGAGCTGACCGAGGAGCCGGGTTACGACCGCAAGGGGAACGACTACGACTCCTTCCGGGCACGGGGCCTTCGCGAGTGCAAGCGGGCCTGCGCCGGCGAGGACCGCTGTCGCGCCTACACCTGGGATACGCGAGCCGAGATCTGCTATTTGAAGACGCGGATCAACTCGCAGAAGTACGACTCCCGCATGGTCACCGGCTACAAGGTCGACGAGGACGACGATCATGGGGACGATGAAGATTACGGCGGCGGGGACGTCTCCCTGACCGAGGAGCGCGGCTACGACCGGCGGGGCGCCGACTATCGCCGCTTCGACGCCTACTCGGTCGATCGCTGCAAGCGCGCCTGCTACGAGGACGACCGGTGCCGCGCCTACACCTTCGACCGGCGCGACAATCGCTGCTACCTCAAGGACGAGGTCCGCTCGGCCGAGCGCAACCGCGACATGGTGACCGGCCGAAAGGTCGACTCGTACGACGAGGACGAGGACTACTGAGCCGCAGCCCGAGTCACGCCGGGGCGGCCGCCGGAACCGCGAGGCGGCTCATCAGCTTCGAGACCCCCTTGGCGCTTTGCATGACGTAGAAGTGCACCGCCGGCACGTCGCGGGCGAGTAGCTCCTCGGTCTGCCGCTGCGCCCAGTCCACGCCGATCTCCATGGAGCGCTCGGGCGGCGCCGAGGCCATCGCGTCCGCCAGGGCCGCGGGAATCTCGACGTAGAAGTTGCGCGGGATCGTCGAGAGCTGCGCTTGCGTGGTGAGGATCTTCAGGCCTGGAATGATCGGCACCTCGATCCCTTCCTGACGGCAGAGATCGACGTAATGGAAGTAGTGCCGGTTGTCGAAGAACATCTGGGTGACGATGTAGTCCGCCCCGGCCGCCACCTTCTCCTTGGCCCGCCGCACGTCCGTGAGCAGGTTCGGGGCCTCGAAGTGCTTCTCGGGGTAGCCGCCGATCCCGATGCAGAAATCGAGCGGATCGGCGTCGAGAAGATCGGCCTGCAGATAATGGGCCTGCGACAGCCCGCGGACCTGGCGCACGAGGTCGATCGCGAAGGGGTTCGCGCTCCGGCCGTACTGGAGCGGCTTGGCGAATCCGCTGTCGTCGCCACGGACCGCGAGGACGTTGTCGATCCCAAGGTAGCGAAGCTCGATCAGGAAGTCCTCGGTCTCCTCCCGGCTGAAGCCCTGGCAGAGGATGTGGGGCACGGCGTCGATGCCGTATTTGTTCTGGATCAACGCGCACAGCCCGAGCGTGCCGGGGCGCTTGCGTTTCACCCTGCGGGTGACGCCGCCGTCCGAACGCTCCTCGTAGAGGACTTCGGCCGCGTGGCTCGTGATGTCGATGAAGGGGGGGGAAAACCGCGCGAGCTCCTCGATCAGATCGAGCAACTGCCGGAGGTTGCCGCCGCGCAACGGGGGGATGATCTCGAAGCTGATCAGCGGGCGCTCGGCTCGAGCGAGGTGTTCGGTGACTTTCATCGGGCGGCCCTTTCGCGGAGGCGAGCGTAGACGCCGCTCGCGGGGCGGTCAAGGGGCTCTCCGCAACCGTTTCGACACTGCCGATCCGTGCAAACGCCGGCTCTCGAAAATGGAGATCACAGTTGTCACGATTTCCGGACCGAAGGCACCTTGCGGGGTATAGACCGAAGACCGGTCGGCGCGAGACCCGCCGAGTCCATGATGGGCTCGCCTCGGTGTCTCTCCATCAGGAGGTCGTTCCATGAAACGTCTTTCCGTCCTTCTTGCCCTGGCGGTGGCCGCTTTTGCGCTGCCCTCGGGCGCCTCGACCTTCATCTTCACCCCGCAGCGCGACCTGGTGCGCGACGCCTCGGCGATCGTCCAGGGCAAAGTGCTCTCGACCAGCTCGTTCTGGAACGAGACCGGCCAGGTGATCGTCACGGAGGCGGTGATCCAGGTCGAGGAGAACCTGGTCGGCAAAGCGCCCAGCGTGATCGTGGTTCGCACGTTCGGCGGTCGGGTCGGTGACTTCATCGTCGAGGCGAGCGGCTTCCCGACCTTCCGCAAGGGCGAGCGCCAGCTGCTCTTCCTCGAGGCCGAAAAGGGCGGGCACACCAAGGTGCTGGGCTACCAGCAGGGTCAGTTCCGCATCGAGCGCGACGCCAAGGGCAACGACCTGGCCCGGCCGGCGGTGGACGCGGGCGCGACGTTCGTCGGGGGCGGAGCTCCGGCCAAGACGATCTCCCTCGCCGCCTTGAAGAGCTCGATCCTCCGCGACGCCCGGGCCCTGGGCCGTGCCACCAACTAGGACTGACAGGAGAGCCAGACCATGAAGATCACGCGTTTCGTCGCCGTCGCCCTCCTGCTCGCCCTCGCGGCCGGCAGCCTCTCGGCCTACGTCCTCCTCTCGCCGCGCCGCACCTGGGACGGCGTGCCCAACCTGATCGTCGACAGCCGCGGCAACTCGACCATCGCCGACGGATCGGGCGGCACCACCCGCATCCGCAACGCGATCGTCTCCTCCTCGGCGTGGAACGGCGCGGGCACCGGCACCCGCATCAACTCGTCGGTCGGCTCGGTGGCGAGCTTCACCTTGGGTGACGGCCAGCCGATGCTCAACCTGCGCGACCCGCTCGGCGCCTGCACCGGCGGCTGCCTCGCGGCGACCTTCACCGGCTATTACACGACGCGGCCGAACGGCACCCGCCGGATCACCGACGCCGACATGGTCACCAACACGGCCAACAACCTCGCCACGTTGGGCGAGGCGTGCTCGGGCTCGGAGTACTACGCCGAGGGCATCATGGTGCACGAGGTCGGCCATCTGCTCGGGCTCGGCCACTCGTCCGTCGCCGGGGCGACGATGTATCCCTCCGTCTCGGCCTGCAACAACAACCCGGCCACGATCGAAACCGACGATCGCAACGGGATCAACGACCTGTACTGATCCCGCGTTTCTCCTCGAGCGCTCGCCAGGGCGGGGCACCCGAATTGGAGCCCCGCCCCCCTTTTCGCCCGGCCGCTCTCGATTCGGTCACGTTTTCGTGAAAGCCGGCACTCCCGGGGTAGAGATCGAAAATCGATCCCGAGGAAGACCCGACGCGCCCATGATGGGCTCGCCCCGGTGTCGCTCCGCCCAGGAGGAAACTCATGAAGCGACCTCTGGCCCTCTTTGCCTTGTCGGCGATGGCGTTCGCGCTGTCGGCAGGCGCCTCGACCTTCATCTTCACCTCGCAGCGCACCCTGGTGCGGGACGCCTCGGCGATCGTCCAGGGCAAAGTGCTCTCGACCAGCTCGTTCTGGAACGAGACCGGCCAGGTGATCGTCACGGAGGCGGTGATCCAGGTCGAGGAGAACCTCGTCGGCAAAGCGCCCAGCGTGATCGTGGTTCGCACGTTCGGCGGCCGGGTCGGTGACTTCATCGTCGAGGCGAGCGGCTTCCCGACCTTCCGCAAAGGCGAGCGTCAGCTGCTCTTCCTCGAGGCCGAAAAGGGCGGGCACACCAAGGTGCTGGGCTACCAGCAGGGTCAGTTCCGCATCGAGCGCGACGCCAAGGGCAACGACCTGGCCCGGCCGGCGGTGGACGCGGGCGCGACGTTCGTCGGGGGCGGAGTTCCGGTCAAGACGATCTCCCTCGCCGCCTTGAAGAGCTCGATCCTCCGCGACGCCCGGGCCCTGGGCCGTGCCACCAACTAGGACTGACAGGAGAGCCAGACCATGAAGATCACGCGTTTCGTCGCCGTCGCCCTCCTGCTCGCCCTCGCGGCCGGCAGCCTCTCGGCCTACGTCCTCCTCTCGCCGCGCCGCACCTGGGACGGCGCCCCGAACCTGATCGTCGACAACCGGGGTAACGCGTCGATCACTGACGGCGACGGAGGCGCCTCCCGCATTCGCACCGCCATCGTCTCGAACAGCGCCTGGAACGGTGCCGGCACGGGAACCCGGATCAACGCGACGGTCGGATCGATCGCGAGCTTCACTCTGGGCGACGGCCAGCCGATGCTCAACTTCCAAGATCCGGTCCACGCCTGCAACGGGAGCTGCCTCGCGGCGACCTTCACCGGCTATTACGTCAACCGGGCGGACGGCTCGGTGCGGATCACCGACGCCGACATGGTGACCAACAAGAAAAACAATCTCGCCACATTGGGCGAGGCTTGCTCGGGCTCGGAGTATTACGCCGAGGGGATCTTCGTCCACGAGGTCGGCCACCTGCTCGGTCTCGGCCATTCGACGGTCACCGGGGCGACCATGTATCCCTCGGTCTCCGCCTGCAACAACAACCCGGCGACGATCGAGACCGACGACCGCAACGGCATCAACGACCTGTACTGATCGACTTTCTCGCGGCTCGATCCTTGGGCGGAGCACTGAGGTTGTGCTCCGCCCTCTTCGGGCCGCCTCACCAGGATACCCCGACGTTTGAGTACCCTTCCGCCGAGGGGTCCTCCGAAGTCGATCTCGATGCCCGCGCGAAAGGTCTGATCTCTCCTCGAGGGGAGGGTTCAAATTAGGAGGATCGGCCCATCCGCTGATCCAGAGAGCGGAATACTCCTGCCTCTCGCCAGAGACTCCGATTTCCCACCACGTACAGTCGCTCCTTGGCTCGGGTGACGGCGACGTTCAGAAGGTTCGGCGAGCCACCCGCCCAGTTTCGAGCGCCCGCTTGCTCGTTCGTCGGAGCGCCGAGGACAAACAGAACCGCTTCTGCCTCGCGGCCCTGAACGGTGTGTACGGTGCCGACGTGCTCGGCAGTCCACCTTGGAAGATCCTCAATCCAGGGGGAGAGAAAGGTCGACTCTCGGATGATCGCCCGAAGGTTCTGGGCGACGAGGGCGAAGGGTGAAACGATGTACAGATCCGGCTCGACGTTCGCCGCCGCCAGGCGCCCCAGCAAGTCGAGCACAACCTTGCCTTCCTCCGGGCACCATTTATCACTGCCGCCACTCCTTACGTCGAACCAATAGGAGGGTCCGAGAACATCTCCGATCTTCGAAGCGCGCGGGCCTTTCGCTTGAACCATTAGCTGTTCGTAGGCCACGGCATTCGAGATCCCGAACATAGGCTCCGAACAGCGCCGGTGAACGAGCAAGGGTACCCCTACTTCCCGGCTACCGAAGCGTCCTTCGAAACTTGCCATATAGGCGGTCGCGGTATCGGCAACCGTCTGCGCCGACGCGGCCGGGGCGTTCCAGCGATTTGGGTCCACATGGAAGTGTTGGCAGATTGCATGGGTCAACCGGTCGGGCAGCCCTACGATCGGCTCGATCTGAACCGGATCGCCTACTACCACGGCCCGGCGTGTCCGAAACAAAGCGCCAACGGCGGCCTGCGGCAGGGCCTGTCCAGCCTCGTCAATGAACAGCCAGCCAAAAGTTTCTGAAGGAAGGTCGCCCAGCATCCGTTCAACGGAGGCAAACGTCGTCGAGATCAAAGGTACTACGAGAAAAAGAGAGGCCCAAAGATCCGGCAGGAGGGCCTGCTTTTCCAGCGTAGGAAGCCTGCGTCCTCCGAAGACGCTCATCAGGGCGCCGAGATTGTGCCGGAGTGGCTTGGCCGCGGCATCGAGAAAAGTCCGATGGAGCTGCATCGCGGCGAGGAACACGTCGTCACGGAGGCGTTGCTGCTCTTCGGCGAGCCAGGGAACCGTCATCTGTCGAGCTTGGTGAGAGCGATCAAAAAACTCCGCCCCAACGAGACGGTCTCCGAGCATCTGTCGGGCTAATTCGATCGCCAGGCTTGCCGCCGAAAGGCGATCGGCGGCCATCGACAGCTCCAGACGTGTCTTTTCCCGTTCAAGCTCGATCCGGCGATGCTCGGCCTCTACGAGGGCATGTCGACTCAACGCTTCCGCGTACGTGGACTTTGCCTTCGCTAACGCTTGTTCGACAGGAGCCCGTTCCCGATCCCAAATTCGAGCCTTTTCCGTTCGGAAGATACGCGACAGAACCCCAGGCGTTCGTTGAGCCATCGAAGCAAGCTTCGCTTCCTGTTGCCGGAACTCGACGGTTGCGAGATCGAGCAGAGCCACTGCCTCCTCTCGGTTCTGCCGGGCCAACTTCTCCGCAGCGATGTGCCGAAGCAGCGTCGCTTCAAGGTCCTCCAACGCGTTGATCAGGCCCGGCAGAGCCGCCGCCTTCTGTCGTACTTCTTCCAATTCCTTCAGGCTCTCGCGACTTTGCCGCAAGGCGGTGCGAAATGCTCCACGTGCCTTCTTCCATCGAATCAAGGCTTCCTCGGGAGACGAGGGAGCCTTTTCCTCGGTGACGATGCGTGGCCTACGGGTCGTCGTCTTACCGGTCTCTGGGTCGACGACTTCGATCGACTGAGGCGTCCCGGCGGCCTCCGCGAGATAGGTCGATAAGCCTACGTCCGGGTCCCACCAGAACGTATTCCTGAAACGCGAGCGGTTTGCGACATTGCCAAGAACGGCGGCCGCGAGACCCCAGGTATCCTTTTCGAGAAGGGCATCCGAGACCGTCCGCAGATAGCGTTGGTCGGAAGCTTCGCTGGCGATGGCATCCAACGCGGGTAACGCGGCGCTGACGTTCTCGACCGCCTTGTTGTTGGAGGACGCCGCGATCATTTCGAATCCCTTGAGCCTGGGATCGAGCCGATAAAGGTGAAGCCAAGCCGGACCAGATTTGAGCTTTTGCCCAGAGTGCGAGAACGCGTCCACCGGGTTGTCGAACCGGACCATCGCCTCAGCTCTTGCGGTCACGATGGCGGCGACCAAGTCCCGGAGCAATGTGGTTTTCCCGGTGCCGGGAGGTCCATTTACCGCGAGCAATCCCCTTTTTTCCAGGTCGGTCAGCGCGAGATTTACCGCAGCCTGTTGCAGCAGGACCAAAGAGTGTCGACCGGGTCCTGGCCAGCGTGCGGGCGGAACTCGGTGTGGAGCGATCGCGGATTCGAGGGCACTCCGATCATGAAGCAGGTCTGTGCGTTGCCCCGGCGCCTTACATCCCAGGTAGAGCTGTAGGTTGTTGGGAGCGCGCCCTTGGCTGAACAGGCGCTTGCTCTTCTGGAGGTCGCCAAGAAAGAAGCTGTTGAGCAGCAATGGCTCGGGCGGGTCCGAGCTCGCGAAGGACTCGAAACAACGAATCGCAAATCGTGGCGGTTTGACCAGATTCGGCGGCAACCCCAGGCGTTTTACGAGCCATCGGAATCCGGCATCCAGGCTTGCGCGGTCGAGAGCGGGTGGTTCTTCGTCAGGTTTGGCACGACGAAGCCGAGTGTCCAGCTCTTCGAGAAGTGGACTCTCGACCGACGACCAAGTGGGAAGAGCCGCGAAATCTGCCTCGAGTACTCTGGGGACTCCCCAGCCGAAACTGGAAATCGAGGTCGCCGGGGGCTCGATGAGGTGGCCCCTTTGATCCAGGGTGACCAGGGCGAGAACTGCCTCTCCAGGAGTTGGCGGCCTGTCGGGGCGAGTATCGCCAAAGGAGGCGAGGAGCTTTACGAAGGTTGGATCGCGGTCGATGCTCCCCAAAACGACCTGGTAGTAGAGCTTGCACCTGGGTCGAGACTTCTCCCCCGCACCTTCCCAAGGGAGGCGATGTTCGAGCCATGCAACTCGAGCACGGTCTCCCGAGGCCAAATCTTCCGGGCGCCGAAAGGTTTGGGGTGACAGCACCTCCAATGCCGTCCAGGCGTCGAGGATCTGTTCGGGAGCTGAGGCAGCCGTCACCGCATCGCCCCCGCCTTTCCCAGCAGGACGTAGCCCGCCTTCTCGTCCGGGTCGCGCGCGTATTCGACGAGCGGTAGAGGGTGCTGGAGCTTGGCGAGAGCGTCTCGCTGGGCGAGGAGCCAGAGCTTGCCGGGGCGGCGGGCGTAGGCCTGGAGCTCGGCCTCGTCGGCGGGGAACTCGGCGAAACGTTCGGTGTAGAAGAGGAAGGTCGAATCGATCCGCGGGTAGATCGCGTAGGACTCGTCCGGCGCGGCGAGCTCGAGCAGCCGGTTCGACAGGCCGCGGGCGGATTTGACGGCGTCGAACGCCGGAATCACCGTGAAGGCTGCGGCGAGGATCAGGGCTCCCATCCCCCCGGCGAGGACGGCGACGGCGGAGACGATCCGCCCTCGGCGGGCCTGCCACCAAGCCAAAGACGCGCCGATCCCGAGTGGAAGCAGGACGAGCACGAGCGTACGAACGAAGCCCTCGCCCCCCAGCGGGAGGGCCTCCGGCCGGCCGCGGCCGGCGAGCCAGAGCGCGGCCGGAAGAGCGAAGCCGAACAACGCGAGGAGGAGGAGCGGCCAGGAGACCGCCTTCGCGGCCCGCCCCGGAGCCCCGGGTCCCCTTTCCGCCGCTTCCGCCGCCAACCGGTCGAGCGCGGCCCCCACGACGAGCGCGAGGCCGGGGTACATCGTCAGCATGTAGACCGACCGCTTGGCGGGCGAAACGCTGAAGAAGACGAGAGTCGCAACCACCCAGGAGAGCCCGAAAAGGAAACCGTCGCGCTCGCGGCCGGTCAGACGCTTCCAGCCGAGGACGAGCGCCGTCGGCACCAGGAAGATCCAAGGGAAGAAGTCGGCCGGAATCGTGGTCAGGTAGTACCAGGGTGGCTGGAAGTGGTGCCACGGATCGGCATACCGGGTGACGGTCTGCTTGAACGCGATCTGGCGCAGGTAGTTCATTCCCCCTTCGAGCGCGGCGGGGATCAGCCAGGCGAGCACCACCGCGGCATAGAGCGCGAGACCGCGGCCGATTCGAAGCCGGGGAATTTCCCGCGCCCGCTTCGTCGAGGCGAAGAAGAGCAGGATGCCGAACAGGGGCGGCAGCAGCCCGACCGGCCCCTTGGCCACGGTCGCGACGCCCGCGCATGCGAAGAAGCCGAGCATCAGCGCCGGCCGCTCCTCGGTCCAGGCTCGGACGAAGAACCAGACGGCGAGCGCCACCCAGGCGCCGAGCAGCATGTCGATCTGGCCGAACCTCCCCTGCCAAAGGATCGTCGATGAGGTGCCGAAGACGAGCGCCGCGATCCAGCCGGCGCGCCGGGAGACGAGCCGCTCGGCGATCCGGAAGGTGAGGAGCAGCGCGGCGATCGCGCCCAGGGCGGAAGGGATCCGCGCGGCCGTCTCGTTCACCCGGCCGAACGGCAGAGAAGAAATGGCGATCGACCAGAACAGGAGCGGCGGCTTCTGGGTGTAGAGATCGCCGTTGAGATGGGGGAGGAGGTACTGGCCCGACGCCCGCATCTCGCGCGCGACCTCGGCGTAGCGCGCCTCGTCCGGATTCCAGAGGTCGCGGCGGCCGAGGGCGGGCAGGAACAGGACGCAGCCGAGCGCGAGCAGGGCGATCAGATCGCGTCGCCCGGTCCGCCGGAGCCGTTCGGCGGTGCCTTTCGCCGGCTCAGGACCGGTCAATGGAGACCTCTTCGGCGAGCCGGCGATCGATCCACCGCTTCTGCATCCAGCGCACCGCGAACAGGTCGGCGAGCGCGCGCCAGAGCCGGTTGCCGATGCCGTATTTAGCCACCCCGTGGAGTCTCGGCCGATGGTTGACGGGGATTTCCACCACCCTTCCTCCCTGCATCTTGAGCAGGGTGGGAAGGAACCGGTGAAGCCCCGTGAACAGAGGCAGCCCCACCAGCAGCTCGCGGCGGCAGACGCGCAAAGTGCAGCCGACGTCGGTGACCCGCTCGTGGGTCAGCCGATTGCGGACGCCGTTGGCGATTCGGGAGGAGATCCTGCGGGTCCAGGTGTCGCGCCGATTCGCGCGGATGCCGCAGACCACGTCGGCGCGCGACAGCTCGGCGAGCATCCGCGGGATGTCGGCCGGATCGTTCTGCAGGTCGGCGTCGAGCGTCACCACGATCGGGCCGCGGGCGAAACGGAAGCCGGCGTCGAGGGCCGCGGACTGGCCGCTGTTGCGCCGCAGGCGGATTCGCCGGATGCGCGGGTCGGCCGCGGCCAGCCCGGCCATCACTTCCGGGCTGCGATCGGTCGAGCCGTCGTCGACCAGCAGGATTTCGTAGCTTCGCGAGCCGGGCTCGAGCGCCGCGGCGATCTCGCGGACCAGGGGCTCGAGGTTCTCATCCTCGTTGTAGACCGGTATGACGAGCGAAAGCTCGGGCGCGGAACCCACCGCCGGGGAGGACGAAGACGGCCCTTGCGCCGCGGGGCTGAGCTCCATAGGCCGGGTATCTTATGGTGTGCCGCCCCGAGCCGGCCCGCGCGCGACCGATGCGGCCCCCGAGAGCTCGCCTGGCCGGCGTTCGAAACGCACGCCGGCCCGCGCCGGTGCCAGGAGTCGGATGCCGGGCGCCGGGGGCTGGCGTATCCGAGGCCGCGTGGCGGAAAATTCGGAGATGGGATCTCAACGATCGCTCTTCCCCCAGCCGCTGCGCGCGACCCCGGATGGTGTGGTCGCGGTCGGTGGCCGGCCGGAACCGGAGATCCTCGAAGACGCCTATCGTCGCGGCATCTTTCCCTGGCCGCACGAGGGAACGCCCCTCCTGTGGTTTTGTCCGGACCCTCGGTTCGTCCTGCAGCCGCGGCATGCCCACCTCTCCCGGTCTCTCCGCAAAGATCTCCGTCGGGGGAGGTTCGAAATTTCCGCCGATCGGGACTTTCCCGCCGTGATTCGGGCCTGCGCGGCCAAGAACCGGCCCGGCCAGGGGGGAACCTGGATCAACCGCGAGATGATCGCCGGCTACGTCGAGCTCCATCGCCGGGGGCTCGCCCACTCGATCGAAGCGCGCCGGGGAGGGACCCTGGTGGGAGGTCTCTACGGCGTCTCGCTCGGCGGCGTGTTCTCAGGCGAATCGATGTTCGCCGACGAAACCGGGGCTTCGAAGGTCTGTTTCGCGACTCTCCTGGGGAACCTGGCTCATTGGGGCTTCCAGCTGGTCGACTGTCAGCAGGAGACCCGGCATCTCGCGAGCTTCGGCGCCGAGCCCTGGCCGCGGTCCCGCTTTCTCGCCGCGCTTCGCCGGGCCCTCGCGATGCCGGACCGGCGAGGACCTTGGAGCCTGGACCTCGGGCCGGCCAAGGCGGCTCAGGTTCTCGCGGCCGAGGATTCGTCCGAAGCTCCGACCGATGCGTAGATAGCTCGGTGGAGGTCGGGTTCCGCGGGCGGGAATCTCCGGCTCGGGCCTCGGCGTTACCACTTATTCAGCCGCGAACGGTTCACCTCAGAAGAAAGAAGATTCGAGAGGATTCTTTCCGAATGAGCTCCTTCGGTTTTCCCTTGGTTCACCTGGTCGCGATCTGGCTCGCCGCGGCGCCGCTCCACGGCCGACCGGGAGGCGGCCCCCCGCCGGAAG
>JBGAGQ010000047.1:0-51228 GCA_044226625.1 Thermoanaerobaculia bacterium
TTGCCGGATCGAGCCGCGGCGTGCTCGGTGGTCAGCGATCGTCAGCCTCGGCCGATTCGATGCGCCCCGTCCGTCGCTTTGCGAATCGAAGTCGACGGCGCGGCGGTCTTCGACGGAGATCGTGCGAAGCAAGACTCCTTCGAGCGGTACTTGCGCGCGGGAGCCATCCGAGCGTTGGGAGAGAACCGGATCGCGATCGATCCGCAAGCGCCGGAGCTCTTGTTCGCGGTGAGGCCCGCGTCCGCCCGGGGGCTGAAAATCGTGGTCGAGTCCCGGGGCCCCGAATCGTCGAAGTCGGTGGATCGCGGCTCCGAGGCTCTGGAAAAGGCCGAGGTGGAAGCCGCGGAAGAGCTCGCCCCCGACTCCGCCCTCGAGACCCTGCCCGTGGAGATGGCGGAGCACCCCGGCGATCTGGCACGGGTCGCGCTCGATCTCTTCTCCCGCACGGTCGCGAACAACTGGCAGCTCGACTGCGAGCCGCGCCGGACGCTTTCGGCGAGCGGCCGGTTTGCCTTCGACCTCCCGCCGATCCAGAAAGACGCACGGGACCGCTACCTCGCGGCGCTCGCGGAGGAAGGGGCTCCGACCGCCGGTCTGACGGGTTCGCTGGTCGAACGATTCGACGACGGCGAGACGATGCGGGTCTCGACGTTCCAGCTCGCGGACGAGCGTTTGCCGGATAGGTTCCTCGTCTCGGACGACGGCCGGTTCGTCGTCGCCTTCGATCTCCGAGAGGGGAGAGGCAGCTCGGAGGGTCGCACGCGGATCTATCGCTCGGACGGCAGCCTCGTCTCGACCCTCACCCTCGCGGATCTGTTGACTCGTGGCGACCTGAACGCTCACCGGATGGTTCTCGTGACCTCGACCTGCGGCGGCGAAACCAGCCCGCTTTCGGCCACGCTGGCGGACGGACGCGATCTGCTGATCCTCACGCTCGACGCCAGCAAGATTCCCCACGAGATCGTGGTCGATCTCGAGACCGGAAAGCTGCTCACCGCTCGCCGCAACCTCCTCCCGCAACTGGGGGTGTCGACCGTGGCGCTCGACGGCTCGCCCTCGACCGCCGAGCCGAGATCCGGCTGGGTGGAAGCGGTTTGCTCGCGGCCGCTCGAGGCGGCAGCCGTGAGCCGGACGTTCGCAGACCCGAGCCTCCTCGGCGTCACGGCTTCCTCGCTCTTCTCCCATGCGATGTCGCACGAGATGCCGGCCTACACGGACCTAGGGCGGCGCGCTCGCCTGGAAGGAACCGTCGAGGTGGAGGTCGTCGTCGGCGAATCGGGCGAGGTCTCGTGCGTCCGAGTCTCCAAGCTGCCCCTGGGTTTGGACAAGGCCGCCGCGGCCGCCGCGACGAAATGGCGCTTTCGGCCTTTTGATGTCGACGGCAAGCCGGCGCGGGCGATCGGCCGATTCTCCTTCCGGTTCGGATGGATCGACCCCGCGCCGCTCTAGCCCGGTGGAGCACGCCAGGTTCCCGGCACCGGGCGTGCATTCAAAATTCCGTGTCCGCCGCCCGCGCGGCACTCCCGGGAGTAAGCTTCGACCATGAGAACGATTCGCCGGAGCCCGTCTTCGCGTCTCTACCGGCTGGCCGCCTGGATTCTGGTGGCCGCCCTCGCCGCTCCTCCCTCGCTGCTCGCGCAGGTCGGCCCGGCCTCTCCGTCGGACGATCCGGTTCCGGCCACCCCTCCCGATCCGGACCAGGCTCCCGGAAGCTCGGGCCCCCCGGGGGGGCCGGGGCAGCCGGACGCGCGGCAGGGCAAGCCCGACCTTTTCGCCGAGAGCATCAAGGCGGCGCAGGAGGCGGTCGAAGAATACGGGACCTACGACAACCCGAAAGAGCTCGAGCGGGTGAACCGGATCGCCTTCGAGCTGCTCTCCAAGGCCGATTTCGATCGCTATCCCTTCTCGTTCGGGCTGGTCGACATGCCGGTGCCGAACGCGTTCGCCCTGCCCGGCGGGCAGATCTTCGTCACCCGCGGGCTGCTCGACCTCGAGCCGGACGACGACATGCTCGCCAACGTGCTCGGCCACGAGATTACCCACGTGACCCACGAGCACTACCTGAAGCTCAAGAAGAAGGCGACGCTCATGAGCATTCTGAGCAACGCGCTCTTGCTCGGCGTGATCGTCGGTGCGGGGGGCGGTCGCCAATACCCGACGAACCCGGGGCACGATCCGCTGGACCACCAGGACAATTCGGGCGACATCCTCCAGGGCGCCGCCGCGGCGAGCCTGGTGGTGAGCGAGCTGCTCCTCCGGAGCTACAGCCGCGAAAACGAGGACGACGCGGACGACGAGGGACAGCGGATCGCGGCGGCGGCAGGCTACGACCCGTCGGGCGCGCAGAAGTTCTGGGCGCTGCTCAACGCGCGGGCGCCGCAGGCGAAGGAGTACGGCTACCTGCAGACCCACCCCTTCGCCGAGGACCGCGCGAAGTACGCGACGATCCGCGCGGCCGAGCTGAAGGTCCAGGGGCGCACGACGTCCGATTCGCTGCGCCAGGCGACCCAGAAGCGGCTGATGGAGTGGATCGACAAGAACCGTCCGAAAGGCCCGGAGCTCGGGTTCGTCAAGGCCGCCTCGCTCGCCACCTGGCCGACCGGCCCGGTCGCCGAATCGCTGCGCCTCGAAAAGCTGCATGTCCTGCGCGACGACGCGCTCGCCAAGCCGGTGCTCGCCCGCGACTACGGCACCGTCTTGAAGAGCTACCGGAACGAGCGCGAGCAGGTGGCGACGCTCACCCCCGCGAGCCCTCTGCTCGCCAAGCTGGACGGCGAGATCTCGGATCTCGAATCGAAGTCGCGCGAGGCGTATCCGAAGGCGATCGAGACGCTCGAAGGGGGGATCTACGAGACCTCGTTCCTCGAGGCGTTCCTCGCCAACTACCCGGATTCGCCGCGGGTCCCCGAGGTCGCCCTCTCGCTCGGCAACGCCTACGCCCGGCTGGGGAACCAGACCCAGGCGGTAGCCCAATACCTGCGCGCCTACGAGGCGGGGCCCGAGAGTCCGGCGGGAATCAAGGCCCACGCGGGGCTGCGCAACCTCGCCCCGAACCTCGAGATGCTCGCCGCGCTGCAGGACCTCGTCGACCGCGAGAAAGAGCCGGCGATGAAGAAGCAGGCCGAGGAGCGGCTGGCCGCCCAGGCGAAAGTGTTCGACGACCTGGCGAACGGCGCGGAGTACCTGCACCGTTATCCGGAGGGAATCCACGTCCCGGTGGTGATCGAGCGTCTGAACAAGCTCGCCGACGACCTCTACGGCGAGGTGGTGCTCTACCAGGGAGTGGGCGAGACGGTCAAAGCGCTCGACCGGATCCAGCGCATCCTCACCCACGCGCCGCTCTCCCCCGCCGCCGCGAAGCTCCGCGACCACGCGGTCGTGGCGGGCGAGCGCGCGAGCTGACGTTCACGAAATAGACCGGCGGGGTCCCGTTTTCCCGCCGGTCTCGCACTCGAACGGAAGCGGGAGGCGTGGGCTCCTCCCCGTGCTAACCTTCGTCCGCTCATGAGCAAAACGATACGCATCGGCAACGGCCAGGGCTTCTGGGGCGACTCGATCGACGCGCCCGTGGAGCTGCTGCGTGGCGGCCCGGTCGACTACATCGGCCTCGACTATCTGGCCGAGGTCACCCTGTCGATCATGATGCGCCAGCGCTTGAAAGACCCCCGGCTCGGTTACGCGAGCGACTTTCCGGCGTTGGTGCGGCGCATTCTTCCGGAGCTCAAGAGCCGAAACGTCCGGGTGATCACGAACGCCGGGGGTCTCAATCCCCGCGGCTGCCGGGAAAAGATCTTCGAGATCGCCCGCGAGCTCGGCGTCTCGGGCGTCCGCGTCGGCGTCGTCGAAGGCGACGACGTCTTCGCCCGCCTCCCCGCGCTCGTCGAAGCGGGCCACCGGATGGCGAACATGGACACGGGCGAGCCGATCGCCTCCGTGATGGACCGCCTGACCAGCGCGAACGCCTATCTCGGCGCCCGGCCGGTCGCCCAAGCGCTCGACGACGGCGCGTTGATCGTGCTCTGCGGCCGGGTCACCGACACCGCCCTCGCGCTCGGGCCTCTGGTCCACGAATTCGGATGGGCCGCGGACGATTGGGACCGGCTCGCCGCCGGCACGATCGCCGGGCACATCCTCGAATGTGGCGCCCAGTGCACGGGCGGAAACTTCTCCCGATTCTGGGAGGTCCCCGACCTCTGGAACGTCGGCTATCCGATCGCCGAGGTGTCGAAGGACGGCACGTTCGTGGTCACCAAACATCCGAACACGGGCGGCATGGTGACGACCGAGACGGTTGCCGAGCAGCTGGTCTACGAGATGGGGAATCCCAAGGAGTACATCACCCCGGACGTGGTGGCCGATTTCACCTCGATCCGGCTCGCCCAGGACGGCAAAGACCGCGTTCGCGTCTCCGGCATTCAGGGCCGGCCGCGGACGCCGACGCTGAAGCTGTCGGCCTCCTACCTCGCCGGCTGGAAGGCGAGCGGCCAAATTACCCTGTCCGGACCGCGCGCTGTCGACAAGGCGAAGCTCGCGGCCGAGGTGGTTTGGAAGCGGCTCGAGCGCGCCGGGGTGACCTTTCCCGACGACGACCGCTCGACCGAGATGCTCGGGCTCTCCGCTTGCCTTCCCGGCATCCTCGAAGCGCCCGCGGAGCCGGCCGAGGTCGTCCTCCGGCTCGGCGTTCGCGACAGCGACCGGAAAAGAGTCGAGCGCTTCGGCCAGGAGATCGCGCCGCTGATCACCGCCGGCCCCCCCGGGGTGACCGGCTTTGCCGGCGGGCGCCCGAAGCCGCAGGAGGTCGTCGCCTACTGGCCGGCGCTGCTCGCGCGCGAAGAGATCGAACGCCACGTTCAGGTCGACGTGCGCGTCGACGTGGAGGAGGCATGAAGGTCCGCCTCGGACAGATCGCCCACGCGCGCTCGGGCGACAAGGGAGACGCGAGCAACGTCGGCCTGATCGCCGCCACGGAGGCGCTCTACGACGTGATCCGCCGCGAGGTGACGCCAGAGCGGGTAAAGGTGCACTTCGCGGAGATCTGCCGCGGTGCGGTCGACCGCTACGAGGTGCCGAACCTCTACGCGCTCAACTTCATCCTCCACGACGCGCTCGGTGGCGGCGGCACCGAAAGTCTGAAGACCGACGCGCAAGGGAAGACCCACGCCCAGGGGATGCTGTTGATGGAGATCGACGTGCCGGACGATCTCCTCCCGACGCCGCGGGCGGAGCGATGACCTCCCCGCTGCTCGAGATCGCTCAAGACGGCGACCTGCTTCGCGTTCGGCTGAACGACCCCGCGCGCGCGAACGCCCTCTCCCCCGCTCTCGTCGAAGCGCTCACCGAGCTCTACGGCCGCGACCTCCGTGCGGAGGGAGTGCGGGCGGTGATCCTCTCCGGGGCCGGCAAGCACTTTTCGGCAGGCGCCGATCTCGACCATCTGCGAGCGCTCGCCGAGGCCGATCTCGAACGGCAGCGCGCCGAATCCGAAAAGCTGCGCGCCCTGTTCGCCTCGATCCTGAAGCAGGAGGCGCTCACCCTCGCGCTCGTCCACGGCAGCTGCGTCGCCGGGGGGTGCGGCCTCGCGACAGCCTGCGACTTCGTGCTGGCGGCGGAGGACGCGACGTTCCTCTACAGCGAGGTGCGGATCGGCTTCGTCGCGGCGCTCGTCGCGACCTACCTGCCGCTTCGCGTGCGCGGCTCCGACCTGCGCGAGCTGCTCCTCTTCCCGCGGCCGCTCTCCGCGTCCCGGGCGCTCGAGATCGGCCTCGCGAACCGTGTGGTGCCGGCCGCGAGCCTCGCGGAAGAAGGAGACGCGCTCGTCGGAGCGATCCTCGCGAACGCCAGCTCCGAATCGATCGCGCGGACCAAGCGCCTGCTGCTCGACGCGCTCGGCCGGCCGCTCGACGAAGCGCTCGCGCTGGCGGCCGAGGCGAATGCCCAGGCGCGAGGAACCGAGGACTGCCGCCGCGGCGTCGCCACCTTCCTCGAAACCAAGAAACCGCCGCGCTGGCGTTAAGCCGAAGCTATTGCCATGCGGCTGATCCTGTTCGACATCGACGGCACGCTGATCACCTGCGGCCCGCAGGTGCGGCCGATCTTCGCCTCCGCCCTGATCGACGTGTTCGGGACCGCGGGAGAGCTGGACGCCTACGACTTTTCCGGCAAGACCGATCCGACGATCGTGGTCGAGCTCGCGACCTCCGGCGGCATCCCTCGCGAGGAGGCGATCGACCGAATCGTCGACGTTCGGACGATTTACCGAGAGCGCCTCGCCGCGCGGCTCGACCCGGAGCGGATGACGCTGCTCCCCGGCGTCCGCGAACGCCTCGAAGAGCTCGCTGCCGATCCCGAGGTCGAGCTCGCCCTGCTCACCGGCAACTGGGAGCCCTGCGCGCGAATCAAGCTCGCGCCGTTCGACCTGAACCGCTTCTTCCCCTTCGGCGCCTTCGGCTGCGACGCGATCGACCGCTGCGACCTGCCGCCTTTCGCTCTCGACCGCGCCGAAACCCACCTCGGCCGGCGCTTCCTCGCGAACGAGGCGCTCGTCGTGGGCGACAGCATCCACGACGTCGCCTGCGCCAAAGCCCACGGCATTCCCTGCCTCGCGGTCGCGACCGGCCGCACACCGGCGGCCGACCTCGTCGCCGTCGGAGCCGACCGAGTCGTCGCGAATCTCACCGAACGGCTGGTCTTCGAGCCGGTGCTGGTCGGATAAGGACGCTTGCGGCACGCCGCGCCTTCCTCGTACGCTGGGCCCATGGAATCGCTCGAAGGACTTCCAGGCGCGGATCTCGTCGAAACAGGCCTCGCAGACCTGGGGCGAGGCGTTGAGTCCATCCCTTCGCTGCTCGTTCTGATCGGTGCGCCCCGCCTGCGCGGTCTCGGCCTCGAGGTCCCCGAAACTCCGCTTTCAAGACCGGAGCACCGCCTCTACGAAGTCCTCGCCGACACTCACGGCGATGGCGCCCATTCCCGATACAACGCGCTCATCCGCACTCTGGTGAGCTTCGAACGCGCGATGGAATGCGCAAGCCGGAAAGCGTGACCTAACCCCAGCGCAACAGCCAACGCTGGGTCGCGTTCAGGACCTCGGTCAGCTGGGGCGTCGGATTCTGGAACGGGTGCTTGGCTCCGAAACCGTGATCGCCATCTTTGATCCGTAAGAGCTCGCAAGGCTCGGCCGCGGCGGCTTTGAGCTTCTCGGCGTCGCCGAAGCCGACCGAATCGTCGCGGTCTCCGTGGATGATCAGGAACGGGCAGGTGCGCTCCGCCGCGGCGCGGGTCGGTTCGAGCGCCTCGCCGTGGGCTTCGAGATCCTGGAGCAGGCCGAGACCGAGGGAGAGCCTCTGGAGCGTCCGCGCGTTCTGGATCGGGTACTCCCCCTTCTGGCGCCAGAACGTCTTCTGCTCCTCGTTGAAGCGGTCGAAGGTCGCCACCGCCGCCCAGGTGACGAGCGCGCGGATCTTTCCTCGGAGTTCCGGCCGCGCCGACGCGAGGATCACGTTGCCGCCGCCGCGGCTGTGGCCGATCAGGGAGATCCGGTTTGCGTCCGCACGCCCCGGGGCGATCTCCTGCCCGACGGCGCCGATCACCGCGAGCAGATCCTCGAGCTCCCGGCCGTGGGTGTTCGAGCGGAACGCGTCGAGGTCGCTCACCCGATCCTCGCCGGGCTGCTGTCCACTTCCCGAGAGATTGAATCGCACGGCGACGAAACCCCGCTCGGCGAGCAGGTGCGCGAGGTAGGGGAAGAACGCCCACTCCATAAAGCCTTTGAAGCCGTGGCAGATCACCACCGTAGGCCGGAGACCCGGCTCGTCCGGGAGATCGATGAGGCCGTGGAGAGGGCCGTTGGGACCAGGGAGCGTGAAGGGAACGGGAGAGGTCGGCGCCGACATGCCGATCATCTTAATACGGCGAAAACGGCCACCCACGCGCGGCGGGTGGCCTTCTCCGGAGACTCGGCGACTTCCCTAGCCGTACTTGATGCACAGGAGGCAGGTGAGCATCAGGCAGCTCAACCGCTTCGAGCAACCCTTCGCCGAGGGAGGCGCGTCAAAAATGGGCGCGTTTGTATCCAGGGACGACGGATGGGGTGCCATTCCCTCACCCGATTTCACGACCTCTTCGCCGGGAGGCAGCAGCTCGTAGAGCAGCCAAGGGATCAGCCGACCACCGGTCATCCAAACAGACGTTGCTCGAGAGCTTGCCCTTGCATTCTGCGTGCGGATCCAAGCCTCCAGGAAGAGCGAAGCGGAATTCCCATCTCTCAGTCACGCTATGCAAACAGGCCGCGACCACGTCGAAGTCTTTGGGACTGTAATAGCGAGAACAGGGGTCGCTCTTAGCCGCGCGGGTGCGCTGGAAATCGAGTCGAACGAGACCGTCCCGATTGGGCTTTCGAAGAACGTTCTTGCACTCGACCATCAGTTCTCTCCCGTTCGCCAAGCGGACACCAACGTCTGGTCCGTCGCCCAATAGGCGCGCGCAACGGCTGATTCCGGGAAGACCCCGGAGCAATCGGTAGAGATGCTCTTCGGCAACGGAGCCTCGAACCGCCACCTTCAAGCGGTGCGCGCTTTCAATCAGGTCGAACACTTCGCTCTCGGCGAGCTGGAACTCCCGCGCGAGTGCGTGAACTGCCGTTTTCGACTTGAGGGCGCGTTCAGCCAAGAGCTGGCGATGTCCCTGGTCCTCACCCACCGCCTCGCGTTCGAAGCGAATATAGGAAAGGAAGGCGCTGGGCGTGCCGCCGACCAACACTTCGACCGGTTCCTCAGGAGCGCGTTGCCGTTCCCTTTCCCAGGCATGCCAGCCGTCTTGAAGAATCTCTTCAACGTGCCGCTGCTTGAATTCAATCGAGATAAAGAGGCGCGTCGGGCTGTGTAGAACGGGATCCGCACCGATGAAAAAACCGAGCTCCGGATTGATCCCCACGAGCAACGTCGTATAAAGGCCGAAGGGATCCTGCCAAAGGTCGTGTAGCAATCCATCCTTCGAACCATATTTGAGCTGAAATCGATGCTCGTCGGCTGGCCGATTCTTAGTCAACCGAGAGTTCGCCAGGAAAGCGTAGGCAACGATTCCCATGCGCTCGCCTTGCGCCGTCTCGAACGAGATGCGAAGTGGCGCTTGGGAAGCTGGCGAGAATTGGAGGATTCGGCAGCCCTCGCCACGGAGAGCTTCCAGCATGAAATCGAGCAGCGGCTGCCGATCCCTTCGGCTTGCGTTGTAGATCCGGAACCTCTCGGAGACACCCCGGCCTTCCAGCATGTTCAAGCGACCGCCAACTCCGGATCCACCTCGGCATGCTCCCGGCGAGCGCCTTTGCGCCGTGTTGCCGCAAATCCCTGCCCGGTTCCGGGATGAGGCTCGTGGTCTCCGATCAGATGCCAGTACTTCTCAGGTACCTGCCGTACTCGCTCTCGGCGGGGGACCGCGCCGCGAGTCTTAGGAACGAGCACAGATTCGACCTCAATTTTTTCTCCAAAAATCTGGCGGCGGATTGAACGCGCCAAAACTTCCGCCAAAGCGGAAGGTACCGCGTTTCCCAGTTGCCGCTGTACAGAGGCGAGGTTACCTAGGACCGTGTAGCCATCCGGCACGGTCTGAAGACGGCAGAGCTCTCGCGCCGAGAGGCGCCGATTCTTCCAGTGAAAGGGACCGATCGCCGGGCCGGGTTGCGCCTGAATGGTCCAAGAAGGTAGGCCCTTAGCAAGCTTCAGGAGAAAGCTCCAGTAACGCCTACGCCAACCGAACAAGCTCTGTCCGCCGCCGCGCGCCGTATGCCAGAGATAGTTTTCTCCCTCAGGAATCGAAGGCAGGAGCTCAGCCCAGTAGCCCCGCATTTGAAGCGACGGGTCTTCGTCTTTCTCCAGATCGCCGATTGCGTCCCAAGCCGTAGCGTACGGTCTGGCGCCTAGCACGGTTTGACCGCCGCTTTCCGAGGCGTGAGTTGGAGTGGGAAACGAGAAACCCTGCCCGTCACGTCCCCCAATTACAAACACACGTTCCCGGAGCTGGGGCACGCCGTAATCTGCGGCATTGAGTCGCGCCACGGCGAGCTCATAGCGGGTCCCCCGCTCCCTATTGATCGCTTGGACCGATTTGGCTATCAGCTCGATACCCTCGCTCTTGCCCCGAAAGGTGAGTCCTGGAACGTTCTCCAGCAGGAATACCTTGGGCAAGGTGTCCCGCAGCACTCGTAGGTAAGCGCCGAGCGTGCCCGCGCGCGGGTCGTCAAGACGAAGCGTATCGCCTGACGACCAGTAGCCGGATTTCGAAAATGGCTGGCAAGGCGGTCCCCCGATCAGCGCGTCCGCTTCTCCTTCGCCCAGGCCCGCCGTGGCCAGAATCTCGGACGAGAGAATCGAATGGATGTCCCGATCGAGCACCGGCCAGTCTCGGTTATGTCGAAGAGTGGCGACCGCTTCCGAATCGATCTCCACGGCTACCGCCGTCTTGAATCCAGCCGCTTCAAAGCCGAGGTCAAGACCGCCCGCTCCCGTGTAGAGGCTGATCAGCTTGGGCATTATTACGTCCTATTTACGCCTTCTTTTCGCCCGAGTCAAGAGCGGAAGTCGCCGAGCGACTCAGAGGCCGCCTCTCCTGCAGTATAGCCAGAACGCCGTTTGCTACCCCTTCGGGATCGGAACGGACTTCAGATTCCCAGATGTGTAGGACGGTCCAGCCCCGATGGAGTAGCTCGTGCGTATTCTGCCAATCCCGCTCGAGGTTCCGTTCGATCTTCGCAAGCCAATAAGCCGAATTGGCGCCACGGCCCAGCTTGCGACGGCGGGTTTCCCAATCCCGGCCGTGCCAGAAGTCGCCATCGCAAAAAATCGCGACCCGCGCGCCAAGGAAAACGATGTCGGGGCACCCAGGAAGGTCTTTAAAGTTCTTCCGGTACCGGCAGCCCCTGGCCCACAGAGCCTGCCGAAGGGCGACCTCGCAGCGAGTATCCGACTTCTTGCTGCTTCCTCGAGCCGCCGACGTCGCCCTATCCGACGCGGGGCGAAGGCCTTGGAAACTGGGTGTGGCAGGAGCTCGAAATCGGGTCATCACCGGAAGCCTACTTCTGCTCGACGAACGCCACGATGCGGGCGAAGGCGGCCTCTCCTCCTTTGAAGCGGAACGGGAAGCAGCCGAGCCAGACGCGCTGGTCGAGCACCTCGTCGATCTGACCGCCGACGTTCTCGGCGTGAAACACGCCGTGGGGGAAGAGCTTCACGTGCATGCACTGATAGTCCTCGGGCCACGGGAACGCCTGGTCGAGGCTCATGCCGATGGCGGCTTCGACTTCCGGGATCAAGTCGGGCCGGGCCTTGCGGACGTTGGTGTTCCATGGATGGTCCGCCGCGATGCAGTCGACTGCCAGCCATCGGATGCCCCGATCGAGGATCCACTGACAGAAGCGCGCCTGCGGGCCGGGGTGCTTCAAGAACATCTTCGGCAGATCGGGCTTTTCCTGATTGTAGACCTTGTACCAATCCTCGTTGTAGTAGTGGTGGTAGCCGGTGTGGATGATCAGGATGTCGCCGCGCTCGATCCGGATACCAGTCTTCCGCTCCCACTCCTCGAAGTGCTCCGGACCGTAGATCTGGTAGTCGCCGATCCCGAACTGCGAGATGTCGACGATGCAAGCCGGACCCATCAGCGTGTCGAGCGAGATGCCCGCGATGTCCGGACCCGGATCGTAAAAGTGGTAGGGCGAATCGAGGTGCGTCGCGATGTGGTTGGTGGTCGAGAGAAACTGCGCGTTCACCCCTTCGAACGCGAGCCGCTTCACCCACTTGACCGTCGGCCCCTCGTAGAAGGCGAACGACGGGGAATCGACGCTGAAATTCTGCGACAGGTCGAGGACCTTCACCTTGCTCATGTCGTATGGGACGTACATGGTTGCTCCTCTTTGGACGGAACGGGTTTCCGGGTCACCAATTCTCGCACGGGGGACTATCCACCAAAATCAAGCATCCGCGCTTGACCTTCAGGAATGAGTTGGCCTACATTCGATACTGCTTGAGATTTTCTCTAGCCATTCGATGAGGCATCGCCATGAAATCCGGCTTTAGCGTGAGAAGGCTTCGAAGGAAGGTCTGGATGACGCTACGTGCACTCTTTGTTGCAGGAATGGTGTCTTTGCCGTCCGCAGTCCCCGCAAGTGCCTGCTGGAATTGTGCTTTCAACAATGAGGACTGCATTCCCACCTGGACAGGATTCGATGACTGCCTCCAAAGAGTCGTCGTAGTGCAGGGCGTTGAATTCCACTTTTGCAGCCCCACCGGGTTTTCGTGCAGCTATAGCGGACTCCCTGGACATCGTCCCCCCGTCTAGCGGTGGCCTCGCGCATGCGTTGGGTTCTTGCTTTCGCGCTACTGAGCTACGCGTGGAGGGTCGAGGCTTCCGAAGCCCACCTCAAGATCTACGCGGAGTCGCCGGCCGAACCGCGCGGCGCGGGTCGGCCGGCGCTTTCCGGAACGATCCACGGCAAGATAGATCGGTCGGCGAAAGGGCCTTCTCCCATGCGCCTCTCGGCTCGATTCCTTGCGCCTGACCCCACCGGCACCGCTCGCCGATCCGTGCTGTCTGCCTGCAACCTGGAGAGAAGCTCGTTCCGATGCGATTTGCCGCCGGGGAAGCTCGACGTGGCGCTCGTGGCCCCGGGATTTTCTCCCTTCTACCTGTGGGGTCTCGAGATCGTACCTGGCCAAGACACCGATCTAGGAGCGGTCCGCTGGACGGTCGGTGCGTCTGTTTCGGGATGGATCGTCGTTCCGACGAGGGACGACTCCCCGGTCAAGATCGCTGTTGCGCCGGAGAACACAGGCTGGCGCAGCGATCCGGTATCTGAAAGAGCCGCCCTACGCAACGCTGAAACTCGAGCCGACGAACGCGGCTTCTTTCAGATCGTCGGACTGTCCCCGGGGGCCTATCGACTGACGGCCGAGCGCAACGACCTTGCCAAGGCCGGAATGTCGATCGAACTCGGCGAAGGGGAAGAGCGCCGGTTGCCCCAACCCCTGCGGCTCGAGCCACCGATCACCCTCGAAGCTTTCGTCCGGCCGGCCGAAGCCGGAGGCAAGGCCTTGACCTGCGTGCTGGAACGGCTGGTTCCTCGAACGAACGTCGTTCAAGAGACGGCTCGTGGGTCGGTCGGCACGGATGGAGGATGTTCGGCAGGTAAACTGGAACCGGGCCGGTATACGTTTCGAGTCGTCGACAGCTCGAACAGCACGTTCTACGTCGCCGAGATCGAAGTCGAAGCGGACATGGCCCCGCTTTCGATCGATCTCGATTTCGTGGAGGTGGAAGGAAGGGTGACCGTCGGCGATTCCCACCCCTTGCGGGGCAGAGTGATCTTCGGCACGCTCAATCGCCAGCCCAACGTCACGGCCGAATCGGACGAAGAGGGCAAGTTCTCCACCCTCCTTCCCCGGGGCGGCGAGTGGCCCGTCGACGTGGTGGACGCCGACGGGACTTACCACGCGCCGAACGTCGACGTTCGGCGTAGTGCGGACGGAAAACCTTCTTGGGTCGATGTCGAGCTTCCTGACACCGCGATCCGCGGAACCGTTCGCGAAAAGGGTGAACCGGTTGCTGGCGCGATCGTCTTGGCTCAACGCCAAGAGGAGGACAAGTTCCGGCGAGAGGCCTTCACGCGCAGCGGGAAGGATGGAACCTACCGATTGCGAGGGGTGCGTCCGGGCGATTTTCTTCTCCGCGCCTACACCCAGACCAGCTCTTCCCGCTGGCGCGAGCTGAAGATCGGGAAGGACGAAAAGCCTGGCGAGATCGATCTGGTTCTCAACCGCCAACTTGAAGTTTCGGTCCGTGTAGTAGGTCCGCAGGGTCCGATTTCGGGAGCCTCGGTGACGGCTTTTCCCGTAATCCACGGACAGACCGAGTCATGGACCCATCGCGGGGTAACAGAAGCGGACGGCGAGTTCCAATGGACCGACGTTGACGGCGAGGCCGAGGCGCTCGACCTCCTCGTCATTGCCGCGAGCTACGGGGCTCGGCTGCTTCGGGCTCCCCTCGCCGCCGCCAACGGCGCTCCGCTCACGATCCGTCTCGATCCGGAACAAGGCAGCCTGCGTTTGAGCGGAAAGCAGCTTGCGTCCGCCCCGCTCCTCCTGGCGGCGGGGGCTCGAATGCCGCTTTCCGTCGTCCTGCAGAATTTCCTCGTGGCGGGTCTAGCAAACGACGGTGCTGAAGGGCTGACTCTGAACGGATTCTCCCCGGGCACGTATTCGCTGTGCGGATCGCCACAGACCTGCGAGACCGGCGAACTCCGCAACGGCGAGCGCTTCTCGTTTTCGGCCGATTCGGAGTGACGCCTCAGGAAGGGGACTATGACGAGATCTTTCAAAAGAGCGCTCCTGGCGCTCCTGCCGGCCCTGCTTCTGGGAGTCGGCGAGTCGGCCTCGAGTGCTGAGACTTCCAACGCCCGGCGTGGCTTGCTCGGTGCCGAGCTCCAAGCCGAAGGCGATCGGGCTCGCGTCGTAGCGGTCACCTCGGGGGGGCCTGCGGCCAAGGCCGGCCTTGCGCCCGACGATCTGATCGTCGCCTTCAACGGATCGGGGTTCCGTTTCGCTACGGATCGCGAGCTCATCGAAGGCGGTGGCGTGGAAGACCCAGCCCTCCGGCTCGCAGTTCCGTTTCGCTACGGATCGCGAGCTCATCGAAGGGCTTGGCTGGATTCGCGCCGGCAAGCCGGTGCGTCTGTCCTTTCTTCGGGCGGGCTCGAGGCGCGAGGCGGCCGTCATGCCGAGAGCTGCATCAGACGAAGAGCAACGGGCCCTCGACTCCTGGCTGGCCGTCGCGCGCGGCGATGAAGAGCGCCTACGCCGCGAGCGCGCGCAGGCGGACTTCGAAGCAATGGTGAGACACCAGCCATTGGACATCACCTTTCTCCGCTCGGCTACTGGTGTCGAGATCTCTTCGAAAACCCTGCTTCCGCTCGGGCTTGACCTCAACAACCGAGTGCTCGACGCGCTGACGAACGCCCTGCACGTCAGCGACCGAATGGTGATCCGCTACGGCTGGGAGAATGCCAAAAACGCGCTAAAGATGGATGTCGTAACGAGCCCGAGCCATGTCGATGTGGATGCCGTGCTTGCGGAAGTCCGCGGCACGCCAGCAAAGCGCCAGTAGCCTTCAAAATTCATAGCGCTCGGCAAATGCGACCAGCGCCTCTTCGAATAGCGAAAGCGGCGGGCGGACCAACCCGGCGCCGACCTGGCCGACTCCGGCTTCTTTGTGGGCGATGCCGGTGTTGACGCGCGGCGGGATCTGGAGCTCGACCACTTTTCTCAGGTCGATGCCCACGGGCGTGCCGCGAAAGCCAAGCGCGGGGATCGTCCAGTGCGGATGCTCGGCTGCGGTGATCTCGTACATCTCGAGGGTGGCGTCGCGCGCGTCTTCCGGACGGCCGCCGATGAAGGTGACGATCGCGGGGGCGGCGGCCATCGCGAAGGCGCCGATGCCCGCGGTTTCGGTGATCGTCGAGTCGCCGATGTCGGGGTTTGCGTCGGCGTTCGAAAAGCCCGGGAAGTAGAGCCCGTCGGGCACCGCGGCGGGAGCCGTGAACCAGCGGTCGCCGAGCCCCGAGACGCGGATGCCGAAGTCGGTTCCGTTCCGCGCCATGGTCGAGACGATCGTGCTCCCGGGAACTCCATGCGCCGCGTCCGCCATCGACTTGCTGGCGGCCATCACGGGGTTCAGGACCGAGAGCGGATTCGCGCCGAGAAATTCGAGGATCTCCCCCGCCCTAGGCGCTCTGGAAAGATGTGGCGCGAGCGCTTTCAGGAAGAGCAGCGAGCCCGCTTTGTTCCGGTTGTGCCCCTCGTCGCCCATCTGGAGCGCCTCGGCGATCAGGGCGCGAAGATCGAGGCCGCCCGCCGCGGCGAGCGCCGCGCCGAGCGCGGGCGCCATCGTTTCGTTCATCCAGCGGAGCTTCGCGAGCACCTCGGGCGCATAGGCGCCGTAACGGAGCACCTTGCCGTACCCCTCGTTCAGGTTCGAGAACGTGCGGCGGCCGGAGGTCTCGTCCTCGAGGACGTAGACCTGCATCGAGGGAGAGATCACGCCCGCCATGGGCCCCACCGCACCCCGATGGTGGCAGGGCTCGAAGCGGACGCCGCCCGACTCGACGAGGGATTTGGCCTCCGCCTCGCTCTTCGCCCGTCCCTCGAAGAGAAGGGCGCCGATCACCGCGCCGCGCAGCGGCCCGGACATCCGTGCCCACTCGATCGGCGGCCCGGCGTGGAGCAGGAGATCTTCGGAGAAATCGCCGATCGCCTCGCGCGCTGCGGCGATCCCGACGAGGCGAGGGCGGGCGGCGGTCATCCGCTCGATCGCCGTGCGGTTCGCCTGGTCGATGTCGGGCTTGGGGTCGCTCATTCCATTTCGTCCGTGCCTCGGCCCTTCAGGCGGCGAAGGATCGCGGCAAGCTTCTCGTTTCCCCCGGCGGGGGGGCGCCAATCCACGTGAACGGCCGCGATGCCTTGAGAAAGCAGGCTATCGCAGAACGTCTCGACGCCGACGTTGACGACCGAGAGCGGAGCGGCCACCGCGTCGAGCGGAACGGACGTCGCGGCCGCCTCGTGGCGGGGGCCGAGGCGTTCCCAGGCGATCTCGACCAGCTCTTCGACCGAGCGGGCGATCTCCGCCCCGGCGCGGCGAAGGATTTCGGTCTGCTCCGCCTCTCCCTGGAGATCGGCGTCCGTGCCGACGACCAAGGCGGCGATCGCGAGCTCGCGCCCGGCGCGCCGGGCCTCGGCGAGCGCCCGCTCGATCTCCGGCGCCAGCACGCCCGCGGGGTCGGCGTGCGCGCCGAAACCGAGGACGACGTCGAGGAAGACGAGGCTCACCGTCGGGTCCGACGCCTCGGCGCGCAACCGCCGGAGGCGCAGCTCCGGGTCGATCATCGGATGAAGCCGGCCGACGGTGAATTCGTCCGCGCCGAGGTCGAGGATGGCATGGCCCGAACCCGAGCTCCGGCCCGGATCGGGCAGCGCGAGCGAGCCCCCGATCGGCGCGTTCGAGTACACGGGTGCGAACGCGATCTCCAGCCCCAGCTGAACCTCGTAGGCGAGCGTGCCGCCCGCGAACAGACCGCGCAGGAAGCCCGCCGGCCTCTCCTTCGGCAACGCACCCGCCGCATGCCGTGGCTCGGGGGTGCGGTCGGAGCCCTGCCCTGCCACTAAATGAGCCAGATCGGCCGCCTCGGCGAGGCTCACGGCGAATCGAATGTTGCCGAGCCGACGAAGCGGCGGGTTCTTTCCCAAGAAGCTCACGACCACCGGCTTGCCCGTGTCCCGTGCCTCGGCGAGGACTTTCAGCAGGACCGCGGGGGCAGGAGGCTTTGCGAGCAGGACGATCGCCGTCGTGTCCGGATCTCGCGCCAAGAGATCGAGCGCCTGGAGCGCGGAGATCCCGCCGACCTCGACGCTCAGATCGCGCCCGCCCAGGCCGATCGCCTGCGACACGCCGGTGCCCAGCGCGTGGAGACGGCACGCGACGGTTTGAAGCCCGGTGCCGGACGCGGCGACGATTCCCACCGATCCCCGACGCACGGCGTTCGAGAAGCCGAGCCCGGCACCGCCGAGGATCGCCGTGCCGCAGTCGGGACCGAGCACGAACAGCCCGCGCGAGCGAGCCTTCTGTTTGAGCGCCACCTCGTCCTCGAGGGCGACGTTGTCGGAATAGAGGAAGATGTTCCGGCCACGATCGAGCGCCTCGTGCGCGACGTCGGCGGCATGGCGACCCGGAACGGAGACCTGCACCCACCGCGCCTCCGGCAGGGACTTGAGCGCGCCATCGAGGCTTCGGGGCCGATAGCCGGTTTCGCCCGCGCCGCCCGAGCGGACCGCGAGCAGCGAGTCAACTCGCGACAGTGCCTCCGCCGCCGCGTCGGCGGATTCCGCGCGCACGGCGATCGCGAGGTCGCCCGGTCCCGCCGCCTCCGTCTCCGCGCCGAGTAGTCCGCTCGCCGCGAGGATCTCTCGGTTCGCCGGCGTCGCCATCACCACCCCCGCGTCGAGAACGCCGGGCAGCGCGGCGAGCGCCTGCTGTAGGCGCATCAGCACGACCGAGTCGTGGTAAGAGCCGGCGCGGACGGAGGTGCGGAGGATCGAGGTCATGAAGTGTCGGCCGCGTTCACGGTAGAGGCTCGGCCCCGGTCTGCGCGCTCCCAGAACCCGGCGCGACCTTGGCTGGCGATTCGCGGACGCCGAAAGCATGACGCACCACCCCACCGGAGACAAGAGGCGAAGGGAGATAGGCGACAAAGGAGGAACCTATCGATCATCTTCCAATTGATCACGATTTCGACAGCTTTCCATTCCCGGCCTCGATACCCTCCTGTCGATCCGAGGCGGCGCGGCGGAACGGAGAGGAAACCGCCCGGTGACCGCGCTCAACGACCGCTCCTTCAAAGCGGCGATGCGCGCGACATAACGACAAGGAGGGTTTCATGTCGATCGTACGTCGCGCCCGAAAACTATTTCCTTTGTTACTCCTGGCGATCGCGCCGGCGCTCGCCGGCCGGCTCGAAGCGCAGACCCCCATGCAGGCCAAAGTCATGTCGACGGGCTCCGGCTGGCGCCTCCTCGACGTCGGCCCCGATCCGGAGGTCACCTCCGGGACGTTGATGTGGGAGGTAAGTGAAGAAGGGGTCAAGTTCCTCCCCGTGTCGCAGTTCCAGAAGGACGTCCTCACCGATTCCTTCGCCAACGATCCAGACGGCCCCGACGGGCTCCTGTTCTTCTCGAAGGAAATCCTGGAGGCGATGGAGGACCCGACGTTTCCCGCCGGGTACGAGCAGTACATCGATCCGAACGAGGTGATCGACCCGAACGAGAAGAGCTTCTTCGGCTGCAGTTGGCACGACGAGACGCGCAACCGGAGCTGGAACTACTCGCACAGCCTGCTCAACCAGAGCCTGCCGTTCTCGGGCGGGATCACCGGCAGCCTGAGCCTCGACCTGCCGATCACGGGAACGCTCAACCTCGCCGCGAGATACAAGATTCAGAAGTGCTTCGGCGTCCCCTCGGGATTCGAGTTCGTCGACGCCGTGGCGAGCGGCACCGCGACGATCGCCGGCAACGGCGACCTGTCGGCCTCGGCGACCGCGAGTGCGAACTGGAGCCGGGAGTGGCTGTTGGCCGAGCCCGAGCTGGGTGAGGTCTCCTTCACCGTCGGCATCATCCCGGTCCGCCTGGTCTTCACGCTGCCGATCTTCGCCGGCGCCGACCTCAACGCGAAGATCTCGGGCCAGCTCGCGGCACACCTGAACGCGTCGGCTTCCGGAACGTTCACCTATACCTGCACCACGCGCAGCTGCACGGGCACGAGCAACTTCACCGACCAGTTCTCCTTCACCGGTCCGAATGCGAGCGCCACGGTCGACCTGTCCGCCCAGGCCCACGCCCGCGTGATGCTGCGCGTAGGGATCTACGACGAGCACATCGCCTACGTGGAAGGCGGTTTGAAGGCGTACGCCAAAGCCGGCGTCTGGGGCTACATCGGCAACACCTGTGGCGACGCGGACGGCGACGGCACGAATGAGACCGTGCGGGCGCTAGCCGCCGACCTGGTCTGGGGCTACCGCTTCGCCTATGGCTGGGGCGGGTGGCTGCTGCCCGACACGTTGAACTTCACCGGCGGCAGCGAATATCCGCTCGGCTGGACGGACCTGCTCGGCAACGGCGGCTCGACCGCGCTCCAGCCCATGCTCACCGGCCCGTCGACGGCCGTCCAAGGGCAACCGGCCGATTACGTCGTGAAGATGCGTCCCTGCTATCCCTACTCCCAGACGGTCAACATTTACGTCGACCCGGGGGTCTGGACCGGTCCGGGGCAAGTCGGTCCCACCGGTAGCGCGGCGCTGCAGACCACGTTCGCCAATACCGGCAACGTGACGGCCACCGCGACCGCGACCTCCGACACCTACGGGCGCGATCTCAACATGCCGTACAGCCGGGTGATCAACGTCACTCCGGCGACCCCGACGGCGGCGACGCTCAGCGGCACCGTCCTGTCGGCGACCTCCGTGCGTCTGAATTGGACCGACGCGAACACCTACAAGAGCGGCTACGAGATCCAGCGTCGCATTGCGGGCGGCTCGTTCTCTTGGCTCACCACCGTCTCCTCCACAACGTCGACCTATACCGATACCACCGTCCAACCGGCGACGACCTACGACTACAAGATCCGCGTCTTGAACGCCGGCGTGAACTCTCCCTATTCGAACGTGATCTCCGTGACGACCAACGCGACGATCCCGGCGGCACCGTCGTCGCTCTCCGCGACTCCGCAATCCGCCACCTCGGTCGCCCTCGCCTGGGCCGACAACAGCGGCAACGAGACGAGCTTCGAGGTCCAGCGCCGGCTCCTGCCGTCGGGCGCCTTCGGTACCCTCGCCTCGCCGGCAGCGAACGTCGTCTCCTACACCGACACCTCGGCGACCGCCAACACCTCGTACGAGTACCGGGTCCGTGCCGTGAACAGTGCTGGAGCGTCGAGCTTCTCGAACGTCGCGACGGCGACCACCGGTCAAACCGTCCCGACCGCGCCGTCAGGCCTGGCCGCCACCTACAACTCGGGCTCCAAGCAGTTCACCCTCACCTGGGTCGACAACAGCGGCAACGAGCAGGGCTTCGTCGCGCAATTCTCCTTCTCGGGCAGCGCGTTCTCCGACCTGGTGAACCCGGTGGGCGCCAACGTCACCACCTACGTGAGCGGCGCCAATCCTCCAGTGGGCTCCTATCAGTTCCGCGTCCGCGCCTACAACGCGGCCGGAAGCTCCGCCTACAGCAACACGGTCTCGCTCCTGGTGGTCAACCCGGGCAATGGCGCGGGATACCTCGGCTGCTACACCGACACCGCGACCCGCGCCTTGCCGGTGCAGATCGCCGGAACCACCCACACGATCGAGAGCTGCAAGCAGGCGGCCTACAACGCCGGCTACCGCTACGCAGGGCTCCAGTACTTCGGCTACTGCTTCGCCGGAAACACTCTCGGCTACAGCCTGGTCTCCGATACGCAATGCAGTACCGCTTGCACCGCCAACTCCTCTCAGACCTGCGGCGGCGCGTGGCGCAACAGCATCTACTCGACCGGTTACAACCCGCCCTCGCCGGCGACCAGCATCGCCTGGATCCAGCCGGCAGAGAACGCCTGGGGTCCCGCGGGGACGTTGACCGCGGCGGGCTACGCGACGAACGGCACCGGCACGGTCACGCTGGTCTGGCGCGAGCGAAGCTCGTCCGGAGTCTGGGGCGCCTGGAACACCGTCGCCTACAGCGCCCCGGTGTCGCCGGACACGACCTGGTCGAACACCATCTCGAGCGGCAATCCGACCAACAAGTGCCACTGGTTCGACGCCTATACGACTTACTCGGGCGCCACATCGCCGATCTTCCACTACACGGGGTGGACCGGCTGCCCGTAGCCTTCGGGCACCGATCAAGACAGCGGTTCGACTCCCTCGGGGGGCGGCATCACGCCGCCCCCTTCTTTCTTTCTCAGACAGGCCAAGCCGTTCGCGTGCGCCGCCCTCGACGGGACGCTTCAGCGAACGCCCGACATCTCGACGACGCTTTCGGCCACCCGACGCGAGTTCATGATGAAGGTATGGAGCGCCGGCACCTCGACGACCGGATCGCCCTCGCGAGCACGCGTTTCTTCGACCGTCAGGATGCCGTCGTTCGGCTCCCCCTCGAACGGCAGCCAGGCGGCCCGCGGACCGGCGGTTCCCGCGAACACCCGGGTGGGCACGTGGGGCAGCGGCAGATCCGCGAAGAACGAGGGATCCGCGAGCAGCTGGCCCATCTCGCCGTTCATCCAACGGTAGAGCGGATGGCCGGAAAAGAACCGTGCGGCCCGACAGGCCCGCTGAGGCGGGGCGAGGAACAAGCACCCTGCCAAGGGAAGGTCAGAGATCTTCGGCAGGGCGCCGCGGGAGAGCACCGCGCCGAGCGAGTGGCCGACCAGCAGAAACGGCTCGCCGTCGGCCAGCTTTCGAATTCGCTCCGCCAGGCGCTCCACGCAACGATCGAACGGTTCGAGCGCGGCCACGTAGCCCAGCGCTCGCGTCGGGAGCCCCCGCGCGCGAAGACGCCGGGAAAGGATCGCCATCGAGACCGGGGTTCGGCCCATGCCGTGGATCAGGATCGCTTTCATCGGTCGGCAGATCTTACGGTAGCCCGTCCGAACGCTTTCTTACGATCGCCCGTACAATCGATCGATGCTCGATTCCAAGATGGATTTCCGGGGCTCCTGGTGGGCGCTCGCCGTGGCCGGCGCGGGTTTCGCGCTCGTCGCCACCCTGTTCGCGTCCTGGACCGCCGGGAAGTCCGGGATCGACGACGTGTACATCACCTACGTCTACGCCCGCTCGTTCGCTCAAGGGCATGGACTCACCTGGCCCGGGTCCACCGCGCTCGGCACCTCGTCGCCGTTTCTGGCGGTGGTGCTCGGCAGCCTCTCCGCGCTCACCGGGCTCGAAGTTCCCGCCTTGGGCAACGCCTTCGCCTGGATCGCGATCGCCATCGGCTCGCTCGGCCTGTTCGCTCTCGGCCGAGCCGAACGATGGCCGTGGGCGGGACTGGCCGCTGGCGCACTTTGGCTTCTCGCCGCCCCTTCGCACAACCTGCTCGGCAACGAATACCTACCGGCGATCGCCGCCGTGATCTGGGCTTTTCACGAGCGGGCGCGCGGACGTCTCGCGAGCGCGGGCATACTGCTCGCCCTCGCGGCGATGTTCCGCGCCGAGACGGGGCTCGCCGCGCCGATCCTCGCGAGCCTCGAGGTCAGGCGTTCCGACCTGCGCGGCAGCGCGCGGCGGATCGCACGCGTCGCGATCGCCGCGATCCTGGTCGCCGGTGCTTGGCTCGTCGCGCTGTACGCGATCTCCGGCACGGTGCTGCCGGCGACGTTCGCAGCCAAGCGGGCGCAATCCGAAAGCGCCCTCGGCATCTGGTCGTCCAACGCCGGTTGGAGCGCGGCGCTCGCCGAGCCCGATTCCACCTTCCCACGCGACGTCCATACCTGGTGGTGGCCGCTCTCGCTCGCCGCCGTCGCGGCGATCGCCTTGAGGACCTGGAAGCGAGACCGGGACTCCCCCTTTCCTTCGTCCGCGATCGCCCTCGCGGTCTGGGGCGCCACCCACCTCGCGCTGGTCCTCGCGCTCGGCATCCCGTACTACCCGTGGTATGCCGCGCCGCTTCGTTTCGCACAGCTGATCCTGCCGGCGCTCGCCCTGGCCGTCGAACTTCCTCGGGGTTCGCTGCCTTGGCTGCGCCGCGGTTGGTTGCTTGCGGCGGGCGTCTCCCTCGCGATGGTGGCCGCGGCCACCCGCCGCGATCTCAACTGGCTGCGTTCGAGTCCGGGGGACCTCCGGCGTTCCGCCTATGCGCAGGCGGCCGAATTGGCCGGGCGCTATCCCCAGGGGACCCGCATCGCCGCTTGGGAGGTCGGATTTCTCGGCTGGGAGTCCTCCCGGCCGGTGGTCGACCTGCTCGGCCTGGTCAGCGACGGCGCGTCGCTCGACGCCGTCCGGCGTGGCGACCTCCGGTCGAACGCGGCGAGCCTGCGTTCCGACCTGCTGATGATGCCGCTCGCCTCCCGAGGGCTGTTGAACGCGACGGCCGGCGAGCCGCGCCGGTTCCTCGTCGACTACCGGCTCGACCGCCTCCAGATCTCGTCCCAGCCCCCCCTCGCGGTCTACCGCCGGGCGTCGCTCGCGTCCCGTGGCGAAGCCGACGTCGATCTCCTCGCGACGATCGCCGAGGGGAATCCGAAGGCGCAAATCGAATGGCACCGGGCCGCGGGAATCTCCTTGCTCTCGCTCGCTCTCGCTCGCGGCGAGCAGACCCAGGTCCACCTACCGCCCGGGCCGCGGCGGAACCTCACGGTACAGCTCACGGCGCCGAAGAGGAGAGCGCGGCTTCAGATCGCCATCGAATCCGACGAAGCGAAGGGCGGCTCGATCGAGCAGCTCGAGGCGGCCGAATGGAAGCGCTTCATCACGGTCGTCCCGGAGTCGAAGATCGCGACGACCATCACTTTCTCGTGCCTGCGCGGCAACGGCTGCCGCATCGGTCAGCCGTACCTCGGCGCGGCATACGTCCCCGCACCCGAAGCCTCTCCCCATCCGCATCCCCGAGGCAGCCGCCCGCGGCGACCGGCAGCGGGCCGATGGAAAGAGAAATGGTCGTCCTAGCCTCGCTTAGAGTGGGGCGCTTCGGACGGTTCGAGACGTGAAAAACTCTTCGCACTATGGCCATCCCCTCGAAGGTTCTCGGTCGCATCCGATCACGCCGCGCCCTATCGCCGCGCGGCGCCCTGGTTCCCTTTCTCGCATCGCTCACCTTCGGGCTCACGATCGCCGCCTGCACTCCGCCGTCGCCCCAAGCCCACCCCAGCGAGGACGAGAAGATCGTCGCGACGCTGCGGGCGGACGCCGAAGATGGCAAGCCGGAGTCGAAGATCGCGCTCGCCAACGTCCTCGCGTATGGCAAGGGGGCGACCCCCGAGCGGCGACGCGAGGCGGCCGTGTGGTACCGCCGCGCCGCTGAACAAGGAAACGCCGATGGGCAGTTCACGCTGGCACTCTGGCTCTGGACCGGGCAAGACGTCTCGAAGGATCGGACCGAAGCCGTCGGATGGTGGCGCAAAGCGGCCGATCAGGGCCGGTCCGACGCGCAGTATTGGCTCGCGGGCGCCTACCGAGCGGGCGAGGGAGGTCTGCCCCGAGATCTCGCCGAGGCGGCCCGTTGGTTTCGCCTCTCGGCGGAGCAAGATTTCGGCGAGGCCCAATCGAGCCTCGGGCAGATGTACAGGAACGGCGAAGGGGTGCCGCGGGACGACCGCGAGGCCGTCGCTTGGCTGCGTAAAGCTGCCGAACGCCATATCGCCTCCGGCGAGCACTACCTCGCCCGTATGTATGCCGAGGGGCGTGGGGTACCGCGGGATGACGCGGAGGCGGCGAGGTTGCACCTCCTTGCCGCCGAGGCCGACTTCACCGTCTCGATGACCGAGCTGGGCGAAGCCTACGAAGCGGGGCGGGGGGTTTCCGAAGATCGGGTGTGCGCCTATTTTTGGTACGGCTTCGCCGACAAGCGTGGCTTTTCCATCGGCGCGAACCGACGCGACGCGTTGGCGTCCCAGCTGTCGAGTGCCGAGCGGAACCAGGGCGACCGCATGGTGGCCGCCGCCGACTTCGAAGACGGCGTCATCAAGCGGCCGCGTTGTCCCAGCGAGAAAACCCAGGGGACCGGGTCGGTCTGACCCTTTCGGCTTTCGCGCGCGTCTTTCGGCCCGTTCGTCAGCGCGACTCTCCTCGCCCGGAGCCCGGCCGACAAGCGGCCTTTCGTTCCCCGTAACGCCGTGCGAAACTCGGCGCATCATGACCTCGCCGACACCGACTTCGGGCCGCGCCCGAATCTCTTCGTCTCCGCTCGCCCCGCGCCCGAAGGCGGTCCTGCTGGTATTCGCCGCGGCCTTGTCGCTCGCGCTCACCGGTCGTCCGGCGCCCGCCGCCGAGGACGCACCGGCGAAGACTCTCGAACAACTGCGCGCCGCCGCGAAATCGGGCGAGCCACAGGCCCTCCTCGATCTCGCGGACGAGCTCGCCTACGGAGCCGAGGCCACGGCGGAGTCGCAGGCGGAATCCGTCGCCTGGTTTCGCCGCGCCGCCGAGAAGGGGAGCGCCGAAGCGCAGCATCACCTAGGCCTGCTCTACTGGAGCGGCGAAGGGTTGGAGCAAGATCGCAACGAGGCGATCCGATGGTTCCGACGGGCGGCGGAGCAGGGGAACGCGAGCGCCCAGTTCTGGCTGGCGAGCGCGTATGAGTTCGGCCAGGGAGGTCTGGAAACCGACCTGGCCGAGGCCGCACGCTGGTATCGGCGCGCGGCCGACCAGGGCCAGCCGGAGGCCCAAGGAAGCCTCGGAGAGCTCTACGCCGAGGGGCGCGGCGTGCCTCGGGACGAAGCGACGGCCGTCTCGTGGTTCAAAAAAGCAGCCGATCAGAACAGCCCCTCGGGCGAGTACAGCCTGGCGGAAATGTACGCCAACGGCCGGGGCGTCCCGAAGGATGAGAAACAGGCGTTCCTCCTCTATCAAAAGGCCGCCGACAAGGACTTCACCGCGTCGATGATCGCCCTCGGCGAGGCCTACGAACGAGGAAGCGGCGTCACTAAAGACACCGTCTGCGCCTACTTCTGGTACGGCTTCGCCGCCGAGCGCGGTTTATCCATCGGCGAGGAAAAGCGCGGCGCGCTCTCCCCTCGACTCTCCGACGCCGACCGCGCGGAAGGCGACCGCCTGATCTCGGGCGCGAGCGTCCTCGACGGTGTGGTCCAACATCCTGCCTGCCCGCGCGACCTCATCTCGATCTCGGTCACCCACTCGCCGCTGAGCGGGCTTCTCAAGGCCTTCGAATCCATAAGCGGTTTGAGGATCTTGGGCGTCGACGAGACGGTGGCCGCGCGCTCGGTGACGCTCAAGGTCGACGACGTCCCCTGGGAGAGCGCGCTCACCCAGCTGCTCGCCGGCCAAGGGCTCCGCTGGCAGCGCAACGGGGGTGTGATTCGCGTCGTCCGAGCCGAGAAGAATCGTTAGCCGAGTCGCACCTACTCGTGGCTCCCGACGGCCGACGGAAGGGCCGGTTCGTACGTAGAAGCTCTGATCTCCCATGAGTCGAGAGGGTCAAGAGGGCGTCACCCAGCTCCTGCTCGCCTGGCGGCAGGGGGACGGCCAGGCGCTCGACCGTCTGATGCCGATCGTCTACGCGGAGCTGCACCGGCTCGCGCATTCCCACATGCAGGGCGAGCGGCAGGGGCATCTCCTGCAGACGACCGCGCTGGTCCACGAGGCCTACGTCCGCCTGGTCGGTCAGGAGCGCGACTGGCAGGGGCGCGGCCATTTCTTCGCGGTCGCGGCGCAGACGATGCGGCGCATCCTGGTCGATTTCGCGCGCCGCCGCGAAGCCGAGAAACGCGGGGGCGGCGCGATCGCCATCCCTCTCGACGAGGAGATCTTCGCGATCGAGCGATCGGACGAGCTGGTTCGCCTCGACGACGCGCTCGAAGCGTTCGCACGGATCGACGCGCGCAAGGCGAAGGTGGTGGAGCTGCGCTTCTTCGGCGGCCTTTCGATCGAGGAGACCGCCGCGGCGCTCGACCTCTCGCACGCGACGGTGGAGCGAGATCTGAAATTCGCCCGCGCCTGGCTGCAGCGCGCGATGGACGCGACCCGGCAAGCGTGAGCGATCGAGAGCCCACAACTCCGTCGCCTTCGTCCGCTCCGACCTCCCGGGTGGAGGAGATCTTCTTCGAGGCGCTCGACCTTCCCGACGCCGCTCGCGACCTCCATCTCGCGAAGCTCGCCGAGTGCGAGCCCGAGGCGGTCCAGGAGGTGCGGGCACTCCTCCCCTACGCCGAGCCGGGCCCGATCGAACGGGCGGTCTCGGCCGGCCTGGCGCTCGCGTCGGAGAGCGAATCGTTCACGGAGCGTGAGGTCCCCGACCGGATCGGTCCCTGGCGCCGGCGAGACGAGATCGGCCGCGGCGGCTCGGCCACGGTCTACCTCGCCGAGCGCGAGGAACCGTTTCACCAGATCGTCGCGCTGAAGGTGCTCCGATCGAGCTTCGCTTCCGGCGAGATCGCGCGGCGCCTCGCCCAGGAGCGGCGGATCCTCGCCCGACTCGAGCATCCGGGGATCGCGCGTTTGATCGACGGCGGCACCTTGCCGGACGGCCGGCCTTATCTCGTCATGGAACGGGTCGACGGCCTGCCGATCGACCTCTACGCGGTGCGCGAAGGTCTCTCGCTCCGCGGGCGGATCGAGCTGTTTCATGCCGCTTGCGCCGCGGTTCAGTTCGCGCATCAAAACCTGGTGGTCCATCGGGATTTGAAGCCGAGCAACCTGCTGGTCTCCGCCGACGGACAGCCGAAGCTGCTCGACTTTGGGATCGCCAAGCTCCTGCAGAGCGACGCCCCTGTGGCCTCCACGGCGAGCGGTCCCTTGGCCGTTTCGACGGGAGATCCAGCGAGGGATCCGGCGATCCATCCCGAAACCGAGGCGGGCTGGCGGCTGCTCACTCCGGCTTTCGCCGCGCCGGAGCAGATCCTCGGCCTGCCGCCGACCACGGCGACCGACGTCTACGCGCTCGGCGTCCTGCTCTACCGGCTCCTCTGCGGCCGGCATCCCTATCCGCTGGACGGGACCGGCCGGGCCGTCGAGCTTCGCGTCCTCGACCTCGAGCCCGATCTCGCGAGCCGCGCGCTCGAGCGACGCCCCGCTCTGCTCGACGATCCGCTCTGGGCGACGGCGGAATCCCGGGCGCGCCTCGGGCGGGCACTGCGCGGCGACCTCGACGGCATCCTTGCCAAAGCGCTGGCGAAGGCCCCGGACCAGCGCTATTCCTCCGTCGAGCAGCTCGCCGAAGACCTCTCCCGCCATCTCGCGGGTCTGCCGGTGCGGGCGCGGCGTCCGACGTTCTCCTACCGCGTCGGGCGCTTCACGCGCCGCCACCGGATCGCGCTCGCCGCCGGGGCGCTCGCCGCCGCGGGTCTCGTCGGCGGAGCGGCCGCCGCGATCTGGCAGGCGCGTGAGGCGCTCGCCGCGCGGACGCGGGCGGAACGGGCGCTGCACGAGTCGGAGCTGTCGCGACGGCGCACCGAGCGGGTCACCCGATTTCTCATCGATCTGTTCGAGGCCCCCGATCCCGCGCGCGCCCGCGGCACCGAGGTGAGCGCCCGCGAGCTGCTCGACCGCGGCGCCCGCACGGCGCGCCGCGAGCTTTCCGCGGAGCCCGCGCTCGCCGCCGCGATGCTCGACACGATGGGCCAGGTCTACGGCAAGCTAGGCGCGTTCGACCAGGCCGAGCCGCTGCTCTCCGAATCGCTGAAGCTCGCCGAGCGGACGCTCGGCCCAGGCGCCCCGGGAACCGCCGAGAGTAGGTCGCGGCTCGGCCTCGTTCTCGTCCAGCGCGGGCGGTATGCCGAGGCGGAGGGCGCCCTGCGCCGAGCGCTCGCGGATCAAGAGAAGGCTCGCGCGGGCGACGCGGCGCTCGGCCAGACCCTTTCGAACCTCGGCATGGCGCTCTACCACCAGGCGCGCTGGGAGGAGGCCGAGCGGGCGCTCTCCCGCTCGCTCGCGGTGAGGAGGCGGGGGCTCGGACCCGGCCATCCCGAGACGATCGAGACGCTCAACAACCTTGCCGCGGTCTGGCTCGCCCGAGGGGATCTCGCGCGAGCCGAAAGCGCGCTCCGCGAGGCGCTCGCCCGCCACCGCGCGACGCTCGGTCCCGAGCACCCCTCGGTCGCGACGAACCTCAACAACCTGGGCGCGCTGCTCGCGCAAGCGGGCCGCCTGGACGAGGCCGAAAGCGCGACCGAGAACGCCCTCGCGATCCGCCGGAAGGTGCTGGGCCAGGACCATCCGCAGGTCGCCGAGACCCTGGCGAATCTGGGGTGGATCCGGCTCGAGCGGAAAGAGCTCGACGGTGCCCGCGCCGCTTACGCGGAAGCCCGCGCGAGCACGATCGCCGAGCTGGGCGCCGACCATCCGAACGTGGCGCGGATCGAGGCAAACCTGGGCGACGTCGAACGCGCGGCCGAGCGGCTCGGCGAGGCGGCGGGCCACTACCGCGCGGCCCTCGCCATCCGCCGCCGGACCGCGCCGAAGGGCGATCCGCGCCTGGCCTATCCCCTGCTCCGGCTCGGCGATCTCGCTCTCGAACGGGGGGACGCCGCCGGCGCCGAGCCGTTGCTGGCCGAGGCCGAGGCGATCCAGGTCGCCGCCTATCCCGCCGAGTCGTGGCAGGTGGCCGAGGCGCGAAGCCTCCTCGGCCGTTCCCGCGTCGCGCTCGGCCGGCGCGACGGCGCGGAGATGCTCGCGGGCGTCCTGCCCACCCTTCGCCGCACCCTCGGCACCGAACACCGGCTGACCCGCGCGGCGGAGCGGGCCCTCGCGGGACCGGTCACCGCGGCGGGCGGCACTCCCCGATCACGACGCTGATCTGGTCCGGATCGATCGGCTGCGGCAACGGATCGAGGAACGGGCTCGGCCCGCTGATCCGGCCGACCTCCACCCGCGGCGGCACCGCGCAGGCCGCCTCGCCCGTGGAGCGAACCGCGTAGGCGACCCGGGCCTCCGCGATGCCGCGGTCGATCCCGCGAGGGGCCTGGAGCTCGCTCCAGAGCTCGACTTGCCACTCGATCGCCCCGGCCGTTCCGGCCCAGGTTCGGATCGTTTCGAATCGGTCGTCGCCGTTGGGCGTGGTCGCGGCCCGGCCGTCCGACGCGCCGAGCACCGCCCCGCCGTCCGCGTCGACCGCGAACGACCACCCGGAGCGCGTCGCCGCGCTCGGGATTCCCTCGGCCAGCGCCGAAGCCCCGCCGAGGAACGTCGCATCCGCCTGCGCCACGCCCGCGCAGGCTCCGCACGGGGCGAGGCGAACACGCGGCCAGGAGACGGCGGCTCCCCTTTCGCCCAGGGACAGCCGGATCTTCTCGTCGCCGTCCCGCCGGGCGGTCCAGCAGGCGGTCTCCAGCTGCATGGCTCCCTTCCAGATCCGCCGCGCCGAGAGGCCGTCTTCTCGTACCCCGCGGTCGTAGATTCCGAGCGAGATCCCGGAACCGCCGCACGCGGCCGGCGTGGTCGAGTAAGCCCAGCGACAGCGACACGAGCCGTCGGCCTCACCAGCGAGCCGGAACGCGAGGTCGCGCGCCGCGCCGAGCAGGGAGGGATCCTCCTCGACCGCCGAGGCGAGCAGATCGGTCGAAGCCGCGTCGCCCGCGCGCAACGCCGTGGCGAGCCGCGAATCCATCCATACCGCTCCGCCCGCCGTCACCCCCAGCTCCGGCACGAACCGGCAAACCGGGCCGTCGCAGCTCATGCTGACTGTGAACGGAGCGGGAGGCGCCACCTCGCGCCCCGCCGCGTCGCGGAGGCGGATCCGGTAGTCGAAGCCGTCGAGGGCGAAGCGCTCGACCGCGCGGGGAAACGCCGCCGCCACCCGAGCAGGAGCCATCGAGCCGACGATCACGCTTGCCTTCTCCACCCCCGCGGCGGTCTCGAGGGTGATCGCGAGCTTCGCCGGCGCTCCTCGATAGAACCCGATCTCGGCCTCGAGGTCCGCACCGTTCGCGCGAAGCGCGAGGACCTCAGCGGTTCCAGCGGGCGCCACCCCATCCGCCGCAAACGTCGCGTGCGACGAGAGCAAAGCCATCAGCGGCAGCGATGCCGCAAGGTTCCGGGCGATCCGGAGCCCGACCGATTCATTCGACATGGGATCTCCTCCACGAGAGAGCTGCCGCGGGCGCGACGCCTTCTCCGTTTTTCGGCTCAAATAGGTAGCTCGAGCGTCCCGCCCGAGTTTCTGGCTGGGGCTTCGGCCCCGAATTCTCACACCGAACAGTCAGGCGCAAACCGCTCTCGGAATCCCTCATCCGGCCGTTCACCCGCCCGTGGCTCGCGGCACTGGACTTGCACTTTTGGGCCTGCCGAAAGGAGCTCACCCATGGCGACCTGCACCGTTTGCGGCAACGAATACGACAACAGCTTCGACATCACGCTGGCGGGCGAAACCTACACCTGCGACAGCTTCGAGTGCGCAATCCATCTCCTGGCCCCGGTCTGCAATCACTGTGGTTGCCGGATCATCGGGCATGGCGTCGAGGCCGAGGGGTTGATGTATTGCTGCGCTCACTGCGCCAAGGAATCGGGACAGCTCGAAATGCGCGACCGGGTTTGACCCCCGCGTCCGTCTCTCGCCCGGCCTGCAGGTTTTTCCCCACCGAACCGTCGGATTTTCCGGCCCTTTGGGACCGAGGAGGAGATGTCGATGAGCTGGATCGTGATGCTCTGGATCGCCGCCGGAATCACCGCGTTGATCGCCTTGACCGGCATCAAGCCCAAAGGAACGCGGCCGGTTTCCCACACCTACCTGATCAACGCCGCGCGCGTCTGCTTCGTCATCATCCTCCTGATCCTCGCCGCGATGGCGTTCCGGGGGTGACCCTCGTCGATCTCCGTGATCTCGGAGAGCGCGCCTTCCGGCCTGAGCCTGGTAGCCTTGGAGCCTTCCTTCGAGGCCAACGGACATGCGCATCGCTCTCCTCTCGGACATCCACGGCAACCTGGCCGCGCTCGAGGCGGTCGTGGCCGATCTGCGCCCGCGCGGCGTCGACCGAATCATCAACCTGGGAGACCTGGCATCCGGTCCGCTCCTGCCTCGCGAGACGGCGGAGTACCTCCAGGCCGAGGGTTGGCTCACGATCGCGGGCAACCATGAACGCCAGTTGCTGACGCTGGAAGCCGGCGAGCGGGGCGCCTCGGACGAGTACGCCCACTCCTGCCTGAGCGAGCGTGACTTCGACTGGTTCCGTACCTTTCCCGCGACGTTTCAACTGGAGCCCGAGATCTTCCTCTGCCACGGCACGCCGGAGAGCGACAACGACTATTTTCTCGAATCGGTCGAAGGGCCCAGGGCACGGCTCGCCACCCGCGAGGAAATCGATTCGCGCCTCGGCGGCCAGGCCTCCGCGGTCGTCGCCTGCGGACACACCCACGTGCCCCGCTCGGTCCGAAACGCCCGCGGTCAGCTACTCGTCAATCCCGGCAGCGTCGGCCTCCAGGCATTCTTCCACGACGTTCCGACGCTGCATTCCGTCGACAACGGTTCACCGGATGCGCGCTACGCGATCCTCGAACGGGGCCGAAGCGGTTGGACCGTCCAGCACCTCACCGTCCCCTACGATCACCACGCGATGGCCGATCTAGCGAAGAAGCGCGACCGGCCCGATTGGGACCAGGCGTTGCGGACCGGCTATGTCACCGGCGGCTAGCCCGACCGCTCGCTCCAAGGATCGCGTAAGCATCCGGCCACGATGATCCTCAGGGGTCTTGGCACAGCTCCATTACCACGGTAATCTAGCTTCATGGCAATCGCAACGTCGAAGCTCACGGCACAGGGCCAGATCTCGGTACCCGCCGAGGTCCGGCGCAAGCTCGGCATCGGTCCCGGATCGGTTCTCGAATGGGAACAAGAGGGCGAGAAGATCCTGGTCCGGCGCGGGGGACGCTACTCTTCGGAAGACCTGCATCAGGCGTTGTTCAGCGTGGCCCCGAAGCGCCGTTCCCTCGAAGAGCTGAAGGAAGGGATTCGCACCCACATCAAGAGCCGGCATGCGCGCGGTTGATACCAATGTCCTGGTTCGCCTGATCGCACGCGACGACGAGCGCCAAGCCCAAGCGGCCGAGGCCTTCATCGCCGGAGGTGCCTGGGTCTCGCACCTCGTCCTCGTCGAAGCGATGTGGGTTCTCGGCTCGGTCTACGAACTAGCCTCGGCCAAGATCGCGACCGCTATCGAAATCCTTCTCGATCATCGCGATTTGACGCTTCAAGAGCCCGAGGTCGTGGCGGCTGCGCTCAACCTCTTCCGCGAACGCCCGAAGCTCGGCTTTTCCGATTGCTTGATCCTCGAAGTGGCCCGGCGGGCAAGGCATCTACCTCTTGGCACGTTCGACCGCGAGCTTTCCCATGTCGAGGGGACGGCCAAGCTCTGATCTCGCAAAGCCGCCGCGGCTGGACTCGATTTACCGCCGCAGCCGCCGGGCCTCCGCCTCCAGTCCGGCACCTAGCGCGAACAGCTCTTCGTCGCGGCCGAAACGTCCCACTACCTGAAGGCCCATCGGCAGCCGCTCGGCGCTCTCTCCGGCCGGTAGGCAGAGAGCGGGGAGCCCCGCCTGAGTCCAGGGGATGTTCATCACCGGATCGCCCGTGCTTCCGAGCCCTCGCGGCGCCGGGCCTTGCGCGGGAGGCGCGATCCAGAGGTCGATCCCTTCGCGGTCCATGACCGACTCGATCTCCGGACGGAGCATCGCCGCGTCCTCGAGGTCGCGAGCGAGATCGGCGTCGCTTAGCGCGAGCCCGCGCTCGAGCAGCTCTTTCGTTCTTCGATCATAGAGATCGGCATAGAGGGGATACCAGCCGGCGGCGGTATGGGCGCGGGCGGCCTCGGCCGCGACCACGCGGCGATGCCGCGCGGCGATCTCTTCGAAGTCGGCGAAGATCGCCACGGGCACGACCTCGTATCCGCCTCGGGCCATGCGCTCGGCGACCCGCTGAAAGTGGACCTGGCCTTCGGCTCCGGCATTTTCGAGATACGGACCTTCGGGGAGACCGATGCGCGGCTTGCCCGATGCCTTCGAGCGCGGCGGAACCGGCCGCCAGTCGCGGCAGAGCACGCGGGCGCCGCGGAGCGCCGTCGCCACGTCCGGCGCGAACAGTCCGACGTGATCGAACGACGGTGCGAGCGGGATCACCCCTTTGCGGGAGATCCGATCGTAGGTCGGCTTCCAACCGACGACGCCGCAATAGGCCGCGGGTCGGATGATCGAGCCGATCGTCTGCGTCCCCAACGCGAGCGGACAGAGGCCCGCGCCCACCGCCGCGGCTGAGCCGCTGCTCGATCCGCCCGGCGTGTGCTCCGGGTTCCGCGGGTTCCTCGTCGGACCGGGCGCGAAGTAAGCGAACTCGGTCGAGACCGTCTTTCCCAGGACGAGGGCTCCCGCCGCGCGCAACGCGGCAACCGCCGGCCCTTCCTCCCCCTCCAAAGCTTCGAGCGGAAGCCGGCTTCCCGCGCCGGTCGCGAAGCCGGAAACGTGGAAGATGTCCTTGATGCCGATCGGCACCCCGAACAGAGCGGGCCGGCTCGCCGGGTCGGGAAAGCGCGCTTCGAGATCGGCCGCCTCGCGGCGTAGCCGCCCGAAACGGTCCTCTTCCGGCAGGAAAGCGAGAACCTCGGGCTCGCGCTCGGCGAACAGAGCCTCCGAGTCGGCCCCTTCCGATAGGCCGCTCATGCGAGCCCACCGCGCGAGGGAACGGCTTGCGATCGCTTCATGCGCGCCGCCGCTTCGCGGCGAGGAGGACGGCGTCGACGATGTGCTGGTACCCGGTGCAGCGGCAGAGGTTGCCCGAGATCGCGGCGCGCACCTCCGCCTCGGTCGGGTCGGGGTTCTCGTCGAGGAACGGCAGCAGCGTCATCAGGAAGCCCGGCGTACAGAAGCCGCATTGCAAGCCGTGACTCTCGCGGAACGCCTCCTGGAGCGGATGCAGACCGTCCGGTCCGGATCCCGACAGGCTCTCGACCGTCGCCACCTCGTGGCCGTGGGCCTGTACCGCGAGCATCAGGCAGGAGCGGACCGGCTCGCCGTCGAGGAGCACCGTGCAAGCGCCGCAGACTCCGTGCTCGCAGCCTACGTGCGTCCCGGTGAGCCCGAGGTCGTGGCGCAGGAAATCGGACAGCAGGAGCCGGGGCTCGACCTCTCTCTCGATCGGTTTGCCGTTGATGGTGAAGGCGACCCGGGTCGCCGCTCCCGCCTCTCCGTTCATGCCGCCCTCCTCGCCCGCTCGGCCGCGATACCGAGCGCCCGGCGCGTCAGGACGCGCGCGAGGTGACGCTTGAACTCGGCCGTCGCGTGCACATCGGAAAACGGCGAGATCTCGCGATCGACCGCCGCGGCCGAGGCGTCGATCGCCGCGGCGTCGAGCGAGGTGCCCGCGAGGAGGCTACTCGCGCCTCGGGCCTCGACCGGGCGGTCGCCGGCGCTCAAGAAGGTCAACCGCGCCGCGCGGCAGCGCCCGTCGTCGCCGAGCGTCACGCTCGCCGCGAGCCCCACCTGGGCGTAATCGCCATGGCGGCGGGCGATCTCCAGGAAAGAGAAACCGGTGCGCGCCGCCGCCGCAGGGATCGCGATCTCGACCAGCAACTCGTCGGGCTCGAGCAAGGTGGAAAACAGCCCGGTGTAGAAATCGCGCGCCGCGACCCAGCGCTCACCACCCGATTTGACCAGGCGGAACCGCGCTTCGAGCGCCACCGCGAGCGCGGGAAGCTCTGCCGCCGGATCGGCGTGGACGAGGCTGCCGCCGATCGTGCCGCGGTTCCGGAGCTGCGGGTGGGCGATCCAGGGAACCGCCTCGGCGAGCAGAGGCGCCGCCTCGGCCACCAGCGGGGACCGCTCGATCGCGCGCTGGCGGGTCATCGCGCCGATCGAAAGTCCGCCGTCCGCGCCCCGGCGGATGTCGGCGAGACCGCCGATCCGATTCAGGTCGATCAAACGCGCCGGCTGCGAGAGGCGGAAGTTGAGCACCGGGATCAAGCTCTGTCCCCCGGCGAGGACCTTCGCCTCGTCGCCGTGGCGCGCGAGCAGGTCGAGCGCCGCCGGGAGCGTCTCCGGCGCGTCGTAGGCGAACGATGCGGGTTTCATCGGGGTCGATTGTACCCCGCCGTGCGGTGAACGGACCGGCCGCCGTCGCTCACCGCGGCAGCAGGTGTTTCTGGACCTTGCCGAGGGCGTTGCGCGGCAGGATCTCGACGACATGAATCTCGCGCGGTACCTTGAACGAGGCGATCCGTTCCTTGGCGAACGCGATCAGCGCCTCGGGATCGAGCGGCGGGGCGCCCGGCTCGATGACCAGGAAGGCGGCGGGAACGGCGCCGAAATCGGGGTGGGGTCGCCCGACCACCGCCGCCTCGCGGATGCCGGGAAAGCCGAGCAGCACCTCTTCGACCTCCCGGGGATAGACGTTGAATCCCCCGGCGAGGATCAGCTCGCTGCTCCGTCCGAGCAGCGAGATCGCGCCGTGCCCCGGATCGCGCCGCGCGAGGTCGCCGGTCTTGAACCAGCGGTTCCCGAGCGCGTCGGAGACAAAGCTCTCCTCGGTCTTTTCCGGAGCCCGCCAATAGCCTTCGAAGACGTTCGCGCCGCGGACCAACAGCTCCCCTTCGTCGCCGTCCGGCACGTCGCGCCAATCCCCCGCCTCGCAACGGGCGACGCGCACCGAGATGCCGGGCAGCGCAGTCCCGACCGTGCCGGCGCGGCGTTCCCCGACGAGCGGGTTCGAGAGGATCATGCCGGCCTCGGTCATGCCGTAGCGCTCGAGGATCGCGTGGCCCGAGATCTCGCGAAAGGCTTCGAACGTCTCGGGCGAAAGCGGCGCGCTCCCCGAGCAGAACAGGCGCATCCGGGCGAGCGGCGCGCGATCCATCTCGGGGCCCGCGAGCGCCTCGACGAGCCGCACGTACATGGTCGGAACGCCGAAGAAAAGCGTCGGCCGGCGCGTGGGCTCGGCCGCCACGAGATCGGCGGCGATCGCCGCCGCCTCGAACTTCCGCCGCAGGAGGACCGTGGCCCCCGCCGCGAGTGCGCAGTGGAGCCCCACGACCAGGCCATGGGTATGAAAGAGAGGCAAGGCGAGCAGCAGGACGTCGCCGCGCTCCCAACCCCAGGCGGCCAGGAGCCCGGTGATCGTCGCGAGCAGGTTGTCGTGCCGGATCTCGGCCCCTTTGCTGCGACCGGTGGTCCCTGAGGTGTAGAGCAGAAAGGCGAGCTCGGAGCCGTCGATCGGCGGCGCGAGGAGCGGCGCCGCGGGCCCGTCGGGCCAGCCGGCCAGATCCTCCGCCTCGATCGTCTGCTCGACGCTGGCGCGCGAGTCTCGGTCGACCTCCTGCAGGACCTCGCGCAGCTCGCGCTCCGAGAAGATCAGACGCGGCTGGGCGTCCGACAGGATGTGGGCGAGCTCGACCTTGCGGTAGGCGAGGTTGATCGGCACCACGATCGCGCCGAGACGGATCGCGGCGAGGTAGGCGATCACGAACTCCGGCCGGTTGCCGAGGAAGAAGGCGATCCGGTCGCCGCGCGAGAGACCGCGCGCGCAAAACCCGGCGGCCACGCGCTCGGCGGCCGCGAACAGCTCGCCGTAGGAGTACGAGACTTCGATCCCGTCCGCGCCGCGAAACCGGAGCGCGGCTTTCGCGGGAACGTCGGCTCGCGGGATCGCGAAGAGGTCGAGGAGGTTCAAAACCTCCCTACCCTTCGACCGCCCGGCAGCATTCCGGCAGCTCGGCGCGCAGGAGCGCGAGGGCGTGAGAGGCCTTGTGCAGGAAATCGGGACTGCTGTCGATCACGAACCGGCGCGGGTGCGCCGACCAGACCTCCAGGATGCGCTCGTCGATGGCGTGCGCCTGGCGCGCCGACTCGATCCGCAGCTCGTTCGTGTGGTTGTATCCCTGGCGCGGGGTCGGGGTCCTCAGGTGGATGACCGCCGCGTAGCGCGCGAGCTGCTCGGGAAGCGTCGTCTCCTGTTCCTCGAAATAACTCGCCTCGGAACCGGGCCAGTAGGCAAGCCCGTCGATCGCTCCGCGATCGCAGAGCGTGAGCGCCGCGCGCCCGTCCTGCTCGGCGAGCCTTTCGAGCTCGCCTTGGACCCGGAAGATCGTCCGCTGCGCGGCGCGCAGCCCGGCCTCCGAGTCGATGCGCGGGAACCCCCCTCCGAACAGAAGGCTCGCCGACTCCGGGAGGAAGACCGAGTGGATGCAGAGGCTCCGTTGCGCCATCTCGAGAACGGCCGTCTTGCCGGCTCCGGGACCTCCGGTGACCACCACTCGGTGGACCGAATGGCTCGTTCGGACGCAGCCGCAGCGCTTCGAGCCGGTGACGAAATCGGTCTTCAAGCCGGGCTCCCGGGACGGGCCCGAGGCTCGACCGACGAGACCGGCTTGATGCCGATCAGACCGTAATCCTGGGTGCCGAACAGCAGGTCGTCGATCCGGTCGCGCAGGCGGTTCACCCGGTCGGCGAGGAGGTGCTGCTCCTCCGGGATCTCCCGGAGGTCGATCTCCGGCAGACGCTCGCTCGCCGGGAAGGGGCGCAGCTCGAGCCGCTCGATCGGATCGAAACCCGCGAGCTCGTAATGGAGCTTCAGGCTCTCCGGATGCACCGGGCGGCGATGGGTCGGATCGAGCCAGAAGTTGCGCGCGGCGACCACCAGCGACAGCGGGTTCGGCGTCTCGAGGATCAGCGCGCCACCCGGCCGCAGGGCGCGGTAGGCGAGGCGCACCAGCCGGTCGAGCGACTCGGACGGCAGGTGCTCGATGACGTGGAACGAGACGATCGCGCCGAGCGAGCCTTCGTCCAGGCTCGCGAGGTGCGAGAACAGATCGCCCACCTCCGCCTCGAGACCGCGCTCGCGGCAGAGACCGACCATGCGGGCGGAGGAATCGACGCCGCGACCGGAGATCCCTCGTTCACGCAGCAGCGCGAGCGACTCGCCGCGGCCGCAGCCGAGGTCGAGCACCGGCGAGCGATCGGCGAGCCAGGGCAGATAGACCGAGATCCGCTGGCCGATCTCCTCCTCGGTCCCGCGGTAGCGGCGCTCGAGCTCGAGGTAGGCGTGCTCCTCGCGCACCCGGATCAGGTCGTCGATCGATGGCGCGTCGGAGACCTGCGGTTCGGAGGCGCGCGTTTCAGCCGACCCGCCTTCGGCCACGGACAGCGCCGCACCGAGCGAAGCGAGGAGATCGCGCGACTCGCGGCGGACCCGGTCGAGCTTCTGGTCGACGCGCGAAAAGAGCGCGTCGTTGTGCTGCATCAGCTCGCGGATTCCCTTGGCGTCCAGTTCTTCGAGATACGCCAGACGGTCGTGGTGCCGCACCCGTTCGGCGTCCTGGCGTTCGAGCTGCTCGAGCAGGATCAGGTTGAAGATCCGCTGGCGTTCCCAAAGGTCGTTCTGCGGCACCTTGACGAGCGGCCGGATCAACCGCTTCCAGGCGACGAGGAGGCGGCCCAGAATGCCGCGATGGCTGCGGATCGGGAACTCCACGTCCCGTTTCCACAGCCAACGCCAGTCGGAAAGCTTGCGGGTCGGCTCGATCAGGAAATCGTCGAGCCGGGGCTCTCTCGCGGGAACGTCCTTCGCGGCGAGAGAGGTTGCGGGCGTTTCGATCGGGTGCGTGGGGCTTGCGCCCTGGCCGCGATCCGACATCTCGAAACGCCCGGGGGCAGGGTTTACCGCTCCGGAACGACCGCGAGCGCCAGCTCGGCCACGACGTCCGGATGCAGGTCGACGCGCACGGTGAAATCGCCGAGCCTCTTGATGCCGCCGGAGAGGTCGATCCGCCGTTTGTCGACCGAGATCCCCTTGGCCTCGAGCGCCTGGGCCACGTCGGCCGCGGTCACCGAGCCGTAGAGAACCTCGTTCTCGCCGACTCGCTTGGCGATCTCGATCTTGACCCCGGCGATCTCGGCGGCGATCGCCGCCGCCGCGTCGCGCTCGCGAGCGTGACGGTCGTCGATCTTCTTCTTCTGGTGCGAGAAGTACGCCTTGTTGGCGTTCGTCGCTTCGAGCACCAGGCCCTGCGGGATGAGGAAATTGCGCGCGTAACCGGGCTTGACGTCGACCTCATGGCCACGCTTGCCCAGGTTCCGCTGATCGGAAAGCAGGATCACACGCATCGCTCGCTGTCCTTTAATCGGTGGTGAACGGCAACAGCGCGAGATGACGCGCCCGCTTGATCGCCGTTTGGAGAAGTCGCTGGTGGCGGGCGCAGGTGCCCGAGATGCGGCGCGGGAGGATCTTCGAGCGCTCCGGCACGAATCCTTGCAGGAGCTTCAGGTCCTTGTAGTCGGCGTGCTCGATGCGATCGACGCAGAACTTGCAGACCTTCCGGCGGCGGAAGAAAACCTTCTTCGGACGAGCCATCGATCAGTCCTCCCTACCGGACATGTAACCGCCACGGTCGCCGCGATCTCCACGGTCCCCGCGATCTCCGCGCCCACCCCGGTCGCCGCGATCCATACGGTCGTCGCGATCGCCGCGATCGCCACGGTCGCCGTCGGCGTCGGGGGATGGGTTCTTCCGCGGCACGACCCGCGCCGCGCGCTTCAGGTCTTCGTCGGTGCGAACGGTCAGGAAGCGCAGGACCTTGTCGTTCTGCAGCAGCCGGCGCTCGACGTCGGCGAGCCCTTGGGCTCCGCCCTCGCTCGAGAAGTAGAGGAGGACGTACTTGCCCTCGGTGACCTTGTTGATGGGGTAGGCGAGCTTGCGCCGGCCCCAGCTCTCTTCCTTGGTGATCTCCACCCCCTTGGAAGTGAGCAGCTGTTTGTAATCGTCGGTCATCGCGACGACCTCTTCGTCGGAAAGACGAGGGTCTGCCACGAAGCACAGCTCGTAGGTACGCATGTCGAGTTACGAACCTCCCTATGGCCTGGGATCGGTCCCGCGTCGTGCGCGGAACAGAGAGGGTGGAAAGGGCCGGAGACGATTCCGGCCGCGAGCCGATGATTCTAAACGCGCCCAGGGCCGCCGCGCAAGTCGGGCGCATCGGAGGCGCTGAACGGGCCTTCGGCCGGAAGGGGGCGACCGATCTACGAGCCGTCGCTCGGCGGCGCCACCATCCCCTTGCGCAAGGCGAACCCGACCACCTGCGCCCGGTTGTGGACGTGGAGCTTGTCGAGAATGTTGCGGACGTGGAACTTGACCGTGTTCTCCGAAACGCCGAGCTGCTTGGCCAGCTTTCGGTTCGAGGTCACACCGGCGACCATCAGCTCGAGCACCTCGCGCTCGCGATCGGTGAGTGCGTCGGGGTCCTCGACCTCCTTCTTGGCCGAGGCCGGCCGCGCGAGCTCGGCAAGGACCTTCCGCGCGAGCACCGGCGTGAGCGCGGGCTCGCCGCGCTCCAGCCCCTCGAGCAGCGGGAAGAACCCGCTCGCCTCCAGATCCTTCAGCATGTAGCCCTGGGCGCCCGCCTTGATCGCCTCGAACAGCTTCGAGTCGTCGTCCGAGGCGGTGAGCATGGCCACCTTGACCTCGGGCAGCTCGGCGCAGATCGTCCGCGTCGCAGCAAGGCCGTCCATCTCCGGCATCGAAAGATCCATCAGCACGACGGTCGGCTTGAGCCGCCGGGCGAGCTCGACCGCCTCGCGGCCGTTCTTCGCTTCGCCGACCACTTCGTATCCGCGCGCTTCGAGCAGGCTTCGGAGGCTGTCGCGAAACAGGGCGTGGTCGTCGGCGATCAAGATCTTCACGAAGGAGCTCCTTCCGCCCGGAGGGCCGGCACCATCGGCAGGTCGGCCACGACGCGCGCGCCCTGGCCAGGTTGGGTCTCGATGCGAAGCATACCGCCGACCGACTGCGCCCGCTCCTTCATCGTCGTGAGCCCGAAACGAGGAAAATCACTCCGGCCGAGCGCGGTCGGCTCGAACCCGACGCCGTCGTCCTCGATGGTCAGATGGAGGCGCCCCTCGGCGGGACGCATCCGGATCGTGACGCAGCGCGCACGGGCATGCTTGCGAACGTTGGCCAGCGCTTCCTGGACGATCCGCACCACCTGGAGCTCGACGGGGGGCGCGAGGGCGAGCTCCGGCTCGACCTCGATCGCGATCGCGATCTCGTTCTGATCGCGCCACCGGTCGACGTAGCTCGTCAGGGTGTCGACAAAGGTTCCGTGCTCGCCGAGCCCCACGCGCAGCCCGAGGATGCCCTCCCGGACGTCCGCGTACGCCTCGCGGGCGGCGGCGGCCAGCTGGTCGATCTGCGCCGACGCCTCGGCCGGGCGGCCGTAGTTGAAGTGCTCCTTGGCCGCCTGGGCCTTGGTGTTCACGTAGGCGAGGATCTGCGCCATGCCGTCGTGCATCTCGTGGGCGATGTGCAGACGCTCCTCGGAGACCGCGACCGCGCGGAGCCGCTCGTGAAGGTGCGAGATCTCGATCGCCACCGCCGCCGTCGCGGCGAAGCGGACCAACGACTCCTCGTCCTCGAGCGTGAAGCCGTCCGGGGCGTGGCTCTCGGCCAGGTACAGGTTGCCCCGGAACGGCGCGCCGCAGACGATGGGCACGGCGAGAAGCGTGCGGATCTCGGGATGGTGCGCGGGGAGTCCGATCGAGCGCGGATGGGAGGCGACGTCCTTCAACCGCAGTCGCTGTCCTTCGCGCAACGGCAGCCCCAAGACGCCCTTGCCTTCCGGCGGGCGGCCGATCCGCTCGCGCTCTTCGGCCGAGATCCCGGTGGTCACGAAAGCGAGGATCCGCTGGCCCGAATCGAGCACCGAGATCGCGCCGTAGCGGGCGCCGAGGAGCTGGCAGGCCTGCTCCACCACGCGTTGCAGCACCGCGTCGAGCGCGAGCTCGCCATAGACCGCCAGCGACGCCGTACGGACCGATTCCAGCTCTCGGTTCTGGCGCTCGACCCGGCCGTAGAGGCGGGCGAGCTGCTCGAAGGCGAAACCGAACACCACCATCATGCCGAACGCGACCACCAAGTCCATCGCCAGCCGGCCGGCGACGGACGAAAAGAACGGCTCGAGGACTTTTCGAGCCAGCTCGATGACGATCAGGTAGACGAGAAGCGCCAGGATGGCGACCCCTCGAAGGCGCTTGAGATTCACGATCCGCGCGACTCCAAGCCCCGAGATCCGGGGCGCTTGAGAGAGAGAACTCTCGGAGAGTCTACTCGGATCGCACCCGGGAGAGGGTGCTCCAGCCGAAGAAGGCGTAAACCGGGCTCCAACCGCACAACCCGGTCGCCAAGGGAAGCCAGGCGAAGATGCGGCTCGTCGCTTCGAGGAGGCCGGACGAACCGCCGAAGAATCCGAGGTAGAGCAGGACCGCTCCGATTCCTATCCTCACCATACGGTCCCAGTTCGCCAGGTTGCGGTTCGACATCGTGCGCTCGATCTTCCGTCCGACGTACGTCGCCGGGTACCCCCCGCGGGGTGGTGGCGCGACCTACCCTGAGGAGTGGGCTGAAGGGCGTGAGGATCGGCTCTTCCCGCTCGCGATCCGCCAGCAGCGGCAGCTCGCCGAGCGGCGTCTCCGGTGCGGCCGCCGCGAACGCCAACAACCGCCGCCATTGCTCCGCCCAGCGCTCCAGCGTCGTGCCGTCGATCGGCCCCCCTCCTAGCCTCCCCCCGCGAGCGGGGGGAGGGACCCTTTGGAGAGCCGGTATTGGAAGCCGGAACGGACAAGCGCCTCCTCCCCCGCTTGCGGGGGAGGATCGAGGTGGGGGCGGCGAGAGATCCGTAGCTTCCGCGGGCGGAGGCAAGCTCCGCCCCTACGAAAGGTCAGGCGTTCGCGCGCATCATCGCCGCTTCGATCCCATCCTTCGCCCAGGCCTCGGCGACATCCGCGGCGCGCTTGACCATTTCGGCAACGGCCTCCCTCTCTTCCGGTGGGAAGGGCGACAGGACGAAGTCGGCGAGGCTCGGGAGATCGGAACCCTCGGCGGGTTTCTCGGGGGCCGGCTCGAGGCTCGGCTCGGCGGGCTGGCTCTCCGCGCGGACCGCGCCGCGCCCGACCCCCAGGCGTAGACGCGGCACCTGGTCGGTGCGCAGCTGCGCGAGGATCGATTCGATGCCCCGGTGCCCCGCGGGGCTACCGCCCCGGCGCATGCGCAGCCGCCCGAGCGGCAGGGCCACCTCGTCGTAGACCACCAGGATCTCCTCCGGGGCGAAACCGTGGACCTCGACGAGGCACCGGGCGGCGTAGCCGCTCCGGTTCATGAACGTCTGGGGCTCCGCGAGCAGCAGATCGCCGATTCGGACTACGTGCGAGCCGCATTCGGTTCGGACCGCGTCCGACTCGAAGCTCGCGCCGAGACGGCGCGCGATCTCCTCGACGACTTTCCAGCCGACGTTGTGCCGGGTCTCGCGGTACTCCGAACCGGGGTTTCCCAGACCGAGGATGAGGCGTGGCATGGTCGGCGTAGGGAGGGAGGACGACGGGAGGCCCGATCGGCGCGGCGGCCGAGGGTCTCCCGTCGCGGACGGCTACTTCTTGTCCTTCTTCTTGTCGTCCTCGGGCTTCTTCTTCTTGATCACCTCGGGCTCCGCCTTGGCGGCTTCGAGGAGACCCTCGCCGGTGGCGGCCGACTGCTCGGCATGGGTATGCGAGCAGGAGACGATCACCCGGTCTTCGTCCTCCAGGAGCGCGACGCCCTTGGGCAGCTCCAGCTCGCGCGCCTCGACGTGCTGGCCGATGTGCAGGGGCGTGACGTCGATCGTGATCTTCTTCGGGATGTCCTTCGGCAGGCACTCGATTTGGACTTCGCGGGTCACGAAGTCGATGATGCCGCCCTCGGTCTTGACGCCGTAGGCGACGCCCTGGATCTCGATCGGCACCGTCGTGCGCAGCTTTTCGGTCATCAGGATGCGCTGGAAATCGATGTGCTCGAGGACCCGGCTGATCGGGTGGACCTTGATCTCCCGCACCATGGCGTGGCGCTCCTGGCTCGAATCGGCGAGCTTCAAGAGGAAGATCGGGTGCTCGCTGCCGGCCTTCTTGAGCAGCTCGATCATCTCTTTCCGAGCCACCTGGATCGACACCGTGTCGCGGTCGCCACCGTACAGGACGGCCGGCACCAACCCGGCGGCCCGCAGGCGCCGATTGGCGTTCTTGCCGCTGGTTTCGCGCATCTGGACTTCTACGGTCAATTCGTTCATCGCCTTGCCCTCAATTGCCTGCCGCCGTCAAACGAACAGCGAGCTTACGGAGCTGTTTTCGTGAATCCGGCGGATCGCTTCACCGAGTAGCGGGGCGACCGACAGCGTGCGCAGCTTCGCCGAACGGGCGAGCTTGGCTTCCACCGGGATGGTATTCGTGATCAGGACCGACTCGAGCGGAGACGCGTTGATCCGGTCGAGCGCCGGCCCGGACAGGACGCCGTGCACTCCGGCGGCGAGCACGCGCTCGGCACCTTTCTTCTTGAGCGCCTCGACCGTCTTGGTGAGCGTGCCGGCGGTGTCGATGATGTCGTCGACGATCAGGGCGTTCTTCTGGTCGACGTCGCCGATGACGTGCATGACCTCCGCCTCGTTCGGCGCGGTGCGCCGCTTGTCGACGATCGCGAGGCCGACGCCGAGCCGCTTGGCGATCGCCCGCGCGCGCTCGACCCCGCCCGCGTCGGGGGAGACGATCACCAGGTCGGGGACCGGATAGGCCTTCATCGCCTCGAGCAGCACGGGCGCGGCGAACAGGTGGTCGACCGGGACGTCGAAGAAACCCTGGATCTGGTCGGCGTGGAGGTCGAGCGTGAGCACGCGGTCGGCGCCCGCGCGCGAGATCAGATCGGCCACCAGCTTCGCCGTGATCGGCACCCGCGGCATGTCCTTCTTGTCCTGCCGGGCGTAGCCGTAATAAGGCAGGACGGCGGTCACGCGCGAGGCGGAGGAGCGCTTGAACGTGTCGAGCAGGATCAGGAGCTCCATCAGGTTCTCGTTGACCGGCTCGCAGGTGGGCTGGACGACGAAGACGTCCGAGCCGCGCACGTTCTCGGTGACCTGGCAGAAGATCTCGCCATCCGAGAAGTTCAGGGCTTTGACGTGCCCCGCCTCGAGATGGAGGTATTCGCAGATCTCCTGCACCAGTGCCGGATGGGCGCGCCCTCCGAAAATCTTCATCTCTCCCGCCATGTACGTCCTCTCTCCTCTCGCATGGAAACTTCGACAGAGACCGGCGAGCTTTGGTTGGGGCGGGAGGATTCGAACCTCCGAATGCCAGATCCAAAGTCTGGTGCCTTACCACTTGGCGACGCCCCAGAGCTGCTTCGCCGATTGCTCCCGAACCTCGATGTCCGCTCTACCCGCGTCGCTCCCCTACGTCACGCTCCAAAACGAGTCGCTCAGATGGAGCTCCTCGAGCTCTTCGAGCGTTTTGCCATCCGCCGACGGCGTCGTCGGCGTCGCGTTGGGCGCCCGCGCGACCGATCCCGGCGCCCCTCCGACCGACCGCTCCGCCCCCGCGTAGGCGGCCGCTCCCCCCGACCCATCCATCGTCGTCACGCTTCCGAATCCGTCGAGACCCCCCAGAGGGCGGCTCGGGGCGGACTCCCCGGATTCCTCGGCGGTCTGGCGATACGCGGCGAGGATTCGATCCTCGATCGTGCGCCGCGCCTCGTTGTTCAACGGATGGGCGATGTCCTTGAACTCCCCGTTCTTCTTCTTGCGGCTCGGCATGCTGATGAACAGGCCGTCCCGCCCCTGAATGACCTTGATGTCGTTGACCATGAAGCAATGGTCGAAGACGATCGAGACGAAGGCTTTGAGCTTCTCTTCCTGAATGGGAAAGACCTTGACCTCCGTGATCTCCATGATGCCTGCCCTCTCCTCGTCCAGCGAGCCGCCGCACCCCGCCCAGGCCCGCCGAAGCCGGAAAGGCCCACGCGCGACCGACGAAACGCGACGAAAGATACTCGGGATGTCCCGAGGCACCGCTAGCGCGGCGACACAAACACCCCGCGCGGAGCCGTCCGGTCCGGTGGGGTTGACGGAAGCAATCTTGGAGGCGAGGCGAGGGTCTCCCCTCTTTCCGCGGCCCGCAATCCTAGAGGCGCGGGGCCGGACTGTCAAACGGCGGAGCCCCTTCCGGCACCGGCCGCGGGGTTCGAGGCCGCCTCTCGAAGCGCCGGAAAATGCCGCCGGTTGAGCGTGTTAACGTGATCCCCCGATGGGGAGTCGCCTCGCGGTCAGCCTCTCTAAATGGCGGGACGGCGCGCTACCCGCGCATCTTTTCTATTGCTTGGAGGCCGGAGCGATCCACGCGGGCGCCCGGCGGATCGGCCTCGTCGGCGATTCCTGGGCGATCCTTCTGCAAGCCGCGCGCGGCTGGGACTCGGCGCTCGCGACTCCCCTCGGCTATCACTACATTCCCGTCGCGCTCGGCTGGACCCGACTGCTCTATCTGGTCTTCGGCGACCGGGAGCCGCTCTACGCGGTCGCGAACGTCGCGCAGCTCACCCTGGTCGCCTGGCTGACTTTTCTCCTCGGACGTCGCCTGCTCGGCCGTCCTCTTCCCGGCCTGCTCGCCGGGGCCTTGCTGATCGGCAGCGCCGCCTTTCCCGACATTACCTATTGGGTGGTGGTCGGAAATTTCCACAGCCTCTCCTTGGCCTTCTCGATCCTGGCGGTCGCCGCGGCATTCGAGCTCGCCGAGGAGGCCCCGCCGCGCCGCGCCGCCTGGGTCTTTGCGGCCGCCCTCGCCGGAGCGATCTTCGCCTACGAGGGAACGCTCGTCATCCTGGCCGTCGGGATCCTCTGGGTCCTCGGCCGCGCGCTGGCGAGACAGGGGATGCGAGGCCTCACCAGGCCGGCTCTGCTTGGGGACCTGTTTCGTCGTTTCGCGCCGACCCTGGCCGTGATGGCGGCCTGGCTCTTCAGCCAGGCGCGCTTCGCCGTGGCGACCGGGACGCCGGTCGCGCCGAGGATCGACGAGATCCGCCTTCATTCCGCGGCGCACGCGCTCCTCGGAATCTTCACCTTGAGAGGTTCCTTCGACGTTCTCGAATCTCTGCTCGCGTTCGGCCGCGGGGGCGTCCTCACCGGCTTGGCACCCTCTCTGGGTCTGATCGTCTTGGCCGTCGCGGCGTCGGTCTGGTGTTCTCGCCGAGGCGGCCTGGGCGTCCGCCTGCTCCTGCTCTGGTTCTGGCTCTATCTCGCGATCGCGGCGGTGGGGCTACCGCTCGCCCCCCGGCACCGATTCATGCCAAGCGTCCCCGGGCTGCTGCTCTTTTCCTTCGCTCTCTGCCAAGGGGGGGAGTGGCTGGCGACCCGCATCGCGAAAGGATCGGACGCCGGGTCCGTCCCGCCGGGTGCTTTCCGGCCCGCGACGGTCGCCCTCGGCGTGCCGCTGACCGTCGCCCTGGTCTTGCTGCTGTCGGCCCAGGGGGAGCTCCGTCGCGCCCAAGAGCTCTATCGACGGAGCTCCGGCTCGATGCGTCTCGCGGTCGAGCAGGCGCGCGCCGCGTTGCCGTCGCGGCGCCCGCCCGCCGTCGTCACGCTGGTCGACGCTCCCGCACACTGGGTGGAGGGAGGCATCACCGTGCCCGCGTTCGGCAACGCGCTCGAGGGGATCGCCTTCTTCCGCCTCCCCGGCGCACGGCTGGAGCTCGTTCGGACCCGACCTGATCCTCCCGGCTGGATGGCGGTCCCCGGGAGCCCCCGGGTCGACGCCGAGGAGTTGCGTCGCCTCATCGCCGATCCCAGCCGGACCGTCGTCGTCTTCGACCGCGACCCGGAGCAGGTTCACACCCTGTTGCCCGCCGAGGAAGCGGAGGATTCGCCGTAGCGGCCTCCCGACGGCGTTCTTCCCAGGAGATTCGATGAAGGAACAGCCGACGGCTCCCGCCGCTCCCGATCCCGCCGCGGCCGGCGATCCCGTCCCCTTTCGGGAGGCCCTGCGGGTCTGGGTCTCGGTCGCCCTCCAGAGCTTCGGCGGACCCGCCGGACAGATCGCGGTGATGCACCGAATCCTGGTCGACGAGAAGCGCTGGATCAGCGAGAACCGCTTTCTCCACGCTCTCAACTACTGCATGCTGCTCCCCGGCCCCGAGGCGCAGCAGCTCGCGATCTATATCGGTTGGCTGCTCAACCGGACCCCGGGCGGCCTCGCGGCCGGGACGCTGTTCGTCCTGCCGGGGTTCCTGGCCATTCTCGGCCTTTCGGTCGTCTACGTCGGCTTCCGAGACACGGCGCTCGTCTCCGCGCTCTTTTTCGGCCTGAAACCGGCGGTCATGGCGGTCGTGGTCGAGGCCGTGATCCGCATCGGCCGCCGAACCCTGAAGAGCGGCGCTCTCACCGCACTCGCCGCGGCGGCATTCTTGGCGATCTTCTTTTTCCAGGTCCCCTTCCCGGCCATCGTCGCCGGAGCCGGGCTCGTCGGCTGGATCGGCGGGCGCCTGTCGCCGGAACGATTCCCTTCGACGCAGCCTCCAGCCCCCGGCACCTCCCGCGACGAGGCGGACGTCCCGGTGGCCGACGCCCACGCGAACCGCGTCCGGCCTTCACTAGGACGGTCGGCGCGCATCCTGGCGACGGGCTTGGCCCTCTGGTCCATACCGCTCCTCGGCTTGATCGCCCTCTTCGGACGCGAGCACGTCCTCGTCCAGGAAGGGGCCTTTTTCAGCAAAGCCGCGGTGGTGACCTTTGGAGGCGCTTACGCCGTGCTCGCCTACGTCGGCCAGCAGGCGGTGAACGTCCACGGCTGGCTCCGGCCCGGGGAGATGCTGGACGGCCTGGGCATGGCCGAAACCACGCCCGGTCCGCTCATCATGGTGCTTCAGTTCGTCGGCTTCCTCGGCGCCTATCGCCATCCGGGCGGGCTCGATCCCATGACGGCCGGCATCCTGGGCTCGATCATCACCACCTGGGTCACTTTCGTTCCCTGTTTCCTATGGATCTTTCTCGGCGCCCCGTACATCGAGGTCCTTCGCGGCCGTCGATCGCTCGGCACGGCGTTGACCGCGATCACCGCGGCGGTCGTCGGAGTCATCCTCAACCTCGCCGTCTGGTTCTCCCTCCACACGCTCTTCGGGAAGGTCCGGGAAGTCCGCTGGTTCTCGCTACACCTTCTCGCCCCGGACTGGAGCACGATCCATACGGGAGCGGTCCTGATCGCCGTCGCCGCGTTCTTCGCGCTCTTCCGTTGGAAGCTGGGGATACTCAAGACGCTGGCCCTGAGCGCCGCGGCCGGGCTGCTTTGGGCCCTGGTCGTCCACGGGTGGCTGGCGGGGTTGGGCTTCTAGCAGACCAGAGGTGGTTCAGCCCAGCCCACCGGTGTTCCCGTCGGGCGCAACAGTGATCCGGACCCAACAACCGGTGCGCAAGTCCAGCTCAGTGGTGTTCCCGACCGGTCCAGTGGTGGTTCGGCTCAGATCAGCTGTGGCCCGGTCCAGAAAAGGGGTGGTCCAGTCCAAGTCACCGGTGGTCCGGACCAGTCCAGCGGTGGTCCGGTCCAGCTCACCACCGATTCGGACCCGATCAGCGGTGATCCGGACCCGGTAAGCAGTGCGCCCGTCCAGATCACCGATGATTCTGGGCCGATACTCCGTCGGATCAGCGTGGCGGAAGGATAGAGGACGAGGGTCCGAGAAAGCGATAGTTTTCCGGAAACTTTGTTTTTCCGTCGAGGCACCTGTTCGATCGAGGTCCGACGTCTCCGCCGGCCTCCAAGAGGCTCCGTAGGTCCCCTACGGCTCCGCCGGCTCCGAAGCGTTCCGGATCGTTTCGAGGGCAGTGCGGAGGCGGACCTCGAGCCGCGCCATCAGGTCGGTCATCGGATCGGCATTCGAGCGGAGTCGGGCATCCGGCCGGCCGGCGACCTCTCTCCGCGCCCGGCCGACCGCGGCGATCCATTCGAGCCAGCCTTCGGCGGTGAAGCCTAGGGCGCACCGGACCGCCTCCTCGCTCGGGCGGGAAGGACGGGCGCCTTTCTCCAGCCGGGAGACCGTGACGCGGTGGAGCTTCGCCTCGCGGGCCAGGTCTTTTTGGCTCCATCCTTTGAGTTGACGGCCGAAGGCGACGGCCGTTCCGAGGTCTTCGAGGCCGTTCATGTCAACTCTTTGCCGGCCGCGGTGACGAAATGTAGCCGCAAAGGGGGATATTTCCCCCTTC
>JBGAGQ010000048.1:0-50766 GCA_044226625.1 Thermoanaerobaculia bacterium
GAGGGTATCTCGGGAGGCCGGATCTGACGGCGGAGCGGTATGTGCCGGACGGCTGGAGCGGCGAGCCGGGCGCTCGTGTCTACCGCACCGGAGACCTGGTGAAGTGGGTCGGATCCGGCGGCTCGGAGGCATGGGAGTACCTGGGCCGCATGGACCGCCAGGTGAAGGTGCGAGGCTATCGGGTGGAGCTGGGGGAGGTGGAGTCGGCGTTGCGGGGTGCGACGGGCATGCCGGAGGTGGTGGTGGACCTGGAGGGCGTGGGGTCGGACCGTCATCTTTGGGCTTGGCTGGCTCCCTGGGGAGAAAGCGTGGCTCGCCGATTGAGCGCGAGCGAGACGGGTGCCTTGCGCGAGTCGCTGCGGGCTCGGCTGCCAGAGGCGTTTGTGCCGTCTCATTTCGTGGGACTTCAAGCCTTGCCTCGGACGAGCAGTGGCAAGGTGGACCGACGCGCACTGCCGCGGCCGGCGGACGTCGAAGGGCTGCGGCCGAGCGCACCGCGAGATGCCTTTGAGCTAAGGGTCGCTCAAGCCTTTCGCGATCTGCTTGGAGGCCGCGATGTCACTCCGTCGGATAACTTTTTTGAGATCGGTGGGCATTCCCTGCTCGCGTTTCGGCTGCTCTCCCGGCTGCGGGACGTCTGCTCTACGCTCACTCTCGCGGACATTTTTAGTAGGCCCACCGTCGAGCGTCTCGCGACAGCGCTTCGCCGTGGAGTCAGCGATCGCGAACCCCGAAGCCTAGTGCCCCTCGCTCAGGGAGCCGAGCCGGTGTACTTCTGGATCCATCCCGTGGGAGGAACGGTTACGGCGTACGGTGCACTGGCTCGGCGACTCAAGCGGTTCGGCGCGATCTTCGGGATCCAGGCGAAAGGCCTTTCTCCAGGCCAGACGCCGGTCGACTCGGTCGAAGTGATGGCCGAGCAGTACCTGGAAGAAATCCGCAAAGTCCGTCGGTCGGGTCCCTTGCGGCTCGGAGGCTGGTCGATGGGCGGGCTCATCGCTTACGAGATGGCACGCCAGTCGGCGCGAGCCGGCGAGGTCGTGCAAGAGCTCGTCCTGGTTGACACCCAGCTGCCCTTGGCCATGGGAGTCTCAGCGCTCGACCTCAAGGCCCGTTTCGCTTGGTTCGCGTCAGATCTTGCGGGTCGGCCGGATCGGCCGCTGGACCCACCGGAGGTCGAAGAGGGCTTGGAGAGGGCGTTGCACGAGCTCCTGGCAGCCGCGATCGAAGCGAAGATCCTGCCCACGGATTTCGAGCTGGCCGAGCTCAATCGCCTCTTCTCCTGTTTCGAGGCGAACCTGGAAGCCGCCAACGGATACCGTCCGGGACCCTACTCGGGGAGCCTACTCTGGCTGGGGGCGAGATCATCCCCGTCGAGTGGTGACTCGTTGCGGGGCTGGAGGGAACTGGCACCGCAGCTCAGAGCCATCGAGCTACCGGGAAATCATTATTCGCTTTTGCGGGAGCCCACGGTTCGAGAGATCGCGCGCTTGTTGAGCGGTATCGGCGAACCGGAGATCCGTCCGATATGAGCTCGAACCCGCCTCGTGTCCGAAGGCGCCCCCCTCCGCCACCGAAAAGCCATTGGCGGCGGCTCCTTGCCTACGCCGTCGTCTACCGTCGCCAGATGGCAGGTGCCACCATCACCCTTCTCCTGTCGACGGCTCTCGGACTGCTCGGTCCGATCCAGATGCAACATCTGGTCGACGCGATCGTTCCCGGCGGCGACAGCTCGCAGCTCACCTCCTCGATGCTTCTTCTGGTCGCCATCTTCATCGCCCAAGGCCTTGCGATGCTCGTGCGCGGCTACCTATTCGAGATGGTCGGACTTCGAATCATCGCCGATCTTCGTCGCGATCTGTTCGCCCATCTGACGTGCCTTTCGCCCAGTTTCTACTCCGCGAGGCGAACGGGTGAGCTGGTCTCGCGAGTCGTCAATGACAGCGCGAGCCTCGGCAGTACCTTGACCGAGGAGCTTGCGAGCGGCATTGCCTACCTTTTGACGTTCGTGGGGGCGATGGTCTGGATTCTCTACACGAATTGGCGACTGACGCTTTTCATGATCGCGATCGTCCCGGTCGTTTCCTTGATCGCGAGCCGGCTCGGCAGGAGAGTCCGCACTCTTTCCGTGTCGGTGCAGGATGCCGTCGGCGGGCTTGCAGCGGGTCTGGAAGAGACGATTTCGGGAATGAGAATCGTCCAGTCGTTTGTCGGCGAGCGATTTGAACGAGAGCGCTTCGAGAAGGTGATCCGGAAGACTTTCTCTGCCGCGCTGGCACGCGTCAAAGTCCAGGTCCTTTCGGGTCCGATCGTTTCGATCTTGTTTCTCGTCGCCGTCGTCTTCGTCGTCTGGTTCGGCGGCCGTGAGGTGGTGGCCGGCCGCATGACGACCGGTGAGCTGGTGACGTTCATCTTGCTCACGATGAACATGGGCAATGCGATCCGCCAGCTCGGTCGCTTGTGGAACACCATCCAGCAGGCGCTCGGTTCCTCGGAGCGCCTCTTCGAGCTGCTCGATTGCCGACCGGAGATCGAAGATGCCGAGTGGGCAAGAAATTTGCCGACCGTGGCCGGGCGCATCCGATTCTCGGCGACGACGTTCTCTTATCCTAGGGCCGGAGACAATGAACAACCGGCCCTCGCGGACCTGAACTTGGAGATTGAGGCCGGCGAGATGTTGGCCCTGGTGGGTCCCAGTGGTGCCGGAAAAACCACCTTGGTCAACCTGATCCCCAGGTTCTTCGATCCGACGGCGGGTCGAATCCTGATTGACGATCTCGACATCTCGGACGTCACTCTCGCCAGCCTCCGATCCCAGGTCGGAATGGTGCCCCAGGAGACTTACCTCTTCGCGGGTACCGTCCGTGAAAACTTGCAGTACGGCCGCCCGAGGTGCACGGTCAAGGAGATGACCGAAGCCGCCCACGCCGCCAATGCGCATGAATTCATCGAAAGGCTTCCCAACGGTTACGACACGATCGTCGGAGAGCGGGGGTTGCGTCTTTCCGGAGGCCAGCGGCAGCGCCTTGCGATCGCCCGCGCCATTCTCAAGAACCCTCGAATCCTGTTGCTCGACGAAGCCACTTCGGCGCTCGACAACGAAAGCGAAGAGCTGGTTCAAGAGGCCTTGGATCGCCTCATGAGCGGTCGTACTACGATCGTCATCGCCCATCGGTTGAGCACGATCAAGAAGGCAGATCGTGTCGCCGTCCTGGACCAAGGGAGACTGGTCGAGTTGGGAACGAGCACCGATCTACTTGCCCGGGGAGGCCTCTATGCGCGCCTCCATCGCCTCCAGTTCAAGAGCGAGGGGGAAGGCTGACCCCCTCGGCACTACCCGTGACTCGTCGCCTCGAAGCGATAGGGGATCGTTGCGCTCGGAATCCCGGTTGAGCCCGACGACCTCGGGTCGCGGTCGTCGCGATCGACGCGAGGAGCCGAGAGCGGATCGTCCCAGTGGCTGACGAGGGGCGATTTCCCGCTTCTGCCGACTCGATGCACTCCTGGGAGAGAGGCCCCTCTCGGAAGGTCCCGAGGGGTGGGGGAGTCTTTAGGCTCGGCGGGCGGCGAATTTCGCCTAACCGCTTGGACCGGGTAGGCGCTCGAAGGCTCCAAAGCGAACGACTCGTTCCAGGTGTCCCATGGCAGGGGGCACGTTCGGCCTGCGGCGCTCGGCGTGCGAAGGGAGTTCGATGTACGTAAGCAATTTCGACGACTGGTATGAGCGGGCGAGCGTCCGGGTCAAGCCCCGACGCATGCTTCTCGACGAAGAGGCGGCCGGAAGGGTCTATTTCCCCTCGGCGCAGCTGCCGATCGTTGACCACCCGCTCGTCCGGGAACGTGGGGCTGCGGCGGTGCGCACCCTGCAGATCCGTCATCTCTATCGCTATCTTGACTTCACGACCCATCTCGAGCACCACCTGGTGAATTCGGCGGCGCAGAAGATCGCCTTCAAGCGGACCGATTTCGACCTGCCGGACGCGATGCTGTTCGACGCGCACAAGCTCTACACCGACGAGGCCTATCACGCGCTGTTCTCGGAGGACCTCAAGATCCAGGTCGTGGCGGCGACCCAGGTCCTCCCCGGCACGACCGGGGCGCCAGGCTTCCTCAAATGGCTGCACGGTCAGCAGGCGGCCCATCCCCCGGAATGGGAGGGGCTGCTGGAGATCTACTCCGCGGTAGTCGCCGAGACGTTGATCTCCGCCACTCTCGTGCAAGTTCCCCGCGACCCGACGGTGGTCACCGCGGTGCGCGACCTGATCGCCGACCACGCCGAGGACGAGGCGATTCACCACAAGTTCTTCGCCCAGCTCTTCCGCATGACTTGGCCGAAGCTTTCGGCCGAGCAGCGCTCGTTCCTCGGGCCGAAGCTCGCCCAATTCATGATCAAGTTCCTATTCCCCGATTTCGCCGAGCTACGAGCGAACTTGAGGACGGTGGGCCTCGACGAGGCTGCGGCTGAGGAGGTCCTCGAGCAGACCTATGCCTCTCGCGACGAGGTCATGGCGGGAATTCGGCGTACGGCGAGGATGACACTCCGCCTCTTCGAGCAGTGCGGTGTCCTGCGCGATGCCGAGGCGCAGGAGGCGTTCGAGCGGGAAGGCTTGCTCGTTCCGACGCCGGCAGCGACGCTCGAGGAGGAGATGGCGGAAGGTCTCGCGTACGCCGAGAGCGTGGAGCGTTAACGCGCTCGGAGTCTCGGCTCTCGGGAGCGGAGACCGGACGGGCCGGTGGTCATCCGACGCTCGGGTCGGCAGGACGTTCCTCGAGAGGTCTGACCCAAGAGGGCAGGAGCCGGTTCAGAGCCCTAAATCGGCGGAGCGGCCTGAAAATCGCTATCGTCCCGTAAGAAAATGCGACGCCACCGCGTTGCCATCGCGGGCGCCGGGGCCAATACCGGCCGCGCGCCGGCCCGCACCGTGGAGGTTCCCATGCCGCACCACGCCGAACCAATCCGTTCGAACCGAGACGTTCCCCAGATGGCGATCCACGTTCGCCGGTGCGCCCTCGCCGCGCTCTTGACCCTGTTTTTGGGGTCATCTCCTGCCCTTGCGGTGCCGATGGGAGCCGTGGGGGAGGCCGACACCCTTCGCTTCGCCGTTGCGGCCTTCCTGGAACACCTGCTCGGGACCGAGCTCTTCCTGTTGGATCAGCTCGACGAGATCGGGACCTACATCGATCCCGACGGTGCACCCACGCAACAGACCGCTCCCCCTCCCGCCGGCCCGGCTCCGGCCCGAGCCCTAGGAACCTGAGGTCGGTCCCGCGGCGAAGGGAGAGCGCGCCGGAACCGGTCGCGAGTCGGCTCGTCTCCGGATGAGCCCGGACGGATCCCTTCGACCCGGGTCTGTGCGAAAATACCTCTTGGCCCAAAGAGCTCGTTCCCCGGCCAAGGCCGGGCGCGAGGGATCATGGAAGACCACCCCGACCTGACCGAATCCGACCTGGCCGGATTGGAACGCGGCGAGTTGCCTGCGGGACCCTTAGGTCTCGAGGCTGCGGTTCACCTTCGAGCCCGGTGTGCGACCTGCCTCGCCCGCTACGGATCGCGCCTGGCGCCGGTGCTCGATCCCCGCTGGGACGGGGACTCTCAGGCCACCTTGAGCCCGCACGAGGACCGGCAGTACGAATTCGTCTTCCGCCTCGCCCTCCAGAAGGTGAAAAAGAATCGGCCCGAGATCGACGCGGCGCTCGTCCGCGCGCGCCGCGAGGTGGAGGGAACGGCACTCTTGGTCGAGGGAAGATTTCCGCGCGGCACGCCGGCCCTCCGGTGGTCGCGATCCCAAGGGTGGCTCGAGAAGGCGAAGGCCTGCCGGCGTGGGGCTCCGGAGGAGTATTTCGTCTTTGCCACGCTCGCCGCCGCCTATTCGCTCGGGCTCGAGCCTGCCGAGCATCCGGCAGGCGACGCCGCGGACCTTCAGGCTCTGGCGATTGCCGAAGCGGCGAACGGTCACCGCCGCGCCAAACGCTTCGCCGAAGCGGAGGCTCTGCTGGCCGACGCTATCGAGAGAGCTCGAGAGGGGACCGGCACCCTCCCGGTCGCCCTCGAGATCGCCCGCCGGACGGCCAGCCTGCTCGTCGACCGACGCCGTTACGAAGAGGCGGGCGGCCTCCTGCTCCGTACCTTTGCTGGCTACGAGTCGCTCGGGCTCCGACACGAAGCCGGCCAGCAGACGGTCCTCCTCGGCGTGGTTCACCAATGCATGGGAGCCCCAAGGCTCGCACTCGAGGCGTTTCTCCAGGCTCTCGATCGGATCGACGGAGCCCGCGAACCGGAGCTCGCGGTCGCCGTCGTGCACAACGTTCTGCGCTCCTTTCTGGAGTTGGAGCTCTGGCTGGCGGCGGAGCGCCTGCTTCCGGGTGCCCTTCGACTTTCCGAACGATACGGATCACCCCTCGATCGCTTGAAGCTCGCGGCGCTCGAAGCGCGCCTGCTCGCGGGACTCGGCCGCTCGCTGGAGGCGGGCAGGGCCTACGAGGACGTCATCGCGGAGTTCGAGCGCCACCGCCAGCATGCCGAGTCGGCGGTCGTCCGCCTGGAGCTTGCCGCGCTCTACCTCTCGCGTCGCCGCTTCGACCGCGCCCGCCTCGTTCTCGAAGACGTGCGCGAGGTATTCGAGTCGATCGGCATCCACCGCGAAGCGCTCGGAGCGCTCCTTCTGCTCAAGGAGGCGGTCGAAGGCGAGCGAGCCACGATCGAGATGGTCCGCCGCGTGATGGCGGCGGTGGAGGTCGGAATTCAGGGAAAGTGATGTAGGCGCGATCGCAAACGGACTAGCGCGAGCCGGCGAGCGCCACGACGTAGTGTGGACTTTCCTGAATCGTATTGTGCCCTACTCCCTCGATCATCCTCAGGGTCGCGACCCCTGGTCGGAAGGTGGCGAGGAGTGCCCGGGTGCTCGCGGGGGGGACGATCTCGTCGCGCTCGGCAGCGAGGAGAAGGGTCGGAGTGGTGACCCTCGCGGCGTAGCGCCAGGAATCGAACGGGTCACGCATCAAGAGGCGTACGGGGAAGATCGGGTAGTGCTTGGCCCCGATCTCGGCCAGGCTGTAGTAGGGCGTCACGAGGACCAGACGGGAGACAGGCCGCGCCGCGGCAATCTGAACCGCGACGCCGCTCCCGAGGCTACGGCCGATGACGGTGACCTCGGAATGGTCGGCCTGGACCCGATCGAAAAGCGCGAGCCCATCGGCGACCAGCCCTTTCTCCGAAGGCTCTCCCGCGCTGCCGCCGTAGCCGCGGTAGTGCATCAGGAAGAGCGTACGGTCGGGGAAGGCGTTCTCCAGGTCCGGGAAGCTCAGGTGAACGTCCTCGGCGTTACCGCCGAAGTAGAGCACCGCCGCCTGTGTGCGCAGCTCCCGCGAAGTTACCCGTAGTTTCACTCCGCCGGAATCGAACGCGAACGCCGATGCCCCTCGCGGAAGCGACGAAGCTGGATGCGGCATGAAGAGGAGCGAGCGCTGGAAGGCGAACAGCAGGAGGCACCCGCCGAGATAGAGCAGCGCGACGATCGCCGCGATTGTCAGGACGGGACGGAGCATGGGGTCTTCGAATGCATGGAACGAATTGGGATCAAGCGTCGCCAGCAGGGTAACACGGCGCTCGGAAGGACAAGACGCGTCCGCGTCCGTCTCATGGAGAAGATGGAGAAGGGAATCGGGAGGAGAGGAGGGCGCCATGGCCACCAGGGGTAACGATCGAAAGAAGGCGGAGCAAGCGAAGAAGACGAAGCCGCCCATTGCGAAGCCGATCTCGAAGGCCTCGCCAAAGAAGCGCGCTGCCCAGGATCTCAAAGCGAGCTCGAAGCCGAACCCGAAAAAGAGCCCCAAACCAAAGCGGCCGGAGGTCCTTTCGCCGCGCGCCGCCAAAGGAATCGCCGCCCTCACGGTCGGCCCGGCCCCCGAGCCACCGGTCGGTGACAAGCCGACGCCCGGCAAGCTCGCCAAAGAGCGGCGCCGCTTGCACGCGCAAGACCGGCGCGAGCGTCAGCAGCGGATCAGGGTGTTCAAGGAAGCCGACAAGGCGATCGCTCAGAGCCGCGAGAACGCGCTCGCCGCCGCATCCGCTCCGGGCGCTCCGAAGGCGTTCGCCGCGGCGGCCGCCACTCCGCCGCCGCTCCGCATCCTCGCTGAGGGGGACTCTTGGTTCGACTATCCGAATTTCCGCGGCGCGGGGGTGATCTGGCAGCTCGAGAATACGATCAAGTTGAACGCGCTTTTCTTGAACCTCGCAAAGGCCGGAGACGAGGCGCGTTACATGCTCGGCGTCGACGAGCGGAAGGTACTCGCCGACCAGCTCAAGCAGGCGGTCGATCGCGGGCGACCGTTCGACGGACTACTGTTTTCAGGCGGGGGCAACGACATCGTGGGCAACCCGCTCGTCCTGTGGCTCAAGACCTTCGCCGCAGGAATGACGGCAGATCAGGTGATCGATTCTCCGCGTTTCGATGCCGCGGCTGGCCTGGTGCTCGCGGCGTATGAAGACCTGATCCAGATCCGCGACGCGCAGAGCCCGGATACGGCGATCTTTCTTCACGCATACGATCACGCCATTCCGGACGGCCGAGGGATTTGCGGCATCGGACCCTGGCTGCAACCTTCGCTCAAAGCACGCGGCGTGCCGGAAGCTCTGCGGCGCGATGTCGTCAAGGCGCTCCTGTCTCGGTTCGCGACGAAGCTCCAGGCGCTCGCAAGCGATCCCCGGAAGATTTTCCTGGTGCCGACGCAAGGGGCTCTCTTGGGTCACGACGGCTGGTGGGACAACGAGCTCCATCCGAACGCCGATGGATTTCGTGCGGTCGCCAAGAAGTTCCGCGATGCCCTGAGAGCGGTCTTCCCCGGGCGGGTGTAAGCGCCGGGTGGTAATCTTGCGGGCGATGCGCCTGCTCGCCCACGCCGTCACCGATTCGTTCTTTTTTCCTCGGTCGGCCGTCCCTCGCACGGCTTTCATCCTGCTTGCGCTAGAGGTGGCGCTCGCCGCGGGGGCATGCGGCGCGGCGCCCGATGGCGGCGAACGCTCGCGGCTCCGTTCGTTTCCCGATCGGGTGGAGCTTCCCGCAACCGTCCACCGGGCGAAATTTGAGCGCGAGCTACTCGGCCTCGGCATGCCCGGTTATCACTTCCTGGTTTGGGACGAGGGGGGAGCCTCCGGTGCCGCGTTGTTCGTGTCGAAAGTCTCCGATCGCGCGATCCTCGTGGCGTTGGAAAAATTAGGTCTGAAGCCGGGTAACGCGCTCGGGATGGAGACCTGGGACGAGCGGAAAGATCCCCGGTCCCCGGCGAGCGACAAGCTGATCGAGGGGCCTTCGGTCGAGGTGCTCGTGCGGCTGCCGGGCAAGAAGGATCTGCTCGGTATCGGGGACGTTCTGACCGATCCCGCCGGGCGCGGCTTCGACATGCGTTTTGGCGGCCACGAAAGGAACATCCACCTTTCGCACTCCGGCTGCCTGATCTGCCTCTATTCCTGCCCGGGAAGCAAGATCGGCAACCGCGCCTACGCCGTGCGCGACTACACGAAGAAGACGAACGAGTTTCGCGTCCGTCCGGGCGTGCTGCCGCCGGATGGGACCGAGGTGACGATCGTGCTGCGGAAAGTCAACGCGCAGAAAAAGTGAAACGGGCGCTCCGCCCGAAAGCGAAGCGCCCGTTCGATCCTACGGCGGGAGTCGGCCTCAGTGGGGCGGCGTCGCCTCGGGGGTCGGGGTGGGCTCGGGGGCGGCCGGCGCTTCGATCGAGAGCAGGTCGACCTCGAAGACGAGCGTCGCGCCCGGCTTGATCTTCGGCGGGGCGCCGCGGTCGCCGTAAGCCGTGTCGGACGGGCAGATCAGCTTCGCCTTGCCGCCCACCTTCATCTTCTGGACCCCCTCGGTCCAGCAGGGAATGACGCCGTTCAACGGGAAGGTGACCGGCTCGCCGCGATCGCGCGAGCTGTCGAAGACCTCGCCGCTGATCAGCGTGCCGTGGTAGTTGACCTTCACCTGGTCGGTCGCCTTCGGGCTCGCGCCGGTGCCGGCCGCGGTCTCGATGTAGATCACACCAGAGGGGAGTTTGGTGGCGTTCGGCTCGGTCGCGGCCTTGTCGAGAAAGGCCTTGCTCGCCTCTTTTTCCTTCCCGGCGGCCTTCGTGGCGCGGTCGGCGGCGAGCGCCTGGATCTTCGGTCCGAACTCCTCCAGGCTCACCTTCGGCGTGCCTCCGGCGACGCCGTCGGCGAGGCCGAGCTGGACCATCTTGACCTCCTCGGGCGTCAGGCTGAACGGGGCGAGGTTGCGGCTGATCGCCACGCCGATGGCGTAGAGCGTCTTCTCCTCGTCGGTCTTGAGCTCTTGGGCGACCCCGATCTGCGCTCCGAGCAGCAGCGCGACGGCACCCGAAACGATGATTTTCTGCATTGCGGTCGATCCTCTGGTAGGTGACCCCGATCGGAAGCCCGGCTAAGCCGGCTCCTCGGGGCGTGGCGAGCCGGGGGTGATGCGCTGCCCCGGGCGATTCGCCGGGACGAACGGGCAAGATCTCACATTGTAACGAGGCTCGCAAATGGTGCCCGAGATCTCCCTACTCTTTGAGCGTATCCATCAGGTCGACCATCAGATCGGCCTCTTCCCTGCTCAAGGGCGCCCAACCGTCGGGCGCGCCCAGATCGCGGAGGAGCTGGCGGTCCGCCTCGTTCTCGCCCAACCGCGCGAGGCCGGCAAGCAGGGCCGGAGCCAGCCCGGCCGCCCGGGGATGGAGCAGGAGGGAGTGACGCACGACGTAGATCCGGCTTTCGGCGATCGGCTGTAGCAGGTTCCGCGTCGCGGCGGAGAGCTCATGGAACGCGGCGGCAAGGAAGAAGCCGGCCTGCGCTTCGCCGTTGACGATCGCCTTGGCGACAAGGACGGGATTTCGCTTCTTGGCGATGACGATCGCGTCGCCCAGGAGATCGACCGGTTCGAGGAGGATGCGGCAGATGCGCTCGACGTCGGGCGCGTCGGTTGCGGCGACCGACAGGGGCTGACCGTTTGCGATCCTTTGGAGACCTCGGAGATCGCCGGGCCCGCCGAGGGGCCCGTCCGCCGCGACGGCGATCAAGGCCTCGTCCGCCACTCCGGCGGGGCTCGCGAGCGGCAGATAACCACGCTCACGCAGCAGTAGCGCGGTGTCGCCGGCGTTGGCGAAGATCAGATCGACGGCGTCGCTGTCGATCGCGCGGTGCAATTCCGCGAAGTCGTCGAAGGCCGCCAGATGGATCGGCTCGCCGACGAGCTTCTGCAGGCGGGTGTTCAACACGAACCAGTGCGAGAGGTCGCGGAGGTTGACGTCCGGGCTGAGCGCGAACTGGTAGGTCATCGCACACCTCCTTCGGCCGCGGTTCCCTGGCGTAGGGCGTCGTAGTGCTTCTGCGCGGCCTCGACCTTCCGGCGCGACGGCTCGCGGCGGACCGAGGTGAAGCCGACCGTCCGGCCCCCGCGAAGCTTGGGGACGACCGTAGCGTAGACCCAGTAAAAGCCGCCGTCCTTCCGGAGGTTCTTGACGTAGCCGTTCCAGGTACGCCCTTCTTGGACTGTGTTCCAGAGGTCGGCGAACGCGGCCGCCGGCATGTCGGGATGGCGCAGCAGGTGGTGCGGCTGGCCGAGGAGCTCGTCCAGGGTGTAGCCGGACATGTGGACGAACGCCTCGTTGCACATCGTGATCGAGCCCGCGAGATCGGTCTGAGAGACGATCAGTTCGCCGGGCGGGAACGGCGTTTCGACGTCGGTCACGAAGACTCGGCGCGAGGTGCCGTCATGGTATTGCAGGATCTCGGACCGGCCGTTTCCGGCCGCGTCGGGCTGCATGTCGTCCATTCCAAGGACCTTTCGGAGGCCGGAGCGGCGCGGTGTTACGCGCTCGAGCCGGCCAGCAGAGCTCGAACCGTGGCCGCGAGCTGGCGGCCGACATCGGCGGTGGGAGCGTCCGCTTCGACCACCGCAGCGAGCATCGCTTCGGCATCGAGCGGAAGGAAAAAGATCTGGCGGTCTTCCGCCGCCAGGTGAAGGTGATGGAGATTTCCGATCTCGAGATCCGCGCGCCCGCGCGCGATCAGCTCGAAAGCGGCGACGGCGAGCGCGTCGAGACGCTCCTCGAGCGCTCGCGACGCCAGTGAGGAGGCAAGCGAAAGGCCCGAGCCATCCACTAAGACGAGGCAGCGAATCCAACGCCAACGCCTCACGACGGCTTGGAGCTTCTCCTGGATCTCTTGGCCCCGTCCCGCGAACCGGCTCATACCAACCTCGCGAGCTCCTGAGCCGCGCGTTTCATATCGAGCAGGACCATCCCCAATTTACCCGCAGGACCGACGATCGCTTGTAAGACCGCTTCGGGTCCCGCCTGCATCAAGATCACGTATCCGTCGCTTCCTTTGACGTAAACCTGCTCCAGCGTGCCGCGCCGGAGCTCGTTGGCGGTCCTTTCTCCCAGCGAAAGGACCGCCGCGGCCATCGCGGAAACGCGGTCGTCATCGACGCCGGTGGGAAGCGCCGAGGAGAGGGGCAGGCCGTCGAGCGTCACCATCGCCGCCCCTTCGACGTCGGGCGTGGTGCTCACCAGAGTCCGGAGAACTTGTTGCATCTGTTCGGCGCGGTTCGCCATCTCAAATCCTTTCTAAATCCTGATGGCCCGCGGGTGAGGAACCGCGTTCCGGCGTTCATGAGTACGGAGGGACGGTGGTTGCCGGACGAAAGGGCTCATCGCGCAATCTCCTCGACTCCATCCAGTCGCCGTTCGAACGCCCGAACCGCGGCGCCGATCTCTGCGATCGCATCCTCGGCGCTTCCGACGGCGAGGGCGGTCCCGGGGGGCAGAAGGCTCTGCCACCGCTCGGCCTCGTCTCGCGCGCTACCTCCCAGGTGGAAGACCGCGAGGGCGAGCGACGGCGCGAGGGACTCGAGGACGAAACGGTTGCGCCGCGAGATCGGCAACGCGGTGAGCGACAGAAAACAGCCCGAGGGCAAGCGGCAGCGAAGGAACGAAGGCGCGGCCGCGTCGACTTTCACCGAAGAGCGCGAGGCTCCGAGCGCTTCCTCGATGCGATGGAGCCAATCGTCCACCTCCTCGCTTCGTTCTGGATCGTAGGCGAGCAGGGCGCGCACGATCCGATGGACTTCGGGCCGAGCGTGGCCGAGGTTTTTTCGTTCCTCGATCGATTCGCTCGCGCCCAAGAATCCCTCCTCGATCAGCCGGGCGACCGCGAAGCCCACGGTCACCGGCGCGAAAGGAAGGTCACTCTCGAGCTCGCGGCGTGAGATTCCGGGTTGCCGCTCGACCCGTTCCAGCACGGCGGCCGAGCCGCGAATCGCGAGGAGCGCGGCGGGCGGCGCCTGCTCGATCGAGCGATAGAGCGACTCGTGCCTTGTGGGAACGAGCGCGCTCCGCGCTTCGATCTCATCGGCGAGCTGAACCGCTTCGAGCAGAAGGTGCGAGACCGCGAGAGGTTCCTCTCGGACGACGGCGGCCGCGCCGCCGTCGTCCGCTTGGTCGGCTTCGAATCGGAACGCGCCGACTTTCCACCAGACGAACGAAAGCGCCGCCTCCCAGCCTTGGAGATCGCCGCATTCGACGTCGATCAGGCCGCCGGGCACGACGCGGCAGCGCGCCACCCGTCCCTCGCCCCGAAGCGTGAGAGTGCCTCGCTTGCCGAGGTATTGGAAGACTTGAAGGAGCTCGAAGGCGTTCAGGCAGGAAAGGTCTCCCGAGAAGCCGCCCGCGGGGCCACCGGTCATTCGCTCGAAAGGAAACACCGGGGCGGGCCGCCGTTCGATCAAAGCCGTCGCCATACGATTCGCTCGTCCACGCTTTGAATAACAGCAACTTTCGTGCCCCTCGGTCGGAGGATTGAATTCAGCGTTTGAGCTATCGTCGCGCTGCCTGATTCCGTTTGCAAACAACGCTCGATCCGGCCGCGTGAACGAAAGAGACAGTCCTACCCAGACGGGTGGTTTTCTCCCCCGTCTTCTCCATCGAACCGCGGAAAGGAAGGAATCTCGGGGTGGGTACCTACCCCGAGAGGTGGGCCTGCTATCGAAACGTTTCTTTCGCCGCGATCCGGCCATCCTCCGAACGGAGCGGCCGGATCGCGATCGCCAGGGTCAACCTGCCATCCCCGCCTTGTGGAGGATCGTCATCATCGGGCACCAATTGGTAAACGCCGATTGCAGAAGATTCAAACCGGCGAAGGCCGTGAGCAGGTAACCATAAGGGTGCACGAAGTAGCCGAACGCCAACGACAGCAGGACGACGGCACCGGCGATGCCGCGGAGCGCTTTTTCGACGGTCATGACGGGGTTCCTTTCTGAGGATCGATCGCTCCCGCCGAAGGGCGGATCACGGCGGAGATCCCGACGGTCTGGACGTACATGTAGTAGAGGAGCGGAATGACGACGAGGGTAAGCGCGGTCGAGACCACGACGCCGGCGATCAGGGCCACCGCGAGCCCCTGGAAGATCGGATCGAGCAGGATGACCAAGCCGCCGACGACGAGCGCGGCGGCGGTGAGCGCGATAGGTCGGAAGCGGACCGCCGCGGCTTTGGTGACCGCCTTTTCGAGCCGCTCACCGGCCTCGAGCTCAAGATTGACGAAATCGACCAGCAAGATCGAATTGCGGACGATGATGCCCGCGAGTGCGATGAAGCCGATCATCGAGGTCGCCGTGAAGAACACCCCGCCGAAGGCGTGCGCCGGCACGATGCCGATCAACGTGAGCGGAATCGGCGCCATGATGATCAGCGGCGTCGCGAACGATCGGAACCAGCCAACCACCAGGAAATAGATCAGTACCAGGACGGCGGCGAACGCGATGCCCATGTCGAGGAACACGTCGTGCGTGACTTGCCATTCGCCGTCCCAGACCAACGTCGCCCGGTCGCCGCCCGTGGGCCGGCCGGAGAACAGCACCTCGAGCGGCCTTCCGGAGGCGTCGCGGAGGGCGGTGATGCGGTCGCCCATGTCGAGCAGCGCGTAGACCGGCGACTCGGCGGCGCCCGGCTCGCTGCTTCCGACGTCGCCGAGCACGTAGGTCACGGGACGTAGGTTCTTGTGGTAAATGAACGGCGAGCGCACGGTCGAGGTCGCCCGCACCAGCTCGGAGAGCGGCACCATCCGACCGTCCGGGGCCTGCACGTCGATGCCGAGTAGAGCCGCTTGACTCGATCGCTGGCGGCGATCCAGTCGAAGCTGGACCGGCACGGGCTCGCGCGAGCGCGGATCGGACAGGTGAGCGGCGTCGGCTCCGGCGAGGGCCACGCGCAACGTGCGCGCAACGATCTCCGGCGAGATTCCGGCGCGTGCGGCCTTCTCGCGATCGACCGCGAGCTCGAGCTTGGGTCCCGGACCTTCGACGTACCAGTCGACGTCGACCACGCCCGGGGTGCTCGCGAAGACCTTCTTCACTTCGGCGGCGAGCGTCAGGCGCTCTTGGGCGGTTCCGGCATAGATCTCGGCGACCAGTGTCGAGAGGACGGGCGGGCCCGGGGGAACCTCGGTCACTTTGACGTTGGCGCCGGTCCGTTGTGCGATCGGTGCGAGCAGCGGCCGGAGCGCCTTGGCGAACGCGTGGCTTTCGCGCGACCGTTCGTGCTTGGGCAGGAGGTTGACCTGGAGGTCGGCGACCAGGGGGCCGGAGCGGAGGAAGTAGTGCCTCACCAGGCCGTTGAAGTTGAACGGCGCCGAGGTGCCGACGTAGATCTCGACGTCGGTCACCTCGGGGATCGCCCGGATCGTGGTCGAGAGCTCCCGCGCGACCGCGGCGGTGCGCTCGAGCGTCGTCCCCTCGGGCATGTCGATCACCACCTGGAGCTCGCTCTTGTTGTCGTGGGGGAGCATCTTGACCGCCGCGATGCGCAGCGGGAACAGGGCGACCGAGCCGAGGAGCAGCAGAGCGACGACCGAGAGCAGGGCCCAGCGCTTGAACCGCGAAGAGAGCAGTGGCGCGAAGATCCGCGCGTAGAGGCGGTCGAGCTTGCCTTCCTCCGCCGTCTCGGCGTCGGGCCGGACGGCGTGGCCCTCGGCGAGCTCGGCCGCGTGCCTTTTGAACAAGCGGAACGTGAGCCAGGGGGAGACGACGAAGGCGACCGCCAGCGAGAAGAGCATCGCGGCCGAGGCGTTGATCGGGATCGGCCGCATGTACGGCCCCATCAGACCGGAGACGAAGGCGAGCGGCAGGAGCGCGCCGATGACGGTGAACGTGGCGAGGATCGTGGGGTTGCCCACCTCGTCGACGGCGTAGATCGTCGCCCGCCGCGGGTGGGTCCAGCCGAGCTGGTAGTGGCGGTGGACGTTCTCGACCACCACGATCGCGTCGTCGACCAGGATGCCGATCGCGAAGATCAGCGCGAACAGGGTCACCCGGTTCAGGGTGTAGCCGAACAGATAGGACGAGGCGAGCGTGAGCGCGAGCGTCACCGGCACCGCGACGGCGACCACCACCGCCTCGCGTCGGCCGAGCGCGAACGCCATCAGCAGGACGACCGACAGGGTGGCGAGTCCGAGGTGCTTCATCAGCTCGCTCGATTTCTCGTCGGCGGTGAAGCCATAGTCGCGCGTCTTCGTGACGGAGACATTGCCCGGCAGGACGGGACCGCGCAGGCGCTCGATCAGCCCGTCGAGCTCGGTTACCAAGTCGACCGCGTTGGTGCCCGGCTTCTTGGCGATCGCGAGGGTGACGGCGGGGACATCGAGCCCGGCGGGGAGCTTCTTCTCGCCCCCGGCCGCCCCGGCGGCGATCCAGACGTATTGATCGGGCTCCGCCGCGCCGTCGGAAAGGGTCGCCACGTCGCGCAGGTAGACCGGGAGGCGCCCGACCGGAGCCCCCGAAGAGGAGGGCGCGGGCATCACTCCGACGACAGCGTTGCCGACTTCCTCGGCGGAGTGGAAGAGCGCCCCGACCTCGACCTCGGTCTCGACGTCGCCCGAGGAGAACGTACCTGCCGGCAGCTGCCAGTCGAGCCCGGAGAGCGCCTGGTAGACGCCGAGGATCGAGACATGGTGGGCGGAGAGTCGCTCGCGGTCGAACCGAACCGACACCGCGCGCCGGCCGCCGCCGAGCACTTGAACCCCGGCGACCCGCGGGTGTCGCACCAACTCGGCGCGCAGCTCCATCGCGACCCGCCGCAGCTCGAGCGGCGAGGCCGAGGTCGACCAGAGCGTGTAGGCGACGGCAGGGACGTCGTCGATTCCGCGCGGCAACACGAGCGGCGCGGGGCCGCCCGGCGGGAGCGACGCTGCGAGCTCGGCGAGCTTCGTGTGGACCGCGAGAGCGGCGCGGTCGGGGTCGGTGCCCACGACATAGCGGACGATCACCATGCCGCCCGAAGGCTGCGACGTCGAATAGACGTGCTCGACCCCGGGGATCTCGTAAAGCCCTTTCTCGAGCGGCGAGATCAGCCTTCGCTCGACCTCCTCCGCGCTCGCGCCCGGGAGCTGGGCGAAGACGTCAACCATCGGCACCTTGATCTGCGGTTCCTCTTCCCGCGGCGTCACGAGCACCGCGAACGCGCCGACCAGGAGCGCCGCGACGGTGAGCAGGGGAGTGAGCTTCGAATCGAGAAAGGCGGCCGCGACCTTACCCGCGAGGCCCGGGGGCTTCTGTCCCCGCTGGCGCAAGCGGGCCTTGTGACGCGCCTCTTCGAGGGAACATTCGGTTTCATCGTCCATGGGATCGACCGGATCGACGGACTGCGGAGTGGACGGGTCGTGAGTTTTCACGGGCGCACCTCGATCGGGGTTCCCTCGGCCGGCGCGTGGGGAAGCCCGAGCGCTACGCTCTCGCCGCCCGAGAGGCCGGAGAGCACCTCGACCCGGCCGGAACCGGAGGTGCCCGCCGCCGGGTCACCGACCGTGATGACGCGGCTCTCGCTCTTGCCTTCGGCGGTCCGGACGACCACCAAGGTGAGGCCGCCGCTTTCGATCAGCGCGTCCTTGGGCACCTCGACGGCTTCGCCGCCCCCGGCCGGAACGTAGGCGCGGCCCGCGGCGCCGGCCGGAATCTCGCCCACTCGTACCGACGGGAGGTCGACCTTGACCGTGTAGGAGTGGGTCATCGGATCGGGACCGGGCGAGATCTCGGCGATCGTCCCGGCGATCTCGCCGAGGTCCGGCCGCGCGTCTAGCGAGACCGTGAGAGAAGCGCCGGGCGCGAGGGTGGCGGCCCGGGCGATCGTCTCCGGTACCGCGATCGCCAGCCGCCGGCCGTTGCGGGACTCGATCGTGACCAGCGGGCGCCCGGGGGCGGCGAGGTCTCCGACCTCCACCATGCGGGCGGTGACCCGGCCCGCGAACGGCGCGACGACGCTCGAGTCGCGGGCGACCGAAGAGGCCGCCGCGACCGCGCCGCGCGCCTGCGCCACCGCTCCCTGCGCCTGGGCGAACTGGCTCTTAGCGAGGTCTAGCTCGAGCTCGGAGGCGGCCTGCTTTTCGGCGAGCGCCCGGTAGCGCTCGAAATTCCGCTGCGCCAGGGCGAGAGCGGCCTCCGCTTGGGCCAGGGCGCCGCGAGCCTGCGCGACCTGGCCTTCGGCGGCGCTGGGGTCGATCGAAATCAGCCGTTGGCCGGCGCGCACCTCGTCGCCCAGCTGGACGTGGATTGCCGAGACGGCTGCCATCACCCGGGAGGAGACGGAGGCCGATCTCTCGGCCTCGACCGTACCCGCGATCTCGATCCGGCGCGTGGCCGAGAGCCGTTCGGCGACCGCCACGCGGGCCGCGATTCCGGCTGCGGGCGCGACGGCGGGCGGCGGGGGAGTGCGGTGGCCGCAGGCGAGCGAGCCGGCCGCGAGGACGAAGGCGAGTATGGAAAGCGGGGCGAAACGGTTGCTCACGGCAGGGTTCTCCGGGACGACGTGTCGTTCGTGTCGTTCGAGGGTGTGAGGATCGATTCGGGCGCTTGCCCCGCGGCGAGGTTCAGCCGCAGGTGGGCGAGCCAGGCGTCGGCGCGCGCGACGAGCTCGCGCATCTGGGCTTCCCGGCGCGAGGTCGCGGCGTCGAGCAGGTCGGTCGAGCGGACCACTCCGGCTTTGAAACGTTCTTCGACGATCCGTAGAGCTTCGATCGCGGCGGTGAGCGCGGAGCCGGAGGTCGCGCGCCGCTCCTCCGCCGACACGGCGCTTTCGTAGGCGGCGCGAGTTTCGAGACGGATTCCTTCCGCCATCCGGTCGACGTCGGCACGGCCGGCCGCCGCCTCCGCCTGGGCCGCCGACACGGCGGCCCGCTTGCGCCCGCCGTCGAACAGATCGAAGCTCGCCATCGCGGCGATCGTGGTCGAGTCGCCATGGCCGCCGAACGGCCGGTCGTCCACGAGGTCGTGGCGGGCCACCAGGCCGATCCTCGGCAGGATCGCGCCGCGGAGCGCCCGCGCTTCGAGGTCGCCCGCTTCGAGGAGCTTGCGCGCGGAGGCGAGGTCGGCTCGGTCGGCGGAGGCGGCGAGCCAGCGCTCCGGATCGGCGTCGAGCGTCGGGGGCGGAAGAAGCGGTGCCAGGGCGTACGACGTGCCGAGCGGCTCGCCCAAGCGGAACGCGAGGTTCGCCTCGGCCACCCGGGCGTTACCGCGCGCCTCGGCGAGCAGGTCGTCGATCCGTGCGAGCTCGACCTCCGCTCGCAGAAGGTCGGAAGAGACGAGCATCCCCTGCTCGGCGAAGCTCTTCGCCAGATCGACGTGGGCGGCGACGGTGGCGCGCGACGTCTCGAGCAGGGCGACCGCCTCGCGCGCCTGCGCCAGGCGGATCCACGCTTCGGCGGCGGCTACCGCCGCCTGGTCGCCCACCCGACCGGTGGTGTCTCCTGCCGCTTGGGCTGCCAGACGCGCTTGGCGGGCTCGCGTCGCAAGCTCGCCGCCGGTCCAGATCGGCACTTCGACCTCCAGGCGGGTGATCGCCGTGTTCAACGGGTCGGGATCGTTGGGATTGCCCTGGACGAACGCCGGAAAGGAAAAGCGTTCCTGGTTGAGCAGCAGCCCGAACGCGTCGGCGGGGGCGTCGGTGCGGAGCCACTGCTCGGATAGGCGTACCACGGGCAGCCGGTAGGAGAGCGCCTGACGCACTTTGGCGTTCGCGCCTTGCTCTCGCGCCTGCGCCGCCGCCACCTCTCGCGCCCCGGACCGCCCTCGCGCGAGGGCCTCGGCGAGCGAGATCGGCGCCGGTTTGCCCGGTGGGCTCTCGGATTGGGGATCGGCTGGGAGCTCGGCCCGGGCGGGCAGGGCCGGCAGCACCGGCAGGACCGCCAGGGCCGATAGCCCGAGGACTCTCAAACGTGCGCTCACCATCGAAGCTCTCCTTCCGCAAGGGCGCCGGCCATCGAGCCGTGCGCTCTATCGGGGAAGAGGCGGGGGAGCGGAGAAAGGTTCCCGCGGTCGGATGGAGGACCGCGGCGGCGCCGGTGCTCGTGGGGAGGCGGGCTGGACGGCCGAGAGGAGCGGTCGGCCTACTTTTGGCTTTCGGAGCTCGCGGGACTCAGTGTACCCCTGGGGCTCCCGGAGCCTCCGGTACCTCCCGCGAGCACCGCGAGCAGTTGGTCGCGGAATCCGGGCGGGAGGGTGTCGCGGTCGAGCGTGCCGCAAACCGAGGCGGCGAGGTCGAGGGTGGCGAAGACCGTCGCGCAGCGCTCGCAGAGTGCGCCCGAGGAATAGGGGAACGGCACCCCCTGGTCGAAGGCGGAAAGGCGTGCGCGCAAGAGATCGAGGCAGACCTCGCGCGTGTGGGGAGAATGAGGTGCGGCCGCGCGCTGCGGCAGGCCGCGCGCAAGGATCTCGCGCAGCTTGAGGCGCGCACGATGGATGCGCGTCTTCACCGTCGCCTCTTGGAGGCCGAGGATCGCCGCGATCTCGCTCAGCTTGAGCTCCGCGACGTCGGCGAGGAGGAGCGGGATGCGAAACGCCTCGGGCAGCACCATGAGCCCCTGCTCGACTAGCTCCCGGGCCTCGGCCCGCAGACGGTCGTCGTGCGGATCGGCCGACGGAGCCGGGAGCTCGGGCACCGGAGCGTCCGGCCGGGGCAGCAACTCGTCGAACGAGGCGAGGTGCTTCGGCTCGCCCGCACGCTTTCGCCGCATCCGCTGGCAAGCGCGGTGGGCGATCGCGAACAGCCAGGGGCGGGGATTCTCGGGATTTTCCAGCTGGTCGATCGCTCGGAACGCGTGGAGGAAAGTGTCCTGCACCAGATCGTCGGCGTCGCGTCCGCTGCAGATCCGGCGGGCGAGGGCGTGAACGCGCGGCCCTTCCCGCTCGAACAGCGCGACCACTCGATCCTCCGGAGCCGAGCTGCCGGACCGGTTGGCGATGTCGACCGATTCCACGGTTGCGAGTCTACCGCGCGGGCGGGAACCTTTTCCTCGCCCCGTGTCTCTTGAACGGTTGGAGGGCGCCGCGGCGATTTCCGCCGCGGTCGCGACGGAGGGACTGGAACCATGGCCACCTTGCTGCCGAGAAACGAAGGGACGCTCGACCGGACGATGCGTGTCCTCCTGGGGCTCGCGCTGTTGTCGATCGTCTTCGTGGGGCCGAAGACCCTCTGGGGTCTCGTCGGCCTGGTACCGCTGGTCACCGGCCTGATCGGCAGCTGCCCCCTGTACACGCTTCTCGGCCTGCGCACCTGTCCGGTCGAGCCGCGGTAATCGGCGGCTTCTTTAGGGCGGCGGCGGGGACCCTCCGAGGGTATCCTCGCGGCGCATGACGACCGAGGAATCGGAACCTAAGTCGGGCCTGGCACCGAGCGCCCCACCGCTGGAGTCGAGGACCTTCCGCGCCGACCGCGGAGACGGTGGGAGGCGTCTCGATTTGGTCCTCGTGCGCCATCTCGCCGACCGGCCGGACGTCTCGCGAAGCCGGATCCAGCGCTGGATCGAGACGGCCCGGGTTTCGGTCGACGGCGTGCCGGCGGGCAAGCCGGCCGAGCGCGTTCCTTCTGGGGCGGAGGTGTCGGTTTTGCTCCCTCGCCTTCCCCCGCGACGTCCCACCGAGGGGGAAGAGAGGACCCTCGAGGTGCTGTACGAGGACGAGCATTTCCTCGTCCTCGACAAGCCGCCCGGGCTCGTCGTTCATCCCGCTCGCGGGCATGAGCGGGGAACCCTGCTCAACGCCCTCGTCTGGCGTTTTCGCGAGTCGGGCGAGTCGGGCGATCCCCATCTGGTTCAGCGGCTCGATCGCGGCACCTCGGGACTGCTGCTCGTCGCCAAGCGCCCGGCGATGCACGCCGCGCTCGCACGCGCCCTGCGCGCCGAGCGGGCGGAGAAGGAATACCTCGCGGTCTGCTACGGTCGGCCGCCCCGCCGCGCGGGATCGATCGAGCTGCGGATCGCCCGCCACCCCACGGAGCGGGGGCGCCGGATCGCCCACCCCGCGGACTCGCCTGCCGGCCTGCCATGCCTCACGCGCTATGAGGAGTGCGCCGCCGGAGCCGGCCTCTCGGTCGTACGCGCGATCCTGCGCACCGGCCGGACGCATCAGATCCGGGTCCATCTCCAGGCGCTCGGCACGCCGATCGTCGGCGATCCGCTCTACGGTCCACCCGGCGGGTGCCGCCTCGCCGATCCGGAGCTCGCCGCGCTCTGTGACGACCTTCCCCGTCAAGCGCTCCACGCGTTCCGGCTCCGCTTCGTCCATCCGGTGACCCGGGAGCTGCTGGCGCTCGAAGCGCCGCTGCCAGCGGACCTCGCGGCGCTCGTCGATCGAATCAGCCGCCGGACCGGAGACGAAACGCTTCACGCGTAGGGGCGGAGCTTGCCTCCGCCCGCGGAGGTCGGGCCGAGCAACGCTCGGACGCCTGGTCCGGAGCCTTCCCGCCGCGACGTTGGGTTTCGAGATCGAGCGCGCATCGGTCGGAAGCTATGATGAAACCTTTTCCGCTTCGTACCGTTCTGAGAGGCAACCCGCCGGGCACGCGGAGACCGCGCGGCCGGAGGAATTCGAGGAGGCTTCGGCCATGCGCGCGCCCCGTCTTTTGCTCTTGACCTTTCTGCTGTCGACCCTCGCCCTGCCGGCTTTTGCGGATGGGTCCGCCGCCTCCGCCGCGCCCGAACCGACTCCCGCCGCCGTTTCCGAGCTGGCCCACTCCGCCGCGCCCGCGGACTTCGACGTCGACGCGGCGACGCGCGCCTATCTCGCGCGTGTCCCGGCCGCCGACAAGGAGCGATCCGATTCGTATTTCGAAGGGGGATATTGGCTCCAGCTCTGGGGCTTCCTCTACGGCCTCGGTGTCGCTTGGCTGCTCCTGTCCCAAGGGATCTCCTCGCGCCTGCGCGATGCGGCCGAACGGACGAGCCGTTTCCGGCCGGTCCAGACGTTCCTCTACGCCGCCGGGTATTTCATCGCCACCGCCCTGCTCACTCTACCGCTCACGATTTACCAGGAATACTTCCGCGAGCACGCCTACGGCCTCTCGAACATGACGTTCGGCAGTTGGCTACGCGATGCGGCGGTCGGGCTCGGCCTTTCGGTGGTGTTGGGCGGTCTGTTCGTCGTGCTTCTCTACGGAGTCTTCCGCAAGGCGCCCCGGACCTGGTGGATCTGGGGGACCGCGGTTTGCGTGGCGGGCCTCGTCTTCATCGCGCTCATCGCGCCGGTGTTCATCGCCCCGCTGTTCAACGAATACAAGCCGCTCGGCGAGGGGCCGCTCAAGGCGGACATTCTGTCTCTCGCGCGGGCGAACGGAATTCCGGCTGACAACGTCTACGAGGTCGACGCGAGCAAGCAGTCGAAGCGGGTGAGCGCGAACGTCAGCGGGTTGGGCGCGACTCTCCGCATCACCCTGAACGACAACCTGCTCGCGCGGGTGAAGCCGGACGGCATCCAGGCCGTGATGGGGCACGAGATGGGACATTACGTCCTAAACCACGTCTACGAGTTCATCCCGATCTTCTCGCTGATCATCCTGGTCGGATTCGGCTTCCTGCGCTGGGGCTTCGACTGGGCGCTGCGCTGCTACGGCGCGCGCTGGGGCGTCCGCGGCATCTCCGATACGGCCGGGCTGCCGCTGCTCGCCGCGGTCCTCTCGATTTATTTCTTCGTCCTCACGCCGATCGTCAACACGGCGATCCGCACCAACGAAGCGGAGGCCGACATCTTCGGATTGAACGCGAGCCGCCAGCCCGACGGCTTCGCCGAGGTCGCTCTGCTGCTTGGCGAATACCGCAAGCTCGCCCCCTCACCGCTTGAAGAGTGGATCTTCTTCGACCATCCCAGCGGCCGGAACCGCATCCACATGGCGATGCAGTGGAAGAAAGAGCACCTGAAGGAGCTCGCGGTGGCGCCGGCCGGGCGGTAGGGTCCACGGTCTCGGTCCGGAAGAGGCCGTTCGCTTTAGGTCGCCCCGAGAACCTCGGCCGCAAGCCGGTCGAGGTTCTGCTCGTTCGACGGGACGATGATCTTCTCGAGCTTCCGTCCCGTCTCGGCATTGTCGAAGGCCTGCGACCAAGAGACGAGCGTGCCTCCAGCCGTGGGGGAGAGGCCGATGGTCAGAACGTACTTGGGCTCAGAGAGGTGCCGCACGACCACCTTGCCCGGCGCTTCGACCTCGGCGAACACGCTCTCGTTCGGATAGGGATGTCCGTTCGGCCCGTGCATCACGAACGACCAGCGACCGCCGGTGCGGAACTCGCAGAGAGAAAAGGTGTTGGTGAATCCGGCAGGACCCCACCAGCGGGCGAGCCGCTCGGGATCTTCGAAGGCCGCAAAGACCCGCTCGACCGGAGCGGGGATTTCACGCGAGGTGGTGTAGGTGGTCATGGGATTCTCCAAAGAGGTTCGGTTGGTCTTCTCGGACCGGGTGGCGCGTTCGATTCTGCCTCAAGGGAGAAGGTTGGTCTAAGACACACCCTGTGGAAGTTTCAGCACCCGCTCCGCCAAACCTCCCGTCCGTCCGCAAGGACGAAATCGAATTCGAGCCAGATCGGGCAGCGGACGGGCGCGAGCACCGAGCCGGCGGGAGTCCGTTCGCCTTCGAGGCCGAGGCGGCTCGCGAGAGGGTAGCTCGGCGCGTCGGCGACTTCGAGGAGGTAGGAGCGGTGGAACAGGCCGCCCGCGTGGAAATCTCCGAGCTTCCTGGCTTCGGCTTCGACGATTGCCTGATAACAGGCGCGGTTCGGCTCGGCGATGTCCCGGAACTGTTTCAAGAAGACCATGGGTAGGACACCGGACGCGAGGTCGTCGAAGGAGGCTTTGGCGAGCGACCAGATGGCGTCGCCGAGGCCGATCTTGGCAAAGAGAGCGGTGAGCTCGGCGAGGGCTCCGACCGGTCCGAGGCCCGCGCTGAGATCGAAGAGCTTTCCGCCGCTTTCGGAGGGCCTCGCCTCGACCAGGCGCTTTTTCTCGAACCGGTCGGTGTTCGCGGCAATCGCGACCCAGCCGTCGACGGTGTAGGCGCCTTCCCTTTCGGCCGGGAGACCGAGGTTCGCCTCTCCCTTGGGATAGCCGTAAATCTCGCGTCCCGCGCGACAGGCGAGCTCCGTGTCGACCCAGAGATAGGGGGTAAAAGCGACAATTCGTGCGATGCCGTCCGGTTCGGTCGCGAACAGGGGGATGAGGAAGCCGAAATCGAGCTCGCGCACGGCGGCGTTCGGCTCCGAAGCTTCGATCGTCGCGTTGTCCTGCGTGTAGAAGAGTGCGAGCGACAGCAGTGGGCGATAGAGGGTCGGGCCGCCGAGCTGCAGGTGGCGGTCGCACAGCGCCTGGAGGCTCGACCGCTTCGCGGCGACGGGGAAGACCGCCATCTTCGTCCCGCGGGCGAGGAATGGCGGCGCCGGGGTCTCGTTGAGATCGCGCACGACGTAGAGCGGACGCCGGGCTCGAGTGCTGGTCGATTGGCCGGCCGCGGCGGACTCGGCCGCGAGCAGGGGGCTCAACCAGTCGCCGGGGATCGGCACGACCGAGCCCGAGATCGCGCGGGCGGCGAGCAAGCCCGACATCGTGGCGGCCTCGACGCATCCGGCGTTGATCGGGTTCAAGGTCCAGTCGCCCGCGAGGATCAGGTTCGAATAGCCCGAGCCGTCGGCGGGGAGGCGCGACGCCGCGGAGCCGGGTAGCGAAAGGTTGTAGCGATCCGAGAGGTTTTTCGGCGCCTCGAAATGTTGATCGTTCAGGCGCGCGGCGCCGGTCCGGCCGGCGCGGTCGACGAGCGTCGTCCAATCGAGACCGGACCCTTGCGGGCGGTCCGCGGTACCGGGCCAGAGCCAGCCGGCGTACCGATCGATCCAGCCGCGGGCGTTCTCGACGATCCGCGCGTGCTGGCGACGGCTGAACCCGATTCCCGCCGAATCTCCCGCGGTGGGTACCGGCTCGACGTCGGGCATTGGCGAGCAGAGATAGGCGATCGCGCCGACCTCACCCGGCTGCCAGCTCTCGCGCGGGATCAGGTGCGCCATGTCGGTCCAGGTGTCGAACGGTTCTTCGTACGGGATCGAGATCGAGTTGCCGTAGGTCCAGCCGAGCTGCTCCCGGTTGGGAATCTGCCAAAGTTGCATGGCCTGGGTCCCGACGGTCTTCAACGCGTCGAGCATCCGGCGGAAACGCGGATTCGTCGGGTCGGCGACCAGCTCGGCGCAGAGGCCGGGTAAGGCGCCGAGCGAGATGCCGAGCAACACCCTGTCGAAATCCTTTCCCGATTCGAGGACGAGCGGCGGCAGCGGGTCCGGCCAGCGAGTCCAGGCGTCCTCCAAATTTTCGCCGCTCGCCTGGAGCGCCTCGCCTTGGACCAGCTGCTCGTAGAGCGGCTGGCTCGGCCAGCAGGGGAGCCCCTGGACGTCGTAGAGCGGCTCGTATCGGCCGCCTCGGACCTCGACCTGACGGCCGATGCGGAGGCGGGCGATCTTGCCGCGGGTGGGGTCGAGCTCCAACCGATCGACGCGATGGAAGAACTCGAAACGAACGCCGCGCCGGGATAGCACCTGATAGAGCGGCGCGAAGATCGTGTCGCCCATCCCCGCCTGCATCTTGTGGAGGACCGCGCCGCGGTAGGTGAACAGCATGCGGAGGGTGTACTGGAGCATCGTCCCCGCGCCGACGTCGTGCTCCGTGCTGAAGATGCCCGCATACATGCCGTCGATCAGCGCGCAGCGTGCCGTCTCGGGAGCCGCGCCGTGGGCGATCAGCCACTTGCGCAGGTCGACGTCGTCAATCTTCCGCCAGTCCTCCGGTGGGTAGACGACCTCGTCCTCGACCAGGCCGAGGATCGTGGTGGTGGCGAAGTCGAGCAGCACCAGCGCGCGGCGGAGCGAAGGGATGTGCCCGAGGCAGCCGCCGAGCCAGCGGGCGGCGTCGCGCACGACGCGGGTGCGGCGCACCAGGCGCAGCAGTGTCGCGCGGTCCTCGCGCCGCGCCCGGTCGGGCTGGTCGGCGATCTCCTCTGCGGTCGCTTGCAGCGCCTCGATCACGTCCTTCACCGCCGCGAGGGCAGACGGACGGCCGAAACGCCAGAGGCGGTCGATCAGCGCGGGGATCAAGCCGAGATCGGCTCCAGCCAGGCGCAGCGTGAGAAGGGCCGCGAGGTCGGCCGGCGTGCCCGCGACCACCTGGTCGTACCAGTCGATCATCGCGGCGAGTAGCGCTTCGACGTAGCCCCAAGGGGTGGGGATCGGACCGCCTTCGCCCAGGCGAGCGTCGTTGGCCGCGAAGTCCCAGGGCCAGACCGACCATTGACCGTCGTGCTTCTCGGTGAACGTGATCTTGGGGTAGGGCTTCCAGGCGTCGGTGACCCGGGCGAGCGGAGCGTCGAGCGGGCGGTCGAGCTCCTCGTAGACCTCCTTCATCACGCGGAAGGCGTTGTCGTAGAAGCCGAAGAAGACGTGGATGCCATGCTCCTCGATGCGGTCGGCGAGCGCCCGGTTGCGCCCGCTCGCTCCCTTGCCGCCGAGGCGGAAGCCCATCTGGTAGACGGTAATCTCGTAGCGCTCCCGCCAATCGGGCTCGGAGGTGAGCGTATACACCGCCGCGAGCGAGGCGATCCCGCCGCCTAAGACGGCGATCTTCTCTCGGGGTTCTCGAGTGGTCATGGCGGCTCGCATCCTCCTGGAGCAGCTCGGATCGGACCCCTGCCGAGCGCTCTTCAGTTTCCGTTCGAAGGCGCGGAGTATGCCATGCGCAAATCGTCATACTCTCCCCCCTCCAATGCGCCGTCTCTTCTCGATCTACCGCGCCGCGTTCGTCGGCTTGCCGAAGCCGGTCTGGCTGCTCGCGATCGCCGCGTTGATCAACCGCAGCGGCACGATGGTGTTGCCGTTCGCGACGCTCTATCTGACCAAGGAACTCCGCTGGACGGTGCAGGAAGCGGGGATCGCGCTCTCGTTCTACGGGGCGGGGGCGATGATCGGGTCGTTCTCGGGCGGCTGGCTCGCCGACCGGATCTCGATGACCTCGGTTCTGGTGGCGAGCCTGGCGTTGAACGGCGTCGGTTTCTTCGCCCTCGAGCACCTTGCGTCGCGTCATGCGATCTATTGGTTCCTGATCGCCCTCGGCACGTTCTCGGAGGCGTTCCGGCCGGCGAACGCGACGGCGCTCTCAGCGTTCGCCGGAGCGGAGAACCGGGTGCGGTCTTTCACGCTCTACCGCCTGGCGATCAACCTCGGCATGAGCATCGGCCCGGTGGTCGGGGGCTTCCTCGCGGAGCGGTCCTACGCTTGGCTCTTCCGGGTCGACGGCGCAACCTGCCTCGCGGCGGCGGCGATGCTCGCGATCTGGTTCCGCGATCCCGAGCGGCACGAGGGGCACGCCGCGGCGGCGACGGACGGCGCCTCCGGACGCTCGCCATGGACCGATCGCCCGTTCCTTGCCCTGCTACTGCTCTCGGTTCTGCTCGCGATCGTCTTCTTTCAGGTCCAGGGGACCTATCCGCTCGCGCTCTCCCAGGTCTACGGCTTCTCGGAGGCCTCGATCGGCCTCGCGCTCGCGGTCAACACGGTCGTGATCGTGCTGTTCGAAATGGTGCTCGCCCACGCGTTGCGGACGGCGCCGCAGTTGCGCCTGGTGGCCTGGGGCTCTCTCTTGTTCGGCGTCGGGCTCGCGCTGCTGCCGTTCGGCCGGAGCTTCGCCTACGTGTGCGCGACGATCTTCGTCTGGACGATCGGCGAGATGCTCTCGCTGCCGTTCCTTCAAGGGGTGGTCGCCGAGCGTGCCGACGCGAAGAACCGCGGCACCTATCTCGGCCTGCTCAGCTTCTCGTTCTCGGTCGCCTACATGAGCGGCCCGCCGATCGGCGCCTGGATCTACGAGCGCTTCAGCCCCGCGGCGCTTTGGTACGCCTGCGGCGTGGCGGGGCTGGTGCTCTGGGTCGGTTTCGAGGCGCTCGAACGGCGGCTGGCGAGATAGGGCGCGCCGGCTACTCCTCGCCCTCTTCCCGCAGCCGCAGCTTCCGGTACCCCCGGTGCCAATAGATGAGCGGCGGCGATGCGGCGTTCGGTACGTCGCTCGCCTGGACGAGGCCGAGATAGATGCGGTGGGTCCCGGCGTCGTAGCGAGCCTGGATCGAGCAGTCGAGCCAGGAGAGCGCGTCGAGCAGGACGGGGGCTCCCGTGGCGGCATTTCCCCAGTCGCCCTGGGCGAAGCGGTCCTCGTCCTTGACCCAGGCGAACCGGTTGGACAGCTCTGACTGTTCCTCCGACAGGATGTTGACGGCGAAGCTCGCGTCCGCCGCGTTCAGCATCTCGGCCGCGCGGTGGCGCTGGTCGATGATCACGGCAACCAGCGGAGGCTCGGTCGAAACCGAGTTGAACGCTGAGACCGTGAGACCGTGGGTGCGGTCGCCCGACCGGACGGTGACGATCGTCACGCCAGCGGGGAAATGGGCGAGGGCCTGCCGAAACTGCTCGGAGGTGACGGGCATGAGATCTCCCAAAGCGCTTTCTTGCGCGGTCGCGAAGATCGTACCAGGCTGAGGTCCGGAGGCGAAAAAGCGTGCCCCTGGCGCGGTTTACAGAGATTTGAATCTCATCTAGGCTCTCCCGGCCGACGTAAGCATTGTAAGGAGGGGATTCCAACGATGACCATCGAGGGTCGCGCCTGGCTGGCAGCCCTGCTCGCCATCGCCTGTGCCGCTCCGCCGCTCGTCGCGCAGGGCCGGGCTCCGCAGGGGAGCGCTGAGGCGGCGGCGGAATCCGCCGAGGAGGCCCCCGAGGCCCCGTCGCTGCGGCCGAAGCTTGAGCTGGGCTTCGAGGCCAAGGCGAACTACCGGCGGAGCGACGAGAACCGCTTCCCGATCCGCACTTTCCTCCCGCCGGACAAGCAGCGCTTCCTAGAAACGGTCGACGCGGGCTCCCACCTCGAGCTGTCCGACCTCACGCTCTACGCCGATGCGACCTGGAGCGAGCATCTGGTCGCCCACGCCAAGATCGACTTCATCGATCTCTACGAGCGGAACCCGACCTCGACCGCGGACAAAATCGACGTCGATGAGCTATGGCTTCGGCTCGGCCACGATTCGCAGCCGGCGGTGCTCGCGTCGGGGACCGGGGCGTACTTCAAGGTCGGCAAGTTCCCGAAATTCGAGCGCCAGAACGACCGGCACCTCGAGAGCTACGGTCTGGTCTCGACCGCCTTCAACCGGATCGAGGACGTGGGCGTCGAGCTGGGGCTCGACCTCGGACGGCACGTCTATCTGAAAGCCTCCTTCACCCAGGGCAACCCCGTCTTCCTGCGCGACCCGAACGCCCTCGCCGGCGACAACGGGACGCCAGAGTTCCGGAAGGCCGACCCGAACCCCGATCTCAAGAACGGCATCGTCATTCCCTATGACGCGGCGACCCAGGACGTCGACGTCGACGGCAACTTGCAGAAGGGGATCGGTGTCGGCCTCCGTTTCGCGAGCGAGGACGGGGCGAACGGCCTCGACCTGCTCGCCTTCGGCCGGCGACGGACGCTCGCGCCACACGTCGACTTCAAGGGGAGCTTCTACGGCGCCGACCTCGACCTGCTCGACGGTCCGGAAGTGCCGTTCCTCACCCGCGCCGACGTGACCTTCCCACTGACCTCCGACCGCAAGCAGGAGGTGGGGGCCAACGTCTGGATCTACCTGGGCGGCGGCTCGTTCTTCGGCCAGTACGTCGATCAGGATCTCGGCGGCCTCGGTCGGATCGGATACGAGGCGGAGCTTGCCTGGCGATTCGACCTGCCGCTCTTCGCCTCGCTCGACGGACGGCAGCTATTCCCCTCGATCCAACCGGCGATCCGTTACTCGAAGCTGGATCCCGATTTCCGGCCCGCTCCGCGATCCCCGACGCCGAGCTTCGCCTGGCAGTGGACCAAGCTCGACCTCGGCGTGCGCATGACGATCGTCGCCGGGCTCGACCTGACGGCCGAATACGCGAAGAACGACTTCACGCTCCTCTCCGGGGCGAAGCGCGACAACGACGAGACGCTCGTCACCCTGAGGTGGCGGATTTGATTTCGAACGTCGCCCTCCGGCGCGGCGCGGGCGGGTTGCTCCTCGGGCTGGCGCTCGTCGCCGCGCGGAGCGAGGGGGAGGATCTGCGCGGCCGGGTCGAGCTGCTCGCCCGCGGAGGCAAGGGAGCCGCCAAGGGGAGCGACGTGCGCCAGGCGGTGGTCTTCTTCGAGCCGAAGGAGCCGCGGCCGACCAAGGCTCCCGAAGCGCCGTTCGTGATCTCGACCGAGGACAAGGAGTTCCGCCCGCGGGTCCTCGCGATCCCGCGCGGCAGCAAGGTCCGGTTTCCGAACGCCGATCCGATCCTGCACAACGTCTTTTCGGTCTCCGGCCCGAACAGTTTCGACTTCGGCCTCTACCGCAAGGGAACGGGCCAGACGAAGCGGTTCGACGCGCCCGGGCTGGTGCGCGTGTTCTGTAACGTCCACCATTCGATGGTGGCCTACATCTGGGTGCTCGCGACCCCCTACTCGACCACGCCCGCGGCGGACGGCAGCTTTTCGCTCACGGGGGTGCCGAAGGGGCCGGGCAAGCTGACCGTCTGGCACGAGCAGGCCGAGCCGTGGACGATCGACCTCACCGTGCCCACCCCCGGAACCGTCGCCGCGCGGCTCGAGATCACCCGGCCGCGCATTCCGCCCCACGTCGACAAGACCGGGCGCTCCTACTTCCGCAACAGCCGTGAAAAATACGGCGGATAAGTCGCGGGGCCTGCCGCTCGGGGTCAAGATCTTCCTCGCGACCTCGCTGCTGATCGCGCTCGCGGTCGGCGCCGCCGTGGCCGTGACCTCTTTTCTGGTGCGGCGGATCGCGCTGCAGGCGATCGACGAGACGCTCGCCCAGACCTCTGCGGCGCAAACCGCCTTCCAGGCCGAGCGCGGCAAGCGGCTGCTCGCGAACGCCCGACTGTTCGCGAGCGACCCCTCGCTGAACGCCTACGTCGCCGAGGCGGCCGCCTCGCGCGACAGCTCGTCGATCCTCGACCTGTTGAACGAACGGCAGCGCGACGTGGGCTTCGATTTCGCGATCATCCTCGATTCCTCGGGCAAGGTCCTCGCGCGGACCGACCGGCCCAACGGCGCGGGGGAGGACCTGACCAACCGCGCGCTGGTGGCCAAGGCGATCAGCGATTTCGAGGCGGCCGGCGTCTGGATCGAAGAGGGCCGGCTCTACGATGCGGTCGCCGTGCCGCTGCAGCGCGAGTTCAACCTGCTCGGCTTCTTCGTCGCGGGCTTCGCGATTACCGACGCCTCGGCGCTCGAGGTGCAGAAGGTGAGCGGCAGCGACGTGGCCTACGTCACCGCGGGCGCGGGCGGGCCGGCGGTCGTCGCCTCGACCATGCCCGCCCTTTCGGGAAATCTCGCGCAGGCGCTCGCCGCCTCGCCGCGGACGATGGGCGAGGTGATGGAGGAGGGGCGCGAGGTCAACCGGGTCGAGCTGTCCTTGCGCGGCGAGCCGTGGATCGCCGCCGTGGTGCCGCTCAAAGACGCGGCGGGCAAGGCCGTCGGAGCGACGGTGGGCGTCGCCTCGCTGGCCCGCGAGCTCACGAGCTATCGGCAGATCCAGAGCGCGCTGATCGCGTCCGGCTTGGTCGCCGCGCTGCTCGCCCTGTTCCTCTCGTTCGCGCTCGCGCGGCGCATGCTCGCACCGGTCAAGAAGCTAGCGCAGGCGGCGGCTGCGGCCCGTCAGGGGAACTACGACCTGAAGATCGACACCGGGAGCGGCGACGAGGTGGGTCAGCTGGCCCGTTCGTTCGACCAACTGCTCGCCGATCTGCGCGAGAAGCGCGACATGGAGGTCTACGTCAGCGACCTCTCGCGCAGCCTGCCGGAACCGCCCAGCGCGCGGCCGCTGATCGGCACCGCGAAGTCGCGCGATCTGATGGTGCTCGGCATCGAGCTCAAGCGCTATGCCCGTCTGGACGGCGATCCGGAGCAGGTGCTCGATCGCCTCGCCGCGGACTGGAAGCGGATCGCCGGCGCGATCTCTTCGCGCCGCGGCGCGATCGAATCGGTCTCCGGCCACCGGTTGCTCGCGCGGTTCGACGGCGAAGGGCGCGGCCCGCGGGCGCTCGCCGCGGCGGCCGAGATCCTCGGATCCGAGCCGGAGGGGAGCCCCGACGCTCCGTCCGTGGCGCTCGCCTCCGGGCAGGCGGTCACCGGTCCGATCAGTTGGCGCGAAGGGGCGGACAACGCGCTGGTCGGCCTGCCGGTCCAGCGCCTCGAGGGGCTGCTGCGCGAGGCCGCGCCCGGCGATCTGCTGCTCGCCCGCGAGGTCCACGACGAGCTCGCCTCGACGCTCGAGACGGCCGGATACCGATTGGCGCCACGCAAGGGCGTGCTGACCTCCCAGCCGTTCTACGCGTTGAATGCCAACGTCGCGGCTCGGATCACCGGAGCCCGCGGCGCGGCCCTCCTGGAGGCCACCGAGGCGGCGGCAGGCGCCGCGCCGGCGCTGGTCACCACCTCGTCGACCCTGTCCGGGATCTCGCCGGGGAGCTTGCTCGGCCAGCGCTTCGAGATCCTCGCGGTGCTCGGCGCGGGCGGGATGGGCGTGGTCTACAAAGCGCGCGACCGCGAGCTCGACGATGTGGTGGCGCTCAAGATGCTCAAGCGCGAGCTTTGGGGCGACCGCTCGCAGCTCGAGCGGTTGAAGAGCGAGATCAAGCTTGCGCGCAAGATCACCCATCCGAACGTCCTGCGCACCCACGACTTCGGCGAGATCGACGGCGTGCCCTACATCTCGATGGAGTTCGTGCGCGGCATCACCCTGCGCTACCTGCTCGATCAGACGATGAGCTTGCCCTACTCGGCGGCGCTGCGCCTCGCGCGCCAGCTGTGCGCCGGGCTGGGGGCGGCCCATGCCCAAGGGGTCCTCCATCGCGACATCAAGCCGGAGAACCTGATCATCGAGGCGGTGGGCAACGCCAAGCTGATGGACTTCGGCATCGCGCGGCCGATCGAGCGTTTGGCGCCGGGCGAGACGCAGAAGGGGTGGGTGGTGGGCACCCCGCTTTACATGGCGCCCGAAATCCTGCAAGGTCGGGAGGCGGACGTGCGGGCCGACATCTACGCGGTCGGCATCCTGCTCTACGAGATCTTCACCGGCAAGCCGCCGTTTGCGGGCGCAACGCCGATCGACATCATGTTGCAGCAGATCAAGGACGAGCCCCTCCCGCCGCGCGGCCCCCAGGGTCCGCTCGATCCGGTCCTCGAGGCGGCGGTGATGCGCTGTCTGAAGAAAGATCCGGCGGCGCGCTTCGCGACGGTCGACGAGCTCGCCCGGATTTTGGAAGGGTTGAGCGCTTGAGCCCTCGGCCTCGATTCGACGCGCCGGATGCGATCGCGGCGAGAGCCGAGGTCGAGCCTTCCCTCGAGCTGGGAATCGACGGCGCCGCCCCTTCGGAGTTCAGTCCGGGAATCGAAGCCGGGATCGACCTGCTGCGACGCCTCGAAGAGTACGAGACGCTTCTCGGCATCTCCCAGGCGCTCTCCTCGACGCTCGATCTCTCGCGGGTGCTCGACCTCGCGCTCGTCCAGGCCGAGGCGATCTGCAGTGCCGAGACCAGCTCGATCTGGGAGCTCGACGAGGCCCGGGGCGAGCTGTTCTTCCGCGTCGTCCGCGGCTCGGCCGCGCGCAAGATCCGCGACCTTCGGGTGGCGGTGGGCGAGGGGATCGCCGGATCGGTCGCCGCCTCCGGCCGCGCCGAGCGGGTCCACGACGTCCAGGACGACCCGCGTTGGAAAGGGGATCCGAACGATTCGTTCCACGCCCGGTCGATCCTCGCGGTGCCGCTCCGCGCGCACGGCCGGGTGGTCGGGGTGCTCCAGCTCCTGAATCCCCTCGATGGGCCGAGCTTCTCGGAAGAGGACCTGCGACGGATGGAGCAGTTCGCCGACGTGCTCGCGCCCGCGATCGAGAACGCCCGGCTCTACGCTCTCCAGCGCCGCCAGTTCCTCGACACCGTGACGGCGATCGCCGAGGCGATCGAAAAACGCGATCCCTACACCGGCGGCCACGTCCGCCGCGTGGTCGCCTATTCGGTCCTGCTCGGGACCGAGATGGGGCTCGATCCGGCCGAGCTCGAAGAGCTGTATCTCGCGGCGACCCTCCACGACGTGGGAAAGATTGCAACTCCGGACGCGGTTCTGCGCAAGCCCGCGCCGCTCGACGACGACGAGGCGGCGGTGATGCGGCGCCACGCCGCCGACGGAGCGGACATCGTCGGCCGCATCCGCGAGCTGCGACCGGTGCTTCCGGGTGTGCGCCACCATCACGAGCGGCTCGACGGCAACGGCTATCCGGACGGTCTCAAACCTCGCGGCCGTATCGGAAAGCGCTCGACTCCGAGCGGGCGGCGGCGGAGATCGAGGCCGGCGCCGGAAGTCAGTTCTGTCCCGAGGTGGTGGCGGCCTTCCTCGCCCTCTACGGCCGAGGGGAGTTCGACCTCGGGCGGGCGCTGGAGCTGGTGGAAGGAAAGTTCCCCGACTACAAGAAATAGCGAGCGCTTCGGCGTCTCGCCGCCGGGAGGCGCCGGAACTCCGGCGATCCGGCATGGTTCGTGCTCTCTCGTCCGGAGCGGGTTATCATGCGCTTTGGAGCCGGGGATGCTGCGATTACGCTTTTCGATCCATGACCAGGAGCGTACCCTTCCGCTCTCCGGAACTCGCCTCCGGATCGGCCGCGAATCCGACAACGACATCGTGCTGCCCGATCCGTCGGTCTCGCGCCAACACGCCGAGCTGTTCTATCAGGGAGGGCAGTGGTTCGCCCGCGACCTGAAGAGCACGAACGGCATCCTGCTCAACCGGACGCCGGTCCTCGAGGCGCGGCTTCAGGCGGGCGATCGCTTGACGATCGGCGCGTTCGAGATCGACGTCGTGTCGCCCCAGCCGGAGCCGGAGCTCCCCTCCGGCTCGATGGCGAAGCTTCCCGACGCCACCATCCTCCGGCCGCTGTCGGATTTCGTCGCCGACTACGGGCTGGGGGTCGAGAAGCGCGTCGGCGTGTCCGACGGCGAGGGGCGGTTCGCCAAGGTGATGTTCGGCTCGCTCGCGCGGCTGGCCCGCGAGCTGATCTCGGCCGACTCGGTCGATCAGGTCCTCGAGCGCGTGGTGGGCATCGCGTTCGACGCGCTGCCGATCGACCGCGGTTTCCTTCTTCTCTCCGACGAAAACGGCCAGCTCGCGTGCGAGATCGCGCGGTTCGGCGACCGCGTGGAGCTGCGGCCTACCGCCGAGGTGCCCGTCTCCAAGACGATGCTCGAAGCGGTGATGCGCGAGCGGGTGGCGCTCGTCACCTACGACGCGATGTCGGACGGGCGCCTGGCCGGCGGAGAGTCGATCCGCATGCACCAGATCCGAGCCGCGATGTGCGCGCCGCTCTGGTCGGGCGAGCGGATCGTCGGCGTCATGCAAGTCGATTCGCCGTTCCAGGTCGGCTCGTTCGCGGAGCGCGACCTGGACTTCCTGACCACCCTCTCGAACTTCGCCGCGGTCGCGATCGAGAGCGCGCGCAACGCCGAGCGCGCCCAGCGCGAGCGCTCGATGCGCAACCGGCTGGAGCGTTACCACAGCCCGAGCGTGATCGAGGAGGTCCTACGGGCGGGGGAGGACACCGGACGGCGCGTCCGTGCCGCGGAGGCTTCGGTGCTGTTCGCCGATCTGGTCGGTTTCACCCCGATCGCCGAGAGCGCGCCGCCGGAGGAGGTGGTCTACCTGCTCGACGCCTTTCTCGACCTCGCCGTCGAGGCGGTGTTCGACGCCGGCGGGACGCTCGACAAATTCATCGGCGATTGCGTGATGGCGTTCTTCGGCGCGCCGGTTGCGCAGGAGGACCACGCGCTCCGCGCGGTCCGCGCCGGCATCGACATCCAGCGGCGCCTCACCGAATGGAACACCGAGCGCACGCGCTCGTCGCTGCCGACGCTCGCGGTGCGCATCGCGGTCAACAGCGGCCCGCTCCTGGTGGGAGACATCGGCAGTCGCCGCCGCGTCGACTACACCGTGCTCGGCAATACGGTGAACGTCGCCGCTCGCCTCGAAGCGCTGGTCGCCCGGCCGGGCGACGTCGTGGTGGGCCCGGAGACCGCGCGCCTGCTCGATGGGGCCATCCCGGTCGAGGCGCTCGGCGGGATGCAGCTCAAAGGGCTCAAGCAGAAGATCGAAGCGTTCCGCGTCGAGCGCTGACCGCAAGTCCGGTTGGCGCCACGTCGCCGAGCAGCCTGCCTCGGACCGACTCGGGGTCGTCCTCGGGAGCTCCGCGACGGGGGGAGCAGCCTGCCAGGGCCCTGTGGAACCGAAGCTCAACCGTGGATGGCCGGGGCCACGCCGAGTCCCCGCGCGAGCTCGGCCTCGAACTCGCGCCAGCCGAGGAAACGGTCGGCGAGCGCATCCGGATCGACCGATCTGCCGGCGAGGCGATAGAACAGCTCCCAGTGTCGTCGCTCGGCGGGACCGAGGTCGGCGAGCAGGCGGCGGACCTCCCGGTCTTCGACCACCTCGGCGAGGCGGGTGAAGCGCTCGCAGCTCCGCGCCTCGATGAGCGCGCCGAACAGCAGGCGATCGACCTTGGTCCACGGCTCGCGTCCGAGGACGATCCGGTCGCGCAGCCGCTGCGCCCACCGATTCTTGCGCCGGCCGAGAAGGGGCCAGCCGCGACGGCTGAGGATTCCGACCACGCGGCGAAAGTGCTGGACCTCTTCTGCCGCGAGCGCGCCCGCGTGCTCGACGAGCTCGGCGTCGTCCGGATAGTAGCCGGCGAGCGAGAGGGCGTACATCGCGACCTGCTGCTCGCAGACCGCGTGATCGGCGAGCAGCTCGGGCAGGTTCGCTGCCGCGATCTCGGCCCACGAGCGGGGGGTCTCGTGGAGGAGCGGCAGGGCCGCGTAGACCTCCTCGAAGTCGTTCGTCCCGGCGGTCGTGGCCACCTCGTCCTCTGCCAGTCTCATGGGCGCGGATTGTAGCGCCCCGGGACACGGGAATCCGGAGCGAAAACCGGGCCGAGATCCGGGCCTCGTTCCGGGCTAAAATCCCGCGCCACCATGGTTCCCGAACTGAGGCGCGCCTACAACGCGCAGTTCTCGGACGAGCGATATGCCCGCATCTGCGCCGCGCTCGACGCGGCGGCCGGACATTCGATCCCGTTCCGGATCTGCGAGACCCCGCTTTTCCTCTCCGAGGAGACCGCCCGCCTACTCGCCCGCGCGAGCCGCGAAATCCTGGCGCAGGTGACGACCCCCGAGTACGTCGCCGCCTCCGCGCGCGCGGTCCCCGAAGGGTCGTCGGTCCCCGGCTTCTCCGAGCCGCCGATCTTCCTGCAGTTCGATTTCGGTCTGGTCCGGGGGGAGGACGGCTCGATCGTGCCGCGCCTGATCGAGCTCCAGGGCTTTCCCTCGCTCTACGGCTTCCAGTCGTTGATCTCGCGGGTCTATCACGAGGAAGGGGCGGTCCCGGACGGCTGGGTGCCCTATTTCGGCGGCCTCGACGAAAGCCGGTACGCGGCGCTCTTGCGCCGGGTGCTGGTGGGCGACGGCGACCCCGCGGAGACGGTCCTGCTGGAGATCGAGCCGGGCAAGCAGAAGACCCGGGTCGATTTCGTCTGGACCGAGAAGCTCACCGGCGTGGCGACGGTCGACGTCAACGACGTGATCCTCCGGGGCGATCGCGCCTACTACCGCGACGCCCGGCGGGGCGGTCTCGAGACGCCGATCCGCCGGATCTACAACCGGGCGATCTTCGACGAGGCCGAGCGGCTCGGGCTCGATCTCCCTCCGGTCTATCGCCGGCCGCTCGACGTCGTCTGGGTGGGGCATCCGGACTGGTACTTCCGGATCAGCAAGTTCTCGCTGCCGTTCTTGAAGAGCGAATTCTCGCCGGCCTGCATGTTCGTGTCGGACCTCCAGGAGGCGCCGGACGATCTCGAGAACTACGTCCTGAAGCCGCTCCGCTCGTTCGCCGGGCTCGGGGTCGAGCTCCATGTCACGCGCGAACGGCTCGCCCAGCTCGATCGCCCGGAGGACTACATTCTCCAGCGCAAGGTCGAATACGCGGGCATCGTCGAGACGTTCGACATCCCCGCGCGCTGCGAGGTCCGGATGATGTACCTCTGGACGCCGGAGGGGCCGCGCCTGGTCAACAACCTCGTGCGCATGACCAAGGGCGCGATGGTCGGCGTGGATTTCAACAAGGACAAAACCTGGGTGGGCGCCAGCATCGCTCTCCATCCGGAGATCGAGTAATCACCGCAACGCGTTTTGCTCGACGGCCTCAGTCGAACCGCCTCACTCCGTCCGGGTATCTCGATCCAGCGTCGATACTCTGCCTTGCGTTGGCCCGTGCGGAGGTCTAAGCTGGTCAGCGGTTGGTCAAGGTTGATCAATCGGGGGCTGGGAGAGGCCCTCCGAGGAGGCGCTCGTGGCGGACACGGTATACAACCTCTATGAAGCGAAGACCGGCCTCTCGAGCTTGGTGGATCGGGCTGCCGAGGGCGAAGAGATCGTAATCGCCAAAGCGGGCAAACCCTTGGCGAAGCTGGTTCCCTTCCGAAAGGTGCGTTCGCCTCGAGCGCCGGGAGGCTGGGAAGGAAAGGTCTGGATCGCCGAGGATTTCAACGATCCCCTTCCTGACGATCTACTGGCCGCTTTCGAGGGGTGGGGGTGATGGCGTCGTCGAGCCGGCTTCTCCTCGATACCCATATCTTTCTGTGGTGGCGAAGCGATCCGGTCCGAATCCCTGATGAAGTCCGGCAGGCCATCTCACAGGCTGATTTTGTGTTCGTAAGCGCCGCCTCGGCTTGGGAAGCGGCGATTAAAGAGGGGCTGGGGAAGCTCCGATTGCCCTCATCGATGGAGGAGGGGGTGGCGGAGAGTGGCTTCGAGAGACTTCCGATCGCGTTTTCCCACGCCGCGGGCATTACCGAGCTGCCACCCCTTCATCGCGACCCCTTCGATAGGATGTTGATCGCCCAGGCTCGGGCCGAAGGACTCGTCCTAGTGACCCACGATCGGCAGATGGAAGGGTACCCGGTCGAGCTACTCTGGTCCTGACCGGCTCGCGAAGATCGGCCCCGGGCGGGAAACACCCTTACCGATACAGGAATCGAAGCGCCGCCGGCAGGCGGCGGCGCCAGCTCTGTTCGCTGTGGAGGCCTTTGGGGTCGGTGCGGAAGCGGAGGTTCTCTCCGTCGTAGCCGCGTGCCGAGAGGTGGCCGGCCATGCGCGCGACGAGCGGCAGCAGGGTACCGCGTCCTTCGCGCATCCCGGAGTCGAGGTAGACGCGGGAGAACGGTGGGCGCGACTGGTTCTGAACCCAATCGAGGATTGCGCCGTCGCCGAGCCAGAACGAAGGCGACATCACGAGCGCGCCGCCGATGTCGTTCGGCCGGCGGAAATGCGCGTAGGTGGCTGCGAGGCCGCCCATCGACGAGCCGCCGACCACCGCGCCCGCGGGACCTTCGAACAGCGGCAGCCGTTCGGCGAGCGCCGTTTTGAGCGTGCCGAATGTCCAATCGAGGAATGCGTCGAGCCGCCCAGGCTCGCCTTCGACCGGAAACGGTGAAAGCTCGCGGATCCGCTCGGTTCCGCCGTGGTCGATGCCGATCACGATCGGCGCGAGCTTGCCCATGCGCGATAGGCGCTCGACGGCCTCGTGCGCGTACCAGCCGCCGGCATAGGACGGCTCGTCCTCGAACACGTTCTGACCATCGAACAGATAGAGCGCGAAGCGCGGCACCTCGGGCCGAAAATCAGCGGGCAGATACAGGCGGACCCGCCGCGGCGAAAATCCCGGCGGCGTGAACGGGCCGAGCACCTGGACCGTACCGGGTTTGAGCTCCGGCCAATCGGCCCGGCTCGGGGCGGCCGGGGCCGCAGGAGCCGTGGGCGCGATCTGCGGCAGGCGCGTCGCGGAGTGGGGCGAGGCGCCGCCAGGGGATACGACGCCCAAAGATTTCAGGAAACCGGAATCGCCCGCCTCCTCGGCGAGCTCCGGCTCCGTGACCGAGGCAACTTCGACTTCGCGCAACCGGTTACACCTCCAGCGGACGTTCGGCTCGATGACGCAGATGATCCTTTCCAGTTTAGCAGGTGGACCCAGGCGCAGGTCCGCTTGAGGGCGTCCTGCGAAACCGATACCCTCACGAGATGCCCGCCTCTTTCCCCCGCCGACTGCTGAACGCGCTCGCCCGGGTCGGCGCGGGTCTGCCGGCCCGTGGCGTGATCTCTCCGGAGGTGCCGGACGATCTGTTCCAGGCGCACCTCGCGCTCTACCTGTTCGCCACCCGGTATTCGGGGGGCCGCAGGGTGCTCGACCTCGGATGCGGCACGGGATACGGCACGGCGCGCCTGGTCGAGCAGGGTGCGGCGTCGGCGGTCGGGCTCGATTGCGACGAGAAGGCGATCCGCTACGCCCGGCGCAAGTTCGAGCGCCCGTCCGTCCGCTTCGTCACGGCCCGCGCCGAGGCGCTTCCGGGGGATCTCGGCCTGTTCGACGCCGTGGTCGCGGGCAACGTCTTGCCGCAGCTCGAGAAGCCGGCCCTGGCGATCGAGCAGGCCCGGCGCCATCTTCAGCCGGAAGGGGTGATGGTCGCCTCCGTGCCGCCGATCGCTGACGACCGCACCATGGAGGCGCACCGCGCGGCCGGCGCAAACCGTTCGAGCCTCTACCTTTGGGATTGGGAGTCCGCCTTCAAGAAGCACTTCCAGGATCTCGCCCTGTTCCGGCTGGAGGCTCCCGCCGGCGCATCGATCGATCTCGCGGATTCCTCGCCCTCGCGCCTCGCCGCCGCCGATTTCCGGACCGAGGAGATCCCCCTCGCCCGGGCGCGAGAAGCTGGATCCCTCGCCGCGTTCTTCGTCGCGTCGCGACCGCGGCTCTGAGGCGCCGCGCGCCCCGAGATCATGCCGCGCCGGTCGCCCGCCCAGCTCGGCTTGTTCGGTGAGCCGCCCCCCGAACCGAAAACCGCGGGGGTCGAGGCGCAGCCGGCCGCCCCGGAGCTGGTGGAGCTCGCCGCGAAGGTCCCCGAGAGCGTCTATCTTGGCGGCTCGACCTGGTCCTATCCGGGCTGGGCGGGCCTGGTCTACGACCGCGAGTACCCCGAATCGAAGCTCGCCCGCGAAGGGCTCGCGGCCTATGCGCGGCACCCTCTGCTGCGAGCGATCGGCATCGACCGAACCCATTACCAGCCGCTGCCGGCGGAGGACTTCGCCGCCTACGCCGCGCAGGTCCCGGACGACTTCCGCTTCTTGGTCAAGGCGCACGAGGAGTGCACGCTCTGGCGCTTTCCCGACCGGCCGCGCTACGGCGCGCGGCGCGGGGAGGGAAACCCCCTGTTCCTCGACCCGGCGTACGCCATCGAGCGGGTGGTCGGCCCGACGATCGAAGGGCTGGGCGCGAAGCTCGGCGCGCTGCTCTTCGAGTTCGCGCCCCAGGACCTGGGCAAGCCCGAGCACCTCGCGGCGGACCTCGCGGCGTTCCTCTCGGAGCTACCGCCCGAGGCAACCTATGCCGTCGAGCTGCGCAACCGGGAGATGCTCGGCCCGGAGTACGCCCGGGCGCTCGCCGCGACGGGCGCCTGCCACTGCTTCAACGTCCATCCGAGGATGCCCGACCTGCCCGCCCAGCGGCGTCTGGTCGATCCGGGGCCGAAGACGATCGTCCGTTGGGTGGTCGGGCGCGGTCTCTCCTACGAGGAAGCGGGAACCCGCTTCCTCCCGTTCGATCGGCTCCATCGGGAGGATCCGGAGGAACGCAAGGCGATCGCGAACCTGATCGCGGAAGCGGTCGGCCGGGGGCGCGAGTCCGTCGTAACGATCAACAACACGGCGGAGGGGTGCGCGCCGCTGTCGATCCGGAAGCTCGTCAAGAGCTTGGCCAGTGAAGAGCCGGCCTAGGGCAACAGCGGCTCGAACCCCGTCGGCGTCTCGCGGACGAGCAGCAGGTGGAAGCCCCGCCGGGGGCCGATGCGGACGAACCCTTCGTAGCCGGTGAAGCTCTCTTCCACGCCGAACCAGCGTCCGGACTTCTCGGGCGCGGCGAGGGCGGCGAGCGCTTCGACCGTCTCGTCCTCGATCCGGGGCGCGATCAGGAACGCGCCACCGATGTCCCCGGTCTTCGTCCGGGCGCTCTTCGCCTGGATCACCGCGTCGCGAAACTCGGCGAGCGCCTTGGGGCAGGCCCGCGCCACCCGGCGCGCGACGTGAAGGACCCGAGAGGTCGAATCGAAGGTCGCGAGGTCGAAGAAATCGGCCCCCGTGCCGCCCGGCCGGGGAAGGTCGACATGCAGGCGGGCGGACCGGGCCTCGCCGAGCCATTCGACGAGATATTTCCAGCGCGCGGCGCGCTCGCGCTCATGGAAATAGGGGGGAAGCTCTTCGAGGCTCCATTGCAGGAACCGGTGGATCGGATCGTCTTCGCGCCGCAGGGCGAAGCGATGCGAGGCTCCGGCGGCAAGCGCCGGTTCGAGCGATGGTTCGAGCACCACGCGCAGACGCCCGGTCGAGCGGGCGCGCGATCCCACGAGGGTGCGCCCGCTGTCCGTCGCCGTGCGCGAGGTGACCTGAACCTCGACGCCCCGAAGCTCGCGTCGGTAGCTCGAAAACGAGGGGACCGCGCCGTGCTCCTCGACCCGCGCTTGGACCGCGACCGCGGAGACCAGCTCGGTCCAGGGGCGGTCGATCGGGAGCCCCTCCCAGCCGGGGGAGAAGAGTTGGAGGATCGTCTCGCCCGCCGCGAACAGGATCGTCGCCCGCGCCGGTCCGCGCGAGAGATGGATCGCCCCTTCGAAGCGCTCGCCGCGGAGCTTTTCCCCCAGGCCCGCGAGATGGACGAACGTCGAGTCGAGCCCCTCGTGCCGGGTCCGCCCCGGATGAAGCAGCCCGGCGAGCGAGCGCACCCGGGCCGCGCCGTCCGGCTCGGGAGCGGCGTGGAGGACCGCCGCGGCACGATCCGGCAGTGCCTCGATCGCGAGATCGCCCGTTCCCACGGCTCCCTCGACGGGACCGATCGCGCCGAGCACCAGGCCGTCGGCGATCAGTAGCCAGGTCCGGCTCGCCGCGGAGCCGAACGCGACCGCCCCGGCGAACGGCGCGGCGTGCAGCGGGCGATCGAGCAGGCGATCGAGGAGGGCGTCGCGTCCCTGTTCACCAAGCTCCCGGGCCGGCCAGGCCGCGGCGACGGCGGGCACCGCCACGAGCGGCTCGACGGAGGAGAGCGTCACGGTCGAGGCCGAGGGAGTTGCGGCCGGCGCGGCTTCCAGGGGGAACAGGGGGAGCGCCGAGGCTGCGGGTGCGGAAGGGGCGGCGGGTTTCGGCGGCCGTGTCGTGGCAGGGTCCAGCCGCTCCGTGGGGGCGGACTCCCCGCCGATCCGAGCCTCGGACGACGAGCTCGATCCGATCGCCTGGAGAAGCGCCTGCCGCATTTCCGCGGCGCTCGCGTAGCGCTGGTTCGGATCGACCTCGAGCGACCGCTCGATCGCCGCGGCGAGGCGTGCCGGCACGTGCGGAGCTAGCGTCCGGAGCGGGCGCGGAGGATCGGTGAGGATGGCCGCGGCGATCTCCAGGAAGTCGTTGCCGCGAAACGGATAGGCGGCGGAGATCAGGTAGTAGAGGACGACGCCAGCCGAAAACAGGTCGGAGCGCCCGTCGACCTCCTGGCCTCGCAGCTGCTCGGGCGAGGCGAAGCGCGGGGTGGCCAGCAGGTAGCCCGCCTGGGTCTTCACGAGGTCGGAGCCGCGCAGCCGGGCGATGCCGAAATCGGTCACCTTGAGGCGGCCGTCGGAGAGCAGCATCAGGTTCGCCGGTTTGACGTCGCGGTGGACGACCCCCGCCCGGTGCGCCGCTTCGAGTGCGGCGAGCAGCTCGGCGCCCAGCTCGGCCGCCCGCTGGGGAGAGAGCGGTCCGTCGTCGCGGACGACCGAGTCGAGGGTCCGCCCGTCGAGCCACTCCATGGCGATCCACGGATTGCCCGCCTCCTCGCCGATCCGGTAGAGGGTCGCCGCGCCCGGATGGGAGAGGGCGGCGGCGGCGCGTGCCTCTTGGAGGAAGCGGTGACGCGTCTCGTCGACTCCCCGTTCGTCCTGGCCGGCGAGTAGCTTCGAGCGCAGGATCTTGATCGCCACGGTCCGCTCGAGCGCCGGCTCGTGGGCGCGGAAGACCACCCCCATCGCTCCCTCGCCCACGCGTTGCTCGATGCGATACGGAAAGTCGACGGTCGGTTCGGAGGGCGGGAAGCTCATCGGATCGGTTTCCTCGGTCGGGGGGGGCCCCGAAGGTCTGCGGTGCTTTGGGCTCTACGCATCTTTGCCGGATTTCGGATCGTGGTTACCGTCGCATAGAGTCGGACCTGAGAGCGGAGGATTCCGAGGAGGAGGAGCCTGCGATGGTCAGCGCCGTGATCCTTTTGGTGGTGGAGAAGAACAAGATCAACGAGGTGGCGGAGCGCTTGGTCGAGCTCGAGGGCATCACCGAGGTCTACTCGGTCGCCGGGCAGTACGACCTGGTGGCGATCGCCCGGGTCCGCGACAACGAGCAGATCGCCGAGGCCGTGACGCGGCAGATGCTCAAGATCGACGGCATCCAGCGCTCGGAGACCCTGATGGCGTTTCGCGCCTACTCGCGCTACAACCTCGAGCGGATGTTCTCGATCGGAATGGAAGAGGGTGCCTGACGCCGCGCCACCGGATCCTGCAGGACGGGTACCCGACGGTCCGGTCCTGTTCTACGACGGCGGCTGCGGCCTCTGCCACCGGAGCGTCCGCTGGTTCGTCCGCCTCGACCGGCGGGAACGGCTGACCTTCGCGCCCCTCTTCGGCGAGCTGTTTTCGGAGCTCGTCCCCCCGGCCGATCGGGCCGGTCTTCCCGACAGCCTCGTCCTCCGGACCGCGGACGCCCGCCTGCACGTCCGCTCCAACGCCGTCCTCCGCGCTCTCGTCGAAATCGGCGGCGTCTGGCGCCCGATCGCGAGGATTCTGCGTTGGATTCCGCGCGCTCTCCGGGACCGTCTCTACGATGCGATCGCCCGGGCGCGCCAGCGCTGGTTCGCAAAGCCGGAAGGCGCTTGCCCGTTGCTGCCGCCCGAGCTTCGGGCCCGTTTTCGAGCCTGAGCGCCTCTGGCCTTTCGGCGGGGCGTGCCGTAAGCTCCATCGTCCGTCCCCGGCTCGCAGTAGCCGGTGCTGGTCACCCAGCGACAAAAATTTATCTGATGAGGGAGTGTTGCCATGGCGGGCAGATCCGTTGGGATTTACGTCGACGTCGAAAACATCACGCGCAACGGCGGCTTCGGCATGCAGTACGACGTGTTGCGCGAGTTCGCCTGTCGCGACGGCGCGGACGCGGCGCGCATCAACGCGTACGTCCGATTCGATGAAGAGCGCTCGCGGCGCAACGATCCGACCTACGCCAAGGTCCTCGAGTTCCACAACCGGCTGCGCGACATCGGCTACAAGGTGGTGGAGAAGCCGATCCGCTGGCAGTTCGACTCGGTGACCGGCGAGCGGTACGGCAAGGCGAACGCCGACATGGACATGGCGGTCGACATGCTGCTCCAGTCCGAGCGGCTCGACCGGGTGCTGCTCGCCACCGGCGACGGCGACTTCACCAAAGTGATCGAGGCGCTCCAGTATCGCGGCCTGCGGATCGAGGTGGTCGCGTTCGAAAACGTCGCGGAGTCGCTGCGCAACCAGGCCGACCTGTTCGTCTCGGGTTACCTGATCCCGAACCTGCTCCTGCCCCCCAGCCAGCTCACCACGGTCAACGACAACCTCTGGATCTACGACTCGCGCCGCCCGGGCTCGCCGTACGGCAACAGCTTCTTCCATATCTCCCAGCTGCGCGACTCGAACGTCTTCGACCGCCTGCCGAACCGCGAGGTGATCCTCGAATACACGCTACGGAAAGGGGAGAAGGGGTGGGAGGCCGAGGACATCGTGGCGGTCGGCGGCGGTCCGCGCGCGCCGTTCTCCCCCTGGTCGCCGACCTCGGCGGCGGCGGCGCACGCCCTGGTCACGGAAACCGGGACGCACGCGATCGTGCGCAACGAAACCGGTACGCACTCGCTCGCGGGGCTGCGGACCGAGACCGGCACTCACGCGATCTCGGGCCTGCGCGCCCCGGTCTGGGCCGAGCGCGAGAGCGCGTCCCGCCAACCGACGCCGCCCGCGGTTTCGAGCGACCTCGAGCCGGAGGGCGACGAGGACGACAACACCGGCAACCGGTAGCGAACGGCTCGGCAAGCTCGCGGTCTTCGGCGGTGATCAGCTTCCGCCGGCAGAAAAACGGGCGGAGACGCGCTCCGCCCGTTTCCTTCAACTCCTACCCTCGCTTACTTTCCCGTCCAGACTCCCGGCAGCCCCGCTCCTTGGGCCTGGCGGTCGAGCGCCGCGACGTCGCCCGCGACGAGCGCGTCGAGATCGGCGATCCGCGCCTCGAGGTCGGCCTTCTCCCGGGCGTACTCCTCGCGCATACCCTGGGTCGGCGCGCCGTCCCCGCCCTTGACCGCGTCGAACAGCGGGGCGAGCCGGGAATAGAGCTGGGCTCCGCCCTCGAACGCGAGGATGTCGTACACCACGGTTGCCTTGGGGTTGTGGAGCTTGGCCTCCAGCGCGTCGAGCTTGCGACCCGCCTCGTCCGAAGCCTTCACCAGCTCGGACTGGGCGGGATCTTTCCTTACAAGGTCGGCGCGCGAGGCGATCTGCTTGCGGACCGTCCGCAGGCGCTCGACCGTGCGGGTGAGCCGCGTGATGTCGTTGCGCACCGCGAGCGACAGATCCAGCTGGGCGGCGAGGTCGGCCGTTACCGTGGGGAAGCGGGGATCGGCGAGCACGCGGGCCGTGACGCTCTGCGATTGGCCATCGACCGTCAACTTGAGGGTGTAGGTTCCCGGCAGGGCGGTGGGGCCGACGGCGGGATATCCGGCGTCGAGGATTCCGCCCGGGATCATCTCGGCGCCGTCCCAGGACAGGTCCCAGGTATAGACGTTCAAGCCCTGCTCCTTGCCCAGCGCGAGGCCCTTGAGGCCGTCGAGCTCGTCCTTGACGTACTCGCTGCTTCCCGATACCTCCGCCGGCTTGCTCGACCGTTTTGAGACGAGCCGGCCGGATTCGGTGTAGACCTCCAGCGTGATCTCTCCTTGAGGCGCCTTAGCCAGCCAGTAGGCGACGCGCACGCCCCGGTCGGGGTTGCTCGCCGTCCAGACGCCCTGCCGCGCCACCCCTTCGCGCAGCGTCCAACGCACCGCGTCGGCCGCGGGGAAGAGATGGAGGTCGCTCTTGCGCACCGCCTCCGAGAGGTCGAACAGGAGCGAAGTGTCGTCGAGGACCCACATCGAGCGGCCGTGGGTGGCGACCACCAGGCTGTTGCCCGCGACCGCGAGGTCGTGCACCGCGACGGTGGGTAGGTTCAGCTTGATCGAGCGCCACGAGGCGCCGTCGTCGGTCGAGACCAGCACGCCGCGCTCGGTGCCCAGGTAGAGCACCCCCGGACGCGCCGGATCGGTCCTTACCGCGTGGAGATAGACGTCCATGCGGAGACCGGCCCGCCCGGCGCCGGGCGCCATACCGAGCCGGCGCCAGCTCTTGCCGAAGTTTTCCGTCTTCCACAGGTAGGGCGCCATGTCGTCGAGCCGGTGGGCGTCGACCACCAGGTAGGCCGTGCCCGCGTCTCGGCTCGACGGCTCGATCATCGACACGGTGCCCCATTCGGGCAGGCCCGGCACGGCCGAGGTGACGTCGTCCCAATGCGCGCCGCCATCCCGCGTCACGTGGACCTTGCCGTCGTCGCTTCCCGCCCAGATCGTCCCGGCGGCGACCGGCGATTCGGCCACCGCGAAGATCGTGGCGTAGATCTCGACCCCCGTGTTGTCGCCGGTGATCGGTCCGCCCGACCACTTCTGCTTCGACTTGTCGTTGCGCGTCAGGTCGGGGCTGATCGCGGTCCAGGTCTGGCCGGCGTCGCGGGTCCGGAACAGGACGTTGCCCGCGTGATAGACCGTCTTCGGATCGTGCGGCGAGATGGCGATCGGCGCGGTCCACTGGAAGCGGTAGAGGAGGTCCTCGCCGCCGTGCCCCGAGGGGTTGTCGGGATAGATCGTGACGTTCCGTGTCTGTCCCGTCTCGTGGTCGTAGCGGGTGATCGTGCCGCCGTACTCCCCCGCGTAGACCACGTCCGGGTCCGCGGCGTCCGAGGCGATGAAACCCGCCTCCCCGCCGCCGACGCCATGCCAGTCGACGTTGCGGATCCCCGTGTACGCGAGAGTGTCGGAGGGGCCCTGGGCCGTACCTATGTCCTGGAGCGCGCCCGCGACCCAGAACGGCCGCCGGCTGTCGACGGTCACGTGGTAGAACTGCCCGATCGGCAGCGACGGAAAGCTCCAGTTCTCCCCGCCGTCGAACGACACGTCCACCCCGCCGTCGCTCGCGGCGATGATCCGCTTCGGGTTCTTCGGGTCGAACCAGAGGTCGTGGCAGTCGCCGTGGTGGAGCCCCTCGACGAAATCGAAGGTCTTGCCGCCGTCGATCGACTTGAGCATCGGCACGTTCGGGCACCAGACCTCGTTCGGGTTGGTCGGGTGGACGGCGAGCGTCGTGTAGTACCAGGCACGCTGGCGCAGGCGCCGGTCGCCGCTCGCGAGCGTCCAGCTCTCGCCGCCGTCGTCCGAGCGGAAGAGGCCCCCCTTCTCGTTCTCGATCAGCGCGTAGACGCGGCGCCCGTCGGACGGGGCGACGGCCACCCCCACCTTGCCCCAGATCCCATCGGGTAGCCCGCCGCCGGTGAGACGCTTCCAGGTCTCGCCGCCGTCATTCGACCGCCAGAGGCCGCTGCCGGGGCCCCCGCTGGTGAGCTCCCAGGGACGGCGGCGCGCCTGCCAAAGGCCCGCGAAGACGACGTTGGGATTGCTCGGGTCGAGCGTCACCGCCGAGGCTCCGGTCCATTCGTCGACCTTGAGCACCTGCGCCCAGGTCTTGCCTCCGTCTCGGGTCCGGTAGACGCCGCGCTGCGGATTCGGGCCGAACGCGTGGCCGAGCACCGCGGCGTAAGCGACGTCCGCGTTGCGCGGGTCGACCGCCATCTGGCCGATCTGCCCCTCCTGGACCCAGACGTGGCTCCAGCTCTTGCCGCCGTCGGTCGATTTGTAGATCCCGTTGCCGGCGGCCACGTTGCCCCGGATGTTCGCCTCGCCCGAGCCGACGTAGATCGCGTTCGGGTCGGACGGTGCGATCGCGAACGAGCCGATCGAGGAGATCGGCTGATCGTCGAAGATCGGCGAGAAGCTCTTGCCGCCGTCGGTCGATTTCCAGACCCCGCCGGAAGCCGCCGTGAAAAAGAAGACGTTCGGATCGCCGGGGATGCCCGCCGCGCGCGTCGCCCGTCCGCCCCAAGCGGGGCCGAGCAGGCGGTACTTGATCCCCTTC
>JBGAGQ010000049.1:0-50623 GCA_044226625.1 Thermoanaerobaculia bacterium
GTCGGCTTGGTCTATTACGCGGCGCGGCTCGCCGACCTGCCCACCGTGCAGACCCTGCTCGAAAGCCTGCTCCTGGTCCTGCCGTTCGCGGTGATCGTGCTGTTCCAGCAGGAGATCCGGCGCGCGCTCGCCAACTTCGGACGCAATCCGCTTTGGGGACTCGCGCGCCAGCAGAAATCGGCGTCGACGTTCAACGAGGTGGTGCTCGCCGCGACCACCCTGTCGTCGCGGCGGATCGGCGCGCTGATCATCATCGAGCGGCTCCAGGGGCTGCGCAACTTCGTCGAAAACGGCGTCCGTCTCGACGCGGATCTGTCGTACGGCCTGCTGATCAACATCTTCACCCCCGACACCCCCCTCCACGACGGCGCGGTGATCGTCCAGGACGATCGCATCGCGGCGGCCGCCTGCTTCCTTCCGCTCTCCGCGAATCCGGAGCTCTCCCAGGAGTTCGGCACGAGGCATCGCGCGGCGCTCGGCCTCACGGAGGAGACGGACGCGCTCGCCGTGGTGGTTTCGGAAGAGACCGGCGTGATCTCCGTGGTGATCGACGGCGAGATCGTCCGCAACCTGGACGGCAAGGGGCTGCGCAACACGCTGTTCAAGTACCTGATCACCGACCTCTATCCGCAGCCGGGTACCGCATGAGCGACCGACGGCGAATCTGGGGCTTGCGACTGCTCGCGCTGTTCATCGCGGTCGGTATCTGGAGCCGGGTCTCGCTCGAAGAGCGGGAGGAGACCACCGAGAAGCTGGTCGAGGCCGGCGTCTCCTACAACCTGCCGCGCGGCTATCTGGTGATCGACCCGGTGCAGAGCGTCCTGGTCCGGCTGCGCGGCAGCCGCAAAGCGATCCGCGGTCTGAATCCATACATGGTCGACGTCCAGGTCGAGCTTTCCCCGACCGCTCCGGAGACCGTCACCGTCCAGCTCGGCGCCGACAACCTCCTGATGCCGGAGGACCTGGAGCTGGTCGCGATCGAACCGAACTCGATCCAGGTCGAGCTGGATCGCGAGGTGACCCAGCGGGTGACGGTCAAAGTTCGGCTCCAGGGCAAGCCGGCCGAGGGAAACCGAGCGGGGGAGAGCGAGGTGATTCCCGCGCAGGTTCTGGTCTCGGGCCCCGAGAAGCGGCTCGCCCGCCTGACCTCGATCCCGGCGCAACCGATCTCGCTCGAAGGGCGAACGGCATCCTTCGAAGAGGAAGCGAACGTCATCTCTCCCGATCCGTTGATCCAGGTCGTCCAGCCCTCGAAGGTCACGGTCCGCGTGCCGGTCACTCCCGAGGCGAAACCCGAACGCTCCCAAAGGTCGAAGAAGAAGAAGCGATGAGCCCCTCCAGCCGCCTGTTCGGAACCGACGGCATCCGCGCGCCGTTCGGCCATCCCCCGCTCGATCGACGAACGATCTCTTCGCTCGCCCTCGCGCTCGGAGCGAAGCTCCGGAGCGAAGCCGCGGACGGACGCGCCTCCGCGTTCGTCGTCCTCGGAGGCGATACCCGCGAGAGCACGCCCGAGATCTGTTCCTGGATCGCCGCGGGCCTGGCCGCTCGAGGCGTCGAGACCCGGTTCGCCGGCGAGATCCCGACTCCCGGCGTCGCTTACCTCGCCCGGCGGCTCGGCGCGAGCTGCGGTGTCGCGGTCTCGGCGAGCCACAATCCCGTGCCGGACAACGGCGTGAAGCTGATCGACGGCGACGGCTTCAAATGGCCCGAAGAGGCGGAAGCCGCGCTCGAACGAGAGCTGCTCGCGTTGCGCGACGCGCCGGCCTTCGAGCCGCCGCCCGCGAGCGACCTCCAGGCCGACGCGAGCCTCGCGGCCGACTATCTGCGCTCGCTCGAGGCGAGCGTGCCCGGCGGGACGCCGCTCCGCGGGCTCAAGCTGGCGATCGACTGCGGCCATGGCGCCGCGTCGCGCTACGCCCGAGAGCTGTTCTCGGACCTCGGAGCCGAGGTGGTCGTCGTCCATGCCGAGCCGAACGGAACGAACATCAACGCCGGCAGCGGCTCGACGCATCCCGAGGTGGTGGCGGCCCAAGTGCTCGAAGCGGGCGCCGACCTCGGGATCTCCTTCGACGGCGACGCCGACCGTTGCATTCTCGTCGACGAGCGCGGCGAGGTCCGGGACGGCGACGCCATCCTCTACCTCTGGGCGCGAGATCTGGCGGACCGGACCGAGCTGCCGCTTCGCAAGGTCGTGGCGACCTCGATGAGCAATTTGGGTTTGGTCCGGGCGCTCGCCCGAGAGGGAATCGCGGTCGTCCGTTGCGACGTCGGAGATCGCGCGGTCGTGGCGACGATGCGGGAGCAAGGCATCGTGCTGGGGGGAGAGCAGTCGGGCCACATCGTCCATCTCGGTCTCGCCAGCACGGGAGACGGGATGTTGACCGCCGTCCAGATGGCGGCTCTCCGCGCCCGGGCGGGAGAGCCGCTGTCGAGATCGCTCGCCGGATTCCGCCGGTATCCGCAGATCCTGCGCAACGTCCGGGTGCGGGAAAAGCGGGCGTTCGAGGACCTTCCCCTGGTTGCGGAAGCCGCCGCGCGCGTCGAACGAAACCTCGGCGAAGACGGCCGCCTCGTCCTACGCTACAGCGGCACCGAGCCGCTGGCCCGCATCATGATCGAAGGGGCGGATCAAGCCGAGATCGCCGCCCTCGCCGGAGAGATCGAGAAAGAAATCCGCGGCGCGATCGGAATCTAGCCGCGGCGTTCCGAATCAGTTGTCGGCGCCCGGGGGCGGGAGCGGCATACCGTGCCCGCCGAACCGGAAGTGGAAGGTCTGATGGAATTTGTCGAACTTCGCCTTCTGGTCGGGGGTCAGTAGCTCGGCGAAGCTCTGGTGGAACTCCTGGTGGGCCGCCTCCATCTGTTTCGTCACCTTGTGCACGGCGATCGCCGCGGTGCCCACGGTCGTCGCGTCGGCTCCGGCGTCGAGGACCTTGTCGAGGTTCTCCTGCAGCGACCTCGCCTGCTCGTGGAGCGGCTTCATGGTCTCGCGCAGCTTCGTTTCGAGATCGCGCGCCGCGCTCTCCTGATCGGCGGTGAGATCGAGCTCGGTCTTCAGCATGTCGACGAGCGGCGGCGGTCCATCCCCTTTCCACATCATCCGGTGCATCCCCGGCTGTCCCGGACCGCCATGGCCGATGAAGACGACGTTCTTCTCGACGGTCGGCTTGTCGTCGGCGGCGAGCGCCGTGTGAACGGGGTAGGACAGGGCCGCCAGGGTGATCAGGGTCATCCAACGCTTCATGGCTCTTCTCCTTCTGGGTTTGAGTTTGGGCCTGTTTGGTGGCTGATTTTCATCGCCTGTTTTCGTCGCTGACCGCGTTTCTTACATCTCGCTCGATTCAGGTCGACCCGCTTCCGAGCAGGCCTCAAGAGGAGTTCAGGGTAGATCGTCTCGAGCGTCGCAGTCTTCAAGCCGAAGCAAGGCTTCTGTCAAAGATGTAAAGCGCCGTGCCGGGCTCACCCGACGAACTTGTAACCGATCCGATGGACGGTCACGAGGTAGCGCGGATGGGCAGGGATCGGCTCCAGCTTCTGCCGCAGCGAAGCCATGTGGACGTCCACCGTGCGGGTCTGGGCGCTCGCGTCGTAGCCCCAGACGCGGTCGAGCAGCTCGTCGCGGCCGATCACCTCGCCGTGGCGCTCGACCAGGTAGCGCAGCAGCTTGAGCTCCAGCGCCGAGAGTCCCACCGGCATACCCGCCCGGCGGACCTCGGCCTTCTTCCAGTCGATCTCCACGTCCCCGAAACGGCACGCATCGCCGGAGGTTGCTGCCCCGCGGAGCCCGCCGTCGTTCGGGCGCGATCGCCGCAGCAGCGCCTCGATCCGGGCGAGCAGCTCGATCGCTTCGAACGGTTTGGTGAGGTAGTCGTCGGCCCCCAGCTTCAATCCCACGACCCGATCGACGACCTGGGTACGCGCGGTGAGCATCAGGATCGGCGTCGAGAGACCTCGCTGGCGCAGGTCGCGGCAGACGTCGAAGCCGTTCTTGCCCGGCAGCATGACGTCGAGCACGATCAGATCGAACGGCTCGGCGAGCGCCAGGGCCTCGGCCGCGTCGCCCGTCATCGCGGGCTCGACTCGGTATCCTTCGCTCTTCAGCCGGTCCGAGAGCGTGAGCATCAGGCTCGGCTCGTCTTCGACCAACAGGATCCGCTCGCCGCTCACGTTCCTCGTTCCTCAGGCCCGAGGGAGGCGGATCGTAAAGGCGCTCCCGCCCCCCGGCCGCTCGCCCAGGTGAACGGAGCCTCCCGTCGCGGCGAGCGCGCGACGGGCGAGCGTGAGCCCGAGACCTGCGCCGGTCACCGCCGCGCTCGCCGTCGAGCGGCCCCGGACGAACGGCTCGAACAGGTGGAGGCGATCTTCTGGGGCGACTCCCGGGCCGCGATCCTCGACCGCGATCTCGATTCCCCCCTTGTCCGTCTCGGTACGGATCCCCACCCAGCCGCCCGACGAGGCGTACTTCGCGGCGTTCTCCAACAGGTTGCGCAGCGCGAGCCGCAAGGCCGACCGATCGGCGAGCGCCGCCGGCAGGACCGCCTCGGCTTGGTGATCGCGTTCGACGTCGAGGCCGGCTCGCGCGAGCGCCGGGCCGGCGTCCTCGAGCGCCCCGTCGATCGCCTCGGCGACCGCGAGCGGTTCGGGAGCGAACGCGCGCGAGCCCGATTCGATCCCGGCGAGCTCGAGCGCCTGGGCGACCAGAGAGGAGAGCCGCGCCCCTTCCCGGTCGAGCAGGGCGCCGTAGTCGCGCACCTTGCCCGGCTCGCCGACCACCCCGTCCGCGAGGTTTTGGGCGGCCGACCGGATCGCCGCGATCGGAGTATGGAGCTCGTGCGTGACGCCGGCGACGAACTCCAACCGTTGCTCGGCCAGGCGATGCGCGCGGGACGCCGAGCGCGCCAGGACGAACAGGCTCGCGGCGAGCAGGCCGAGGATGGCGAGGCTCACGCCGAGATTGCGCGTCCGCACCGCGCTCACCGCCGCTTCCAGCGACCCGGCGCGATCGGAGATCGCCAGCGCCCACGTGCCCGAGGCCCCCGTGGGCGGCTCCGGGCCCTTGATCCAGAACGCCTCCTCGATCCGCCGGAGCCGCCCCCGCGGATGCGGCGGAGAACCCGGAAGAATCGGCCGAGGACCGGGACCCTCCACTTTGGTGCCGTGGAGCAGCTCCGGGAGCAACCGATGGAACTCGACCGGGCCGCGCAGGGAAAGCATCGGCAACCACAAGTCGCCGGAGTCGAACTTGGGCGAAAACGCCGGGTCGGAACGGTAGATCACCCCTTCGGGGCCGACGACCGCAAGCCGCAGCTCGGGGCGCTTCTCGAGGTGGAACGTCCGCTCGGCGAGCTGCGGCAAGATCTGGCGCCCGATCAGATCTCGATCGAGCTCGACCACCACGACCCCGAGGCCGCGGTCGCCAGTCGAAACGGAGGGCGGAACGGGGAAAGGTCCCAACGGCCCGCGGGCGAGCGACGCCTCGGGAAGGAGGAGCGCGGGGGCGCGAGGCTCGACCTCGGGGCCGGCGAGCCCGGCCTCGATTCGGGCACGCGCCGCGACGAGCCGCGGGGGCCAGGGAACCGGCCGGCAGGTCTCCGGTGCGCCCGAGCAGGCGTTGAGCACGACGGGATTTCCGCTCGCCCGATAGACGGCTCGCACCAACCCCGGATAGGTGGCGCTTTCACGCCAGCGCGCGAGCTGGTCGGAGATCGAGCGCGACGCCGGGGTGAACGAGCCCGGAGGGCGATCCCCTTCCGGCGACGAGATCTCCCGCCCTTGCGGGTTGAACCGGATGCGCAGGGCATGTTGGCTCGGCTGGAAAAGGACGAAAGCGCGCAGGAGCTCCCGGTCGAGGTCGGCGATCATCTCCTCCCCCGCCTCGGAGAGGGAGCGCCGGGTTCGCTCCCGCTCGAGCCGGCTCACCTCGCCGATCCACCGCCACTGCAGCACGCCGAGCACGGCGAGCAGGGCCACCAACGCGACGACCGCGAGGCGCGTCGAACGGGGCCCCTGGGCACCGTTTCCGGTCCGAGCTCGGGCGAGTTTCGCCATCGAAAGAGAGCTTAGCAAGGGCGCTACGAGCGGGCCGCCCGCGGTCCTGCTTTCTTACATCGCTTACAAGGGTACGGCGGTCGGCCCGGAGTAGACTGGCCGTCATGAGAGGACGAACGGAGGGAACGGAAGAGACCCGGAGCCGGAGGACCCTCCGTTGGCTCCTCCTCGGCGGTGCCTTGGTGCTGGCGGCGGCTCGGGCGGCGTCCGCGGCCGCGCCGCCACCGACCGCAACCGAGGCAGGCACGCTGGTCGGTCGCTGGCAGCTCGACCCCGATCGGAGCCAGGATTTTCGGAGCGCCCTGCGAGAATCGCGAGGCCATCTCCGCGACGGCGGCTTTTCCCATCCGGGAGGCGGCGGCGGAAGGCCCGGAGGCGGCCCGCCGGGGACCGGCAACAGCGGCTTCCGGGCGCCGGTCGAGGCGCCGGACCTCTCGAAGCTCTCGGGTCGCATGGAGGCCCCGCTCGAGCAGGTCATCTCCTTCGAGGGCGGCAGCTTCACGATCCGCGCGGAGCCCGAGGCTTCCGATCCGCTGCTGCAGACGCCCCCTCTGACCGTCACGCCGAACGCCAAGAAGGCGAAGCGCGCGCGCCCCGACGGCACGGAGGTCAAGAGCTGGGCGACGTGGAAAGACGGCGAGCTCACCCTGTTCGAAAGCCCCGCCCGCGGGCCCGAGCGGAGCGAGCTCTATCGGGTGGCCGCCGGAATCGACGGCAAACCCGAGCTGATCGTCGTCGTGTCGTTGGCGGGTTTCGGCCCGATGCCGCCGGTCTCCGTGCGCTGGGTCTACCGCCGAGTCAAAGCGCCGTAGAGCGTTTCGCGTCGCGCCCCCGGGCCGCCTCTCCAAGGGGCGGCCTGCTATCCTTCCGGGTCGTATGGCCACGATCAAACCGGTCTTCCTCTTCGCCGACTCCCAGCTTCTCTTCTGGAAGGAAGGCGACCGTCCGTTCCTCGAGCGCCTACGCGAGCTGCTCGTGGACGACGTCGCCGACCTGTCGAGGCCCTTCAGGGCCGCGTATTTCGGTGCCTCGAACGGCGATGCGCCGGAGTTCTACGAGCTGTTCCTCGCCGCGATGGACAGCATCGACATCCACGACTGCCGGCACATCCCGGCCCGGCTCGGCTCGGAAGACCTCGCCTACGTCGATCAGGCCGATCTGCTGCTCTTCGCGGGGGGCGACGTCCGGCGCGGCTGGGACGCGTTCGACGCCAACGACCTCGCGGCGAAGGTCTTCGAACGGTATTACGGCGGTGCCCTGCTGGTCGGGATCTCCGCCGGAGCGGTGCAGCTCGGCCTCAAAGGGCTCGATCCGGCGAGCAACCGGCTGTTCGACACCTTTCGCGTCGTGCCGTTCGTCATCGACGCCCATTCCGAACCGGATTGGCCGATGCTCCATCGCGCGGTCCCGAGCGCGGGCGAGCACGCCAAGGGGATCGGCATCCCCACCGGGGGCGGGTTGATCTATCACCCGGACTACTCGTTGGAGCCGATCCGCCATCCGGCGACCGAGGTGTACGTGAACGGCGAGGGCCAGCACATCCAGACCCTCCTCCTGCCCGGCGAGGGACCGTTCGAGGCGCAGCCGATGGAAACGCCGGATTACCTGCGCGAGATCGAGCCGGTCAATTGAAGCTCTACGCTCTCGGCGACCTGCATCTCCGCCACGAATCGAACCGTAAGGCGCTGTTGAACCTCGCGCCGCACCCGGACGACTGGTTGATCGTCGCGGGCGACGTGGGCGAGACGGAAGAGCACCTGCGCTTCGCGCTCACCGTGCTCTCGCGGCGCTTCGCGAAGCTGTTCTGGGTTCCCGGCAACCACGACCTCTGGACCGTCCCGCCGCATCCGGACGAGCTGCGAGGGGAGGCCAAATATCGGCGGCTCGTCGAGCTCTGCCGAGCCTTCGGCGTTCACACGCCGGAGGATCCCTTCGTCGCTTGGCCGGTCGCGGCGCCCGGAGAGGCGGCGCCGATCCTCGCCCCGCTCTTCCTCCTCTACGACTACAGCTTCCGTCCCGACCACGTGCCGGTCGAAGAGGCGGTCCAGTGGGCGGCCGAAGAGGACGTCCTCTGTTCCGACGAGGTGCTCCTCCATCCGGATCCGTTTCCCACCCGCTCGGCCTGGTGCGCCGCCCGCTGCGAAGAGGCCGAGCGTCGCCTCACCGTGGCCGCCGAGCGCGGGCCGACGATCCTGATCAACCACTGGCCGCTCAAGCGAGATCTGGCGATCCTGCCGCGGGTCCCGCGGTTCTCGGTCTGGTGCGGCACCCAACGGACGGAGGACTGGCACCTCCGCTTCAAGGCTCAGTGCGTGATCTTCGGCCACCTGCACATCCGCGCCACCCACTTCCGCGACGGCGTGCGATTCGAAGAGGTCTCGCTCGGCTATCCGCAGAACTGGGACGTTGACCTCGGCATCGAGCCCTACCTGCGACAGATCCTGCCCGACCCGCGCGGGTGAGGCAGGCGTCAGGTAAACGCCACCTAGCCTTACTGAAAGAAGGCGACCTCCGTCGAGTCGACCGTCGGCACCACGAGGGAGCGATCGAGAAGCTCGTTGCGTCGCTCGCACGAGGGCTCCGCGATCAACAAACAGCCGTGGCATGCAGCGCCGTGCAGAGTCCTTCCTTCGTGCGTTTGGTTTGGTCGGTGCTGGGCGCAGACCGGGTCGTTGCTGCACAGACGCCCTAGTTCGAGCGCGGCTTCGAGGTGGCGGGCGATCTTTCGTCCGACCTCAACGAGTCCACCGAGCGTTCCTTCGGCGTCGGGGGTGCCCGTGTAAAGAAGAAGCCCGTAAGCTCCGTCGCGGACGTATATCCGCTCGCGAATGCTCGCCGCGGCGTAGCCGCATTCGAGGGCGATGGCCGTGAGCAGCAGATGGGACAACGAGTGCAGCAGAAGGTAGGGCATGTAGATCTGCTCGACCCGCTCGTTGGAGAGCGTCGTCTTCGCCGTGACCTCCAATCCACGATGGAAGTCGGCCGCCCGTTTTTTCACCCCCTCTCGGGTCGTCCACTTCTTCACCCTGTCGGCCCGGAGTGCAAGAAAGACGCCCTCGCCCCGATTCTCGACCGCCGGAAGCCACCGAGTCTCACGCGCGAGCGCGGCGAGGCGGGCACCCAAGTCGATCTCCACGTCGACCAGCGGCACGGTCGGTTCGAAACGCGTAAAGCCGGTCTCGCACACCACCTCCCGCAGGCGATGCACCAACACCACTCGCTCGACCTCTTCGATCGCTCCTCGACGATCCGGATCGAGAGGGCGCCGGCGAGCGAAAAAATCCCCTTCGGGCCGGTCGGATTGCAGTTCCTCCGGGAGCGACAGGAAGGTGTCGAGTTCGACGGACTTGAGATCTCTCTGGATCTCTGCTCCGCCGCTCCGGCGACGCTCGCACTCGGCCCAGACTTGCTCGTCGCTCAGACCTTCGAGCGCCGCCTGTACCCGTGGTTTCCTCCTTTCCCGTCGAACTTCCTCCGCGCTCTCTGCGACCGAAAGAAAGTCGTCCCAGATCGCATCGATCGCCTTTCTCAGCTGCTCATTGTGGTCGGGAATCGAAATCGCGCGCTCGACGACGGGCAGGTAGGCGTGGCTCGCGTGCCTGATCAGCAACCGGTTGTTGTGGGCTTTCCCCTCTGGACCGACACAGACCTCGTCGCCGCCCGGTTCCGGTCCAAGCCAGGGGCGCTTTCCTTGGCATTTCCCCAGCCTCGTGTGCTCACCTTGAAGCTGGATCAGCGGCATCGTTCGATGGCAGCCATCGCACCGCACGGACAACTCGGCCAGGTCGCCGGTCGTCCCTCGCTCGTCGAGCCAGAGCTGCCCGCCGCACCCAACACCCTGGCCGTGGACCAGATGCGACCAATTGATGTCGCTCAGATGTCCGTTGGGACAGGCCTGGACGAAACGGATCGGTACGACAGGCCACCCCTTGGACTTTTTCTTGCCGGTCGGATCGTCGGCGGAATATCGTCCCTTAACGAGCCTCAGTCGATGCACCACCGGGCGCGACCGGCCGTACTTAGAGGTCACCTGCTCGAACTGCGCCACAAACCACTCGGGGAACTGCCAGGCCACGATCCCGGTTCCCTGCTCTTCTTCCTTCTCCGGCACGGGCGGCGATCGCAGCTCGAGGAAAGGAATCCCGAGCCTACGCCGAAGGTTTGCGAGCAGCCGTGGCTCCGGGATCAACCGGGCTTCGCCCCGCCAGTGCTCCAGCCCCGCGATCAACACGGCGTAATCCGGCAAGTCGACGAGCGCGCCCGGCCCGTAAGTGGAGACGATCTGGCTCTGGCGGATCTTGACCCGGCTCATTTCGCCTCCAGCACTCCACCGTCGAGCCGGTACACGAGAATCGGGCTCTCGGCCTCGACGTCGCGGAGCGACCACTGCGCCTTGAACTTTCGCCGCTTGGAGCCTGGCGGTTCCTTTTTCAAATCAGGGTCGAGCGGATCGTGCAACAGCGGCGGGCGGGGCCGCGCCTCGAACGGCCCGTACTGCAAGCCGGCCTGAACCACCGCCTGCTCGGCCGCGATCTCTTCCCAGGCATCGAGCAGATCATCGACCCGCGTATCAATCGTGCCCCCCAGCTCGTGGCGTTCCGCGGCCTCCAGGTCCTTCCGATGTCCCTCCGCCCGCTTGCGCACCGCCGCCTTGAGCCAACCCAACCGGTCCCGGACCTGCGCGATATCCGCCGCGCTCGCCGCCGCGGTCAGCGCGGGCTCTCCATGGCGCGCGAGCGAGACCACCACCGCGGCGAGCCCTCGATCGACCGCACGCGCCGAAAACGGCGTCACGCTGGTTGCTTCGACCGCGCGATAGAAGGTCTCGTGGTACGCCTCGAAACGTTCGAAGTGCGACCGGTCGCGCGGCTTGGCGACGTTCAGCAGAGTGACCACCAGCCCCGGCCGCTCCTCGTCCCGCCCGACCCGGCTGGTGGTTTGAATGTACTCGGCGGAGGTCTTCGGCTGGCCCAGCACGACCATGAGACCCAGGCGCGTGATGTCGAGACCGACCGAAATCATGTTGGTCGCAAGCGCCACGTCGATCCGGTCATCCTCTGAAAACGCGAGGGCTAATCGGCGTTTCGCTTTGGCCACACGGTCGGTCGATTCGCGAGAGGTGAGCTCCACGGCCTCGAACTGAATCGTTCGATCGACGAACGGGCTGTCGATTTCACCGACCCGGCGGTGCCGCGAGTAAGCTTTGAGGCTGTTACGTACCTCGTCCTCGACGATCCGTCGGCTGCCGCCCAGCTCGCGCAGCGCATTGAAGTACCCGAGCAGCGTCATGTACGGGTCGGCGGGATTGACCGGGTTGGCCGCACCGCCGGCCGCATCGTAGTGTTTTTTCGCCGCCGACAGCAGTGCGCGATAGGTGCGCAACAGCACGACCTTCAAGCTTCGCCCCTGCGCCGCGACACCTACATAAAGGCGCGGCCCCTTCTTTTCGGCGCTCACCGTATGGGCGAAAAACGAGTTACGTCGATCGGGACCGGGAGGCGGAAAGATCTCCACCCGCGAGCGATTGAACAGCGCCCGCACCTGGGTTTCGGCCCGGCGCACGGTGGCGGTTGAAGCCACGATCTTCGGCAGCACCACCTGGCCGTTGTCCTCGCGCCGACAAAGCTCCTCGACCACCGTTTCGTAGAGGCCAACCATCGTGCCGAGCGGGCCGCTGATCAGATGCAGCTCGTCCTGGATGATCAGGTCGGGCGGCGGCAACGGGCGCGGCAGCCTGGTTCCGCCCGCGCCATCCCCCGGCCCAAGAAATCCCGCGGCATCGAACCTCTCGACTTTGCCGAACAGTTTGCCCGGGGTGGAGAGCCACGGCAGCGAAGCGAGTTTGTCGACGGTTGCGATGAGGAAGCAGGGCAGCCGCCGATAGAGCGGCTCGTCGACCGCGACGATCGGCAGTGGATTGTCACGCGTGAAGGCGCAGTCTTCGTTGGCGCAGGTGATGCGCAGATCGGTCGGCTGATCGGTCGTCGGCGTCAGCCGAAAGGAGATGGCTTCGAACCTCGTGCCGCACCAGGGGCAGTTCTCAATCGGAATTGGCGACGGCTTGTTCCGGCTGTCGCCCTGGAAAGCGAGGGTGCGGGCGCGCGCCGAGACTCGGTCGTTGTCGCCCTTCTTCCCCATTCGGTTCGGGGTCGCTTTCCGGCCCACCCAGAGCCCGATCTCAAAGGGCCATTTGCCGAGCCTCGCCGGATCGTTCTGACGCTCCAACTCCAGGGCACAGATCAACGTCGCGGCGCGGCCCAACTGATCCAGGGTGAGCAGGCGTAGGGTGTAGCGCATCAACACGCCGACGCCCGAGGAGGTGATACTCGGATCGCGCAACCTGCGGAGTGCCAGAGTGAACGCCGCAAGCCCCAGGTACGCTTCGGTCTTGCCGCCGCCGGTTGGGAAGAACAGAAGGTCGAGCGCTTCGCGCTCCGGATCGGTCGGATTCGCAATACCGCGCAGGTTCATCAGCACGAACGCGAGCTGAAACGGGTACCACGTCGGCGCGCTCACCTGGTCTGGCCGCCAGCCTTTGAGCTGGGCCGTACGCCGTCTCGCCGCCGTCGCCATCGTGCGATTCGCGATACGGAACGCTTCGAGGACGAGCGGGTCGGCCAGCTCGGCGAGTCCCTGGGCAATGCGTCGGCGCGCGACCTCGCAGCGGTCGAGGAGTTCCGTGGCCACCTGCCCCCGCTGCCCGCTCGGCGTGTCGTCACGCTGCCCCTCGATCCAAGCGGCATAGGTCGTACCCAAAGCTCCCAAAGCGATCTCCGCTTCCGCTGCGGTCCGAACGGCGCCGAGCGTCTCCATTTCGAGCACGATCCCGACGATCTTGGCCGGCTCGATTTTTTCCACCGCCGCGACCGGAACCCACTTGCTGCACACCTCGCGGCAGACGTTCCCTTCTTTTTTCGCCTGCGTCGATACGTTGTGCCCTACTGCGAACTCGAAGGCGTCGCGGTATTGGAGGTCCGCGATCCGCTCGTCTTCGTCGTGATCGCCCAAACCGCGCAGGTTTGGCCGCTCGACAAAGCCCTCTTCCAGCTTCAGGATCAACTTTGCTTGAAAGAGGTGCCCTTCTTCTTTTCGTTCCTCCACCAGGGGGTCGCGTTCGTTGACCAGAAACACCGAGACGGCCCGAACACCCAGCCACTTCCCTTCTTGCCCCTTGGCCCCAAGGTTCCCGATGTCGCGGGCCGATATATACAGCCAGACACCGCGACTCCCCGCCACCTCGATCCGCGCGAGCCTTCCGGCGGGAATCGCCACCTCGAGCCGATGGGCACGCTGGGTTCGCTGCCAAACTTTTCGCTCCGGGTGTTCGGGGTCCTCGTCGGAGGCGACCTTGGTGTAGTCGCCCCACAACACCTCGGCGGCGAGCGATCTCACCCCCTTCGGAACGAGCACGCTGATGCCGAGGGACGAGGGCAGATACACCTTTCGCGCGGGTGGCTTGTCGGGCTCCGCGTTGTCGTCCCCTATCCCCTCGTCGGAGACTGCTACGGTGTCGATCAATTCGGCGGATTCCGGGTCGTAGCGCTGTGCTTCGGGCGCGGTCGTAGGGACCAGAAAGCCCGTGAGGTACCAGCGGGAGGGAGGCTCGTTCTCTCGCAGCCGCTCGGCCTCTAGGGGATGGCCGGGGCCTGGCCCTACCAGGTCGAGTTCGAGCGTCTCGATCAGCTGCGTACGGATTTCCGCGGAACGGATCAAGCCGCGCCTTCCCCGACCGTCGCGGCTCGTTCGCCCGGGTCGGGCGAGGCTTCCAAGAGCGAGTTGAGGAACTTTAGGCACGGCTGCAGGCAGGCGAGGGCTTGGGTCTGCTCGCTCACCCAGCGGTTGTCTTCGAGCGAGACCTGGGTCGACTTGCCTGGTTTCAAAAGGGCGGTCATCGCGCCGATCGCCGCTTTTTTCCCGCCGGCCGGCTTGCGAAGCTCTTTCCAGTCAGCTATGTCCGGTTCGGCCGCCACCTTCCGGCGCCACTCGTCGGCATAGCCCCGGGCGGCTGCCGCCAGCTCAGGGTATGCGGTCTCGCCAAGGGTCAGGAGGATGTCTTCCAATGTTCCGGCCACTCCCTGCTCCGGCAAGGCAAAGATGCCCACCCGGGGATCTCCGTCGCTCACCGTCGCCACCTCGATCGGAGGATGAAGGTCTAATCTCTCCAGAATTTGTTTCATTTTACCGAACCGCTGCTCTTCCGCCTCGTCGTCGCTGTCGAGGACCACGCCGATCGTCCCAGGGCGGATCTCCGCGCGGGCAAAGGCCTCTTTGTCGACGCTCAGTACATTGCCGATCTCGGTGATCCCCTGCGCGTTGCGCAGCGCGACGACCCCGCCGCCTGCCCCCCGATAGAAGACGGGCGCCGGGACGGCCATGCGCGCGATGTCGTGGTGTTTGCCGGTGAACCTCGGCCATTTGAACGCGTTGGCTAGCCATCCGCGCAGCGCCTCGTCCAGCTCTTCCAACTTGTTGATTCGGTTCGCTCCATGGGCGAGCACCAGAAGCCGGCCGATGAAGGCCACGTCGTGTACGCCCTCGGTAACGATGTAGGTGAAGGCGTTCATCGAACGTCGAGCCCCCCTTCGCGCAGGGTGCAGAGCTTCGCGAAGTCGTACCGGCGGACTTCGTGCTGTCTCTCTTTTCGCTGGATCCAGTAGGCGCTAAGGGCTTGCGCCGTGCCGCGGTCTTCGACGGAGCCGATGATTGCATCGACCGCCTCTAAGCTGTGGGTCGTCGCGATGATCTGGACTTGGGAGGTGGCCGCCGCTTCGAGGAGCTTCCCGAGCACGGGCCGCAGAACGGTATGGTGGATGCCGGCTTCGATCTCGTCCACTAGCAGGACGCCTTGGGAGGCGCGGGTGAGGGCGAGCGCCAGGGCCGCGGAGCGGCGCATGCCGTCGCCGAAGGAGGCGAGATCGACGACGCCGCGGGTCCGGTGGCTCACGCGAACGGCCTCTCGCCCCAGGGAGGCGATGACGTCGAGGTCTTCGACGCCCGGATCGAACATTTGGAGCAGCTCGACGGCGAGCTGTTTTCGGCCTTCGTCTACGACGCGGCTGAGGTGCTCGACGAGCGCTTTCGTGGAGTAGTGGGTGCCGGGGGTGACGGCGAAGACGCGGTAGGTCGGGACCTGGTGGGCCACGGTGGCCGGCGCGGGGAATTTGAGGGTCAAGGCGGGGTCACCATCGACGCTGACTTCGATCCGCGCCGAAAGGTCGGCTTCTTCGCTTGCGCCGAGGATCTGGGATGCGAAGCAGCGTGCCTCGATTCGGCGAGCGAGACCCGAAGTTCTGCCTTCGACGATCAGGGAATTCGATTCTTGGGGACCATCGTCCGGGTGGAGCGCTTCGCTGTTGGGAAACAGAGCCCACAGGCCTTCGACCAGGGACATGTCTACGTCGCGGTGGCGGACGGCACTCACCCATTGGGACGGATCGGGTGGACGCAGGAGCAGCCCGGCCGCTTCGAGGAGAGAGCTTTTGCCGGAGTTGTTGGCGCCAACCACCAGGCTCACCGGCGTCAGTCCTTCAAGGACCAGACCGGAGATGCCGCGGTAGGCGTGCAAGGAAAGCTCCTGTAAAACGGTGGTCATCTATTCGCTCTCCTCTCCAAACAATCCGGGCTGGTCCGACGGTGCCGCTTTCTTGGTGATTTTGGCACGGCGACGGGGCTTGCCGTAGGCGGCGCTCTTTGATTCCGGCACGACAAGTAGAGACTTGCTCGCCTCCTCCTCCGCGCGCCGGGCGTTCAGTTCGAGCAAGCGCGCCAAGACCTCGTCGCGGACCTCATCCGGCCACCGATAGCGCCATGGTTTCCTTCTCCGGCGCCGTCCTGAAGCCTCTTCTTCATCGCCCTCTTCTTCGTAGTCGAGGAGGAACTCGCAGGTCGGTTGGATGTCGGTCCAGCCGTAGGCGTCAAGGACGGATCGGTCCATGGCGGCGTGCAGCTCGCGGAGCTTGAGGATGTCGGGTTCGGTCTCGTCGGGGTCGTGGAAGCGGTTGTAGGTCTTGGTCAGGCCTTCGTCGTTCTTGACCATTACAGCCGCGCGAAAGTCGTAGTAGGTATTGCCGACCTCCTCGAGGCTCGGCTCGCTCAGCCATCTGGAGGGAAAAGGGAATGTCGCGAAGCAGTCGCTCGGGGTGTACTGAAGATCGTTCTTCAGCGTCGAGCTAAATGTGCGCGCCCATCCTTCATGTACGCGTGACTGCATCACAGCGAATCCGGAAAATGAATCCAAGATGAATCCCACTACCTTTTCGCTGATCATTACCGCCGAGTCAACAAAACAGAATCCGAAGCTGCTGCTGATGCGCGCGACAGCGAGATAACGCTCTTGTGTTGCGACAGTACGGAAGAAATCAGGGCGATGCGCCTGGTATGCCCACCAGCGCCGCCGGAGCGGCAGGTTGTTGGGATTGCCGCCGAGCCTCTCCCGCTCTGGCTTCACCTTCGCGCGAACGATCCCCGCAAGAGGACCCGCGGTCGCGAGTCCGGCCTCGTTTTCGATGTCTGAAAGGTAAATCGTCCAGCGCTCGGCCGTCAGCGTCGAACTGGTATTCAATTCTTCGCCTCCAATATATGGGCGGACTCGTGAAGCGAGCGAAGGGCTGTTCTCAAGAATGCTGCGCATCTCCGAAGTTGTGCTCGCCTTCGGCTCATTGTCATCGAAAAGAAAACCCTGACCATAAATCTTCACACCGAGCGACCAGTGCGGGGTCCCTGCCATCGCTGCTGGGGTTGCGTCCTGGGTGCCCTTCAACAAGAAGGCACTAATACGCCCGACAGGTTGACCGTCAAGCAGCGGATTCAGTATCGGCCCCTTTCGCACATGCACGGCGCTCACGATGACGGCTGCACGACCCGGCCACGCCAGCCGTCTTCGAGCTGCCAAGATATTTCCACCATTTCGAAGAATTGTCGCTAGCCCACCTTCGCGCGTGTCACCCTGACCAATTGTCTTCGTCGCGAGCAAACCGAGGCTGGCACCTGGGCAGCCGAGGTCAAAGCTACGTCGAAAGAAGTACGCGACGAGATCGCAGAGGTGACCAGCTGGAGGGTAGTTCACCGTCAACCAAGCGAAGAAGCGCATCCCGAGCTCGGTTGAGATTCGCGTTCCTCCAAGAAACGGCGGATTTCCAACGATGCAGTGGAAACCACCTTTTCCGGGTTCGAACACCTCCGGAAACTCGACCTCCCAGTGGAAGCAAGGCACCGCCCTCTCGCCCAAGCGCAGTTCCTCGACAAATCCAGTGATCTCATCCACCGAGCCGCTCCCTGAGAGCCATGCCTGCACCTTCGCTTCCCAATCCCTCCGAGCGCTCTTTCGAGCATTGACCTTCTGCTCCGAGAAGAAGCAGGCGACAACACAGTCGCCAACGATCCGAACTTTCGCGAGCGCGTCGTCAGCATCCCGCAAGAGCCGCAGCTTCTCCTGCACATCATCCGAGTTCGCGAGGCTCTGAATCCTCTCCCGCAGCACCATCGCCTCTGCGATGGCATCGTCCACCAGACCCCGGATCAGCGGGATCTGCTGCGTCAAGCCCCCCTCCACATTCCAATTGAAGCTAGCGATCTGCTCGCGCGTCAGACCCACAAGTGAGTCGCCATGGCGAATCGAGTGATCAAGGAAAGTGAACGGGTGATCGCGCGCCAGGGTCGCGAGCCAGAGCGAAAGCTTGCCTAGGTCGACCGCGAACGGGTTCTTGTCCACACCGTAGAGACAGTGCTGCGCCACTTGGCGCTGCGCGTAGAGCCGAAGGTCCTCGTCGGGTGGAACATCGGTCGGGCGGCCGTGGACGTTGTACGCCTTCTCAAGCTGCTCGCCGAGCTGGCGACAGGTCTCGACGAGGAACGCACCCGACCCCATCGCCGGATCGCAAACCTTGAGCGCCAAGATCTGTTCCGGCGTGGGATTCGTGCCGAGGTCCTCCAGGATCGGCCGCAACGTCGTTCGAACGATCGGTTCCGTCAGCTCCCGCGGCGTGTAGTGCGATCCGGATCGGCGCCGCTCGTCTGTAGGCTGAAGGTACAAACCACCCGCAGGGACCGTGCGCGGCGTGAGCGGAGAGATCCGCCGGCTCAAAGCGGCGACGAGATCGGCGATCGACGCAGCTGCCTTTAGAGCCTCGGCGGCCTTGCCGGTAACCTCCACCCCCGCCGCCTCCTTCAAGACCTTCTCCCGCTCGGCCCCACGCTTCCTGAGCAGCGTCTCCAGACCGACCACCACGTGATCCTTGCCGACACCGATCGAAGTCTCGAACGCGCGTTCGAGGCGGAAGCCCATCATGTTCTCGTACACCGAACCGATCTGCTCCACGTCCAGCGCACGGTACGAAAGGCGGTCGGCATCGAGCAGCAGAAGCTTTTCGAGTACCCGACGGATCACGCCGTCCGAAACCCGGGGCACCGCCACCGGCTCCCCCTTCGTGCGCCTCATACGATAAGGGCGCCCTTCCAGGAAGGCCCACCCGTCCGGGTCGAAAAGGTGCCCGTAGCGCCGAGGGAGCCGAAAATCGCCGCGATTCGCGCCATCGTGGATCATCCGAAACAGCACCAAGAGTCGGGACCACGCGCCATAGCGCAGGTCCATCGAATCGGGATGGCGGCCGGCGTCGATCCGCAGCTGTTCGAAAAGACCGGCCAGCGAATAGTTCCGTACATAGGTGGCGGCCGACGAGAGCAGCCCGCGCTCCTCGGCATAGAGGATAAAGACCAGACGCAGCAACACCGCAAGCAACCCGCCGTAGACGTGATCCGGATCCTCGCGCACCGCAGCATCCAGCAGGCGGCCCTGCACCTTCTCATTCGCCGATTGGAAACCTCGCAGCAGCTCGTTCAGCGCCTCCAGAACCTGCTGGGCCAGCTTCGTCGAAACGACATTCTGGTACTTCCGGCTCTCCTTGAGAATGTGCGGCAGCCGTTGCTCGCGCGGCAACGCGAAAAGCCGTGCGGCACCGAGCAGCATGTAGAGCGCGGAGAGCAGGTCGCGGTCGCGCGGCGTGCCGAGCAGGTGAACGGGCCACGTCACATGCCCCGAGGACTCGCCACGGGGGGCATAGACCAGCCGAACGAAGCGGCCGTTCGCGAGAATACCGATCGGAACGCCGGTCTCGCGGAGCAACCTTTCGAAGCGGATCTGCGGGCTCGCCTGCCACTTCCGCGGCTCCGCGACCAGAGACTCATCCAACGGCGTACCGTCCGGTAGCTCTTGAACTAACATCAGCCAGTCCGCCTCCTCCTCGTCGAGCGCCGTGACCGCATACGTGGGTCGAAGCGTCTCTCCAAACTCCACCAGGACGACCGCGAGCGACTCCGGAAGCGTGGGACCACCGGGACTGCCCACCAATTTGCTCGCCTTCCAACCGAGCACCTGCGTGGCCAAATCCCAAAACGAGAGAGGAAGCAACGGTCGTTCCCGTACCCGAGTGTCTTCACCCTCCCGGGAAGTTGGGGTGATCAGCGCGAGCAACGCCTGTTGCTCCTTGAGGATGTCCCGATTGAGGAACGCCTGGGCGGCCAACAGCGCGGGAGGAGATACAACCAGGCCGACCGGCTGCAAAGGACCGATCCAATCGCGGTGCCGTTGAAGCTCCGGATCAAGCGCCATCGCTATCCCGCCACCGGCCAGAGATAGGCGATCCCGACCGGCTCCACCCGGTGCGCCCGCACCGCATAGTTCTGCTCGATTCGTCTCGGTTCCCGCTCGATCTCGCCCGGAATGCTGTTCAGGCGTCGGCGCCAGTACCTCGCGTTGTCCCGCAGCTGGTCCTGCTCATATTCGTTGTACCCAGCGAACTCGAACGCCTGCTGCTGAGGGTCGTCAACCTTTTGCAGCTCACGCTCGATCCGCTTCTTCTGCCCCTCCAGGATCTCCACCATCTCGCCCGCCTCGCGCCGACCGCGCTCATCGAGCTTGGCCTTCGCTTTCGAAGCCAGAAGGTCGCAGCGCGCCTCTAGGTGGGGGAGCAGCTCGGTGACATCCGCAGGCGTCGAATGCTGCATCTTCCTCAACACCTCCGGCGCCACGGCGGTGCGACTTCCTTGGGAGAGGGAGGTGATCAACAGGTCCCAGGACTTCTCCTGTGCATCCTCCGCGTAGGGCTTTAGGCCGCCCGTCCGAATTGACGGATCGACCCAGCGGGCCGCAAGGGCCACGATCTCCTCATGCTGGCGCGCCGCCCGATCGCCGTAAAGCGACAGGCGCCCGAGGAGTAGCACCCGCGGCACCGGATCATCCGCCAGAACGACGCAGGCTCGGGCGAGATCGTCTTGGACGAAGCCTGGAGCGAGAAACGGGCCGAGCAGGCGCTGGACCAGCCGGTGCTCCAGGTGCAGGTGAACGACGCCCTCATCGATGTGCCCCGGGGACTTGAAGACGACCGGACGAAGCGGCGCCGCGCGGCGCCATTCCCATAGCTTCATTCCGCGCGGTCGCGGAGCGCGCAGCGTATCGAGAGTCTCGGCCCAGGTGGGATCCGCCCCGGGCCGGAGGTCGAGCGCAGGCACCTCATAGGCCTCGTCGGTGCGCCCGCCCAGCCGCTTCAAAGCATCCGCTCCGAGCATTCTGAGCGACTCGTCCAACACGGCATGAAGCTGCCCTTCGTTCAGGTCTAGCGAACGGTGCGATTGATCCTCCAGAGTACGCAGCTCGTCGAGTTGCCGCAGCAATGCGGTGTGGCGCTCGCGGGCTCCTTCCAACTCCGCCGGGGCGGCCTGGCTCTCCGGTTCGGTGGTGTCCCGACGGAGAGCCTCGCTCAGCTCGTTTCGGCCGCGCGGGGCGATTCCACCAAGCAGCCGGACCTTCATCCGTTCCTCCAGCAAGGGGGGCATGCTGCCCAGCTCCTCGCGGATCTTCGCCGTCCGCTCGGCCAGCACTTCGAGAACCCGATCGGCGTCGCGCTGGGCGTAGACGAAGTAGTGGCACCGGACCTGAGGCTCGCGTTGGAGCTTGCGGTCGATCCGGCCGTTGCGCTGCTCAAAACGCGAGGGGTTCCAAGGTAGATCGACATGGAAAAGGTCCGCACAGTGATTCTGCAGGTTCACCCCCTCGCGCGCCGCGTCGGTAGCGACCAGAATTCGGAGCGGGTGGTCCTTCGGGTCGGTGTTGAAAGCGCGCTTGACCTCTTCGCGCCGATCGTCCGACATGCCGCCATGAAAAGTGGCGAGGCGATCATCGCCACGATCGGTTGCGCCGATCGCCGCCTGGAGCTGCTGCTCGAGGTAGCGCTTCGTGTCCGCATACTCGGTGAACAGGACCACGCGACGCGTCAGCCACTCGGCCGGCGCTCCCATGGCCGGCACCCCGAGCGGAGGAAGGTTCAAACACATCTCGCGACGTATCCAGTCCACCAGCCATTTGACCCGGCCATCCGGAAGGCGCCGCGAGCGCTCCGCCAACTCCGCCATCCGGGTCACCAGGTCCACCTCGCGCGCGGAGGGCCGGCTACCGTCGGCGGCAGTTACCGCTGCCATTGCCAACTCTTCCTCGCTCTCGACTTCGTCCTCGGCCAGCTCCGAGCGTTCGTCTTCGGCGTCCGGCTGGGCGAGAAGGAGTTGCTGAGCGGCGGTCGCGGGTACCGGCACCGTTTCGGGCTCTGCCGCGGCACGTTCGAGAGCGCGGCGATGCGCTTTGAGGGTACGGGCAAACGCTTCGATCGAGGAGAACAGACGCTTCTGCAGGTTGACCAGAACCAACCCCTGCGCGGCACGGTGTTTCGGCGGCAGACCTGCGAGCCGGGCCTCACGGGCTTCCCAGTACTCGTCGAGCAGCCGGGCGAGCTCCAACTCGGGCGCGTCGCTCGGCAGGCCGTCGATCAGCACCTTGACGGGAATCCTCACGGCGAAACCTCCGCCAATCTCGCGCAGATCCTGCTTCAGCCGCCGGACCATCACCTCATCGCGCAGCTTCGGCTCGACCGGGGTACCGCGCACGAAGCGCTGAGGATCGAGGATTTCAAGCAGCGCGGAGAAACTGTTTGAGAGGCCATTGTGGGGTGTCGCCGAGAGGAACAGCCGGTGTTCGAAATGTTCGGCCAGCTCCCGGACGGCCCGGGTGAACTGCGAGTCGATAGCGTACTTCGAGCTGCTCGCAGGGGCCGCGTGGTGCGCCTCGTCGAGAATGAGGAGCGACCCAGGCTCCGCGCCGTCGCGCTGTCGGCCGTTCTCATCGGTGGCGAGCAGATCGCGCAACGGGGCGCCGTACTCTTCGTCGCGCAGAAGGGCGTGCGAGAGAATGAAGCGCGAATGCGTGGTCCATGGGTTGACCGAGTAACCCCGCTCACGCCGACTGCGCACCACGAAGTCGCGATCGTAGATGACGAAGGTCAGGCCGAACCGCTGCTCCAGCTCCTCGCGCCATTGGATGACGACGGACGGCGGCGCCACCACGACAGTGCGGCGTACCCGCTGCCTCATCAGCATCTCGCGAAGAATGAGACCCGCTTCGATGGTCTTGCCCAGCCCTACGTCGTCGGCGATGAAGAGGTTGACTCGCGGAAGCCGGAGCGCCTTGCGAAGCGGTTCCAACTGGTAGGTCAGGACTTCAATTCCCGCGCGCCATGGCGACTGAAAAAGCCTCGGGTTCGTAGCCGTAACACAGTTCCACCGTAGCGCGTGTAGATAGGCGGCGAAGCGCGCCGGAGGATCAAACTCCTTCCGCCCGAGCCGATCCCACGACGCATGCAGAACCTCGGCGTCGATCTCGTGCTCCCAAAGAACTTCGAGAGACTCGCCTTCTGCGCCGTCTTCCAGGCATGACATCGAGACCAGCGTCGCTTCGGCAGGTTCCTGCGGAGGCTGTACGTCCTCGACCAGGTACTGGCGTTGGCGGACGCGGACGATCTCGCCGGGAGCGGGTGCCGATGGCAAAAACAGCGGCGTCATCAGCCGCCCTACCCGGCGAGCACCTGCACGTCGCGCAGCTCCTTCAACCGGTCGCGGAGCATCGCGGCCTCCTCGAACTCCAGCCGCTTGGCCGCCGCTCGCATCTGCTTCTCGACCATCGCGATCTGTTCCGACAGCGACAAGTCGGAGCGCTCGGCCAGCTCCGACAGGCGGCCGACGCCGGTCGAGTAGAGATCGAGGTTCGCCATCTGCACGAGCGGGCTGTGGATGTCTTTCAGGATCGACTGCGGCTCGATGCCGTGCTCGACGTTGTGCGCCTGCTGCTTCTCGCGCCGCCGCGCGGTCTCGCTGAGGGCGCGGCGCATCGAATCCGTCATCGAATCGGCGTAGAGGATCACCCGGCCGTTCAGGTTCCGGGCGGCGCGCCCCGCCGTCTGGATCAACGACGTTTCGCTGCGCAGGAAACCTTCCTTATCGGCGTCGAGGATCGCCACCAGCGCGACCTCCGGCAGGTCGAGACCCTCTCGCAGCAGGTTGATCCCCACCAGCACGTCGAACTCGCCCCGGCGTAGGCCGGTGATGATCTCCACCCGCTCGAGCGTCTCGATGTCGCTGTGGAGGTAACGGACCTTGATGCCGATCTCCTGGAGGTACTGAGACAGCTCCTCCGACATCCGCTTGGTGAGGGTCGTCACCAGGATCCGGTCGCCGCGACCGATCGCGCGGCGAATCTCCGCCACGAGGTCGTCGACCTGCCCCTTGGCGGGCCGGACCTCCGTCACCGGATCCAACAGACCGGTCGGCCGGATGAGCTGCTCGGCGATCACGCCTTGGGTCCGTTCGAGCTCCCACGGAGCCGGCGTCGCCGAGACGTAGATCCGCTGTCCGATCCGCGCGTCGAACTCCTCGAAACGGAGCGGCCGGTTGTCGAGCGCGGAGGGGAGTCGGAAACCGTAATCGACCAGGGTCTGCTTGCGCGACCGGTCGCCGTGGTACATGCCGCGCACCTGCGGGATCGTCTGATGGCTCTCGTCGACCACCAGCAGGAAATCGTCGGGGAAGTAGTCGAGGAGCGTCGGCGGCGGCTCGCCGGCCGAGCGCCCGGAGAGGTGGCGCGAGTAGTTCTCGATCCCGTGGCAGGAGCCGATCTCCTGAAGCATTTCGAGATCGAACATCGTCCGCTGCTCCAGCCGCTGCCGCTCGAGCAGCTTGCCCAGCGCTTCGAGCTCCGCGAGCCGCTCTTGCAGCTCGACCTTGATCGTCTCGATCGCCCGGTCCATCCGCTCCTTGGGCGTCACGTAGTGGGTCTTGGGAAAGACCGCGATCCGGTCGACCTCCTCGAACGCCTCCCCGCGGAGAAGGTCGAAGCGGCTGATGCGCTCGATCTCGTCGCCGAAATACTCGACGCGCAGGCCGACCTCGTCATAGGAAGGGAAGATCTCCAGGACGTCGCCCCGCACCCGGAACGTGCCCGGATAGAGATCCATCTGGGTCCGTTGATACTGCATGTCGACCAGGCGCCGGAGCACCTTGTCCATCCCTTCCTCGCTGCCGCGCTCGAAGAAATGGAGCATGCCGAAGAACGACTCCGGCGAGCCCAAGCCGTAGATGCAGGAGACCGAGGAGACGATCAACACGTCGCGCCGCTCGAACAGCGCTTTGGTCGCGCGGAGGCGGAGACGCTCGATCTCCTCGTTGATGTTGGTCTCTTTCTCGATGTAGGTGTCGGACTGCGGGACGTAGGCCTCGGGCTGGTAGTAGTCGTAATAGGAGACGAAGTACTCGACCGCGTTGTTCGGGAAAAAGCTCCGGAACTCCTGGAAGAGTTGGGCCGCGAGGATCTTGTTGTGCGAGAGCACGAGCGTCGGCCGGTCGATCCGCTCGATCACCTTGGCGATCGAGAACGTCTTGCCCGAGCCGGTGACGCCGAGCAGAACCTGCTCTTTCTCGCCCGCGAGGACGCCCTCCGCGAGCTGACGGATCGCCTCCGGCTGATCTCCCTGCGGTTCGAAACGCGATACGACACGGAATGAGCCCATCGTCGGGATTCTAACCGGACCGCTCGATCGCGTGGACGAAAGCTCGCGAGGCGTCTTTCCCGCCCCCGGCTCCACGCCACGGAACTTTGGCATCTTGATCCCTTCGTGAGCGCGCGCTAAGAATATGAAGTTTTCAGGCGGAGTCTGAAGTATGAGTCAGGACCCGATCGGTTTTCCCTCTTTTCTGATGCCCGTCGAGCTGTCTCGAAGCGAGTCGTCTCGAGATGGACATCCCCTTCTTCCCGAGCCGCTGCCGGCGTTCCTGATGCGGACGCTCGTCCAGGTCGAGGGCATGCGCGGCGCGTCCCGCGCGGCGCTCATCCTGCCCGACGGCGAAGAGCTGGCGGCCCTGCTGGTTCAAGGGGGGAAGATCTGCTACGTCGAGCGCTCGCTCGCCTGCGCCGAGGCGACCGCCCTGCTCGCCGAAGAGGATTCTCAGGTCCTCACGCTGATCGGCCGCCTCACGCGCGGAGCCCAAGGGCGTCTCAACACGCTTTCGTCCCTGCTCCGCGACATCCCGCCCATCCTCGTCGGCCGGGTCCGCGAATACCTGCTCTCCCACATGGTGCGCGGCATTCTCGGTCTCGCCTGGCGCGCCGCCGGCACGCCGATCGAAGTGAAGACCACCGCACGCTTCACCGGCTCTTTCGACTCCGGCTTGAGCTTCACCCCGCTCGAGATCTACCTGCGGGCGGTCCAGACGCTCGACACCTCCTCGCGCGACGTCGCGAGCCTGCTCTTCGAGCAATTGGCCGACGAATTCGACCTAGCCCTGATCCTCGACCGGGAGGTCGACGGCCACCTCTACCCGATCTCTTTGCGGACCGGAAATCGGCTACCGCCGCTGCTGCGGCTCGGCGAGATCCGCAAGTTGATCGAGGAGATCGCGACCTGGCCGTCGGAACGCCGCATCGAGCCGGGTTTCCCCTGCCCGCTCGAGATCGTCTCGGGCGGCGACAGCGCGTGGCTCACGATCCACGGCACGCGCCGCCGGCTCTGGTTTCGATTGAAAGGCCGAGGAGCGGTCCCTCGGAGGCTCCGCTCGATGGTCCCGCGCTTCGAGGCCGCGCTCTAGCAGGGACTGCACAACTCTCCGACGAAGGAGATTCTCAGCAGCCCGCTGGACCGCCGTCGCTTACGTCGAGCTCGACGGAGGGGTGGGCGCGCGGGAGGGTGCGGGCGGTGGCGACGGAGGCGAAGGCGCGGGCGAAGATGAGTTCGGGACGGCCGGCGCTTCGGCGGGCGGCTGGATCCCACCCATCTTCTCGAGCGAGCCCGCGAGACTCCGAACGTCTTCGCGATTCAGCTGCGATTTGCCGCCCAGCTCGAGAACTTTCCCTTGGAATTCCTGGAGGGCCGCCGGATCTTTCCCTTGGAGGGGTCGCGCCCGGGCCGCCTCGAATGCCCTGTGGAGCCGCTCCCGGTCGGCCGCCGGCACGTCCGGCGCGATCTTCGCCGCGTAGTCCTGCTCGAGATAGCCGAGCATCGCGCGCATGATCTCGGGCGCTTTCGCGACCATACCGACCAGTCCGAGCAGGAGCAGCAGGACCATGCTGCCGCAGCCGAAAAGCAACGCTTTGCGGCAACCCGATCGCTCGGACGCTTCTAAAGGCGCCGGAGTGAACGGCGGCGGTGGGAATTCGTTCGGTTCGGACATGACGCCCTCGCCGCGACTCTCCGCGGACCCTGCGCACGGGAGACGTGGACTCCCGGGGGTTCTATCACCCGCCCGGAGTGCGCGGCAAGCGCCGCGGGAACCCCTATAATCCCGGGTCGTGGAATACGATCCGCTTCCGCCGCGCACGATCGGTCCCTCCTTCGGTTCCCCCATGCGTCCCCGGCCGGGCAAGCGCCTCTTGCGCTGGCTCTGGCCGCTCGCCCTCGCCGCGGTGCTGGGCGCCGCCGGAGGCGTGGGGATCGCCGCGGTCATCCGGAGGCCGCAGGTCGAGGAGGTCTCCTCCTATACGCCGCGCCTGGTGACCGAGCTGTTCGACCGCAACGGCGCCCAGTTCGCGACCTTCGCCCGCGAGCGCCGGATCATGCTCTCCCAGGCGCAGATCCCCGAGGTGCTTCGGCGCGCGGTGGTCGCCTCGGAGGATCGGAATTTCTTCAGCCACGGCGGCATCGACCTCCAGGGCATCCTCCGCGCCGAGCTCAAGAACCTGCGGACCGGGCACATCGTCGAGGGCGCTTCGACGATCACCATGCAGCTCGCCCGCACCCTCTTCCTGTCGCGCGAGAAGACCTGGCGCCGCAAGGTCGAGGAGGCGCTGATCTCCGTCGAGCTCGAGAAGAAGTACAGCAAGCAGCAGCTGCTGACGCTCTATCTCAACCTGGTGAACCTCGGCCACGGGAACTACGGCGTGGAGGCCGCCTCCCGCTACTACTTCGAGAAGCCGGCGAAGGACCTCACGCTGGCCGAGGCGGCGACGCTGATCGGCATCATCCCGGCCCCCAGCCGGTACAGCCCCTACCGCACGCCCGACAAAGTTCTGTCCCAGCGCAATCGAGTCCTGCGCGGCATGCTCGAGGAGCGCTTCATCACCCAGCAGCAGTTCAACGTGGCCAACGCCGAGCCGCTTCGCGTCGCCGCCCGGCGCACGGAGGAGCAGGCCGCCCCCTATTTCACCGAAGAGGTCCGCAAGTACCTCGAAACGAAATACGGCGCGACCGCCCTCTACGAGCAGGGGCTCGAGGTCACCACCACGCTCGATCCCGCCATCCAGGCGGCGGCCGAGAAAGCCATCGACGACGGCCTCCGCCGGATCGACCATCGACGGGGCTGGCGCGGGCCGATCGCCCAGCTCGATGTCGCGAACCTGGAAGAGCAGACGCGGCCGACCTGGGGCCAAGGCGATCCCGAGATCGGCCGCTGGTACCAGGGGATCGTCCTCGAGAGCGACAAGACCCAAGCGAAGGTCAAGATCGGCGAGAAGGTCTACACGCTCGGCAAGAAGGGCATCGAATGGACGGGGCGCACGTTCCCCTCGACCGCCCTTCCGAAGGGGTCGGTCGCCTGGTTCCGCCTCGTCCCTCCTCCCCAGGAGAAGGGCAAGGACGGCGGCGAACCGATCCTAATGCTCGAGCAGGAGCCGCGGATGGAGTCCGCCGCGGTCGTGATCGAATCGCGAACCGGCGCGATCCGCGCCCTGGTCGGCGGCTGGGACTTCGATCGCAACAAGTTCAACCGCATCACGCAGGCGCGCCGTCAGGTCGGCTCGGCTTTCAAACCGTTCGTCTACGGCTCGGCGATCGAGAACGGCTGGACTCCGGCCGACACGCTGCTCGACGTGCCCACCGCGTTCAAAGGCGCGGACGGCAAGCTCAGCTACACGCCGCACAACTACTACAAGAAGTATTACGGCATCATCACCCTCCGCCGCGCGCTCGAACAGTCGGTCAACGTCGCCACGGTGAAGCTGATGGATCTCGTGGGCGTGCAGCGGGTGATCGATTTCACCCGTCGCTGCGGCGTCCAGGCTCCGTTGCCGCCCTACCCGAGCCTCGCGCTCGGCTCGGCCGATCTCACGCCGATGGAGCTCGCGACCGCTTACGCGACGATCGCCAATCTCGGCACCCACGTCGAGCCCTACCTGATCGAGAAAATCGCCAGCCGCGAAGGGCAAGCGCTCGAAAGCCACGTGCCGAACGCCCAAAGCGCGATGGCGCCCGCGGTCGCCTTCGTCCTCACCCACATGCTCGAAGGGGTGATCGACCACGGCACGGGCTACGAGGCGCACGACCTGCCGCTCGACCTCGCCGGAAAGACCGGCACCACGGACGACTACTCGGACGCCTGGTTCGTCGGCTTCACGCCGAACTACACGATCCTCACCTGGACCGGCTACGACACCAAGCGCTCGCTCGGCTCGGGGATGAGCGGCGCGGTCGCCTCGCTGCCGACCTGGATCTCGATCGTCAAGTCCGGGCTCGCCGACGGTTGGATACAGAAGGGAGAGACCTTCGCGGTCCCGGCCGGTGTCTCCCAACGCCCGATCGAGTACTACTCCGGCCTGCGCGCCAGCGAAGGCAGCGGTCGCACGATCGACGAGGCGTTCGTGAACGGCACCGAACCTTTCAAGGACTACGATCCCAAGTGGTCGACCGTGATGACGCTCCCCTGGTTCCAGCAGAAGTCGTTCTACGTGCCGAAGGAAGGCGAGGAGATGACGCAGCGGGCGCCCGAGCCCGGCGCGGTCGCTGCCCCGCCGGGCCAGGAGGGGGTCGCCGACGAGGGTCCGCCCGCGGCGCAACCGGCGCCCCAGACCTCGGCGCCTCCCCCGCCTTAATGGCCGGACGTGTCCCCTTTGATCGACCTTTAGCACTCACAATTTGTAGCAACGCAGCATTCGCGACCCGCCCGGCGATCCGCGCCGCGGGCGCTCCTTTTTTGCGTCGCTTTCCCTGATTGAGGGCTCGTCCTATGAATCGATCGTTGCGTGCCTCCCGGTTGTCCGCTCTCGCCGTCTTTACCCTCCTCTCGCTCGCGGCCTCGGCCGAGGCGGCGACGATCTCGATCGCCCAGGCCCGCACCATGCCGCTCGGCAGCGTGGTCACCGTCGAGGGAACCGTCACCACCCCGTCGGGCGCCTTCGAATCGAGTTTCTTCGACAAGGGCTTCGGCCTGCAGCAGGGTAACGCCGGCATCTTCATCAGCCTGCCGTCGACCGACCTCCATGTCGGTCCCTTCCGTCGCGCGCGGGTGACCGGCACGCTCGCCGACAGCTTCGGACTGCTCATCCTCGCTCCCGCGAGCCCGAGCGACGTCCGCCTGCTCGGCCCCGGCCTCCCAGTCCTGCCGCGCTGGGTCGAGACCGCCTCGGTCGGCGAATCGACCGAAGGGCGGCTCGTCCGCGTCATCGGGCGGATCAGCACGGCGCCCTCTTCCGATCTGCCGTTCGGCTACAAGCTTGGCGTGAACGACGGCTCGGGCGAGGTGCAGATCTTCATCAACACCCAGACCGGGATCGACCCGGCGACCCTGTCGCTCAACCAGTTGGTCGCGATCTCCGGCTTCAGCAGCCAGTTCGACACTCACTACGAGATCGACCCGCGCTTCCCGGCCGACATCCTCACGCCGGGGCACTAGAAACGCGAATTTTCTTCTCCGGCGTCCACGAGACGGACGGGGGCGGCGCCGCCCCCGTTCTGCCCGCTCTCCGCAACCTCCGCGTCGAACGGCGTGGCGCAAACGGCTTCTCGTCCTGGGAAGTGGCTTCCTGCACCAGAGGGTGACTTCAAGTCCTAGGAAGTGGCTTCCTGAGCTAGGAAGTGACTTCCTGAGCTGGGAAGTGACTTCCTGAGCTGGGAAGTGACTTCCTGAGCTGGGAAGTGACTTCCTGAGCTGGGAAGTGACTTCCTGGGCTGGGAAGTGACTTCCTGAGCTGGGAAGTGACTTCCTGGGACTGGGAAATGACTTCCTGGGCTGGGAAATGACTTCCTGGACTGGGAAGTGACTTCCTGGACTGGGAAGTGACTTCCTGGACTGGGAAGTGACTTCCTGGGCTGGGAAGTGACTTCCTGGGCTGGGAAGTGACTTCCTGGACTGGGAAGTGACTTCCTGGACTGGGGAGTGACTTCCTGGACTGGGAAGTGACTTCCTGCGCTGGAAAGCAGCGTGCGCGGGAGAGAAGCGGCTTCGCGGCTCAGAAATTCGCTCGCAGGCCAGGGAAACGGCCTTCTGAGCCGTAGAGCCGCTCGTGGCTTCGGCAGCCGCCGGTGCGCACCTCCGAGCGTCTCGCACACGCCGATCTCCCCCATCGCTTCGAGAAAAGCGTCCGCGGCCCAGTCTTCTCCGTTACATCCGTTACAGGCACCCACTAATTAAGGAGAGACCACCGCGGCGGCTTTTCGCCACCACGCGGGAACGTCGGGTCTCCCGAGAGGAGCTTCAAGATGTCGATCGCCGTAGCCTATCCGGCGCGCCGAGGCGCGCTCCGGTCTGTGGTTTTCTGTCTCGCCTGCTTTTCCGCCCTTCTCGCGACGACGGGGCCCGTCGCCGCGCAGACCCCGCTCGGTGCCACGATCGTCGGCGGAAGCGTCCAATTCGCCCTGTTCTCCCAAAACGCGACGCGGGTCGAGGTCTGGACGTTCGCCACGCCGACGTCGTCGACGGCGCTTTCTCGGACCGCGCTCACCAAGACCGATCTGGTGAACCACATCTGGACCGTGACGATCTCCGGCCTCGGCGCCGGAACGCTCTACGGCTATCGCGTCTGGGGGCCGAACTGGCCTTACAGCGCGGCCTGGACCGCGGGGAGCAACGTCGGCTTCATCTCCCACGTCGACGCGAGCGGCAATCGGTTCAACCCGAACAAGCTGCTCACCGACCCCTACGCGAAAGCGGTGACCGGGGAGCCGGTCCGGGTGGCGGACGGCAGCGGCAGCCTCCACTACTCGACCGCGATCCTCGGCGGCACGAACACCTACGCCTTCGTCGACTCCGCCGGCGCAATGCCGAAGTCGATCGTCGTCTCGGACACCTACAGCTGGGGAACCGAGACCAAGCCGAACGTCGCGATGAAGGACTCGATCGTCCTCGAGACCCATCTGCGCGGCCAAACCAAGAACGACACGACGGTCTCAGCCGCCCTGCGCGGCACCTATGACGGCCTCGCCTCGAAGGCCTCGTATTTCAAGAACGTGGGCGCCACCGCGGCGGAGCTGCTGCCGGTCCACGAATACGCCCAGTTCGACGATCCGGTCGGCGGCGCCACGGCCGACCGGACGAACTTCTGGGGCTACATGACGACGCAGTTCATGGCGCCGAACCGCGAGTACCTCTGCGCCGATGTCGCCACCTGCGCGATCGCCGACGGCAGCCAGGTGACGAAGTTCAAGGACCTGGTGAAGGCGTTCCACGCCCAGGGGGTGGAGGTCTGGCTCGACGTGGTGTTCAACCACACGTTCGAAGGGGGAGCCTGCTCCGGCCAGCCGGTGCGGTACTTCAACCTGCGCGGCATCGACAACGCGGTCTATTACACGCTGGCCGACGACAAGAGCTGCTACTGGGAGTCGACCGGCACGGGCAACAACCTGAACGCCAGCCGGCCCGCGGTGCGCAAGCTGATCCTCGACAGCCTGACCTACTGGATCGACAAGATGCACGTCGACGGCTTCCGCTTCGACCTCGCCTATGAGCTCGGGCGGGAAGGCTCGGACGGCCGGGTGTTCAACCCGAGCGCGACGACGCTCGTCCAGATCGCCCAGCTCGGCTCGACCAAGGGGGTCAAGATGATCGCCGAAGCCTGGGACACGGCGGGTTACGGCGTCGGCCAGTTCCCCGCGGGATGGTCGGAGTGGAACGGCCTCTACCGCGACAACCTCCGGAAGTACATGAAGGGGGACAACGCGCAGGTGGGCAACCTCGGCGCCTCGATCACCGCGACCTACAGCGGTTTCGGCTCGCCCCAGGAGAGCGTGAACTTCGTCACCGCGCACGACGGCTTCACCCTGAACGACCTCGTGACCTACAACACGAAGCAGAACGGCACCGGGCCGTGCAACCCGACCGGCGCGGATGCGAGCAGCGGCAGCGACACGAACGACTCGTGGGATTCCGGCGGCGACGAGAACCTGCGGCGGCGCCAGATCCGCAATTTCACCTCGCACCTTCTGCTCGACCACGGCGTGCCGATGATCGTCGCGGGCGACGAGTTCCGCCGCACCCAGAGCGGCAACAACAACGCCTACATGGCCGACAACAGCTGCGGTTGGGTCGACTGGCAGAAGTACTCCGACAACGGAAAGGCCTACGACTTCTTCCGCAAGCTCGCGGCGTTCCGCAAGGCCCACCCCGGCCTGCGGCGGACGGTCGCCACGGCCGGATCGGATCACGACGGGGACGGCTACAAGGACATCGGCTGGCACGGCACCACCCCCGACGCCCCGGACTGGAGCGCGACCTCGCACACCCTCGCCTGGCTGCTCGACGGCTCCTGGCAGGAGACGGGAGGCGCCGCCGACGCACCGGACCTCTACGTCGCCTCGAACGCCTACTGGACCAACCTCAACTTCACGATCCCGACCGCGCCGGGCGGCAAGTGCTGGTGGCTGCTCGCCGACACGGCCGATTGGGCGGAGGGGACGGGCAACGTCTATTACGACCCGGCGATCACCGTCTGGGACAACCAGCCGATGTGGAAGCTCGCCGGCTCGACCTACGGCGTCCAGGCGCGCTCGACGCTCGCCCTGCTCGCCCGCCCCTGCGCGGCCTCGGCGGTCACCCGGGTCGACTTCACGGTGAACGGCTTCACCACCGTGGTCGGCCAGGATCTCTACGTGGTCGGCAACGTTCCGGAGCTCGGCGCCTGGGACACGAACAAGGCGGTCAAGCTCAACTGGGTCTCCTCGGCAAGCTGGAGCGGCCCGGACTTCTTCTTCGCCTCGAAGGGGACGACCGTCCAGTACAAATACATCATGAAGCAAGGCGCCACGGTCACCTGGGAGACCGGCGCGAACCGGACCTACGCCGTGCCGGCGAGCGGTTCGGGGAGCGTCACGGACAGCTGGCGTTTCTAAGCCTCAGCCTTCCGGGTAGAGCAGGATCTCCCGCCGCTCTACCCGGAACGCCTCCTCCTCCGCGGCGAAGGTCGCCATCCACTCCTTCAAGCCCTCGCCGCTTTCGATCGCCTTCCGGCCTTCGGTGCCGCCTGTGAGCAGGTCGATCGCGGGAATGTCCGCGACGAACTCGTACGGCGCGGTGCGCCAGACGAGCGCCCCCATGCGAGCGACGACGTCGAGCATCTCGAGGCCGGTCCGGTAGGAGCGAAACGCCTGGGCGTCGTCCACCACCATCTCGACGCCGCCGCAGATCTCGCCGCGATGCTTCTGGAATTGCGGCCGGAACCAGGTCGGCACGAACCGCACCCCCGGCAGATCTCGCGCTTCGAGCGCTCGGGAGAAGGCGAGCGGATCGAGGCCGGGCGCCCCGGTGAGGAGAAACGGCCGCGTCGTGCCGCGCCCTTCCGACAGCTCCGTCGCCTCGATCAGACAGCCGCCGGGGTAGACGATCGCCGTCGCCGGCGTCGGCATGTTCGGCGAGGGTGCGATCCAGGGCAGGCCGGTCTCCTCCCAGGCCATGTCGCGCCGCCAGCCGTCCATCGTCCAGACCTCGACGCTCGGCTCGCCCCCCTGCCGCATCGCCTGGAGCCGGAACAGCTCGCCGAGCGTGAGCCCGTGCCGCACCGGCAGGTGGAATGCGCCGACGAACGACTCGAACCCCGGCTGGAGCAGATTCCCTTCGACCACCACGCCGCCGAGTGGGTTCGGGCGGTCGAGCACCCAGACCTCGCAGCCCGCTTGCCGGGCCGCCTCCGCCGCCCAGATCGCCGTCGCGGCGTAGGTGTAGTAACGCGAGCCGACGTCCTGGACGTCGCAGAGCAGCAGGTCGAGCCCGACGAACGCCGAGGGGTCGGGGCGGAGCGTCGATTCCGAATCGCCGTAGAGCGATTCGAGCGGCGCGCCGGTCCACGGGTCGACGCCCCCTTCGGACGCCACCATGTCCTGCTCGATGCCGTAGAAGCCATGCTCCGGACCGAACAGCTTCGCCGCCGGATGGCCGGCCGCGGCGAGCGCGAGGTGGATCGGGCGCGATCGCGCATCGATCGAGGCACCGTGGGCGAGCAGGCCGAAACGCCGGCCGGCCAGGCGGGAAGGGTCGGCGAGCAAGCGGTCGAGGCCGGTCGTGACGGCGGGCCTTCCGCCCTGTTTCGAACGGTTCATTCGGGCACCTCGCGGCGCGACGGTTCGCGGACGAAGTCGCCGCTCTTGCCGCCGCTCTTCTTCTCCAGTCGGAGGTCGGTGATGACCGCCTCCCGATCGACCGCCTTCACCATGTCGTAGAGGGCGAGCGCCGCGACCGAGCAAGCGGTGAGCGCTTCCATCTCCGCGCCCGTCCGGGCGACGGTGACGACGCGGCTACGGATCGCGACACCGGCCTCGTCCGGCTCGACGTCGACCTCGACCTGGTCGATCGGCAGCGGATGGGCGAGCGGGATCAACTCGTCGGTCCGCTTCGCCGCCTGGATGCCCGCGAGGCGGGCGACCGCCACGGCATCCCCCTTGGGAAGGCGGGAGAGCGCCGCCACCGTCCCCTCGGCCAGCCGCACGCGGCAAGACGCTTCGGCGACGCGGCGGGTGACCGCCTTGCCCGAGACGTCGACCATGCGGGCGGCGCCCGTCTCGTCGAGATGAGAAAACGGCGTCGCGCTCATCCGCCTGGCTCCGTTTCGACGTAGAGGTTCGTCGACCCCCACGATCGGCCTTTACGATCCGTAGGATCAACGAGTTGCGTCATGACGGCATGCTAACATCCCCGGCCTCCCCGCGACTTGCCATGCGCCTTGCGATCGTCGTCCCCACGCTCAACGAACAGAACGCGCTTCGCGCCCATCTGGCCCGGGCGAGCTCGGAAGCCGATCGGTTGATCGTCTCCGACGGCGGGAGCACGGACGCGACGGTAGAAATCGCGAAGGAGCTCGGCGCCACGGTCGTCTCCGGCCCTCCCGGGCGCGGCATCCAGCTGAACCGGGGCGCCGCGGCGGCGACTGACGCAGACGTCCTGCTCTTCCTCCACGCCGACACGGTGCTCCCCCCGGGGAGCGGCGACGCGATCCGCCGCGCCGTCGAGCGGGGCGCCGCGGGAGGGGCGTTCTTCGTTCGGTTCGATTGCGACCGGCCGCTGTTCCGCCTCGGCAACCGGATCGTCAACCTTCGCACGCGGATCACCAAACGTCCCCTCGGCGACCAGGCGCAGTTCGTCCGGCGCGACGTATTCGAGCGGCTGGGGGGCTACCGCGACTGGCCGATCCTCGAAGACCTGGATTTCGCCGGCCGCCTGAACCGCGCCCACGGCCTCGCGCTCCTCCCCGGCCCGGCAGTCACCGCGGCGCGCCGGTTCCTCCACGGGGGGATCGCGAAGACGATCGCGACCAATTGGCTGATCTGGTTCCTCTACGCCTGCGGCGTCTCGCCCGAGCGCCTGGCGCGGCTGTACCGCCACATCCGATAGCGGTCCGATCGCGGAGCCGTCGGAGACCGGCGGCCCCTCCTCCTGAATCAATCCCGGGCGAGCACCTCGCCCCGCGCGTTGACGAACGCCCGGCGCGGTTTCTTCGGCGGCTTGAGCACGACGTCGACCGGCTTCGAGGCCGAGCCGACCATTGGGAGCACGCCCGCTTGGACGTACTGCCCCTTGTCGATCTCCAGGTAGATCGGCACCAGGGTGCGGAAATCGGGGCCGACCTCCGACTGCGTGATCGTGCCGTGGATCCGATAGCCGCCGTCGGCGGCCCCTTCGACCTTCAAATCGGAGGTGAGCTTCGGAATCTCGTTGCCGTAGACCCACTGGTCGAAGAACCAGGAGATCTTGCCGTCCCGGGTCGCGTTGAGCGACGGAGGAAGGTGCTTCTCGACCACCGCGGCGAAGTCGGCGGTCGAGGGGTTCTTGCCGGCGTAGGTCGAGGTGAAGTCCTTCATCATGGCGATGAACTGCGCGTCCGGGTCTTTCGATCGCGCTTCGAACATCGCCATGCGCAGCATGTGGAGGACGTAGCCCCCCTTCTCGTAGATCAGGGAGAACGGAGCGGACGGAGCGCGCGAGGAACCGGAGCGATAGCCGTCGGCGATCGACCCGGCCTCCCAGGGGGCGAACGCGTTGCCGGGGGTCACCTCGAAGATCCGCTTGCGCGCCTCGCGCCAGAACTTGTCATAGGCGGCCCAACCCTGCGTGTGTTGGATCGCGAGCGCAGCCGAGAACTCGGCGAAACCTTCGGAGAGCCACTGGTCCCTGTAACTCTCCCAGCCGAGCAGGTGACCCCACCACTGGTGGGCGAACTCGTGGTACCCGACCGCCTCGACGAAATCCTTGGCCCCCGCGAGCCCGACGCGCTGACGCTGCGTTCCGTCGAGGAAACTGATGAACGGCATATAGATGAGCGCCGGCCACGATTGACCGAACGTCCATTGCGACTGCTGGGTGATCGCCACCCGCGTCGAAGGGATGGGGCCGAAGTAGGTCGTATAAAGACGCGCCGAATTGATGCCGTCGGCAAGCGCGGACTCGGCCAAGCGGTCGGTGTTCACCTTGCCGAGGGTCGGCGCGAGCTGCCCGGAACCATCCCCCCAAGCGGACGACTCGACCCCTTCGACCCCCGCGCTGCTCAAGAACTGGTTGATCTCACGGACGATGTCCGGCGTCCCCGGATTCGTCCAGACCTCGACCTCGATCCCGGAGACCTCGTCTTTCTTCGCGTGCTTCTTGAATTTGCCGTAGTTGAAGCCGGCCACCTGGATCGGCGTCTCCGCCTTCCAGACCGAGACCGTCTGCTTCCCCTCCGCGCGACTCTCGACCGGGTTGCCGACCGAGATGATCTCGTTGCCTGCCGGCACTCGATAGGTGAGCGTGAACGTCGCCGGATCGGTGAAGAAGCCGAGGTTCGGGTACCAGCCCACGCGCGAGAGCACCGCGTAGTTCTTCTCGCCCATGTCGATCAACACTTTGTCTCCGGCATAGGTCAGCTCCAGCCGGATCCGCTCCCCTTTCTTGAGCTGGCGAGGAAAGATCACGGCAGGGTTCGCATCCTCCTTTTCCGCCTCCTGGACGAAGGGCAACGGAGACCAAGACTCCTCGCCTTCGGGTGCGAACCGCGCCGAGCGGATGCGCAGCTCGGGTTGCAGGTTGAGCGGCACGACCCGGAGCTTCGGGACGACCACCTGGAAGTGGATCGTCGTCGTTCCGGCGACGTCCTCGTCCTTGGCGACCGCCGTCTCGACGTCGTAGTGCGTCGCGTCGGTCGAGCGCCACAGGGCGGTGCGCCGGCCCCCTTTGATCTCGGCCGCGCTTTCGGATTCGTACCAGCTTCCGCCCTTGGTCTCGTCGATCACGAAGAACGTCGAATCTTCCTTGCCTCCCGCCCCCACGCCGAGCGCTTCGCCGCCGCGCGGATCGACCGCGGCGAGCGAGGGCCCCGTCTTCTCTCCCTCCAGGAACGCCAGGAATACGCCGCTCGTCATCCCCGGAAAGTCCAGCAGGTCGGCGAGGACGCGAAGGTGGAAATTGACGTGGTAGTCCTTGCGCTGCCGTTTGAGGTGCGCCTCCCAGGCGTCGAGCGCCTCGCGGCTCGGCGTCCCGTTCGCGATCGGCGCCGAGAGCGCCAGCTCCGCCGCGGTGTCGTCGCCGAACAGGAGGACCAGTCGGGAGAAACCGTCGACGAGCGTCTCGAACGTCTTCGGATCGCCGCCCGAGTCGAGCGCCAGGCGGCGCCGCTCCCCCGGGGTCGCCGGGTTGAGGCGGAAAGTCCCCTTGCCCAGGAAGACGGCACCGACCGTCCGCCCTTCGACCGGCGTGAGAAAATGAAACGTCCCGGAGGCGAACTCGAACCGGAACGCGTCCCGTTCGAGCGTCAGGTTGGATACGGTGAGCGTCCGACCGTCGGGCTTCACCGAGCGGAGTGCGGCATACACGGGATCCTTCGGCGCTTCGGCCGCCGAGGGGACGCCCGATTCCGCCCGAGCGACGGCGACCGAGAGAAAAGCGAGTTGCAGGACGCAGATCGTGAGCAGGGCGCGGTGCGAAGGCATGCGATCGTTCCTTTCAACGAATTGGTGAAATTATAGCCCTTCAACAAGGACACGGAGGTTTCATGAAACGGTATCGTCTGGAGCCGGGCAAACCGTTCGACCTTTCGCGCTTCGATGCCGGCTCGACCGCGGGCTTTAAAGGGGGCAAGGAGAAGGTCCAGCCCCTGTTCGACCAGCTGAACGATCGGTTGGAAGTGCTCCAGGAAAAGCTCTGGGCGGAGGGGCGGCGAAGCGTTCTCGTCGTCCTCCAGGGGATGGACACGAGCGGCAAGGACGGCACGATCCGCCACGTGTTCGACGGCGTGAACCCGCTCGGGGTACGGGCCGCATCGTTCAAGGCGCCGACCGAGGAGGAGCTCGCCCACGACTTCCTCTGGCGCGTCCATCCGAAGATGCCGGGCAAGGGCGAGATGGTGATCTTCAACCGGAGCCACTACGAGGACGTGCTGGTCGTCCGCGTACGGAAGCTCGCGCCGAAGAAAATCTGGAAGGCTCGCTACGAACAGATCAACCAATTCGAAAAGCTGTGCGCCGACAACGGCACGACGATCCTCAAGTTCTTCCTCCACATCGACCGCGACGAGCAGAAGGAGCGGCTCGAAGCGCGTCTCGCCGATCCGCTCAAGCGCTGGAAGTTCCGCCTCGGCGACCTCGACGACCGCGCGCTGTGGGACGACTACATGGCGGCCTATCAGGACCTCTTGGACAAGACCACGACGGAGTGGGCGCCCTGGTACGTCGTCCCCGCGAACCGAAAATGGTTCCGCAACCTGGTGGTCGCCACCGCCCTGGTCGAAGCGCTGGAAGCGATGAAGATCAAGGATCCGGAGCCGGCCGAGGACCTGTCGAACGTGGTCATCGAGTAGAGGGAGTTCGCCTCCGCCCAGGACCCGCAGCCGCCGTAGGAGCCCTACGAACCCCGAGGATCGATCCGCGCTAAGGCGCGCTCGCCGCGGGGACGACCATCCAGGTCGGGATCTCCAGCCGAAACAGGCGCGGCTCGGGGAGGAGCCACGAATCGACCTCTTCGATCGGTAGCGGCAGGCGATCGAGCGGAACGTCGCTTTCCACCCGCAGAGCCTGGGGCTCCCACCCGGCGAGCAGGACGGTTCCAGGGTAGGGATTGATCGAGGCGAGCGGCTCGTAGACGTGCGCGTCGGTGAAGCGCAGGAGGTCGACCACTTCGAGCATCGGGTGCCCCTCCCCCACCGAGATCACCGCGAGCCACTTTCGATCGGGCGAGACCGAAACGTCGGCCACCGCGAGGAACGCGGTGACGTCACACCCGACCTTGACGGTCCGCCGGCCACGGCACGAGAGGATCCAGCACGAGCTCGGTATGCCGTCCTGATCGATCCGATCGACCCCCAACTCGCACCGGTCGGAAGTCCGAACCGTCAGGCGGTGGGACTCGCCCTCCGTCGCTCCCGCCGAGAGAGCAAACAAGCCAAGCGCTCCAAGGGTGAAGATTCGAAGACGGTAGTCGAACCGGTGCGGGCTCATCCCCGAGATCCTACGGCAAGGCGGCCGGGCGGCTCGAGTAAGATCGAGCCACTCTCGCTTTCGAAATCTGGAGGAACCTCGCATGGCCACGATTCGCTTCGCCGCGTTCCTGCCGCTCGTCCTCGTCCTCTCCTCCTGCCAGGTGCCGCCCCCGCCACCGTCCGCCGCCGCGGCACCGCCGCCCGCCACCCCGAAGACCCAAACGATCGCGCTCGTCGAGCGAGCGACCACGGACGCCGTCACCGACACGGGCGCCAAAGGCGATTCGGCCGGCGACCTGCTCACCTTCGCCAACGAGGTCTACGACGAAGCGAACCAGAATAAGACCGGCACCGACCAGGGATACTGCATCCGCACCGTGCCCGGAACGTCCTGGGAGTGCTTCTGGACCGTCTCCCTGAGCGACGGTCAGATCACCGTGGAAGGTCCGTTCCTCGACGCCGGAGACTCGGTCCTCGCCATCACCGGCGGCACCGGCGCGTACAAGGGAGCGGGCGGCGAGATGAAGCTCCACGCCCGCGACGCGAAAGGGTCGGAGTACGACTTCCGGTATGAGGTGGTCTGGTAAGGGGGCGGCGACGGCGCTAACGGGCACGGCGGTGAGGCGCCGGGGCCGGCTCGGTTCTACAGCCCGCCGCGATCTCGGCCACGAGTTGGAGGTCCTGAGGCCCTCTCGAACCCTCCTCAGCCGGTACCCGCTTGCTTGCGGGAAGCTATCGAAGGCCACCCCACTCAGAGATCTCCTTTCGAGGCTCTCGCCGTTAGGTGATCTAATCGGAACTTCGGCGCGGCGACTTGCTCGCTTGGGTTAGTGGCAGACACTTTAAAGACCATGGAGGGGAAGCATCGCTTCCAACGACGCATCCCCTCCATGAAGGGTGGTGGGTTAATGCCCCATACGAATCAACAGCCGGTCCGCGAGCTTCGCAAGCAACCACGCGATCGGTCCTATGATTCTTAGGAGCCACTCCAGCCACCCTTTTTTTTCCACCTCAGAACTTCCTCTTTGCTTAATTTCTTTTCCGGGCCCCATCCGAGCCCTTTGAGTCTTACTCATAGGTACCTCCTGTGCCGGTTCTGGGCCTACCCCTCCCTCCTCTGGAAAGTATGGTGTGCAGACAGGGGGAAATATCCCCCTTTGTCACCTCAATTCAACACTCTCTCCTGAAGGTTACGGACGATGGCGGACCTCCCGACGCCGGAGAGGTGGCGGCTGGCACACAGTGACGTCAAGAACCAGTCCACCCGCGCGACAGGATCACTGGCGTACTAGCCCAGATCACCAATGATGGGCACCGGATCATCGGCGCCCTGGCCCAGAGCACCACTGCTAAGAGTCAGATCACCGGTGCGCTGGCCCAGAACACCGATTCCGCGGACCGTCGCGCGGGGTAACGGGACCTCCGCACGGCGGGCAACCGCATCCCCCACGAGCGCCTCGGTCTCCGAGGATGCCGGGAGCTACCGGAGCAGCCGCTCGGCCTCGGCTTCGCAGGCGTCGAGGCGGCGTTCGAGCTCTTCGCCGTAGGGCTCCAGCGGCGCGCCGCGTTCGATCGAGAGCGGCTCGCCGTAGACGAAGGCGACGCGGGAGAAGGGCCAGGGGACGACGAAGCGGTCCCACGAGCGGAGGTACTTCGCGCGGCTCGCGGCGAGGCCGACGGGGACGATCGGGAAGCCGGTGGCCGCCGCGGCGAGCAGGGCTCCGGGTTGGACCTTGCCGCGCGGCCCTTTGGGTCCGTCCGGTGTGAACGCGATGTCGTAGCCGGCTTTCGCCTTGCGCAAGAGGTCGCGGAGCCCCGCCGCTCCCCCTCTCGTGGTCGAGCCGCGACTCGAATCGATGCCGAGGCGGCGCACGGTCCGGGCGATCAGCTCGCCGTCGCGGCTGCTCGAGATCAGGACCGAAATCTTCTTTCCTCGATAGCCGTAGGGCATGAGCAGCAGGTGCCGGTGCCAGAAAGCGAGCAGGAAATGCTCGTCGGCCGCTTCGCGGCGGCGGATCTCGGTCTGATGATGGAACTCCAGCCGGCAGGTGACGCGCAGCGCCCGGATCACGAGCGCCGCGAGCCAGGCGATCGGCCCGACGCTACGGTCCGGGCGCTCGGCGCGAGGGGAGCTTTCGTCGCCCGCCGCGCGGGAAGGCGCCTCGTCGCTCACACTTGGAACTGCAGGTCGTAGAGGCGTTTGTACGAGCCCGCGCGCGCGAGAAGCTCGGCGTGCGAGCCCTCCTCGACGATCCGGCCGCCTTCGAGCACGATGATCCGGTCCGCCTTGGTGACCGTCGAGAGCCGGTGGGCGATCACCAGCGTCGTCCGCCCCTGCATCAGGTTGTAGAGCGCCTTCTGCACCAGCACCTCGGATTCCGTGTCGAGATGGGAGGTCGCCTCGTCGAGGATCAGGATCGGCGCGTCTTTGAGCAGCGCGCGGGCGATCGCGAGCCGCTGCCGCTGCCCGCCGGAGAGACGGCTGCCCGATTCGCCGATCACCGTGTCGTACCCGTCCGGCATCTCGCGGATGAACTCGTCCGCGTAGGCCGCGGTCGCCGCGGCGCGCACCCGTTCGATCGGCAGGTCCGACCGGCCGTAGGCGATGTTGTTGCGCACCGTGTCGTTGAACAGCAGCGTGTCCTGGGTGACGATCCCGATCTGGGACCGGAGCGAGGCGAGCTTCAGGTCGCGCAAGTCGACGCCGTCGAGCGTGACCTTCCCGGCCGAAGGGTCGAAGAAGCGCGGCAGGAGGTTCACCAGCGTCGACTTGCCGGCGCCCGAGGGACCGACCAGGGCGACCAGCTCGCCACGTCGGATCTCGAGGTTCAGCTCCCTCAAAACCGGCCGGTCCTGATAGGCGAATTCCACCGCCTCGAAACGGATTTGATCCCGCACGCCCTCGATCGACTGCGCGTTCGGCTTCTCGCGCACCTCGTCCGGGATCGCCAGAAGGCGCACGGCGCGCTGCCCGGCGGCCAGCGCCTCCTGGAGCACAAGGTTCACCTTGTTCAGCTTCCGGATCGGGTCGTACATCATCAACGCCGTGGTCAGGAACTTGATCAGCTCGGGCGCCGTGAGCTCCCCCGCGCGGATCGCCCGGCCGGCGTAGATCAGCAGCGCCGCGGCGCCGATCACGGCGAGCGACTCGACCACCGGCCCGGAAGCGTTCGACAGCAGCTGGGCGCGCAGGTTGGTGCGCAGATGGCGGCGGGTCGCGACCTCGAAGCGGCCGAGCTCGAAAGCTTCCATGCCGAACGCCTTCACCACGCGGTGGCCGCGGATCCCCTCGTTCATCAGGCTCGCGAGATCGGCCATCCGCTCCTGGCTGCGGTGGCTCGTCTTGCGCATCCCGCGGCCGAACCGGATGATCGGATAGACGAGCACGGGCGCCACCACCAGGCAGATCAACGCGAGCTTCAAATGCGTGGAGAGCAGGAGGCCGACCAGGACCACCAGGGTGAGCGTCTGTTGGAACAGGTCGAGCAGGCGGTTCGACACCGCGCTCTGCATCATCGCCACGTCGTTGATCACGCGGGCGACCAGCTCTCCCGAAGGATGCTCGGCGTGGAACCGGCTCGACTGTTCGAGGATTCGCCGATAGAGGTCGTTGCGGATGTCGGTGGTGACCCCGAGGCCGATGTGCTGGAACGAATAGCCGGCGACGAAGTCCGACATGCTCCGAAGCAGGAAAACGAAGACGAACAGCAGCGGCACGAACCAGACGACCTCGCGGTCGCCGATGCCGAGCTCCCGTTTGAGCGACTCGTAGCTCTTCTGGATCTTGTGCTCGACGTCGAGCTTGCGCTGTAGGCCCTTGAGCCAATCGGGCGTGGCGCTGGGACGATGGGAACCGGCGGCATCGTGCCCTTTGCCGATCGGCATCCCCAGCACGTTCGGCGCGCCCTCCTTGGCGAGCAGCACCTCGCCGAACACCGGCTCGATCAACGAGACGATCCCGCCCGTCGCCGCGGCGAACAGGACGATGCCGAGCCCCGCGAGGACGGCCCAGCCGACGTAACGCCGGACGTAGCGCCAGAAGAAGGAGAACGAGCTCACGCCGCCGCCCTCTGGCGCAGCAGGTCGGCGACCGCTCGCGCCGCGCGGGCGCTGGCCCCGCCCTGTCCGAGGCGACCGCGCAGCTCGCCGAGGTCTTTCCGCATGGCCGCGATCGCGGCCGGGTCGCTGAGCAGCCGCTCGGCCTCGGCGGCGAGGCGCTCGGGCTCGGCGTCGTGCTGCAGCTTCTCCGGGACCGCTCCCTTTTCGAGCACCAGGTTGACCAGCGAGACGTGGGGCAGCTTGACCAGCAGCCGGGCGAGACGCCAGGTCCAGGAAGAGAGGCGGTAACAGACGATCATCGGCGTGCCGAGCAGGCCCACCTCGAGCGTCGCGGTGCCGGAGGCGCAGAGCGCCAGATGCGAATCGGCGATGGCCTCGAACCGATCGGATTCGACGATCTCGATCCGCGGCTCGCGGCCCGGCCCGAGCCCCGCCGCCGCCAGATGGCGCTCGATCGCGGCGCGCGCGATCGTCGGCGCCCGGATGATCCGACCGACCACGGGAACCTTCGGCGCGAGTGCCGCGAGCGCCGCGAGCTGGAGCGGGAGGAGGACCTCCACCTCCGAGCGGCGCGACCCGGGAAGGAGCGCGACGCGAAAGGGCTCGCCGTCCGGCCGAGGCGCGGGCCGGTCCCAGACCTGCGGCAGGCGCGGCACCTCGTCGACCAGCGGGTGCCCGACGTGCACCACGTCGACGCCGTACCGGCGGTAGAAATCGACCTCGAAGGGAAACAGCACCAGCATCCGGGCGACGTCGCGGGCGATCGCGTGGACCCGTCCCTTGCGCCAGGCCCAGATCTGCGGGCTCACGTAATAGACGACCGGAAAGCCGCGCCGGGAGAGCTCCTTGGCGAGGCGCAGATTGAACTCCGGGAAGTCGACCAGCAGAACCGCGGCCGGCCTTTCGCGGTCGACCTCGGCGAGCAGCGCGGCGAAGATCTGCCGCGCCCGCGGCAGGACCTTGAGGACCTCGACCAGCCCGACGACGGAGATCTCGGACGAATCGGCGATCGTCCGCACGCCCGCGGCGCGCATCTGGTCGCCGCCGAGGCCGAAGAGGGAGAGGTTGGGTTCGATCCGCGCGAGCTCCTCGAGCAGCCGCGCGGCATGCAGATCGCCGGAGGCCTCACCGGCGACCGCCATCAGCCGCAAACTCATGGAATCGGCGCCGGCGGCCCCTGCGGGAAGGGATACATCAGCCACGCGATCGCGAGGCCTCCGAGCACCATGCCGAGGAAGAGCTGCAGGAACAGTCGGATCTGGGCGCTCCGTTCGCGCCGCCAGAGCAGACAGAAGAAGACGCTCACGATCAGAGCGAAGACCACCATCAGAAAGAAGTGGCTGATCACCATGGTCGGCGCCCCCTCAGTCCTTCTTGCCCCGCGCGATGTCCCACGCGTCGAAGATGAGCAACAGGTTCATCAGGCCGGCGGTGAGCAGGAACGCCGTGCCGTATTCGTAGCCCGCGCCGCGGAGATTCCCTTCGTAATGCGTGACGTAGCGCAGGGCACCGTAGACCGAGCCCGCTCCGGCCTCGCCGATCGTGCCGAGAACCGACAGCGGCTCCCCGGGCACCGGCCGATAGAGCTGGCCTTCGAGCTTGAGCCCCAAGAACGCCGAGACGGCGACCAGGGCGAAGAAAGCGAGCCCCCGGTGCCAACGCTTCAAGAAGAGATGTCCGCCTCCGGGCAACAACCAGGCGATGACGGCGGCGGTGATCGCCGTGCCGGTTCCAAGGTCCGGCCCTGGAGTTGCGGGAGTTTCGGTTTCCGTCACTCGTGCTCCTTAGCGCGCGGGGCGCGCGAGCATCCATCGTTCGCCCGTCGAACCGCGGACCTTCGGCGGACGCGGCCCTACGTCCCGAGTCCGGAGCACACCTCTCTCCGGCTCGGCAGGCGGCCGGGCCCTAGACCTCGTCGTTGAGCAGCTCGCGCAGCTCCTTGCCGGGTTTGAAATAGGGGATCCGCTTCGGCGGCACGTCGACCTTGTCGCCGGTCTTCGGATTGCGCCCCGTGCGCGCTCCGCGATGGCGAATGCGGAAGCTGCCGAAGCCCCGTAGCTCGATCTTCTCGCCCGACTTGAGCGACAGGACGATGCTGTCGAAGACCTCGTTGACGATGATTTCCGCTTGTTTCTTGGTCAGCTGCGTCGTTCGGGCGACTTCTTCGACCAGCTCGGCTTTGGTCATTCCGTCTCGTGCGAACACCGTCGACCCCCGATACCTGAGATCCCTGCCAGAGATGAAAACGGCGGCCCCCCTCGGAGCCGCCGTTCGAGCCTATCGCAAAATTAGGCGCTCTGGATTTCCGCCTCGGAGTCTCCCCCGTCGGCGCCCTCGGCGTCACCCTCGGCGTCGGAGCCGGCACCGCGCCGCCCCTCGGGCTCCTCGCTCGGCTTCACCACGCCGGCCCGGATGGCGGCGTCCCGAGTCGACCGGCCGGCGTCGGAAGCCCGTCGGGTCGCCTCGTCCTTGAGCGAATCCAGCTCGTCGCCTTCCGGCTGCGAGACACCGTGGAGGGAGAGGCCCACCTTCTTGTCCCCTTCCTCGATTCGGAGGATGCGGGCGCGGACCCAGTCGCCGACCTGGAAGCGGTCTTCCAGGCGCTGACCGGCCACGCCGTCGATCTCGCTCACGTGGGCGAGCCCCTCAAGGCCGTTGTAGATGTCGATGAACAGCCCGAAGTCGGTAACGTTGACCACCCGCCCGTCGAGCACGTCGCCCACCCGGTGCGAGTCGGCGAAGTCGTCCCACTCGTTCGGCATGAACTCCTTGAGCGAGAGCGAGACGCGCTGGTTGTCGACGTCGATGTTGATGATCCGCGCCCTGACGGTGTCGCCCTTCTTCAAGACCTCGCTCGGGTGCTTTACCCGCTTGGTCCAGCTCATGTCGGAGACGTGGATCAGGCCGTCGATGCCGTCGGTGATCTCGACGAACGCACCGAACTCGGTGAGGTTGCGCACCTTGCCCTCGATCACGCTGCCCACGGGGTGGCTGTCGGCCAGCTCCTCCCACGGGTTCCGCTCGGTCTGGCGCAAGGACAGGGAGATTCGCCGCTGGTCCATGTCGAGCTCGGAGACGATCGCCTCGACCTCGTGGCCGACCTCGAGGATCTTCGCCGGGTTGACGACCTTCTTGGTCCACGACATCTCGGAGACGTGGATCAGGCCCTCGACGCCCTCTTCGATCTCGACGAACGCGCCGTAATCGACCAGCGAGACGACCCGTCCGGCCACCCGCGAGCCGATCGGGTACTTCTTGTCGACCAGATGCCAGGGATCCTCGGAGCGCTGCTTGTAGCCGAGCGAGACGCGCTCGGTCTCGGGGTCGAACTTCAAGACCACGATCTCGATCTCGTCGCCGACCTTGAAGTGCTCGGAGGGATGGTTCACCCGGCCCCAGGAGATGTCGGTGATGTGGAGCAGGCCGTCGATGCCGCCCAGGTCCACGAAGACGCCGTAGTCCGTGATGTTCTTGACGATGCCCGGAAGGCGCGCGCCCTCTTCGAGCCGCTTGAGCGTCTCGGACTTCTTCTTCTCCAGCTCCTTCTCGAGGACCGCCTTCCTCGACAGCACGATGTTGTTGCGCCGCCGATCGAGGCTGATGACTTTGAACTCGAGCTCCATGCCGCGGAGCGCCTCGAGGTTCTTGACCGGCTTGATGTCCACCAGCGAGCCGGGAAGGAACGCCCGCAGGCCGACGTCCACCGTGAGACCGCCCTTGATCCGCTCGATCACCCGCCCCTTGATCACGCGACCCTCTTTGAACGCGCGGTCGACCTCGGTCCACCTGCGCATACGCAGGGCCTTGGTGTGCGAGAGGAGCACATGCCCCTCCTGGTCCTCGGTCTTCTCCAGGAGCACGTCGACTTCGTCGCCGACGTTGACGGAGAGCTTGCCGTCGCGGTCGAGGAACTCGTCGATCGGAACCAGACCCTCGGACTTGTAGCCGACATCGACGATCACCGAGTTCGCGGTGACGCCGATGACCCGGCCCGGGACGATCTCGCCCTCGGTCAAGTTCCGCATGCTCTCGTCGTAGAGCGCCAGGAGGGCCTGGTAGTCCATCTCCTGGTCGGTAGTGGACTCAGCGGCAGGCTGGTCCTGGTCAAAGTGGGACGGCATAAAGGGTGCTACCTCCTTGATATTTGGATTCAGGCGGAAGCGGCGCGCCTGTTGAGGCCCGGATGGGGGCGCCGAGCTCAACGGAAATCTAACTCGTTGGAATCTCGGGTCGCCGAGTATAGGTGCCCGAATGCGCAGGTGTCAATGTGGCGCGGCGTGGCCTAGGGACGGGCGTCCCTTTTTTTCCGGGCTCCGAATCGTTTCGACAGCCAAAACGCCGGCACGCCGGCCGCGATCACCAAGGTGGCGCGCACCGCGTTCGGCGGATCCGCCACGAAGAGGTTGACGACGATCGCCGCACCGGCCGCGACGAACGCCGCGGGAATCCACGGATAACCCGGCGAGGCGAACGGCCGGGCCGCGTCCGGCATTTTCTTGCGTAAGGCGAACAGCGCGATCCCCGAGGCGGAGAACAGCACCCAGTCGGCGAACACCGCGTAGTTGAGCAGCCGCTCGTAGGCGCCGGTCGTCGCGAGCAGGGCCGCGAAACCGGCCTGGAGAAGGATCGCCGCGGTCGGGGCGCGGAAACGCGGGTTGAGCACCGCGAAGCGCTCGGGCAGGAGCCCGTCGGCGGCCATCGCGTAATAGACCCGCGGCGCGGACAGGAGCGCGAGGTTCAGGAATCCGAACGTCGAGACGACGACCAGCAAGGAGATGGTGCGCGCACCCGGCTCGCCGAACAGCCGGGCCGCGGCGTCGGCCGCGGGGGTGCGGCTCGCGGCCAGGGCGGGCGCCCCCAGGAGGTGAAGGTAGGCGAGGTTCGCACCCAGGTAGATCAGGATGACGCAGACGACGCCCCACAGGATCGCGCGCGGCAGATTGCGCTCGGGCTCGCGCACCTCTTCCGCAATGTAGTTGACGTTCTGCCAGCCACCGTAGGCGAACATGGCCGGCGCGAGCGCGGCCAGGAACACCGAAAGGAGACCGAACCCGCCTCGCGCCGCGAGGATCTCCTGCGGCAAGGCCGGCCGCCACTCGATCGCCGAGGTCGGCGCGAGCGCGAAGGCGGCGAAGATCAACGCGGCGAGCGCGAGCATCTTGGCGAGCGTTACCACGTTCAGCAGCACCGCCCCCGGCTTGATCCCCAGAGCGTGGAACGCCCCGAGCCCGACGAGGACCGCCACCGCGACCGGCACGGTCGAACCCGCGGGCAGCCCGGCAAGGCGCACCAGATAGTCGGCGAACGCCACCGCCACCGCCGCGGTCGCCCCCGACTGGACGATCCACAGCATCGACCAGCCGTGCAGGAACGCGGCAAGCGGGTGGAACGCCTCGCGAAAGAAGGCGTACTGGCCGCCGACCTTGGGTACCACGGTCGAAAGCTCCGCGAAGACGAACGCACCGCAGAGCGCGATCAGACCGCCGACCGCCCAGACGCCGAGGATCAGGACCGGCGTCTTCACCAGCCCGGCGACGACGTAAGGGTTCACGAAGATGCCTGAGCCGACGATGCCGCTGATCACGATGATCGCCGCATCCCACGGTCCCAGCCGCCGCGCGAACGAGACGCGCTCCGGGGCGGTCGGATTCGCCGCGTCGCTCACGAGGCCTCCTCGACAGAATCCTCGGCCGAGCCTTCCGCCGGCCCGGCGAACGGCCGCGCTTTCCTGAGCGCGGCGGCGAGCTTCGCCGCGTCGAACCGGCGCGCGATCGTGGCCGAGACGACGCGATAGCCTTCCGCGTCGCGCTCGAGGCTCGGCATCTCGATTTCTCCTCCACGCACGAGGACCAGCGCGCAACCCCGGAAGTGCTCGCGCAGGAGATCGTCCAGGACGGGCGCGCCGCGCAGCGGCTTGACCGCCACCGTCCGCCCCGCGCTTGCAGCGACCGCGCGCAGGGCTCCCCTCTCCGCCGCGTCCGCCAGGCTTGGCGGAACCGGCTCGGGAACGCCCGCTTCGAGCTCGAGCCAGCCGATCCGGAGGCCCTCCGCTCGCGCGGCGGCGAAAAGAGGCGAAAGCTCGGCGGCGCCCGCCTCGACGCGCAAGAGGTGCGGCTTCTTCATCGTTCGAAGGAGATCCTCGGGCCGGTCCGTTTGACCCCGATCGCGGCCCTGGTTGTGGCCCCTGTGGGGGCTCCGTTCGTTTCGTCGACGTGCCGAGCATAACGCGACCCGCCCCCCGGGGCGGGGCTCGCGCCCACCCCAATTCGAGCGGAGCACCGCCCGTTCGCCCGTGTCCGCCCCGCTCGCGGAGGCCTACCCTGCAATCGAGGACGAAAAGGAGCCACCCATGTTGGAATTCCAGAAGCAGGCGCTCGGCGGCGGCGACCCGGAACCCTGGACCCCGAACGTGGACGTCCACGAGAAGAACGGCGAGCTGATCGTCGCGGCGGAATTGCAGGACTTTGCGATGCGCGACGTGCACATCGCGATCGACCATGGCGACCTGGTCTTCGACGGCGACGGTTGGGACGAAACCGATCCCGGCCGCGAGCGGTACGAGCACCT